>DASSXV010000068.1:0-22747 GCA_035703635.1 Trueperaceae bacterium | reverse complement strand
GTCGGGCCCTCCTCCGCGAACGGGGTCGTCGGCTTCAAGCCTACGGTCGGCCTCGTCTCGCGCGCCGGCATCATCCCCATCGCCCACAGCCAGGACACCGCGGGCCCGATGGCGCGCACCGTCGAGGACGCGGTGCTCTTATTCGCCGCCATGCAGGGCGCGGACCCCAACGACCCTGCTTCGGCCAACGTTCCGGCGGGCGCTTTCGTCGATGCAGCAGACGTGTTGCAGCCCGGTGGCCTCGATGGCGTGCGACTCGGCGTGATCCGTGGGTTCGTGGATTCTCACCCTGAGGTAGAGCTGCAGTTCACGGCGCTACTCGAGGTGCTGAGGGCTGCTGGAGCGCACCTCGTCGACGACTTGGCCATGCCGCACCTGAGTGAGTGGCGGGCCGCCGAGCGCGAGGTCTTGCTCTACGAGTTCAAGCACGGCGTCAGTGCGTACCTGGAAGACCTGCCAAGCGGCGGGCAACCGCGAACGTTGGCGCAAGTCATCGAGTTCAACAGCGCTAACGCCGGGCGCTCCATGCCGTTCTTCAGCCAAGAGCTCCTGTTCTCTGCCCAGGCGAAAGGGCCTCTCACGGACCCCGCCTACCTCGAGGCGCTAGCCGCCAGCCGCCGCATGTGCCGCGAGGACGGCATCGACGCGCTCCTAACCGCACACCGCTTAGACGCGCTGATCTGCCCGACGATGGGGCCCGCCAGCCTCATCGACCACGTGTACGGCGACGCGAAGCGGCCACTGAGTTCGGCGGCCAGCCCGGCAGCCGTGGCTGGTTACCCGCACGCCACGGTGCCAGCGGGGTTCGTGCACGGCTTGCCGTGGGGCATGTCGATCTTCGGCACCGCCTGGCGCGACGCCGCCGTGCTGCGTTACGCCTACGCCTTCGAGCAGGTGACCAAGGCGCGGCGCGCGCCGCGGCTGTTGGAAACGGCGCTGGGCTGAAGGAACGGCGAGTCGTCGACGTTCATCGAGAACGTGTCCAGCTGGTGCACCCGTAGTGCGCACGTGTCGAAGAACCGCGCGACTCTCGACTCGAGCCTGCGCTGCGCGATACTGACTACATGGCACCGCGCTCCTCAGCAGAACAACCCGCTACGCACGCTTCGATCACACACGCACTCAAGCCCGAGCTGTGGCTCCTCGATCCTGAGGTCGTGCACCTGAACCACGGTTCGTACGGCGCCGTGCCAACGCCGGTGCTAGCAGCGCAGCGCCGAGCGGCGGAGGCGGTTGAACGCAGCCCCGAGCGCTTCTACCGCACGGAGTTGGCGGCCGCGATGGACGCCGTCAGGCTGCGTGTCGCCGAGTGGCTTAACACGGACGCCGACGGCCTCGCGCTCGTGCAGAACGCCACCGAGGCCGCGCAGGTAGTCCTCGAGAGCGTGCGGCTGGAGGCGGGGGCCGAGATCGTCTACACGGACCACGCCTACCCGTGGGTGAAGGCCGCGATCGCTCGAGCGTGCGCGGAGCGCGGCGCCGTGGCGCGCAGCGTTCCGCTGCCCGACCCGCATGGAATGACGGAAGCCGAGTTCGAGGAAGCGCTCGTTGCGGACCTGACTGCCGCGGTGAACGAGCGAACGGCGTTGCTGGTTCTCGACCAGATCACCTCGGCCTCGGCGCTGCGGTTGCCGGTCGAGGCCGTGTGCGCCGCGCTCGGCAGTCAAGTCCCCATCCTCATCGACGGTGCGCACGCCCCCGGCCTCATCGACTCACCCGTGCCCGCCGGAGCGGCGTTCTGGTTTGGGAACCTGCACAAATGGGCGTTTTCTGCGCGGACGGCCGCAGCGCTCGTGGTGGCGCCGCAGTGGCGCGAGCGGGTTCAACCACTAGTCGCCAGTGCGGGCGCGTGGCGCGGGTACCCAGGCTCGTTCACCTACCTGGGCACCCAGGACGCCACGGCCTACCTCGCGCTGCCTGCCGCCCTCGACTTCCCGCTCGAGCACCTCGGCATGACCTTCCGTGAACTCCGCGAGCGCAACGTTTCGGTGCTCAACCAGGGAGTCCAGCGCCTTACCGCCGCACTAGGTACTCAGCAACAAGCGGCCGCTCGCCTGCCGATGCAGGCGGTGCCACTCGGGGTCGACGGGGGTGACGTTCAGGCGGCCGAGCTCGGTGACCGGTTACGCGAACGAGGCGTGGAAGTGGCGATCACATCGGTGGGTGGGCAACTGTACGCGCGCGTGTCGCTGCAAGCGTACGTTGGCGTTGCGGCGTTCGAACGGCTGGCGGCGGCGTTGGGGGAGGTTGGGTAAGGGGCCCGCTCCTCTTACCGCGAGGCTGCGGCCGCCAGACTTGGCGCGAACCTACGGTCTTGAAGTTGTAGTCGCCGAGCCGTATTGAGCTTGTGTTCGCGTGCGGCAAGCTCGAGTTGCAGCGGATCGGTTTCCGTGTTTGCGAGCATGTCCATGATGGCGTGATGCTCGTTGATCGATCCTTGGGCCCGGTCCGGCATCAAGTAGAAGGCTGCAGCGCTTAGGTAGGAGTCAAGCTGACCCCACAACGACTGGATTGAGTTGGTCAATATGTCGTTATCGCAGACACCGTAGATGGTGAAGTGGAATTTGCGGTTACCGGCACTGAACGCTTCCCAGTCCTCGGCCTCAAGAGCCGCCGCCATCATGGCGTCATCGTGCTTCAAGGCGTCTAGGATCTCGCTTGCGCGCGGGAGTGCGAGACGTGTGGCGTACCCCTCTAGGACGGCCATTGACTCGAGCGTTCGCTTAATCGTCTCGCCTGTGATGAGCGAGACGACGGCCCCGATGTGGGGCGTAAGGGTGACTAAGCCTTCGGCTTCTAGCCGGAGCAGTGCCTCCCGCACGGGAATGGCGCTAGTGCCGATCTCGTGCCCTAACCGGTTAACCACTATGCGTTGACCAGGTAGAAGGTCGCCTGCAGTAATGCGGCCCTTGATGACTTGATAGGCGTAGTCTTGCTTCGTCCGCATCATGCTCAATAGCCTCCCGGGTCCCCGGCCTTGCATTCTAGCGCATGTTAGATTATATAAAATAGAGACAAGCCACACTCACCCGCCGGCTCGGGCACAAGGCGGAGGACCATACGAAAAGGAGGAAGCGTCGGCGGCACGTGGACCCAGTGAATCCGTTTTTCGCTGCGGCCCGAAACTACTCCCGCTTGATTTGGGAGCTATCCCACGACCACTAGTCCTAAACACCTCACGCACGCGCTTCATCGTAGAACACCCGTCCAAACGGAGGTTACTTGCAGATGAGTCAGTCTCGACAGCACTCGCGTTCATTCCGCATCGTTCGGCTCTTAACCCTGGTAGGCCTACTTACGCTGGGCTTGGCCGTCGGGGGTGCAGCTTTCGCCCAAGCTAGCGCAAATCGCCTCGTGTTCGCGGGCAATCAAGAACCGTCTAGCCTAGATCCAACTCTCGGTAGTCGCAACGTCAACGAGCGCGAGGTGACCGCACAGATATTCGAGACGCTCGTATACCTCGCACAGGACTACACCATCTATCCTGGTCTCGCAACGGCCTGGTCGGCTAATGACGAGAAGACGGAGTGGACGTTCACGATCCGCAGTGGTGTCACCTTCCATAACGGCGACGCGCTCACTGCGCAGGGTGTGGCCGATCAGTTCGACTTCGCCCGCACGAACACGGAACTGCTTGGCGGTAGTTGGAGCCAGCTCTCTGAACCACTTGCTGGTGTGAGTGTCGATGGCAATGACGTCACCGTGACCTTCAAGGCGCCACGCCCTGATCTCCTCATCGAGCTAGCCGACCCTGGTTTCGGCGTTTCCGACATCGCCTACATCACTGAGGTCGGCCAAGAGGGCGGCTACAACCCTATCGGCACTGGACCTTTTATGTTCAAGGAATGGGTCAGCGGCAGCCACATCACGCTGGTACGCAACCCCAACTGGACTTGGGGCTCCCCGATGTTCGGCACGTCCGGCCCCGCCCTTCTTGACGAGCTAGTGTTCCAGTTCATTCCAGAGGCCCAAACGCGGCTAGCAACACTGGAAGCGGGCGAGACGCAGTTCCTCGACATGTTGCCATTCGCCGATATCGCACGAATTCGCGACTCTGAAGCGTTCGCCGTAAGCGGCTTCCAGCTGCCAGGAATGCCACAGATGAACTACCTGAACACGAACATGTCCCCGACCAACGAGCTCGCCGTGCGCCAGGCAATCAACTACGCGGTCGACAAGCAGGGAATAGTCGACACCGTCTACTTCGGCATGACAGTTCCAGCGTACGGCCCCCTGTCGAATAACTTCCCTGAGTATGACCCGTCACTCGAAACCATGTACCCGTACGATCCAGAGAAGGCCGAGCAGCTCCTGACCGACGCTGGCTGGGTCGACACTAACAACGACGGCGTGCGCGAGAAGGACGGCGTGACCCTTAAGGTCGTGCTCGTCGAGAACAAGAGCTGGAACGACTGGGTTTACCTCATGCAAGCGTACTTGCAGGATGTCGGTTTCGACGCTAGCGTCCTAACCACTCAGGGCCCGTCCAACACGGCGGCCGTCGCGTCAGGTCAGTACGCAGCCCCGGCGATGGGCGACGTGTTCGCCACTGCTACCTTGATGACGCGCGACTGGAGCTCGGAAGGCTACGGCACCTTCCCAAGCGGCCACTTCTGGCAAGGTCCGGAACTGGACGAGATGCTCGCGGCCGCAGGGGTAGAGACCGACGACGCTGCCCGCACCGCCAAGTACCACGAGATCCAGCACTTCATTATGGACAACGCCATGATGGTTCCCATCTTCGAGCTGTACTTCTACGCTGCTCACGACAAGAACCTGACCGGCTTCGTGGTGGACGGCACTGGCTACTACAAGTACTTCGCCGGAGCGTCGTTCGCCGACTGAACGAGTTTCGCAGGTTGGGGAGCCCTGCTTCTGGGACTCCCCAACCCCTCAAATAGATTGTGCGGTCGACAGGACAGCAATGTTGCGCTCGTGATCGGTTATCTCGGAAGACGACTTCTCTTGACGGTGCCCGTGCTACTCGGCATCGCCATCGTCGTGTTCTTCGTCATCGCCCTTATTCCGGGCGACGCAGTATCCGCCATGATGACCCAGGTGAAACTAGCGCCCGACCAGATGGCGCTACTACGCCGCCAACTTGGGCTAGATGACCCGCTCTTCGTACGTCTCGGGAATTATCTTGCTGGACTGCTCAAAGGCGACCTCGGCGTGTCGTTCTTCGGGTATCACCCAGTGTTGCGGCTCATCCGGGAGAACTTCCCGGCCACGCTAGAGCTCACTGTCGCTGCAATGGGAGTCGCCGTCATCCTCGGCCTGCCACTCGGCATGATAGCGGCCCTGCGCCACAACACTTGGCTCGACTTAAGCGGAATGACCGTAGCGCTTATCGGCATCTCGATCCCGGGTTTCTGGCTTGGGTTGATGATGATTCAGTTCTTCTCGGTGCAGTTCGGTTGGCTGCCGATTACCGGGCATGGGTTACGGCCCTTGATCATGCCTGCCATCGCGCTTGGGGTCGCGGAATCCGCGGTCCTCGCGCGTTTGACGCGGGCGAGTCTACTAGAGGTACTCAGGGAAGACTTCGTCCGGACCGCCAAAGCCAAAGGGCTGGGGATGCGCCCCGTCGTGCTGCGACACGCCTTCCGTGCCGCGCTCATTCCCGTGTTGACGATGTTCGGAATGCAGTTCGGGACCCTGATAGGAGGCGCGGTCGTGATCGAGAACGTGTTCGCACGGCAGGGCCTCGGGACGCTTGTTACGAAGGCCGTAATCAACCGCGACGCGCCCGTGGTGCAAGGTGTCGTTCTCGTAGCCGCCGTGCTGTACGTGCTCGTAAACCTCACGGTTGATGCCCTTTACGCGTTCATCGATCCCAGGATTAGGTACGAATGACGACTGCCGCTCCTCGCAATAGAACCCCGCTTGCGCAAACGCTGAGCAGGCTACGCCGCACGCCTAGCTTCGTTGCCGGAGCTTCGCTGATGACGATCCTCGTTGTAATAGTGCTGCTGGCGCCAGTACTGACTCCATACAATCCGACGAAAGTGAGTCCACGCGACCGGCTGCAACCACCTAGTACCGAGCACCTGTTCGGCACCGACCACTTCGGTCGCGACGTGTTTGCCCGCGTCCTATACGGCGGGAGCCTCTCGCTGCCGATGGGCGTGGTGCCGATCTCGCTGGCCGCCATCGCTGGCATCTTGCTCGGCCTGGCCGCCGGGTTCTATGGCGGCTGGCTTGACCTACTCCTTATGCGCTTCGTGGACGTGTGGATCGCGTTCCCACCGATCTTGCTTGCCCTAGCGGTGGTGACGATATTGGGGACTGGACTGACGAACATCATGATCGCCCTTGGCATAGCCTGGGTTCCGTACTACACGAGAATGGTGCGGAGTTCCGTCCTTGAGGCGCGCGGACGCGTATATGTCGACGCCGCAGGCGCCCTCGGAAGCGGAAACGCCCGAATAATGCTGCGGCACGTACTTCCGAACATCCTCACGCCCGTGATGGTGATGGCGTCCATGGGTATCGCCAACGCCATCCTTGCCGGAGCAGCGCTGAACTTCCTCGGCCTAGGTGCTCAGGCTCCGGCGCCTGAATGGGGCGCGATCCTCTCCGATGGGCGCCAGTTCATTCGACAGGCGTGGTGGCTCGGGGTGTTCCCTGGAACAGCCATTGCGCTCACCGTATTAGCTGCGAACTTACTGGGAGATGGGCTGCGCGACGCGCTCGACCCCAAACTCAAGGTGTGACATCGCGACGCCGGAAGTCCGGGCAAGTAGGTGTTCCAGAAGGAGGCGGAGGGTAATGAGGTTCATCGCCGCAAGTGCAAACACGTGAACGGCGCCGCCGGACTATCGCAGGTAGACGATGGACTGCACCGCATCGACACGGTCGTGACCGGCACCAGCATGCCACTTGCGCTCTACTTGGTTGAGGGCGTTGGTCCTGTTGAAGCCGTCGACCAGCCAGTGCGGCCGGAGCAGCCCGGCACGCAGGCGGGGTGGTTGGTTACTGATACGGGTTGCGTCGGCAATATCGACGCCCTGGTCCTGCCAGCGCTCCAACAGTTGCAGCCCGGCGCAGTAATCGACACGGGCGTTATTTGCCACGCCCACGCCGACCACTTCGGCGGTAATGCGGAGCTGCTAGCGGCTAACCCGGCTTGCCGCCTTTACGCGCATGAGAACGACGTGGCCTGGGCGAGTGACCCTGACTTGCACCTGAGCGAATACTACGACTGGCTGGAGCTCGAGTACCCCACGCCAGCGGCAGCCAAGAAGTGGGTGGCCAGCTTGCTTGGGTCGCCGACGCCGGTCACGGCTTTGGTATCTGGCGACCGTTTCCCACTTGCTAATGGTGGGCAGTTGAGCGTGGTGCCTTTACCAGGGCACTCCGCCGGACACATTGGTCTGTGGAACGCTGAGCGCGGCGTGTTGTTGGCGTCGGACGCGATCCTAGGTGATGGGCAGTGGGCGGGTGGGAAACTGGACGCGATCCCGTCTTACCTCGATGTGGCCGCTTACCTTGGCACCATCAGCAGAATCCGCCACCTTGGAGTCAAGGTGCTATGCACGGCCCACTTCCCGGTCATGCGCGGTTCACGGGTGACGGCGTTTTGCGATCTCAGCGAGGCGTTCGTGCGGCGCCTTGATGGTGCAGTTCGGGCCGCCCTCCGAGATGACATGACTTTGAGGGAACTAACCGGAGAGGTAGTGCCTGTGGCGGCGCCCGGCGTGGAGCCGTCTGTAACCGCTGCCTTCAGCGTGCAAGCGCACCTTGAGGCGCTGGTAGCGAGAGGCTTCGCGCGTATAGGCATGCGCGGGCGCGAGCGCGTGTGGAGCAGGGCATGAAGTATTTTCCCGCACCGAATGGCGCGAAGGGAGAATTACGTGGGTGAGCATGACGGCAAGACGAGCCAGATGACCGGCAATAGGCCCTTTGCAGACACGGTCACGATCGTGACCGGCGGTGGCTCAGGCATTGGCCAAGGCGTCGCACGGCGCTTCGCCGCGCTGGGTGCCACTGTCGTGATTGCCGACATCGACATGTCCGCGGCCGAAGCCGCCGCTGCAGAGGTGAGAGGTAGCGGCGTGCGGGCGACCGCATTCCACGTTGACGTAGCCAATGCTGCGTCCGTCGACGAACTAATCGCGGCCGTCGTCACTGATCATGGTCGCATCGATCATCTCGTGAACTCTGCAGGGGTGTCTGGCGGCACGTCACTCGCCGAGCTAACCGAGGCAGAATATGCGCGCGTGATGGATATCGATCTAGGTGGGGTATACCGCGTGTCGCGCGCTGCTGCACCGCACCTCGTCGCCACGGGCCAGGGTGCGATCGTCAATATCTCGTCGGTCATGGCATGGTTCTCGGCGAAGGGCTACGTCGCATACAGCGGGGCGAAGGCTGGCGTGCTTGGCATGACTCGCGCCCTAGCCCTGGACCTTGGGCCGAATGTGCGTGTCAACGCAATCTCCCCTGGTTACATCGACACGGCCATTTGGCAGGCTCAGCTCGACGCTATGGAGCCGGCAGCAGCGGCTGCGCGCGCAGAGGAAGTTAGGGCGCGTCATCCAGTCGGCCGCCGCGGCGTCCCGGACGACGTATCCGCCACCGCCGCGTTCCTGTGCTCGCACGATGCCTCATTTATCACTGGAATCGAGATCGTGGTCGATGGCGGAATGTCCGCCAACGCCCTGGCTCTGGCTGGAGGGTACTGATGATCGTGCCTGACGGTGAGACAGCCGCGTACGCCCGAAGTCATGGGTCTCCGGGTTCGGGGCCGCTAGTAGGCAAGCGCACCTTGGTGACGGGAGCGAGCCGCCCTTCGGCACTGCCATGGCCGTGGCACATGCCGCCCAGGGAGCCAGCGTTTGCATGGCCGGTCGCAGCGCGAGCGCACTTGAGGCGGTCGCCACCGACATCCGCCTTGTCGGTGGCGTCACCCACTCAGTTGTCGCGGACCTCTACACGTCAATTGGCGTAGACCACCACCGTGTACCTCAACCTCACGGTTCCCATGCTCCTCTCGAACCCCTGCCTTCGCTGTGGCCATCCTCGTTGAGGCCGCCCTGAGCTTCAATTTTGTCGGCGACGCCGTTCGTGATGCCTTCGACCCACACCAGATGACCTGAGGAGCTGCACATTGGAGTCTCTGTCTTACCTTGAAGAGTTGTTCGGTCTCACTGGCAAGTCCGCAATCGTGACGGGAGCGAGCCGCGGGCTTGGTGCTTCTATGGCCGTAGCCTTGGCGCGTGCAGGCGCGAAACTCGTGCTGGTCGGTAGGCAGGCCAACCTTGATGCCACCCACGAACGCGTTCGAGCTGTGGGTGGCGAGGCGGTACAGGTGGTCTGCGACCAAACCACTCCCGCCGGGGTGGAGGAAGTTGTTGCGACGTGCCTGAGCAGTTGGGGCAGCGTCGACGTGCTCGTTAATAACGCCGGCACCTTCGTGCGCAAGCCAGCGCTCGAGTGGACGGCAGCAGAGTGGGACGAAGTGGTGGAGTTGAGCATGGGCACCGTGTTCGCGCTATGCCTACGGGCCGGGCGCGAGATGCTGGCGCAGGGGTCAGGCAAGATCATCAACATCGCATCTGTACTGGCGTTCCAGGGCGGCTACACGGTGCCTGCTTACGCTGCCAGCCGCCATGGGTTGGTGGGCCTCACGCAAGCGCTTGCCAACGAGTGGGCCAGCCGCGGCGTTAACGTAAACGCAATTGCCCCCGGGTACATGGACACCGACCTACTGGCCGACCTCAAGGCCGACCCAGTCAGGGAGCGCGAGTTGCTGGTGCGCGTGCCAGCCGGACGCTGGGGCAGGGCGGACGAGATCGACGGCGCATGTCTGTTCTTAGCATCGCCAGCATCGGACTTCATGCACGGCACGACGGTGGTAGTTGATGGAGGGTGGTTGAGCAGATGAGTGCAGAGCGTGACGACGACAGCGCGCAGAAATTCGCGGACGCGTTCTCGACCCCGATAGGCGCTCCGTTGGTTCCACGGTTCCCGATTCGCTTCCGCGACACTACGGTTCTTACGGTCGCGTACAGGTCGGCGCCAAGCGCGATCGCGCGGTTCTTGCCACCACCCTTGGAGGCGGTCAGCGATATCGTGTTGCTGCACTTCTACCGCATGAGCGACCCGGACTGGTTCGGACCGCACCAGGAGTTCGCCGTACAACTCGATGCCCGGTTGAGGGCGGACGATGGGGAAGAGGTCCGCGGCGCCTACTCGTCGCTCTTAATGCTGAGCACGGACGGCGGCCTGGCTACCGGCCGCGAGGTGTACGGTCAGCCCAAGAAACTCGGCGAACCCAAGATAGAGGTAAGGGGCGACCTGGTGGTAGGCGTGGCGGCGCGCAACGGGCTAGACGTGGCGACGGTCACGACGCCGTTCAAGCAACAGCCGGGCGACATCGCCGAGCTGCAGGCCGTAGTGCCTTTCGCGACGAACCTCAACTACAAGGTGATTCCACACATCACTGGTGAGTCGGCCGTTCGTCAGGTCACCGCACGCATCTTGACTGATGTCGTGGTTCACGAGTGTTGGAAGGGGCCCGCCACGGTGGAGCTGAGGCCGAACGCTCAGTTCCCGCTACATCTGTTGCCCGTGAAGTCCGTTGAGGTCGGCTATCTGTGGCGCGCGGACTTCAGCCTTCCGTTCGGGAGGGTGGTCCACGACGCGCTGGCGCAAGAGCCGGAATAGCGTTGAAGTCGCTACCGCACCTTGTACCGGGACCGTCACTTGAAGACGCTGTACCCACCATCGACGTAGAGCGTCTGCCCCGTGATGTAATCCGCGGCGTCTGACGCGAGGAAAATCGCGGCGTCGGCGATGCTACGCGACTGGGCAAGGCGACCAATCGGGATCTTGGCGACGATGGCATCCCGGTCGATGTGGCCCTGCTCGAAGGCGTATCGGACTAAGTCGGTCTCGACGTAACCAGGCCCGATTGCGTTGACCCGTACACCACGATCTGCCCATTCGGTCGCTAGGCCGCGCGTAAGCGCTGTTACCCCTGCTTTGCTCACCACGTATGGCAAGCGGCGCGGCATTCCAAAGCGAGCAGCTATGGAGGCGATGTTGATGATGGTGCCGCGGCCTTGTGCCAGCATCACGGTGCCAGCTTCGCGGCTGCAGTAAAAGGCACCTGTAAGGTCGATCGCCAGAACGCGTTGCCAGTCGGCGTCGCTCAGGTCTTCTGCCGCGCAGTTGAACTGCACACCTGCGTTGTTCACGAGGATGTCGATGCTGCCCCAGCGCTCTCCTACCTGCTCGACCCAAGTACGAACCTGAGCACTATCGCTAACGTCGACGCTGGCCGCGTGGAGTTCCGCTTGCGTTAGGCCTGGCTGATCAGCCAACTCCGTTACTGCGGCGCTAGCCGCCGCGCCGTCCACGTCGGCAAGGGAGACTTTGGCGCCAGCATGAGCCATGGCCGTTGCGATCGCCAGGCCTATGCCGCGCGCGGCGCCTGTAATGAGCGCTACTCGTCCTCTTAGGCCGTCAGGGCCCTGGTTGCCTCTGGGTTGCGTACCGCCGCTCACGCCACCACCGCCTTCTCGATGGCGTCCAGGTCCCACTCGATCGCGAGCCCTGGCCCGTCCGGCACGTCGGCGTAACCCCCGCGTTGAGAAACGGGGTTGTGGAGTAGTTCATGGAAGTTCATGATGCCTGCTTCCGGCGCAATCAACTCGACGCCTTTGCATTCTGGGAATGTCGCTGCCAGGTGGATGTGTACCTCGGGGAACCAGTGGGGGAACAGGTCAACGCGGTGTGCAAGCCCCAGCCCGGCCACCTTCAGCCATTCGGAGACGCCACCGACGAGCGTGGCGTCATGGCGCAGAACGTCGAGGGTGCGAGGCTGCATGAGTTCGGCGAAAGCCCAGCGACCCGACTCGTCTTCGCCCAGAGCTACGGGCAAGTCACAACGTTCATAGAACTCGCGGAGTGACGGGAGGTCGTCCATAAGGAACGGCTCTTCGAGGAAGGCTGGCCTGAACGGGGCGAGGGCTTCCGCCCACCGCAACCCTTCTTTAGCGTCGTGGAGGGAGCCGTTGAAGTCCACCATGAGCGCTGTGACCTCACCAAGGGCGGTTCGTGCGGCAGCAACGCGCTCTATGTCGGCTGCCAGGCTGAGCCCGCCGACGTTGAGCTTTGCGCCCTGGAAGCCAGCGTCAGCGTATTGAGCGAACTCCTCAACGACGGCGCTTGGTTCAGTACCTGGACCGTAGTAACCGCCTGCGACGAACGCTGGCACCGGAGTACTCGAGCCCCCGAGCATGCTCCATAAGGGAGCCCCGATGGCTTTGCCCTTGAGATCCCACAGGGCAAGGTCAACGGCGCTGATGGCCCGCATCAGCAGTCCCTTCCTGCCCAGGTAGCGCGTGCCGAGGTACATGTCACGCCAACGCGTGTGAATCTCGCCCGACTCGCGCCCCTCGAGCAGTGGGCGAAGCGTTCGGTTGATTGTCTCTGCAACAAGACCGCCGCGCGTGAAGCCGAAACCGTACCCGCAGAGGCCAGGAGCTTTGCGGGCCCGCACCTCAACGAACACGAACTCGCGCTCCTTTATGACGAGGTTGCTGGTGCGCACGGGGCGCTCGAGCTGTAGCCGAAGCGTATGTGCGACGACGCTCTCGATAGTCAACGTCTGCCTCCCGTGGCGCGCGCCGGGTATCGGAGCGCGCGCCGATAGCTGGCACCCCTGCGTGCGATATAGGATAAATTATACGATGTGATTCACCGTAAGGCCGCCGGTTGACCGGACGGATTTGACTCCAAGCGCGCTAGGCGAGTCAGCGAGCTCGAGTCGGGCCATGTGAGAAAAGGCGCGGAAGTAGCAGCCCGCGACGCGGAGGCGATGATGCAGAAGACGCAGAGTACCCACGCTTCGAACCCCAACTCTCCGGGTGCTTCCCTTGCGGCCGCCACCCAGCGGATTTGGGAACGCAACCAGCGTTACATCCCGGGAGGGCTCTTCTCGCTGAATCGCCATATCGAACCCGTTCGAGTATTCGAGCGGGGTAAGGGCGCATACCTCTGGGACATCGAAGGCAACCGCTTCATCGACTATCACGCCGCCTTCGCTCCGTACTTCCTCGGCCACGGCGACCCTGAGGTGGACGGTGCCGTCATTGACGTGATTAAGAGCGGCGCCTCGCTATTCGGGGCGGGCACGACTGCCTGGGAGGGAGAGCTCGCCGAACTGATCGTCGAAAGCGTTCCGACGCTCGACCAGGTCCAGGTGACTAACACGGGCTCGGAGGCGACGTCCTATGCCATTCGCCTGGCGCGCGCCCACACCGGCCGCGACGGCGTGCTACTCGTCCAAGGCGGCTACAACGGCTGGGAGGATGACGTTGCGTTCAACCTCATGGACCCAGCCGAAGCCCAGACCACGCGGGACGACGGCCGCGGTCTGAACCTGCGGCCACTAAGCACAGGTATTCCGGCGACAGTCAAAGCGAATACTTACGTCATTCAGTTCAACGACCTTGCAGCTGCCGAGCAGGTCCTGCGCGACGGCGATATCGCCGTTCTCATCCTCGAGCCGATCTTGCAGAACGTTGGAATCGTCAAACCAGAACCTGGTTACCTCGAGGGCCTGCGCGAACTGTGCGACCGCTACGGCACGGTGCTTGTCTTCGACGAGGTCAAGACCGGCTTCCGGCACGCTCTAGGTGGCTACCAGAGCCTGTGCGGCGTGCGCCCGGACCTATCGACGTTCGGCAAGGCCATCGCCAATGGCTATCCGCTAGGCGTCATTGGGGGCAAGCGTGAGGTCATGGCGCACGCTGCCGACCCTGACCCAAAGAAGCGCGTCCTGATCGCAGGTACTTACAACGGACACCCCGTCCCCGTGGCTGCGGCCATAGCTACCCTCCGAAAGCTGCGTGGCCGCACGGACGAGATTTACGGCCACACCGACGCCTTGGGTGCCCAGATGGAGGAGGGCCTGCAGCGCATCTTTGCCGGAGCCTCTTACCCTGTCACGATTGTGAGGCAGCGCTCTGCTTTCGTCGTCTATTTCATGGACCATGCGCCAAAGGACTGGCTCGACATCGCCCGCCACCACGACATGGAGCGCGACAAGGCGTACCGCAACCGTCTCATCGAGAACGGCGTCTTCCACTTCCCCACGCCTACCAAGCAAGGCAGCATCTCTTTCGCCCACACCGCAGCCGACATCAGCAAGACGCTCGAGGTAACCGAGCGCATCGTTGGGGAGATGGGATGAGCGCGCGACTCGCAAGGGGCGCTGAATGAAGATCACGGCCATTGAGACGTTCGTGTGCAACGCGCGCATGCGTAACTGGGTGTTCGTCAAGGTAATCACGGACCAGGACGGCCTTTACGGTTGGGGCGAGGCCACTCTCGAGTGGCACACGCGCTCGGTCGTTGGCGCAGTCGAAGACCTCTCGCAACTACTTATCGGCGAGGACCCGACCCGCGTCGAGTACCTGTGGCAGATGATGTACCGCCAGCATTTCTGGCACGGCAACGGCATCGTACGCTCGACCGCCAT
This sequence comes from Trueperaceae bacterium, assembly GCA_035703635.1. Lineage (GTDB taxonomy): Bacteria > Deinococcota > Deinococci > Deinococcales > Trueperaceae > JAAYYF01. The sequence continues at coordinate 8,253 of DASSXV010000068.1, read as the reverse complement.
CGCCGGAATCGACTTGGCGCTCTGGGACATAGCAGGCAAAGTTGCTGGCGTGCCATGCTCGCAGCTCTGGGGAGGGCCAGTACGCGACTACATCCGCACCTACTCGCACCTGGGCGGCGGCCGCATGGAAGACTTCTACGGGACTCGCCCTGACGACGCCGAACGCTTCGCTGATTTGGCCCGCGCGGCGGTTGCCGACGGTTTCACTGCCTTCAAGGCCATGGCCGTACCCGAGACTATGCCGCTTGAAGGCCTAAAGCCCATCCGCTACGCCGAGGCCAACGTTTCGGCTATGCGCGAGGCGGTTGGTGACGACATCGACATTATGGTCGATTGCCACGCACGCCCATCCCCTGCCATGGGCATGAAGTTCGGTCAAGCGCTCGAGCCTTATGGCCTCTACTTCTTCGAGGAGCCGTGCTGGCCGGAGGCCTTGCAGGGCTTGGCCGACATTCGGGCATCGCTCACGACGCCGGTAGCCACGGGCGAACGTCTAACTCACTTAGCCGCCTTTCGCGACTTGTTCGCTGCACAAGGGTGCGACGTTGTTCAGTTCGACATCACGCACTGTGGTGGGTTCAGCGAGGCGCGACGCATCGCCGCCCTAGCCGAGGCCTACCGGATTGCCCTTGCGCCGCACAATCCGCAGGGGCCCGTCAGCACGGCCGCGTCCCTCGAGTTCGGGTTCTCGCAACCCAGTTACGTCATCTGTGAAACCGTCCATGGCGACGTCCCTTGGCGTGCAGACGTTGTCCAGGAAGGGTTCACGGTTGAGAAGGAGGGTCGCATCGTGCGACCCAACCGCAAGCCTGGGCTCGGCGTAGAGCTGAACGAGGCCGAGATCGCGAAGCACCCGTTCGAGCAGGAGATCCTGCAGCGGTCGTTCAACGCCGACGGCAGCGTCGGGGATTGGTGAGGCAGTCAACACATGAGTGACCAAGTCAGTTCGGCGGTACGCTTGCAACCAACGCCCACCCCGAAGTCGCGGCTCTTCACGCGCGTGCATGTGCAGGCTGGCGTAGCGCGGCGCGACATCACGCCGCCCGTAGATATCTATTTTCGGAGCTGGGGCGCAGCGCTTAAAGACAACGCGGACGGCGTCCACCGCCCGTTTAGCGTCACGGCTTTGGTGCTGCGCGAGAACGCAAACGCACGACCCGTGGTGTTGGTTGCCGTAGACGCTGGGTGGTGGCAGGACGGGGCCGATGAGAAGTTCGTTCGTGGAAGCGTACTTGAGGCGCTCGACCTCGATCCGGCCGCCGTAATGATCAGCTTGTCCCACACGCACGCCGGACCGTCCATAGCGATCGGGAACGCAGGCAAGCCTGGTGGTCATCTAATTGCCCCGTATCTCGAGCTGGTGCGTTCGCAGATCGTGGACGCCAGCCGCCAGGCACTCGCGGCCATTGCGGATTGCGAACTAGTGTGGGCCACTGGGCGTAGCGACCTCGCCACCCAACGCAGCCTGCCCGACCCAGCTGGCGGCCGTTACCTAACGGGATACCACCCGCACGGACCCGCTGACGACACACTGATGGTCGGTCGGTTAACCGATCGCGACGGCAAGCAGTTGGCCACCGTCGTCAACTACGCGTGCCATCCGACGACTCTGGCGTGGGACAACACGAAACTCTCTCCTGATTACATCGGCGCAATGCGTGAGACCGTCGAGGCGGCGACGGACGGCGCCCCGTGCATGTTCCTTCTAGGGGCTGCTGGCGAGATGGCGCCAGCCTGGCAGTACGAAGGCGACGTCGCGGTGGCCGACAAGCACGGCAGGCGCCTGGGCTTGGCGGTTTGCTCCACCTTGGAGGGGATGCTCGAGCCGGGAAGAGACCTGGTATATGAGGGCGTCGTCGAGTCGGGCGCGCCGCTTGGCGTGTGGCGTTCGCGGCCAGCTTCTGAAGCGTCACGTGGCGTTACTGCACGCAGGGTCGAGCTCTCACTGCCTGTCAAGAGCGATTATCCGACCCTAGAAGTGATCAATCGGGAACTGGCTGCCGCCGTGGAACCTTACCTCATAGAGCGCTGGTCCCGAAAGGCCCGGTTACGGCGCACCTTGGGGGACGCCGACACCTACCGTTTCTCGGTGTGGGTGTGGAAGGTGGGCGACTCTTTCATTGTCGGGTACCCCGGCGAAGCGTTCACCGCGCTGCAAAGGGATCTGAGGTCAGCGTTTCCTGATTACCGCATTATCGTGATGAACGTAACCAACGGTTCAATCGGCTATTTGCCGCCTAGCGAGTTGTACGACTACGACATGTACGAAGTGTGGCAAACGCCGCTGGATCGCGGTTGCCATGAAGCCATCCGAGATGCATGTTTAGCGACAATTGGTGAGCTTGCGCGCAATAGTTGACGCGCAGAAGGAGTTTTGATGCAGATTATTCGAGGCCTGACTTCGGACGGTTCCATCGTGCACGCCGCCCTTCAGGCGGACGGAAGCACCCTTGCTATTGACGGCGCCTTGACCTCCGCGTTCGAGGTGACGGGCCAGCGTGTCGAGATTGTTCGACGCCTGGCCCCCTTGGTGCCGACAGCCATACTGGCAATTGGGCTCAACTACCGCCAACATGCCATCGAATCTGGAATGGAACTACCCAAGTACCCGATTCTGTTCCACAAGACGGTTTCTTGCGTTCAAGGTCCAGACGCGCCAATATTGCTGCCAGCTGGCCAACCTTGCACCAAAGTCGATTACGAAGTTGAACTCGCAGTAGTGATCGGCCGCACCTGCAAGGACGTTTCACGAGCTGACGCTCTGGACTACGTTCTTGGCTATACCGTTGCAAACGACGTAAGTGCGCGGGACTGGCAGCTCGAGAAGGGCGGCGGACAATGGTCGTACGGCAAGTCATTCGATACCTTCTGTCCGCTCGGGCCAGTGCTGGTTACGGCGGATGAGATCCCGGATCCGAGCCAACTTCATGTTCGCACCACCATCAACGGCGAGGTAATGCAAGACTCTCCGACGAGCGATCTGATCTTCGACGTCCCCGACCTGATTGCGTTTCTCAGCGCAGGTACGACCTTGCAGGCAGGAACTGTGATCCTCACCGGAACGCCGCAAGGGGTAGGGATGGGCCGCAAGCCGCAGCGCTGGTTGGTCGATGGTGACGTTGTGACGGTTTCCATCTCTAGGATTGGCGACCTGACCAACACGGTCGTAGCGGAGGCCGCCGACTGAGCAACAGACTCGGGTGGAGCAGCCCTTGACAGGCAACCACTTCCTGTAGTCGCGAGCCATAAGGCATCCTGACACAGCCATAGCACCTAACAACTGAATCGCCTTCATGAAGGCTAACAGCCCCGATATGTTATAGCTTTTCATAAGCCATGACAGAAGTAGGGCGTACTTTTTAGCGCCAACGTCCGGCTTCGGAAGGAGGGACAGCAGGTGCCGAGAGAACGTCCGGGGGGCGGTCTCATGAGGTACGGACTCACTTTCGGAAGGACTAACAATGGCGTTTTCTAGAAGGCTCGTTGCCGTGCTGGTCGGCTGCGCCCTCGCGTTCGCAGCCGCGCAAGGCTCCTACTCCGGCACGCGGAGCAGCCTCGACTTGATGGACGTGGACTTCATGTTCGTCGGCGCGCACCCTGACGACGACGGCAGCATAATGACCACGTTCGCCCGCTACATCCTCGATGAAGGTTACCAGGGCACCGTCGTGACCCTGACCGGCGGTGAGGGCGGCTCGAACGCCACCGGACCCGAACTCGGTCGCTCCCTTGGCCTCATCAGGCAAGAGGAGGAGCGGATCGCGCTTGGCTTGATCGGCGTTGACTCGCCGCATTGGCTAGGCCTGCAGGACTTCTACTTCACTCTCTCGGCCGAGGAGACGCTCGCTAAGTGGGGTGGGGACGAGTTCATCTGCGACGTCGTGCGCCTCGTGCGCCTCCGCCGCCCAGAAGTGATCGTCACCATGTGGCCGGGTCCTGGCACTCACGGGAACCACCAAGAAGCCGGGCGTGCGGCCACCATCGCCTTCGACCGCGCCGGCGACCCGGCGATGTGCCCGGCGCAGATCAGCGACGAGTACCTCCAGCCGTTCACCCCCCTCAAGCTGTACTACGGCGGCAGCAGCGAAACGCTGCCGACCACGTCGATTCCATCTGACGACTTCTCGCGCGCGGCGGACATGACCTACGCCGACATCGCAGCTCTCGCGCAGCGCATCTACCGCACGCAGGGCTGGGACCAGTTCCGTACCGTGCCCGTCGAAAACCCGCGGCCGTCGCAGTTCATGCTCATCCGCTCGCGCGTGCCCGTCTCGGCGAACGAGGCAAGCCTGCTCGAGGGCGCGCTGGAACCTGCTGGGCGCTCGCCAGCCGGCGTTCGCCTCGAAGTCGCGCCAGCCTCGTACGAGGCGGCTGACGGAGTGGCGCTGCCGGTAACGGTGACGTTCGTCAACGGCACTGACCTCCCCATGAGCGACCTGAGCCTTGACCTGACCGCCCCTGACGGTTGGCAAGTCACGACCACGCAAGGGCAGAGCGCCGTTGCCGCCGCCTCGGGTGAGACCGTAACGGCCACCTTCTCGGTCGTCGCCCCCGAGAGCGCATATGCAGACGCTGCCGTAACCCTCACCGGTAGCTACCAAGCCGTGCAGGGCGGGCTCGACGTGGCGGGAAGCAACGTTGGTTGGGTGCGCATCGTTGCGCCCGTCGAGGTGGCTTTTGAGCCGCTCTTCGACGTGGCTGGCTACCGCACCTTCGCGGCGGAGACTCACACGCAACAGGTCATCCAGCGCCTGCCGACGCGCCTCCCCCTGCATATCGGGGCCGCCAATGACGTGTCTATCACCGTCACCAACCGCGGTGCGGCGGAAGTCACTGGCAACTTGACCTTCGACTTGCCTGCTGGCGTTACCGTTGCGAACAACGCGGAGTTCACGCTCGCGCCCACCAGCGCCGACACCGTCACGGTGCAGTTGAACGTGACCGATGAGGCGCTCCCCGCAGGGCGTCACTCTGGCATCGTGCCTGTTACCGTCACCGCTACCGTGGGCGGCGCTACGAGCACCGATTCCGCGGACGCATACGTACTCCCGACCCTAGCGGTCGAGCCGGCCGCCACCATCGTCGTTGACGGCGACCTTTCCGACCTCGCAGCCGCCTCCAGCTTCCAGATCTCGCACCTGGACACCTGGCAGGGCAAAGCCGACGATGACGCCGACTCCAGCGGCACTGTTTACGTGGCGTACACGGACGAGGCGCTGTACGTTGGCGTGTCCGTGACGGACCAGACGGTCGTGTGCAACATCGCCGCTAACAACCCCCGCGGCTTCCACCGCTCGGACGCCCTCTTCGTCTCCGTCGACCCGAGCGGCGCTAGCCAAGACACCTCGACCGTCTTTCAACTAGGCGTGTTCCCATGCACGCTGGCTGGCTTCGAGGCCATAGCTGCGCGCGACGGCGACGCCAACCAAGGCGACGCCGACCTAACGGCGCCATTGACGCGCTTCGCTTCCGCGAAGACCGACCTTGGCTACGACGTAGAAGTCAGTATCCCGTGGAGCGAGATGCCGGGCGGCAAGCCAGCCGTTGGCCAGCCGTTCAACTTCGACGTCACGATCTTCGACGGCGACCTCGCTGACGCGGGAGAAGGCGCCAACATCCGCGAGAGCAGCATCAGCTGGGCGTCCTTCAACTTGGGGGGCAAGCAGTTCCTGCCGTACCTGTGGGGGCGGCTGACGCTGGCCGACTGATCTCGAGTTGGCCGAAGAGTTCTGACTAGCCGCGATCGGCGATCAAGGCAGAAACCCGCGGCGCACCCCGAATTGGTGCGCCGCGGGTTCCTGCGTGGCGCTGGTGAGCGCTACTACGCAGCGAAGGCTAGCTGGTCGCTAGTACCCCAGCGCCGCCCCTTGCGGCCTGCGGCTGTCATTGGCGCCGGACAGGACGCCGGTCGTCAGGTTCCTGATGATCGCCTCGGCGGAGCCCCACGCACCGCCTTCTTGGATGACGTGGCCCATCGCCTCGAGGATGGCGCGCGTGTCGGCCGACAGCGCGTACTTCTCCGCGTACAGCACGTCAGGCAGCCACTGGTGGTGGATGCGCGGCGCGTCGATAGCCTCCTGGACGTCCATGCCGTGGTCGATGACGTTCATGATCGACTCGAGCGTGATGGTGATGATGCGCGAGCCCCCGGGGCTGCCCGTCACCATGAAGACCTCGCCGTCCTTGGTGATGACGGTCGGCGACATGGAGGAAAGCGGCGTCTTGCCCGGCGCGACCTCGTTTGCCTCACCCTGGACGAGCCCGTAAGCGTTCGGCACGCCCGGCTTGACGGTGAAGTCGTCGAGCTCGTTGTTGAGGAGGAAACCGGTGTCGCCGGCGATCTTCTTGACGCCGAAGCTGAGGTTGAGCGTGTAGGTGACGGCCACCGCGTTGCCGGCGGCGTCGACGATGGAGTAGTGGTTCGTGTTCGTGCCCTCGTGCGGCGGTGTGCCTGGCATGACATCCGTCGAGAGCGTGGCGCGGTTGCCGACGATCTTCGCCCGGATCTGGGCTGCGTAATCCTTGGAGAGGAGCCGCTCGAGTGGGTTCTCGACGAACTCTGGGTCGCCAAGGTACGTGTTGCGGTCGACGTACGCGTGGCGCATGGCCTCGGTCATGAAGTGCACGGTTTGGGCCGAGTTGAAGCCCAAGTAGCCGATGGGGTAGCCCTCGAGGATGTTCAGGATCTCGCAGATGATGGTGCCGCCTGAGCTGGGTGGCGGCGAAGAGATCACGTCGTAACCGCGGTAATTGCAGGTGACCGGGTCGTACTCTGCCACGGCGTAGTTCTCGAAGTCTTCCTTGCTTAGGATGCCGCCGTTCGCTTCACTAGCGGCGACGACGGCGTCCGCGATCGCGCCCTTGTAGAACGCGTCTGTGCCCCCGTCAGAGATCGCCTGCAGGGTGGCGGCGAGCTGCGACTGCACTATGGTGTCGCCAGCTTGGTAGCGCTCGCCGTCCTTGAGGAAGATGGCGGCCACGTTTTCCTCCGCGCGGAAGGCATCGAGCGGAACGTTGAGGATGTCGTCACCCGGCACGAGCACGAAGCCGTCGCGCGCCAACGAGATGGCCGGGGCGAGGAGCGCTTCGCGGCTCATGGTGCCGTAGTGCTCGCGAGCGTACTCGAGGCCCATGACGGTGCCTGGAACGCCGATGCCGAGCCACGACTGCGTGCTGGCGCCGGAGATGACGTTGCCATCCGCGTCTAGGTACATGTCCCTCGTGGCGTTGAGGCTCGCCTTCTCGCGGAAGTTGATGAAGATGTCCTCGCCCGCGGCGGTGTGCACGAGCATGAAGCCGCCGCCGCCGATGTTCCCGGAACTCGGTAGGGTTACGGCGAGGGCGTAGCCGACGGCGACGGCAGCGTCGACGGCGTTGCCGCCTTGCTGCAGCACGTCGAGCCCAACCTGACTGGCAAGGTGCTGGGCGGTGACGACCATCCCGTTCTTGGCTTGCACGGGTGCGGGCGACTTGGCGAACGCCGGCCCCACCGCCAACGCCACGAAGAGGCAGACCGTTAAGACAACTGACCTAGGAGGGCTTCGCATGTGGCACCACTTCCCTTCAGATTGTGGTTTACGGTCTTGATGTTAGCGCCGCAGCCAAGCCGAGAGGATGACGGATGAGAGCGGTCGTACTCACTATTGGGGTAAAGGGGTGGGCGTACGAGGGCAGCCCTACGTGCCGAGCGCCATGAGCAGTGGCCGCACCTCATCAAGCTGTTCCAGGCTAGCTAGGTAGCTCTCCGCCAGAGAGAAGTCGCGTCCGTTAGCGGCGCGCGCGACGTTGGAGCGGAACTTCTGTAGGACCTCGGGTTCGCTGAGAGGGCGGGCACTGCCACCGCGGTTCGTTGGCACCCACTCCTCGATGGTCGAGCCGTCGTCGTAGCGCACGGTCAGGCGGCAGGGGAACTGGTGCGGGAACAGCGCTTCGCATTCTCGGTCGGCGTAGCAGTGAACCTGCTCGGCCAACGCGAGCCTGTCGGGATCCGTAACGGCCGCGTCCTCGAAGTCTTCCAGGTCTAGGCCCAAGCCGTGCCCGCTAGACAACAGCGCCGTTGCTACGGTGAACGGGGCGGAGAAGCGGGCAGCGTAGCCGCTTTCGGGTCGGATTTTGGCGGCGCGCGGCTCGGCGATGGTGCGCAGCGTGGCGCCCGCCACGCCAAGGTCGATGCGCTCGATTCTCTGCCAAGGGAGCGTTGCGCGCTCACGAATCGTGCGGGCGGCGTCGATGGCGGTATGGATGAAGTGATTG
>DASSXV010000060.1:0-8708 GCA_035703635.1 Trueperaceae bacterium | reverse complement strand
TTGGCCAGGTATGGGCCGGCTCTTCATCGAGTCCATGAACGGGCGCGATTATCCCGTGCTCATGGCGTTGCTGATGATCGGCTCTCTAGCGCTGGTCGGCATGAACCTATTGACAGACATCATCTATTCGTTCGTCGACCCACGGATCCGCTATGAGTGAGCCGGCACTGAGCATCGACCTGCAGATGGCTTCCGAAGCGAAGTCAACGCGCGCGCGGGTGCTAGAGCGCTTCAGGCGCCACCGCTTGGCGCAGATAAGCCTCGTCGTTCTCGTATTGATGGCGGCCGCGGCGCTCGCGGCGCCCTGGCTCACGCCCTACACCTTCGACGGGCAGGACATAGAACTCCTCGGTCGGCCGACCCCGCCCAGTTGGCAGCACCTGATGGGCACTGACCAACTCGGGCGCGACAACGCTACGCGCGTGCTTTACGGCGCCCGCATATCACTGCTAGTCGGCCTGCTAAGCGCACTGATATCTACCTCACTCGGCACCTTGGTCGGTTCGTTGGCTGGCTTCTACGGCGGCCGCACGGACGCCATCCTCATGCGCGCAACGGACGTCATGCTCTCCATCCCGATCCTGCCGCTCGTGATCGTGCTGTCTGGCTTCACGAGGCCCAACCTGTACATGCTCGTGTTCATCATCGGAGTGCTCAGTTGGATGGGCACGGCGCGCCTGGTGAGGAGCCAGTTCCTTTCGCTGCGGAGCCTCGATTTCGTCGAGGCGGCACGCGCGCTCGGCGGCTCGAGCAACCGGCTGATGTTCACGCACATCCTGCCAAACGCCCTCGGCCCGATCCTCGTCAGCACCACGCTGGCCGTTGGCGGCGCCATCTTGCTCGAGTCGGCGCTGTCGTTCTTCGGGTTCGGCGTGCAGCCACCAACCCCAACGTGGGGCAACCTCCTCAACGCGGCGAGGGACTGGCTCGACACCGCCCCGTGGCTCGCCACGTTCCCCGGCCTCTTCATCCTCATAACGGTGCTCGCCGTCAACTTCCTCGGTGACGGGCTCCGCGACGCCCTCGACTCTCGGCTCTGATCCCCTTGCCAACGGCAAAGACCCCTGACGCTGGCAGGCGCCAGCACGCATCCTCAGTTAAAGGAAGGCACCCGTGAAGATACTGATCATCGGCTCAGGAGCAATCGGCGGCTTGGCAGGCTCTCACATGACGCGCGCCGGTCACGACGTGACCATGATGGACCAGTGGGCGGACCACGTTGCGGCCATGAACGCTGGCGGCATCAGCATCGACGGCGTGCGCGGCGAGTTCAACATCCCGGTCAAGGCCATAACCCCGGACCAACTGGGCGAGCACGTGCGCGCGAACGGCCCGCTCGAAGCGGTCCTCATAGCCACTAAGACCCAGCACACCGAGGGGGCGGTCAAGCAACTCATCCCGTTCATGAGCCCTGAGACCTTCATCGTGTCGTTCCAGAACGGCTTCAACGAACCTCTCATCGCCCGCCTGTTGCAGGAAGCTGGGCTTGGTGGGGAGGAGCGCGTCATCGGCTCCATTCCGAACTATGGCGGCGCGCTCGTTGACCCTGGGCACATCGAGTTCGTGCACGAGGGACCCATCCAGCTTGGTGAGATGTCGCGGACGCGCACCCCGCGCCTTGCTCAACTCGGGAGCATGCTCTCCTCCCTTACCGAAGTGCAGTACTCGGACAACATCTGGGGTCAGATCTGGGCGAAGGAAGTCTACTCGCAGCAGGTCGTCTTCAGCGCGCTAGCAGACGCCCGCATCCGCGACACGCTCGGCGTCGAACGCTACGCGCGCCTGGCTGGCGCCGTAGTGCGTGAGGCGCTCGAGATCGCTGAGGCGTGCGGCATCACCGTCGAGGCGTTCGACTTCTTCGACCCGGCCAACTACCGCCCGCAGACGCCGGCCGACACGCAGAAGCTCATCGACAACATCAACCACGCCATCTGGCTCCTCAAGAAGGACCAGAAGCCCGACCAGCACGTGTTCAAGAAGCAGGGCTCCGGCATCTGGTGGGACATCGTCTACCGCAAGCGCGCCTCCGAGGTTGGCGCCATGAACGGTGCGTTGATCGCGTACGGCAAGGCGGCTGGCGCGGACACCCGGTTGGTCGAGAAGGTCGCGGCCATGATCCTCGAGATCGAGGCGGGCGAGCGCGAGCTTGGCTTCCACAACTACGACGAGCTCGAAACCTACACCCGTGAGATCGGAAAGGAACTGCCATGACAACAAGGAAGCTTGGCGTTGGAGTCCTTGGCGCGCACGCCTGGGCCGAGAAGGCGCACCTACCCGGTTACGCCGCTTACGACCGCGCGAACCTCGTTGCCATCTGCGATATCGTCCCCGAGCGCGCCCGCCTCATGGCCGACAAGTTCGGCATCAAGAAGGTCTACAGCGACCCACAGGAACTCATCGACGACCCTGAAGTCGAGATGGTCGACGTCTGCACGCCGACCGACACGCACTTGCCGCTCAGCCTGGCGGCCATCAAGGCAGGCAAGCACGTGCTCTCGGAGAAGCCGCTGGCGCACGACGCCCGCGACGCGTTCGCTGCCGCCCGCGCAGCTGACGCCGCAGGCGTACGCACGAAGCTGGGCTTCACCTTCCGCTACTCGCCCGCCGTGCGCCAGCTGCAGCAGTGGATAAAGGACGGCACGCTCGGCGAGATCTTCCACGTGCACGGCTTCGAGCAGAACTCGCAGTGGCTCGATCCACAGTTCCCACTCAGGCAAGTGTCGGCCGGCGCCGACTGGAGCAAACTCATCCCCTCGAGCATCGTCGGTTACGGCTCGCACCTCGTCGACCTCGTGCGCTGGTGCGCCGGCGAGTTCGGCAGTGTCGTCTCGACCATGAAGAACTTCGTGCCGGAGCGCGTGGTGCGCGGCTACGAGGGCATGCAGCGCATCAAGATCGAGGACGGCACCGTCGCGCTCGTCGAGTTCGCGTCAGGTGCGCAAGGAACGCTGCAGACCTCGTACATCGCGGTCGGCAACTACCCAGGCGTAGAACTACGCGTGTACGGCTCGAAGGGCGCAGCCGTCGCCCGCTTGATCTCCGAGTACGGCGTGGCGGAGACGCTGCACTTCGCTACCCCAGACGACGTCGAGTTCCGTAAGTTCGACCTGCCGGAGAGCGCCCTGCCGCCAGGCACCACCCTCAACACCCCGTGGCCAGAGCTGTACTACCGCAACCTCGTCAGGCACTTCGTGGACGAGATCCTCGACGACACCGAAGCCGAGTGCACGTTCTACGACGGCGCGAAGAGCCAAGAGATCGTCAACGCCGTCGTGCGCGCGAACGATGAGCGCCGCTGGGTTGACTTGCCGCTGTACCCGGATGAGCATCGCGGATGACGATCACGCAGCTTGTGGATCGGTTCCTCGCGCTTCACCTGCAGTTCATGCCCGTGAACGCCACGTTCATGGGCATAGACGGGCACGACCACGAGCTACCGCCAGCAGACGCCGGCGCACGCGAACGCGAACTGACCGCACTGCGCGACCTCGAGGGTGAGGTCGCGCGCCTTCCCGTTGGCACGACGGCGTCCGAGCGCATCGAAGCTGCGGCTCTCCTCGGCCAAGTACGCATGGGCGTCCGCGAGCTAGAGTCGCGGCCCAGGTACCACAACCCCGCTTGGTACACGGGTGAAGTGGCGTTCGGCATCATCTCGCTCCTGCTGCCGGTCACGCCGGAGCGTTCGGCTGCCGCCCTCCTCCAGCGCGTAGCAGCCATCCCGCGCTACCTGCGCGAGGGCAGCGAGCGGTTGGCTGGCCGCGCCATCCCGGCCGACTGGCGCACCCGCGCAGAAGCCGAGGGGCGCGCCATAGTCCGCCTCCTAGAGGTGGGCTTGCCGCAGCACCCCATGTGCGACGACGCCATCGCCGCCGCTGCCGCCGCGGCAGTACCGGCCGTCAAAGAGTTCGTGGCTGGCCTCGCGGGGCGGGCAGACGCCGACCCTGCTGCAGGCAGGGAGTACCTCGACTTCCTCATGCGTGAGGTGCACCGCCTCCCTTACTCGAGCGCGGAGGCGGAGGACCTGGCGCAAGCTGGGTTCGACCGTGCGCTTGCCGCGCTCACCGCTTGCGCGCAGCGGCTCAACCCGGAGCGTAGCTGGCAGGAGCAACTCGCCGACCTGGCGCGAGAGCACCCGGACCTCGCGGGCGTCATGCCCGCCTACGAACGCCTCAACGCGGACGCCCTGAGCGCGGCCGACGCCGGCGACCTGGTGACGCCAGCCACCGAGTACGGCCTGAGCTTCGAGCAACTACCGGCGTGGGCTCAGCCCGTCGCGGCCGACCTCTACTTCTTGTTCTACCGCTCGCCCGCGGCGGGCCGTCCAGGCGCAGGCAGCGTCTACTGGGTGTTCCCGCCCGGCGCAGACGAAGAGGCCTACTTGCGCGGCCAGAACTACTCGACCATCAAGATCACTCACGCCGTGCACCACGGCTCCATCGGGCACCACACCCAGAACGCCAGGGCCCGCGCGGCCGTTGGGCAGCTGGGTAGGGTCGCTGGGACCGACTGTTCGGCCGGCATCGCCATGCTCAGCGGTGGCACCCTCATCGAGGGTTGGGCCTGCTACACCCAGGACTTGCTGCTCGAGGCAGAAGGCTTCTACCAACCAACCGACGAGCTGGTCCTCAAGCACGCGGAGCTGCGCAACACCGCCATGTGCCTCGCCGACATCCGCTTGCACACCGGCGCCTGGAGCTTGAACGACATGCGCGGTTTCTACGTCGACGCCCTCGGCCTGCCGCCGCAGCGTGCCTGGAGCGAAGCGACGCGCAACTCCATGTACCCAGCAACGCGCCTCATGTACTGGCTCGGCACCCGCGCCATCAAGGAAGCGAGGGCCGAACTTGGCGCGGGCCGCACGCGAGCCTTCCACGATGAGCTGCTGTCGTACGGTTGTGTACCCGTGTACAGCGTCATCGACGAGATGCGCTCAGGCAACCTGCCCGCTTAAGGAGTAACGATGAGCAAGTTCAACGGCGTGCACACCATCATGCCAACGCCATTCACGGACGACGGCGCCCTCGACCTGGCCAGCCTAGCCACCCTCACTGAGTTCCTCATCGACCTCGGGGTCGACGGTCTGGTCGTGCTCGGCGTGCTCGGTGAGGCGCCGAAGCTCTCGCAGGCCGAGCAGGACGAGGTCATCCGCGTGACCGTCAAGGCGGCCGCGGGGCGCGTGCCCGTCTACGCAGGCACAGGCGCGGGCGGCACCGACCTAGCGGTGGAGAAGAGCCTGAGCGCCCTCGCGCTTGGAGCGTCAGGCTTGCTCGTCGCGCCACCACCCGTGCAGAACGACGCCGTGATCTACGAGTACTACCGCCGCATAGACGCGGCCGTGGACAAGGTCATCATCCTGCACGACTACCCGGCCGCCACGGGCATCAGCTTGAGCCCGCAGCTGGTCGTCAAGCTCCACGCCGAACTCAAGAACGTGCAAGTAATCAAGCTGGAGGAGACGCCGAGCGTCGCCAAGGTAACGGCGCTGCGCAAGCTCGGGTCCGACATCAGCATCGTCGGGGGCCTCGGCGGGATGTTCTTCTACGAGGAACTCGAGCGCGGCAGCAACGGCATGATGACGGGCTTCTCGTACCCCGAGGTGCTAGTCGGCATCTACCGCGCCTACGTGGGGGGAGACAAGGCCAAGGCGCGGGAACTCTTCTACGGTGCCTGCCCGATACTCCGCTACGAGTTCCAGCCGAGCATCGGACTGGCCCTGCGTAAAGAGGTCTACAGGCAACGCGGAGCCATCAAGAGCGCGTTCGTGCGCCACCCGGGCGCCCAGATCGACGCGCAGCTGAAGGCTGAACTCGCCAGCGCGCTCGAGCACTCTGGCCTCACAGCCGGGGAGCACGCGTGAACCTCGGGTTGGAGGACAAGCTCGCCCTGGTAACCGCAGCTACCGGTGGGCTCGGCTTCGCCACCGCCAAGGCGCTCGTCGGTGAGGGCGCGCGCGTCGTCATCTGCGGCCGTGACGAGGGACGCACCGCCAGCGCCGTCGCGCGCCTCAACGCGGTCGGCGGCAAGCACGCCGCCGAGGGCTTCGTTGCTGACGTCAGCCGCGCCGAGGACCTGGAGCGCCTGTTCGGGCAGGCGTACGAGGCGTTGGGCGGCCTCGACGTTCTCGTGAACAACGCTGGCGGTCCGCCGGCTGGCGGCTTCGAGACCCTAAGCCAAGCGCAGTGGGACCTCGCCTACGGCCTGACGCTGCAGAGCGTGGTGCGCAGCGTAGGCCTGGCACTGCCACTGATGCGCGCCCGCGGCGGCGGCAGGATCCTCACGATCGTCAGCTCGAGCGTCAAGCGGCCACTCCCGAACCTGCTCCTCTCCAACGTGTTCAGGCCAGCCGTGCAGGGGTTGTCCAAGAGCCTGTCGATCGAGTTGGCGGCCGACAACATCCAAGTGAACTGCCTGGCGCCCGGCCGGGTGGAGACCGAGCGCATCGACCAGCTAGACGAGGCGCTGGCGGCGAAGCAGGGCAAGTCGAAGGCCGAGGTGCGCGCCAAGTCCGTCGCCGAGATCCCCATGGGCCGACTGGGCGAGCCGGACGAGTTCGGCCAGGTGGCGGCGTTCCTGTGCTCGAGCGCCGCCAAGTACATGACCGGCAGCACAGTCTTCGTGGACGGCGGTTCGGTCACCTGCCTGTAAGGAGGACCAACATGGCTGACAAGGTTCGTTGGGGCATTCTCAGCACGGCGAACATCGGGCGCAGGGCGGTAACCCCAGCGCTCAAGGCGGCCGGCAACTGCGAGGTGGTTGCCGTAGCCAGCCGCGATGCCAGCGCGGCAAGCGCATACGCCACGGAGTTGGGTATTGAGCGGCATTACGGCTCGTACCAGGAGCTCTTGGCCGACCCGGCGGTCGACGCCATCTACAACCCACTACCGAACAGCCTCCACCACGAGTGGACGCTCAAGGCCCTCAACGCGGGCAAGCACGTGCTATGCGAGAAACCGCTTGGAATGAACGCGCAGGAGTGCCTGAGCATGCACGAGGCGGCGCGCAGCAGCGGCCGCAGGTTGATGGAGGCGTTCATGTACCGCTTCCACCCGCGCACCCGGCGCGCGCTCGAGCACCTCGAGGAGCAGCGGCTCGGGAAGCTCAAGCTGGTGCGCTCGAGCTTCACCTTCTCTGTGACCAACCCAGGCAATATCCGCCTGCAACCGGAACTGGGCGGAGGAGCGCTCATGGACGTCGGCTGCTACTGCGTCAACGTCAGCCGCACCCTCATCGGCAGCGAGCCTCTCGAGGCCCAGGCTTTCGCCGTGTGGAGCGACAAGGGCGTCGATAACGAGCTGATCGGCGTCCTGCGCTTCGAGAATGACATGTTCGCGCAGTTCCACTGCGCGCTGGATAGCTTCCGCCAGGAGTTCGTCGAGGTCGTAGGCGACGAAGGGCGCATGCGGCTGGACAAGGCCTTCCTGCCCGGCACGGCAGACACGGTGATAAGCAGCACCACGCAAAGCGCGGGAGAGGTGAACGAGTTCATATCCGGCGTGGACGAGTACCGGTTGATGGTAGAGGAGTTCGCCGCCTGCTTGCTGACCGGGGCAGAGCCAAGGTACGACGCGCGCGAGGCGGCGGCCAACATGGCGGCCATCGAGGCGCTCTACCGCTCGGCGCGGGCGGGCGGGAGGCCGGAGGCGGTGGCGCGCGTTTGATCCGGCCGTGCCTTTGCGCGCGGCCGACACGTAGCCGCCGACTACACTTGACGCGTGACGCCCACCATCAAGGCCATATTCACGGACATCGGCGGCGTGTTGCTGACGAACGGTTGGGACCAGGCCGCCCGTGACCGCGCGTGCCAGAGGTTCGGTCTAGACGCTGGCGAACTCCACGAGCGTCACCACCTGACCTTCGACACCTACGAGGAGGGCAAGCTCTCCCTCGACGAGTACCTCGAGCGGACCGTGTTCTTCGAGCCGCGAAGTTTCTCGGTTGACGACTTCCGTGCGTTCATGTTCGCGCAGTCACGCGCGCTACCGGACATGCTCGAGTTTCTGGCCGCCATCAAGGCCATGTACCAGCTCAAGGTCGTGGCTATCAGTAACGAGGGACGCGAACTGACGCTGCACCGCGTGCAGGCCTTCCGCCTCGGGGACGTGATCGACACGTTCGTGTCTTCCTGCTTCGTGCACGTCCGCAAACCTGACGCGGATATCTTTAACATGGCGCTCGACATGACTCAGGTGGCCGCCGGCGACGTGTTGTACCTCGATGACCGCTCGATGTTCGTCGACGTGGCGCGCGGCCTTGGGCTTAACGGAGTAGTGCATAGATCGTTCGCCGAAACCAGGGCCGAGTTCGGTGCCCTTGGCCTAGAGTGGAGGTGACGGCCGCCGCTTGGGTGGCCGCGCTGAGGAGGCGGGCACAATCGATACTCTGCACGAAATGCAAGCGGCAGGACACGAGCAGGTCACCTACTTCTACGATGAGGCCTCAGGACTGCGGGCGATCGTGGCCATCCACAGCACGCGCCTTGGACCTGCGCTCGGCGGCTGCCGCGTGTGGCCGTACGAGAGTGAGGCCGCTGCCCTCAACGACGTCCTGCGCCTAAGCCGCGGCATGACGTACAAGAACGCTGCCATGGGCCTACCACTCGGTGGTGGCAAGGCGGTGATCATCTCAGACCCCTTCACTGAGAAGACGCCAGCTCTTTTCGAGGCGTTCGGGCGCGCCGTCGAGCGCCTTGGCGGGCGCTACATCACCGC
>DASSXV010000063.1:0-32598 GCA_035703635.1 Trueperaceae bacterium | reverse complement strand
GAGCGGACGCGGCGGTAGACAGGAGCGTCTACTGAGCGCGTGGGCTGGTGCCGAAGTGGCGCGCCATTGGCGGGTAAAACGCGTGCGGGAGCGGCTCACCGTTGCCGCTCCCGCACGCAGTTTGGATAGACCGACTGGTCTGGCTACGCGTTACTACCGCGGTGTTCTCTCAGGCGAGTACGTTGAGCGCACGGTCGAGGCCATCGAGGCCAACCTGCAGGTCCTCGCGTTTGATGTTCAGCGGCGGCGTGACGAGCAGCACGTTGTAGCGCCCGAACGCGTAGACGCCCTCGTTGCGCAGGGCCCCGACCAGCTTCGCGACGGGCGCGTTGTCGCCCCCGTACCAGGGCACGAGCGGCTCCTTGGTGGTGCGGTCCTTGACGAGCTCGATGGTGTAGAAGGCGCCGATGCCGCGCACGTCGCCGATGACCGCGTGCTTGTCCTTGAGGGCGGTTAGGCCCTCCTTCAGCCATGGGTCTATCTCGCGAGCGCGCTCGAAGAGGCCCTCCTTCTTCAGCGTGGTGACGGTGGCGAGGCCCGCGGCCATGGCCATCGGGTGCCCTGCGTAGGTGTGGCCGCACATTAGGGCGTGGTCGTCGAAGTACTTAGCGAGGCTCTCGCGGACCATGACGCCGCCAAGCGGGATGTACGCCGAGGACGAGCCCTTGGCGAACGTGATCATGTCGGGCGTGACGCCGAAGCGCGAGGCCGCGAAACGGTCGCCGACGCGGCCGAATCCGGTCATGACCTCGTCGAAAATGAGCACGATGCCGTGCTTGGCCGTGATGCTGCGCATGCCAGCCAAGTAGCCTTCCGGGTAGACGATCACGCCGTTGGAGCCGACCACCGGCTCGATGACGAGGGCGGCGATGTTCTTGGCGCCCTCGAAGGTGATGACCTGCTCGAGGTGCTCGAGCGCGCGCTCGACTTCGACCTTCGCGTCATCGGTGAAGAACGGGCTGCGGTACGGGTACGGCGCGAAGAAGTGAACGATACCTGGGATGCCGGGCTCGTTCGCCCAACGGCGGTCCTCACCCGTAAGGCTGCCTGCGCCCGGCGCCGAGCCGTGGAACGAGCGGTACGCGGCGAGCACCTTGTGCCTACCCGTGACGGTGCGCGCCATCTTGATGGCGTCCTCGTTCGCTTCACCGCCACCGGTGGTGAAGAAGGTGCGGGCGCCCTCGCTCCAGGGACTGACATCGGAGAGCAGCTCTGCGAACTCGGAGCGCACGTCGTGGATGAGTGACGGGGGTAGGTAGCAGATCTTGGCCGCCTGCTCCTGGATGGCCTTGACGACCGCGGGGTGGCCGTGCCCGAGGTTGGTGGAGACGAGGCCAGCCGAGAGGTCCAGGTAGCGCTTGCCCTCGTCATCGAAGAGGTAAGAACCCTCACCTCTGACGAAAGTCGGACCTCCGACAGCGGACTGCTTGCTCCACGGCGTGAGCACGTGTTTATGAGAGCGGGTGGTGGCTGCGAGAGACATCTGCTGACCTCCTCGAATTGCTCCGCGCTAGGTAGCGCGCGAGCCTCCAAGCCGCTACGGCCAGGAGCCGCCGGAAACCGGTGTTGACCCGAAGATTACCGTAAATGCGGGCTGCCTGGCGGCCCATGGCGGGCCGGCAAGCGGCGCGACCACGACATGCATGCCAACTTCGGGGAACTATCATCCGGCATGCGCAAGCTGTACCTTGCCGTTGCCGTGCTCGCTGTAATACTCGTGGTCGTCATGACCCAGCGCTCCACCGGCCAGTCGTACGTTGGCAGCGCCCCGGCGCACGAGTTCCCAACGGGCCTCGACTGGATCAACACAGACAAGCCCCTCCCCCTCAGCTCCCTGAGCGGGAAGATAGTCCTGCTCGACTTCTGGACCTACGGCTGCATCAACTGCATCCACGTCATCCCTGACCTCAAAGCGCTCGAGGAGAAGTACCCCAACGAGCTCGTCGTCATCGGCGTTCACTCCGCCAAGTTCCTCAACGAGGCGCGCACCGAGAACATTCGGCTCGTTGCCGAGCGTTACGGCCGCACGGAGCCGATCGTCAACGATGCCGAGTTCAAGATCTGGCAGGATTACAACATCTCGGCGTGGCCAAGCTTCGTACTTATCGACCCGGAGGGCCACATCCTTGGCCGTCACGCTGGCGAAGGCGTTTACCGCGTGTTCGACGACGTGATCGCTGGCATGATCGACACCTTCGCGGCGCGCGGCACGCTCGACCGCACCCCCCTAACGCTCAACGCCACCGGCGTCGTCACCCCAAGGACGGCGCTCAGCTTCCCCGGCAAGGTCCTGGCAGACGAGGCAGGCGCCCGTCTCTTCGTGGCCGATAGCAGCAACGACCGCATCGTCATCACGGACCTCGCTGGCGTGGTGCTCGACGTCGTCGGCTCGGGCGCCCAAGAGTTGAAGGACGGCGACTTCGAGAGCGCCGGCTTCAACGGCCCGCAAGGCATGGCGCTTGCGGGTCCAGACACGCTCTATGTGGCCGATACGGGCAACCACAGCATCAGGCTCGTTGACCTCGCCAAGCGCACGGTGACCACGGTAGCTGGCAACGGCAAGCAGGAGTACCTGTTCGGGCGCAACGGGGTGGAGGCGGGTGGGGGACTCAACTCGCCTTGGGACGTCCTCTGGCTTGATGACCAGCTGATCATCGCCATGGCGGGGCAGCACCAACTCTGGAGCCTTGGACCTGGCAGCGGCGTCGTGCGACTCCTCGCTGGCAGCGGCCGCGAAGAGCTGAAGGACGGCGCCCTCTTGAGCGCGGGCCTCAACCAACCGAGCGGCCTCACCACCGACGGCAGTGTGCTCTTCGTCGCCGACAGCGAGGCGAGCGCCGTAAGGCGAGTGGACCAGGGCCCTAACGGTCGAGTCGAGACGCTAGTTGGCACTGGCCTCTTCGACTTCGGCGACGTCGACGGCGTCGGTAAGGCGGTGCGCTTGCAGCACCCTCTCGGCCTGGCCTACGTCGACGGCGCCGTGTACGTCGCCGACACCTACAACAACAAGATCAAGCGGCTAGACCCCACCACCCACGAGGTCACGACCGTGTTCGGCACTGGCACCCCCGGGTTGCGAGACGGGGACAGCGCGGAGTTCTCCGAACCTGGCGGGCTGAGTTACGCGGCGGGCAAGCTGTACGTGGCAGACACCAATAACGGCGCCATCCGCGTTGCCGATCTGGCGTCCCGACAGGTGACGACCCTCGCCCTCAGCGACCCTAACGGCCTGCTCGTGGGGGCGCCGAACACCCAAGTGCGTTACGACGAGGTCATAGAGCTGCCGGCCAAGACGCTCGCGCCAGGCGCGGGCGGCGTGCGTCTGACCCTCACCCTGCCTGCCGGTTACAAGGCGAACGACCTCGCGCCCCTGCAGGTCAAGTGGAGCAGTTCCGGCGCAGTTGCGCAGTTCGCCGAGCCGACCGCCGCCGAGGTGACCAGCCCCGACTACCCGCTCGTGCTCGAGTTCCCCGCGAACTTCGCTGTTGGTGAGGGCGTCGTGACGGGCGACGTGCTCGTCTACTACTGCCGCGAGGTGATGGCCGAACTCTGCCTCATCAGGCAGGTGCAAGTGCGGCAGCCGCTCGTGGTGGCGGCAGGTGCCGCTGGCAGCGCGGACGTAGACGTGGCGTGGCAACCGCCCGCGCTGCCTGACGGCTACTGAGTTAGCTGGATAGGCGGCGAGCGCGCCGTCCACGCCGTTGGCTGCCTCACCGCCGCCCCTGCGAGGTGGGCGCGAACCGCGGTTATGCTCTAGCTCTGCGAGCGCAGCTAGCGACCTGACGCAGCGCCCTCGCCGACTCGAATCATGAAACGCCCTGTGCTGCAAGCCCTACTCGTGTCACTTGCGCTGTCCGGCGCCGGGATGGCGTTCGCGTTATGGCAGGTGGGCGGACCGAGGGCGCTACTGGGCTTGAAGGATCTGGCGCCGCTCTCGTTGGCGGCGGCGGCCCTCGCTCTCTTGACGTCGTTCCTGATCGCCGCGGCGCGGCTCGTGTTCGTCTGCCGCACTCTCGGATTCCGCGTGCGCTTGAGTCACGCCTTCCGCGCCCACGTGCTCGGCATGTTCACGGCTGCGGTCACGCCTGGCGGCAGCGGCAGCATCGCTGGCCTGGCGCTCACCCTTGACGTGCAAGGCATGCAGCGCGCCAAGTCGTGGGCCGCGGCGCTCGCGACCATGGCGGCTGACACTGCTTTCCACGCCTGGGCCATGCCCGCGTCGCTGGTCGTGCTCTACGGGTTGGGCGTCTACCCGCGCACGCCGGGCTGGGCTCTGCTCGGCACGGTAGTGATCCTGCTTACGGTCGCGCTCGCGTACGTTCTGCTCTTCAAGGTCGTGTGGTTGAGGCCGCTGTTCGGCTTCGTTCTGCGCGGGCCGCTCCTGCGCTTCAGACGCCGCGGGATGCGCTTCGTCGATGGGTTCATAGAGAGCAGTCAGACGTTCGCCGCCGCCCCACTATGGAAGCACGCCGTCGTGCAGGGCCTCACCGCCTGCGCCTGGGCGGCTTTCTTCTTGGTCTTGTACTTCCTACTGCGCGGCCTTGGCGTGAGCATCGGGGCGTTGCTCGCGCTAGCAGGTCAGACGGTAGTGGCCGTCATGAGCACTTTCGTGCCGACCCCTGGCGGGAGCGGCTTCTTCGAGGTCGTCCTGAGCTGGTTTCTCGTTGGCAACGGTAGCGGACAAGCCGGGCCGGCCGCCGTTTTCGCTTGGCGCATCATCACTTTCTACAGCCTCTTCATACTCGGGCCCCTGTTAGGTGGCTACCTGGTCGTCAAGCAAGTTGGCGGGGCCGCAGCGGAAGCACCTGCGGGCGCTGAGCGTGGCTGAGCCGCGCATCGCCATCCTCACCTTCGGCTCGCGGGGTGACGTCCAGCCGTTCGTGGCGTTAGCTCTGGAGCTTCAGGAATTGGGTGCGCGGCCAGTGCTTGGGGCACACCCCGCCTATCGGGCGCTCATCGAGGGGCGCGGCATCGAGTACGCCGAGTTGGCGGGCGACCCCGTTGCCTGGATGCGCAGCCAAGCGCAACTGCGAGCCATGGTGCGCAGCCCTGCGGTGCTCACGGCGGCGCGCGAGTTCGCCGCTGAGTGGGCGCCGACCATGCGCACGATGCTCGAGCAGTCCGCCGACCTTGCGGATGCGAGCGACGCCATCGTGTTCGCCCACGGCGCCCTCGCTGGCCCGCACCTCCACGAGGCAACGGGTAAGCCGACCGCGTTCGCCTCGCTGCAACCGTGGGACGTCACCGCCGAGTACCCGAGCGTCGCGATGCGCCAAGCCCCCCGCAAGCCGGGGCCCGCGCGGCGCATCTTCAACCGCGCCAGCCACTGGATGGGCGAGCAGGTCGTGTGGTTCCCGTGGCGCTGGACGGTCAACCGTTGGCGTAGGCAACGGCTCGGGTTAGGCGGCGTGCCGTTCTTCGGGACCCCATGGCGCCGGATGGGGGAAGAGGTCGTGCGCGTCTACGGCTACAGCCCACTTGTGGCGCCGCCGCCAGCGGACTGGCCGCCTGGCCGCTTCGTGAGTGGCTGGTGGCGCTTGCCCCACCCTCAGGACTGGCGCCCATCCCCAGCGCTAAGCGCCTTCCTTGCGGCAGGGGAGAAGCCCGTCTACGTCGGCTTCGGCAGCCACCTGCCCGTGCGTGACGTTGCGCAGGTGGAGGAGGCCGTCGCCAGCGTCGTGCGGGGCATGGGCCTGCGCTTGGTGCTGGCGTCTGGCTGGGCGGGACTTGGTGGCGGCGGTGCCGGTGCCGCGCGCGCCGCCCTCGGCGGCACCGCCGCCGATCGCTTCGTGCTCGACGAGGCGCCTCACGACTGGCTCTTCCCGCGCATGCGTGCTGTGGTGCATCACGGCGGCGCGGGCACCACCGGCGCCGCCGTTCACGCCGGCGTGCCCCAAGTGGCCGTGCCGGCCTTCTTCGACCAGTACCACTGGTCCGTGAAGATCACGGAGTTGCGCTTGGGCACGCGACTGGTTTCCCCGAAGTTCAGCGGTGCCGGGTTGCAGGCGGCGTTGGAGGCGGCGTTGCGCCCACAAGTCGCGGAGCGCGCTGCTAGCGCAGCCGCCGTCGTGGCGCGGGAGCCGGGCGCGGCGGGAGCAGCGCGTTACTTGCTCGAGAGGTTCGGGCTAAGTGGCGGCGCTTGAGCGACGAGGTCGGTAGACCAGGCGCTTGCGGGCGTTCGGCGCCAACCATCAGCGGCGCCTCCGGGTCCGGCGGCCTGCTGCGGCGGGAGCGGCTAGCTCATCGAAGAGGCCAGGCTGCGGGAAGACGGCCTCGTAGGGTTGATCGAGGCGCAACTGCTCGAACGGGTATGTAACGCCCTCCTCACCCCGAACACGCTCGAACCTACCCTCCGGCCCCCGCCTGCGGTGGTACTCGACCACCCGCACACGCCGGCCTGGGAGCGCCTCGAGCAGCAGCCGCACCGTGCTGCCGCTGCCAGCTAGCGTGCGTTCGACCGTTCTGATGCCTGGACTGCCTGCCACTCACCGCTCCCCGATGTCCTCGTGCCATAACTCCGGCCTGGCCGCGATGAACTCGGTCATGAGTCGCACGCACTCCTGGTCGTCTAGGTCGATGACCTTCACGCCCTGCGTGCGCAGCCAGTCGGCGCCGCCCTTGAACGTGCGCGACTCGCCCATCACCACGGTGCCAATGCCGAACTGCTTGATGAGGCCGCTGCAGTACCAGCACGGCTCGAGCGTGGTGACCATGGTGGTGCCTAGGTAATCGCGTTGGCGCCCAGCGTTGCGGAACGCGTCAGTCTCACCGTGGCTGCTCGGATCGCCGTCTTGCACGCGCCGATTGTGGCCGCGCCCGAGGAGCGTGCCGTCGTTTCGGTAGAGTGCCGCGCCGATCGGGACGCCGCCCTCACTTAGGCCAAGGCGCGCTTCGGCGAGCGCCACCTGCAGCATGGCGCGGTGAGTTACGGCGTTCGACATGGCGTTCCTCCTCGCTGCATTAGCTGGCATCATACTTAAGCACCAGCTGGGCGCATGTTGGAGGGGGTGCGGGGGTGGAGCGCGTACGGCGCGAGCGGCGTGAGCGCTGACGCGCGCGCCGCCGGTTTGCGGGCGTAGCATCCAGCCCGTGCTCACACTCGGACGTAGGACCTACATGCCGCGGTTGAAAGATGGGGCGTCACCATGGTTCCCCTAAGCGACCGTGACCGCGCCTTCACGCTGACCGGCATCCTCCTCGCCATGTTCCTCGCGGCGTTGGATCAGACCATCGTCGCGACCGCCCTGCCGAAGATCGTCGCCGACCTTGGCGGACTCGAGCGCTACGCTTGGGTGTTCACTGCGTACCTAGTCGGCTCGACCGTGCTCGTGCCAATCTACGGCAAGCTCGCTGACATGTTCAGCCGTCGCGCCATAGAGTTGTGGGCCATCAGCGTCTTCCTTGCCGGCTCGTTCCTCAGCGGTCTCTCCGGCGAGTTCGGCGAACTACCGCTCCTTGGCGACGCCATGAACCAACTAATCGTCTTCAGGGCGCTGCAGGGCCTAGGCGCCGCCGGGCTGTTGGGGTTGGCGTTCATCATCATCGCCGACCTGTTCCCACCGTCCGAGCGCGGCAAGTACCAGGGTTTGACTGGCGGCGTCTTCGGCATCGCTAGCGTGATCGGGCCACTGATAGGTGGGCTGCTGACGGATCACGGCGGCGCCATCATCCCCGGCATCGCAGGCTGGCGGTGGGTGTTCTACGTCAACCTGCCTTTCGGCATCCTCGCGCTCATTTTCGTGATTACACGCATGCCGGCGCTACTGCCGCACGGTGAGAAGGGGCGGCTTGACGCGCTGTCGGTCGTGCTGCTCGTAGGTGGGTTGGTGCCGCTCGTGCTCGGCCTGCAGCTTGACAAGACGGCGCACCCGTGGGGCGCACCGCTCACGATCGCGCTCCTGGCTGGCGGCGTGGTGCTGACGGCGTTGTTCGTGCTGCGCTCCCTGCGTGTGCCCAACCCCGTCCTCGACATGAGGCTGTTCAGCAACAGGGTCTTCAGCACGTCGAACTTGGCCGGTTTCTTCGTGGGCGCCGCCTTCCTCAGCATCGTGGCGTTCCTGCCGCTGTTCATGGTGAACGTGGTAGGCGTGTCGGCCACGAGCGCCGGCCTTAGCCTCGTGCCGTTGTCGCTTGGGGTCGTGTTCGGGTCGATAGTTTCTGGGCAGATCGTCTCGCGAGTCGGTCACTACCGCGCGCTGTTACTCATCGGCGGTTTCATCCTCCTGGTTGGCGTGTTCCTCCTCTCACGCATGGACTTCGACATCCCCTTCTGGCAGGTTGCCGTTTACATGGCCGTTGCTGGGTTGGGCCTCGGCCCGTCGCTGCCGCTCCTCACGCTGGCGGTGCAGAATGCCGTCGACGTGCGCAAGGTAGGCCAGGCGACGAGCGCCGTGCAGTTCTTCAGGCAGATAGGCGGGCTGTTCGGGACGGCGCTGCTCGGGACCGTGCTCACCACTTCGTTGCTTGCGAACATCGCCCTCAACATGCCAGCAGGGCTCGGGGCTCCACCAGCGGCCGTTGGCGGTAGCGCCGCAGGCGTCAGCTCCGCTGGCACCGCCGCGGTGGCCGCGCAGGTCGACGAGGCGTTCGCCGCGAGGTACAGGAGCCTCTCCGCCGCGATCGACGGGGGAGACGACGCTGCGCTAGCCGCGCAACTCACGGCCATGGGGTTGCCGGAGCAGGCGCGCGCGGGCATCACCGCGGCTTACGAACGAGCTAAAGGCGATCCGCAAGCAACGGCTGCGCTCTTGACCAACCTGAAGTCCGAGCTCGACGCCCAGGCGCAGACCGTGATCGGGGAGGTGACGCTCGGCGTGCGCAAAGCGTTCGCTTCCGCGGTCACGCGCGTCTACTTCATCGCCATCTTCATCGTCCTCGTGGGTTGGCTCGTCACGTGGTTCATCCCCGAGGTGCCGCTCCGGAAGACGAACGCCCAGGCTACCGAAGGCGTGTTGACCGGAGGCGATTGAGGCAGTAGTTACGGCCGCAGCGCTAACGGAATAGGATCGTGGCATGGATTCGAAGCCAAGCTCGAGCACCAACACGGGTCGTTACCTGGTGGCCATATTCCTCGCACTGATCGGCGGCATCTTCGGCGTGGCGGCGGCCGCAGGCGCTCCGTCCGCTACGCGGACTGCCTTCATCGTGATCGCCATCGTCATGATCGCTGCAGCCGGAGCGACATTAGGTGCGGCGTTGACGGCTCGCAAGCGCAGCTGACTCCTACCGGGTCTAGGGCCAAAGGCACGGTATCGCCGCTCACAGCTAACTGAGTGAGCGCTCACTTATACTCTCGCGGTGACTAGACCTAGACGCGCGCCGCCTCTCGACCGAGAAGCGCGGCGGCTCAAGATAATCGAACGGGTAACGCCGCTCCTCGCGGCTCGTGGCGCGGCCGTGACGACGCGCGAGCTAGCGGCAGCGGCGGGGGTGGCGGAGGGCACGCTCTTCTGCGCGTTCGAGGACAAGCACTCTCTGCTCATGGCTGTCATCGGGCACCGGCTCGACCCTCGCCCGCTGAGGGAGAAGCTCGCGCGCTTCGTCGGTGACGAAACGCTAGACGCGGGCCTCGTCGGCGTAGCCAACGTCGTACTGCCGAGCATCACGGACGTGTACCCGTTGGTAGTCGCCCTTCACGGCCTCGCAGACCCTGCGCGCGAGAGCCAGGTCCGCGGCCAAGGCGCCATACGTGAGTGGCTAGGCGCGGTTTCCGACGCCGTGGTTGCCGTCACGACCCCACACGCCGCCGAACTCAGGGTCACGCCAGCGCGCTTCTCCCACATGTTCAGCACTTTGCTCTTCGCCAGCCGCATGCCTCACCTCGCGGCCGAGGACCGCGCAACGGCCGAAGATATCGTCAGGTTCTGCCTTAGGGGCGCCCTCAAGTCCCCACAGGAAGGGTGATCTAGAAGATGTTGTTGAGAATCATCATGCGGTACATGAAGCCGTACTACCGCCCCTTCTGGTTCATCGTCGGTCTGCAGTTCGTGGCTACGATCGCGACCCTGCTGCTGCCGAGCATCAACGCCGCCATCATCGACAAGGGCATCGTGCTTGGCGACACGAACTACATCTTGAAGCAAGGCGCCATCATGCTCGGCGTGTCCCTGTTGCAGGTGGCGGCCACCATCGTCGCCGTCTATCTCTCCGCTCGCACCTCGATGGGCTTCGGGCGCGACCTCCGTTCAGGCGTCTTCAAGCACGTAGGCGAGTTCTCCGCTCGCGAACTGAGCCAGTTCGGTGCGCCGTCGCTCCTCACGCGTACGACTAACGACGTGCTGCAAGTGCAGACCCTGCTCTTCATGAGCTTCGCGATGCTCGTCACCGCTCCGATAATGATGGTCGGCGGCGTGATCATGGCCATGCGCCAGGACCTTGGGCTCTCGTGGCTCGTGGCCGTCGCCGTGCCCGTGCTCGTCGCGGCCGTCGGGTTGGTGCTGCTGCGCATGGTGCCAGGCTTCCAGAAGATGCAGAAGCGCATCGACAGGGTCAACCAGGTGCTGCGCGAGCAGATCGGCGGCATCCGGGTAGTGCGCGCGTTCGTTCGCGAACCTTTCGAGGAGCAGCGCTTCGACGCGGCCAACAAGGAGTTGACCGACGTAACGCTCTACGTAGGTCGCTGGATGGCCTTGCTGTTTCCCCTCGTCATGCTCGTCCTCAACGCCTCCACCGTCGCGGTGCTGTGGTTCGGAGGCATGCGCGTAGACGCCGGGCTGATGGAGATCGGGTCGATGACCGCCTACCTCAGCTACCTGCTCCAGATCCTCATGGCGCTGCTTATGTCGACCATGCTGTTGATGCTCCTGCCGCGCGCCTCGGTCTCGGCCGGCCGCATCGGCGAGGTGCTGAGCGCGACGCCGAGCGTGGCGGCGCCACTCGGCGGAGGCTTAGTCCCTACCAGCCGCACGGGCACCGTCGAGTTCCGTGACGTTAGCTACAGCTATCCGGGCGCAACCCACCCGGTGCTGGCCAACGTCAGCTTCAGCGTGGCGCCGGGCGAGACGGTCGCCGTGATCGGTTCGACTGGGGCAGGCAAGACGACCCTGATCAGCCTCATCCCGCGCCTATTCGACGTCACAAGTGGCGCCGTGCTCGTCGACGGCATCGACGTGCGCGAGTACGAGCCAGACGCGCTCTGGGAGCGCATCGGCCTCGTGCCCCAGAAGGCTTACTTGTTCACGGGCACGGTGGCGAGCAACCTGCGCTACGGCGACCCTGAGGCAACCGACGCGGACTTGTGGCACGCCCTCGATATCGCGCAGGCGACCGGTTTCGTCAGCGCCATGCCGGAGGGCCTCGAATCGCCCATCGCGCAGGGCGGCACCAACGTCTCAGGCGGGCAGCGCCAGCGCCTAGCGATCGCGCGGGCGCTAGTAAGGCGTCCCGTCGTCTACGTCTTCGACGACTCCTTCTCGGCGCTCGACGTGGCGACCGATATGCGCCTCAGGCGTGCCCTCGCCCCAGCAACGCGTGACGCCGCCGTGCTCATCGTGGCGCAACGCGTGGCGACCATCCAGGAAGCCGACCGCATCGTCGTCCTCGACGACGGCAAGGTGGTCGGGATGGGTACCCACGACGAGTTGTTGAGGAGCTCGCCGACTTATCAGGAGATCGTCGAATCCCAGGCGCAGGTGGCGGCATGAGCCGGCGCACTGCGGCCGCGGCGTCAGCCGAAGCAGCCGCGACCACCCCGAAGGCCGGCCGCACCATGAAGACAACCGAGCGCGTCACCGGCGGAGGCATGTTCGGGCGTAGCGGCGGAGTAGGGCAGAAGGCGAACAGCTTCGGCCCGTCGCTGCGGCGACTGCTCTCCTACTTGGCGCCACACAGGCTGAAGGTCGGCCTGCTGGTCGCCGCCGCCGTCGTGTCGGTCGCCCTCGCCTCGCTCGGCCCCCGCATCCTCGGCCGCGCAACCGACCTCATCTTCGGCGGCGTGATCGGCAAGATGTTCCCGGCAGGCATGACCAAGGAGCAGGCCATCGCGGCCACGCGCGCCGCCGGGCAGAACAAGGTCGCCGAACTTTTGAGCGGCATCGACCTCGTGCCGGGGCATGGCGTCGACTTCACGGCGGTCGGTCAGGTCCTGCTCATCGTGATGGGCATCTACGTGCTCTCTTCGCTACTGCAGTTCGTGCAGGGCTACTTGCTCAACGACGTCGTGAACGCCACCGTCTTCGGCTTCCGGCGCTCGATAGAGGAGAAGCTGAACCGCTTGCCGTTGCGCTACTTCGACGCCCAGCCCCGCGGCGAACTCCTCAGCCGCGTCACCAACGACATCGACAACGTCTCACAGAGCCTGCAACAGACGATGAGCCAGTTCCTCACCGCGACCTTGACGGTGGTGTTCATGCTCGTGATGATGCTGACCATCTCGCCAGTGCTCACGCTCGTGGCGCTGCTCAGCATCCCGCTCACCATGGTCGTCGCCATCCTCGTCATGAGCCGCAGCGGCAAGCAGTTCACGCAGCAGTGGCGGCGCACCGGCACCCTGAACTCCGCCATCGAGGAGGCGTACACGGGGCACGCGCTCGTCAAGGTGTTCGGGCGCCAGCAGGAAGTCCAGAAGGTCTTCGAGGTCGAGAATGACGCCGTCTACGACGCGAGCTTCAGGGCGCAGTTCCTCTCCGGCCTGATCATGCCCGCCGCTAGCTTCATCGGTAACCTCAATTACGCGGCCGTCGCCGTGATAGGCGGCCTGCGCGTCGCTAGCGGCATCCTTAGCCTCGGCGAGATCCAGGCGTTCATCCAGTACTCGCGGCAGTTCACGCAACCCGTCACGCAGATAGCATCGATGATCAACATGCTGCAGTCTGGCGTGGCTTCCGCCGAACGCGTCTTCGAGCTCCTCGACGCGGTGGAGGAGAGCCCAGAAGTCGTTGGCCAGCGCCTCACCGGCGAGGTCGCTGGGCGCGTGACGTTCGAGAACGTCTCCTTCCGCTACGAGGATGACCGCCCGCTCATCGAGGACCTCTCGCTCACGGCCGAGCCGGGGCGCACGGTCGCCATCGTCGGACCGACCGGGGCGGGGAAGACGACCCTCGTCAACCTCCTCATGCGCTTCTACGAGCTTGACGCCGGCAGGATCACGCTCGATGGCGTAGACATCGCGGCCATGAGCCGCGCCGAGCTGCGCACGAACATCGGCATGGTCCTGCAGGACACCTGGCTGTTCAAGGGCACCATCCGCGACAACATCGCGTACGGGCGCCCTGACGCCAGCGAGGAAGAGATAATGGGCGCCGCGCGCGCGGCCTTCGTCGACCGCTTCGTGCACAGTCTGCCGGACGGTTACGACACCGTGATCGACGACGAGGGCAGCAACGTTAGCGCTGGCGAGAAGCAACTCATCACCATCGCGCGCGCCTTCCTCGCCGACCCGGCCCTGCTCATCCTCGACGAGGCAACTAGCTCCGTCGATACCCGCACGGAGTTGCTACTGCAGCAGGCCATGATCGCGCTGCGCGGTAACCGCACGTCGTTCGTGATCGCGCACCGCCTCTCGACCATCGTCGGGGCGGATACCATCCTCGTCATGGAGGAGGGGCGCATCGTCGAGCGCGGCTCGCACGAGGAACTACTGCAACGCGGCGGTAGCTACGCCGACCTATACCGCTCGCAGTTCGAGGGGGCCGAGCAGGCCGCCTGAGCGAGTCGAGGCGCCACCTATGGTTTGACGTCGTGCCGTGCAGCCTGACCGTCGTGGGCGCGCCTAGCGCCAGTAGTTGTTGGCTGCCGCCACCGTCTGGAAGTTGAGGGCGATGACCTGCGAAGCCATCGTCAGGCTATCCGCGTCGTTCGCGTAGGCGGGGCGCAACCGGTCGCGCGCTTCGGCTGACGGTTGCGTGTACTTCACGCCCATGCGCGCCATCTTGATGGCCAGCTCGAAGCCGCTTTGCGCGTCCGGCGTCATGAGGGTCGTGAGCCAGGATTCCATGAGTCAACCTCCTGAGGCAAGAGCACACGAAATGTGCCGTGCCTCACCGTACACCCGGTTGCGCCGTGCGCAACGGGCGAGTGTTACCTAGCTCAGCTCAACAGGTCGTGGTACGGCGCCCAGTCTGGCTCGTTATGGAAAGTCCACTGGTAGTAATCGCGCCCGACCAACTCAGTTGCCGCGGCCTCGTCGACCAGCACATGACAGTGAGGGTGGAGCTGCAAGGCCGTCGCGCTGACCATGGACGTGATCGGTCCCTCGGTGGCCGTCGCGAGGATGTTGGCCTTGTGTGCGCCAGTAACGACCATGATCACCTCGCGGGCCTCGAGGATGGTCCCAACGCCCATGGTGAGGGCGCGCGGCGGAACCTTCTCCGGGTCGCCTCCGAACATGCCAGCGTTCTGCTGCCGCGTTTGCGGGGCGAGAGCCTTCTCGCGCGTGCGTGACATGAGGGAGGAGAGCGGCTCGTTGAAGCCGATGTGCCCAGAGTTCCCGAGACCTAGCAGCTGCAAGTCGATGCCGCCGACGGCGCGGATGCGTTGCTCGTAGCTAGCGGCCTCCGCGGCTAGGTCGGCGGCGACGCCGTTCGGGAGGTGCGTGTGCTCTTCGCGCAAGTTGACGCGAGAGAAGAGCTTCTCCTCCATGTAGTGGTGGTACGAGCGCTCGTCATCGGCGCCCAAACCGACGTACTCGTCGAGATTGAAGGTGTGAGCGCGAGAGAAGTCTAGCTGCTCTGCTCGAGCAAGCCCGACCAGGCTCTCATAGATGCCTTCCATGGTGCGGCCGGTCGCGCAACCGAGGACGAGGTCAGGCTTGGCCTTCAACCGATCGGCGACGAGGCGTGCGGCAAGGCGCTCAGCGTGAGCGGCAGTAGGTAGGATCAAGATCTCCATGCCACCAGCCTAGCCAATCCGGACGGCGTGTGGCCGCCCGCGCCAACCACGCTCGCAGGCCGCGCACGCGATTCGGCGTCAACGGATGAGCAACCCTCCCGACTTGTCAGGCGCGTCCTCGATCGTCTTGACGAGCTTGCGCCCCTGAGCCAAGGCGGCGCGGCAGTCGGCTTCGGAGCGCGAACTGAGCGCCTCGCGCACCGCCTGCTCCAAGCTGAACAGCTCGATCTCGAAGACATCGGCCAAGCGCTTCGTGTCGGCCAGGGAGCGCGCATCTTGGAGGAGGTTCTTGATCTGCGCCTCCAGGTAGAAAGGTGTATGCGCCATGTCAATAGTCTGCGACACCGAGCGTCTCGGGTTTCTTACACGCGCGTTCGCGGCTACGGCCGAGCGCGCTCGGCTAAGGCCGTGCGCGCTCGGTGTCGTAGTCCCTCTTGATGGCGGCGTAGAGCCGCTTGGCGATGTCGCTGTCGAGCCGCTGCTCTGCGCTGAGGAAGAACTCGTCGAGGTGCAGGTGGCCGCCGCTTGACGGCACGTACCGCTCAGGGTCGTAGCGCGCACCGCGTTCATAACGCAGCGCCTCGAGGCACATGTCGATCAGGTTCATGTCGCGCACGAAGCGGGCGGCTTCGTCTGATCTATCCTCGTACGCTTGCCACAGCTCGCGTAGCGCGCCTTGGCCTTCTGGGAGTAGTTCTAGAATCGCCTCACGCTCGAGCCTGGCCTTCTCTACTTCCGCCACGCGGCGGTCCGCCTCCGTGGCGCGCGCGATGAAGTCGCCCGTCTTGGCCTCCGCGACGTCGTGCACGACTGCGATGGCAACCGCGCGCGCCACGTCTACGGCGGCGTCTTGGCCGAACATCAAGCACAGGTACGCCGTTCCCCACGAGTGCGCTGCCACGGTCTCTGGCCGGCTCACTCCGTGCATCACCCACCCGCCGCGTGGTTCGTCCTTCAGCTCGTAAGCGGCGTACGCGAGAGCGAGTCTGCTGGTCAGGTTGGAGCTCGGCATCAGTGTTAGGCAGCCTACAGCAAGCTAGCGCCCATCGTGGAACTGCTCATGGGCGCCTGCCTCGAACGCGCCCTCTGGGCCGCCAAGTGGCGCGGTGGCGGCCGCCACCATGGCGAGTTCGCCTTCACTGGCTTCCGTATGGTTGCTGGAGCTTGGCTCGCTTTGGAGGCGCGCGACCCGCACGTAGGCTAGGGCACTGGCGATGGTGAGGGCGGAAGCGATGGCGAGCGCCAGCTGAGGCCCAGCCTGAACGGCGAGCCAACCGAGCGGGCCAGATGCGATGGCGATGCCCCCGAAGAACACGAGCGAGTGAACGGACAGCAGCGACGAGCGCCTGGCCGACGGAATGGCGTCGTGAAGCAGCGCGTAATGGGGGACGTTGGTGGTCGCCAGTGCGAAATACGTGAGCGACAACCCAACTCCGAGGCCCCAGCCCGACGCCATCGACGCGAAGAGAAACATGGCAAGGCCGCGGATGACGGTACTGGTGCCAGCCAGGGCGACGCTGCCTCCCGGGAAGCGCTTGCCCCAGCGCATGACGGCGATACTGCCAAGTAGCACCGCCACCCCGGAGGCCGTTCCCAGCACGGCGTACGGTACGGAGCGACTCGGGTCGTCACCGAAGGTGAACGCGGCGATCGGCTGCCAGAACGTTTCTATGCTCACCATGGCGAGGCCGCTGGCCCCAGCCGCGACGAGCAGCCAGCGAAGGCTGGGGATGTTGCGCGCCAGCCTGCCTGCGTCGAGCAGGATACCTGGCACCGCACGGACGCCGGTGACGGCGCCGCCTTGAGGTTTGACCGGCTCGCGCACGAGCGCTAGCGTGAGGACCCACGTGACGAGCCGCAGCACGATGCCCGCGAACAACGCCACCCCGAAGCCGGCAAGGGGCCACGGCAGGTCCAGTTGAGCAGTCAGCGTCGGCAAGGCGCCGCCCAGCGCAGTGCCGAGGAGCATGCCGCTCGCCTGGAAGACGTTGACCGTGGCCAGGTGAGGTTCTAGCTCGACGGCGCTGTCGAGGCGCTTGATCTCGTCCACGTACCAGGCGTCTAGCGCGCCGGAGTGCAGCGCCGAACCGATGCCCTGAAGCAGCGCGTACAAGAGCGCAAGCGCTGGCCCTGACACGAACAGGAGCGCAACGAAAGATGAGAGGGTGAAGAGCTGCGACGCCAACGCTATCGGCCGCCTGCCGATGGCGTCTGCCATGCCGCCAGTCGGTAGTTCCAACAGCACGACGAGGATGGCCCGCAGCATGAAAGCCAACCCGATGACGCCGAGGTCGAGGCCGCGGCCCGTCATGTGCAGCACGAGCACCGGCATCGGCACCGCGATGGCGAGCTCCAGCATGCCGACTAAGAAGGCGTAACGGTAGGTGAGCGCCCTCTTGGGGTCGTGTGCTATCGAAGGCACCTGATCCCTCTTGGCCGCACGTTGCCGCCATGTAATTGCAGGCCCTCAGGGGGAGCGGCCGTACAGCGGGTAGCCCCCAACCCGAACGAGCGCTCCGTTCGCGCCATCTCGATCTCCTTGTCCTCGGCATCATAGCAACGGGCCAAGTAGCCAGTAAGGGGTGCTAGGCAAATGCCTAGACAATCGTCATGTCGCGCGCACGAAGTAGTAGGTCGTACCCCACCGCACCTCGCGGTCGGCCAACTGCAGCATGAACGCTTCCTTGACGGCCGCCAGCTCCCCGGCGCTCAGGTGCCTGCCCAAGTGATCGGCGTAGGAGGCCCGTTCACCGCCAACCGCGAACCAATCGACGATCGTGCTGCGCGGCAGTCTTCGCTGGTCGTAATACACCTTGGGCGTTAACCGCACCTGTGAGAAGCCGGCGCTCTCGATGGCCGCCACGACCGACTCGGGGGCCGTCCCTACGCGCTCAGCGGCCCCAACTGCCGTACCGGAATAGATGCTCTCCTCGGCCGCGGCAACGCTAGCGGCGAGCGCCGGTCGGTCAGAAAGGTCCACCAACGCATGCAGGCGTTGCGCCCGCCGCCTGTCGACTTCCGCCAGCACGACGACTCCGCCAGGCGCCATGACCGCCCGCAGGCGCGAGAACGCTGCCTGCAGGTCAGGCAGGGGAGGGAGGGCGGCCAACCAGCCGCGGCCGTACGCCTCGTCGAAGCGCACCCCGCCAAGCGCATCGGCGTCCAAGTCAAGCACGTCGGTGCGCAACAAGATGGGGCGAGTCAGCTCGGAGAGGTTGGCCGCCTGGCTCTCCAACTCGGCCGCGGCCTTGGCGTCCGGCTCGAGCGCCCAAACTTGACCCTCCGGCGTGCGCCTCACCGCTTCCCAAGTGATCAGCCCACTACCTGGCCTCAGGTCGAGCACGACGTGATGCGGGGCGGGCGGCGCTAACTCGAAGAGGTCGTCGCGCACCTCGCCAAGGCGCTGGCCCCGCGACGAAACCGCCCGCTCGAGCCAGCGCTCGCGCTGCCCGAAGCGCGGAGCGACGGTCATGATCTCCGGGGCGGCCTCCGGTTCGAGCATCGCGGCGAGTTGCGCTTCCCGGCGCCGCGTCACGTCGGCCGCGATGCTCGCCTCGAAGCCGTTGCCGCTCGGAGCGTAGAAGACCTTGCCCTGCAGCGACTCCGGCAGGTACTGCTGCGCCACCCAGTGGTCGCGGTAAGCGTGAGGGTAGGCGTAGCCTGCGCCGTGGCCGAGGGTGTCCTTGTCCCGGCTGCCATCGCGCAGGTGGACGGGCACCTCCTCCTCGCGCTCGCTCTCGACCGCAGCCAACGCGTCGAAGAACGCCATCGTGCTGTTCGACTTCGGCGCCGTGGCTAGGTACAAGGTCGCTTGCGCGAGGTGGTAGCGGCCCTCGGGTAAACCGACGTAATCGTAGGCCTGCGCGGCGGCGGCCGTATGGCTGAGGGCCCGTGGGTCCGCCAAGCCGATGTCCTCGCTGGCGAGGATGAGGAGGCGCCTGAAGATGAAGCGTGGGTCCTCGCCTGCGTAGACCATCTTGGCTAGCCAGTAGAGGGCGGCGTCCGGGTCCGAACCGCGCACGCTCTTGATGAAGGCGCTGATGGTGTCGAAGTGAGCGTCGCCCTCCTTGTCGTACAGGACGGCGCGGCGTTGGATCGACTCTTCCGCGACGGCGACGGTCACGTGAACGCGCCCGTCGACGGGCGGGGTCGTTTCGACAGCCAACTCGAGAGCGTTGAGGAGCGCGCGGGCGTCGCCGTTCGCGACGTTCGCGAGATGACTCAAGGCCTCTTCGTCGATCTCGACTGCGCGGCGGCCGTAGCCGCGCTCCGCGTCTGCCAGCGCCTGCCTTGCCACGGCGCGGAGGTCGTCCTCCTCGAGCGGGAGTAGCCGGAAGACGCGGCTGCGGCTCACGAGGGCCTTGTTGACCTCGAAGAACGGGTTCTCGGTGGTGGCGCCGATGAGCACGACGGTGCCGTTCTCCACCCACGGCAAGAGCGCGTCCTGCTGCGCCTTGTTGAAGCGGTGCACCTCGTCGACGAACAAGATGGTCTTGACGCCTGCGCGGCGCGAGGACTGCGCCGCCGTAACGGCCTCGCGGATCTCCTTCACGCCGGACAAGACCGCGTTGATGGCCGTGAAGCGCGCACGCGTGGAGTTGGCGATCACGCGGGCGAGGGTGGTCTTGCCCGTCCCAGGCGGCCCGTAGAGGATGAGCGACGAGAGCTGATCCGCCTCGATGGCGCGCCGCAGCAACCGCCCTGGCCCAAGGATGTGACCCTGGCCGATGAACTCAGCCAGGGTCCTTGGCCGCATGCGGGCGGCGAGTGGTTCGGTCGCGGGTGACTCGAAGAGGGATGGGGCGGTGCGGTCGACTGTCATGCGCTCCGCCATGCTAGCCGGTAGTTGGCGCGGCGCGTGTGGGCCGCGGTGGGCTTAGCGCTTCGGAACGTACTCCTCGAAGCTGAGCGTGAACGCTCCAACGTCGTCGCCGTTCCAGGTGCTGACGTACACGAAGTAGGAGCCGGGGTCGAGGGCGATGAACATCATCGAGTCCGTCGCGTAGCCTGACGCTTCGCTGTAATCGGCGTCGTCGTTGGAGTTCATGAGGTAACCATCGCTCGTGAAGAGGTAGAGGTAAGTGTCGAAGTCGTTGGAGGCAGCGTCGATCCTCATGACGGTCTTCTCCGTGACTGTGAAGTCGTATCCCTTGCCTGGGCCGGTCCAACCGCCTGGTACGGCGCCATCGTCACTGCTCAACATGCCGGTGACGCTGCCTGGAACCGTGAGCGACTCCGTGCCAGCGAAGGAGGCGGCGCCCTGCATGACCAACTCGAGCGTATAGGCGCCGAGATCGTAGTCCGCGTAGCCGCTGACGACTACGGTGTACTTGCCGGAGTAGTCGAGGTAAAGGTCGAGCCGTGACTCGTACGCGTCGCTAGAGAGAGCGTCGCCGTCGTCGTTGTACTCGAGGCGGAAGCCGTCTGGGTCGAAGACGCTCAGGTAGGTGTCGAAGTCGTAACTGCTCAGCGTGAGCGTCGCGGTGCTACCCGCCTCGCCCTCGAACTGGTAGAGGTCGACGCGCGAACCGTCCTTGTAGTTCTGGCCGTCCTCCGGCGTCAACTCACCGAAGGCCGGAACCCCGGAAACGAGGAGCGGCAGCTGGGAGACGTAGTAGTTGGGCACGACGAACGGTCGCTGCGCCGCGGCGGCGGTGACGAGAGTGAGGACGAGCAAGAGCGTTGAACGACGGAGCATGCTTGTTCCTTTCGGTTGCGAGCTGGCACGGGTCAACTGCGCCGTGACGTTACGGCCGCCTCGAACCACTTCTGCCTGCCCCTGCTGCAGGATAGTACGGTAACTGCGATGTTCGCGGTAGGCTAGACCGTCATGACGAAACCAGACTCGACTCGCCCGGACTCCCCGCGCGCCGCCGCCCGCGCGCGCCTTCGCCCTGGCGGTGGTGGCTCCGCAGGCAAGGCGCCAGTTGCGCCCTTGACCTTCCAACAACGCTTCTGGCGCGAGGTGCGTGGTTACGCGGAAGCGCTCGTCATCGCGTTCCTCGTCGTGACCTTCCTGTTCACTACCGTTGGCGTCGTCGGCACCTCGATGGAACCTAACCTCGACGGTGGCAACGGCCGCGGCAACCTTCTGCAGGCCCTGCTCACCGGCGACCGCGTCTTCATCCCTAAGTACGACACGTGGCTGCGCCGCGTCGGTGTCCTTGGCAAGTACGAGCGCGGGGCAGTCGTCGTGTTGCGGGAGCCAGCTAACGCCCCGACGGCCCTCGAATCGGGCAAGCGCAACTTCTTCATCAAGCGCGTGATCGGCCTGCCAGGCGACCGCGTCCGCATCGAGCGCGGCCAGGTGTACGTGAACGACGTCGCCATCGACCAGGGTTTCATCACCGAACCTGGAACGGTGCGCGTGGCGGCCGTCGACTTTCCGCTCGTGGTCGTGCGCGGTGGTCAAGTAGCCGCGCTCGTGATGGGCTTCGAGACGACGCCGAAGGGCAACTCGGTGCCCATGCTGCCGATGGGCGGCTTCCTCCCGGCCAGCGTTAGCGTCGATGACGCGCGTGTGCAGCTCTTCTACGGCAACGTGGTCAGTAGCATCTCAGTGCCGGCAGGCACGGTGGAGGGCACGCCGGTCGTGCTCGACTTCGTGGTGCCAGACGGCAAGTACTTCGTGATGGGTGACAACCGCTCGGCTGGCGGGTCGGAGGACTCGCGCTACTTCGGGCCGGTAGACGCCATGGCCATCGCAGGGCGCGCCACGGCGGTGATCTGGCCCCCACGCCGCGAGGGTCACTGGAACTTCAGGGCGCTATCTGCGCCGGCCGCGTTCGAAGCGGCTAACCCCTAGCTCCCGCCCGCCTAGCGGCGTCGAGCGGAAAAGCGCCAGTTATCCCCAGCTGCGCGAGGTAACGCGCCAGCGCTTCGAGGCGCTTGCGAACGGCGGCCTCTGGCAAGTACTGTTCATGCGTGAAGGCGTGCACCGCGCCGACCGTCTCAAGGGCCGCGTCTGCGACGCGCAGCGTGGAGGTGACGTCCGGGCTGCGTTCCAAGCGCACGTCCGTCCGGAACAGCCACAAGCCGTGAGCCTCGTCGCGGGCCGTGCCACGCGCCCTGATCGCGGCGCTAGCTGCAGGTGCGAGGTGGTAAGCCTCCTCACGCTCGTCATCAGGAGTGAGTAACCCCAACGGCCCCAACTCCTCGCCCTGCCAGGCGCGCACGGTGGCTTCCGACCCCGTGAAGTAGTGAGTGCGTGGCGCGCGGTCGACCGACTCGACGCCAGCGAAACGCGCGATGCTCGCCACGATCGTCCGGTAATGTCGTGCGGCTACGGTCGGTGAGACGGCGTCTTGCGAGTAGCGCGTGGCGTCGTCTGCTGCGTGGAACCCGAAACGGAGCCAAGTAGACGCGGCAGCGAAGGCGCGGCGGTGGCGCTCGTCCGCGTCAGCCAACTCCCACCTCGACGTGGCGGTGCCAGCGAAGAGGTAGAGGCTCGTTACGAGACCGTACGCCTCATGGAGCCGCCGCAA
Organism: Trueperaceae bacterium; assembly: GCA_035703635.1. Lineage (GTDB taxonomy): Bacteria > Deinococcota > Deinococci > Deinococcales > Trueperaceae > JAAYYF01. The sequence goes on along the minus strand of DASSXV010000063.1, from coordinate 10,288 downwards.
GTAGGCGAAGGTCGGCTGCTGCCACGGCGATGCATAGCCCCCGGTGAACAGGTCCTCGACGCAGCCGAAGACGTCGTCGACGCTGAAGTGCAGGTATGGGACGCTCAAGCCCCGCCTAGACGGTAAGTCTCCTTGGTGAGGTCGTACGCGAGCGCACGCGCCAAGCCAGGGGCCTCGTCCTCGTCGATCAGGCCACGCACGACGCGGCCGGCCAACCAGTTGCACGTTACGCGCCGCCAGACGTCGTGCCGGGCAGGGATGGAAGGGAACGCCCGCGTGTCGTCGACGAAGCCCGCCAGGTTGTAGATGCCTGCCGTCTCGCTCACGGCGTCTAGGTAGCGTTCCATGCCGAGCACCGAGTCGAAGAACCACCACGGAGCGCCCAGGCGCAGGGTGGGGTAGAAGCCAGCCAAGGGCGCCAACTCACGCGCGTAGGTCGTTTCGTCGAGCGTGTAAAGCACCATGCGGAAGCGCGGGTGGGTGCCGAGTTCTTCGAGCAGTGGCCGCAACTCGCGCGTCCAGTTCGTGGCTATCGGCATGTCGGCGCCTTTGTCCCGCCCGAAGCGCTCGAAGGTGAGGCGGTGGTGGTCGCGCAGCGAACCTACGTGGAGTTGCATGACGAGGCCGTCGTCTGCGCTCATGCGCGCCATCTGCAGCAACATGTGCGCCGCGAACGCCTGTCGGTGAGCCTGGCTGGCGTCCCCTGCCAGGACGCGCGCGAAGACCCTCTCTGCAGCGGGTAGCTCCACTACGTCCGCCGTGAGTGCCGCGTGGTCCGTGGCCGTTCCACCGGCCGCCTTGAAGGCCGCGCGGCGCTGACGTAACGCCTCTAGGTACGACGCGTAGTCTGTGACGGCGACGCCACTACGTTCGGCAAGGAGTTCAGTCGCCTCCACGAAATCACCGCGGGTCGGGTCGATCACGGCGTCCGGCCTGAAAGTCGGCACGATCGGCATGCCGGCCGCCTGCAGCGCTACGTGCTCTGTGAGGTCGTCCGTGGCGGCGTCCGTCGTCGCCAACAGTTCTATCCCGAAGCGACGGAAGAGGGCGCGGGGGCGGAACTCTGGTTGCGCCAGCTTGGCGCTCAGGTGGTCGAAGGTGCGGTCGGCCGTCGCGGCGCTCGGGCGCTCGTCTAGGCCGAAGAGGTCGACGAGCTCGTGCTTCAACCACAGCCCGGAAGGGGTGCCTGCGAAGAGGTGGTAATGCGCGGCGAACTCGCGCCAGATCTCACGCGGGTCCGTCTCGACGGGAGCGCCGTCGCTGCGGGCGACGCCGAGGCGCTCGAGCTGCACGCCCTGGCTGAAGAGCATCCGCAGCAGGTAGTGGTCTGGAACGACGAAGGTCGTCGCCGGGTCGGCCATGGGAGCGTCGTCCAGGAGCAGACCGGGCGCGACGTGGCCGTGAGGCGACAGCAGCGGGAGGTCGGCGACTGCGCCGTACAGTGCCCGCGCCAACGAGCGTTGCCCGGGGTCAGGCGCGAAGCCGCGGTCAGGGTTAAGCGTCCAAGCGCCGCTCGCCGCCGTCATGCCGGGGCGCCCTTGGCGACGACGAACGGCGCGAGGTGGCGCTCGAAGTGGCGCCTGAGCGCCGCGCGGTAGGCAGCAGGGTGGCTCTGCAGAACGGCGCGCAACTCCGCGCCGTGAGCCTTGAGCGCGGAGCCGAACGTGACGTGCAGCACTTGCCGCGAATCGAACTGCTCGAGCAGCGCTCCGATCGCAGTGCCGGGCAAGGCGCCGAGGTTCGGCATGCCGGCGGGGCTGCCAGACACGTGGTAGCTCTTCACGTCCTCCGCGAAGTGCTGGATGGCGAGGCGGGCGATGCGGTGCAGCAACTCGGGTTGGACCGCGCCGACTACCCGCAACGCCTCCAAGTAGCTCGTCCCCGCGGTCTTCAAGTGCACGAGCCCGTCTGCTGCCGCGGCGGCGATCGGGTAGGCGGAGAACTTGTCGGAGCCGGAGTGCAGGCTCAGCTTGTACGGCCCGAGCTGGCGCGCGATGGCCGCGTGCCCGATGAGGTTGCTGGAGAGCAGGCCGAGGTCGCCAAGGTACTCGACGCCCTTCTCGAAATCGCCGACGAAGCGCGGCGCCAACGACACCCACTCGACCCCGAGGCGCTTGAGCTCAGTGGCGAAGTAGAGGTGCTCGGCCAACGACGTGGCCGTCGGCGTCTCGTCGACGGAAACCTCGACCTCAGTGGGGTAGGTGGCGGCCCGCCGCAAGTGATCTGCCATGCGCGCTACGTGGGCGACGGCCCGACCGTACTTGACGGCCGCGCGCTCTAGCTCTCCCGGCCCGAACGTTACGAGGCGCTCACCAGCGTCGAGGCTGGCGCCCGCCAGGCGCGCCTTCAAGTCGGCAGGCGAGGTGTCGAGGTCGTGCCATGGCAGCGCTTGGAACGCCAGCTCCAGGTCCGCGCTGGTCATGACGTCCGCTTCTGCGTTCACGTGCGCGCCAGGGTCGAAGGTGAAGAACGAGTAGCCGGCCGCCAGGCAGAGGTCGATGTCATCCTCTGTCTTGAGGTGATCGGCGTCCGCGCCAACCGGCCCGGTCCAACCGGCGAGGAAGGCGCCCCAGGTGGCGTCGTCGACGACTTCTTGGGGGTTGCGGCCGGTGCGAGCGTTCTCGCGCATGCTCTGCTGCGCGAAGATGGGGGCAACCCCCGTAGCGCCGGCGGCGCGCATGGCGTCGACGTGACCGGGCGTCGCCAACCCTAGCCGGTCGCCGAAGCCGGCGCTCGTCGCAAGGCCGAGCGGGCGAGGCGTGAGGGAAGGGAGCAACTCGCGCAGGGTGCGAAGGGCGGCGCAGCTGGGCGCTGCCCTCACGACGGTCACGTCTGGCGCGGCGTGCCGCTCTCCCGCCAGTGAAGCCAAGCGCTGATCGCCTGCCTGCGCCGCGATGGCGATGCGCACGTTTTCGCCTTCGACCTCGGCCCAGAAACCCAGGCCGTCGTGCGCGCGGGCGCTTGCTTGCACCACGCCGCGGCCGTGTTCGCGCGCGGCGCGCGTGCTGGCGATGGGGTCGTTGTGGTCGGCGTCGCTTCTCATGCGTTACTCCTCTGGGGGCTTGCTTACGGTAGTGGCCGCTGCGGCGTGCGCGTGGACCCACGGCGCGCTTTCGCGGACGATCAGTTCGGGCTTGAACGTCACATCGGTTGGTTGACCGCCCCGCTGCAGCTCGAAGATCGTCTGAATGGCGAGGTGCCCCATTCGGTACTTCTCGATGCGCAGGGTGGTGAGCGAAGGGGAGATGAGGCTGGCGATGCGGATGTCGTCGCAACCGATCACCGCGACGTCATCAGGCACGCGCAAGCCAGCGTGTTTGATGGCGTTGATGGCGCCTAGCGCGCCGAGGTCGTTGTAAGCGACGAGGCCGTCGAACTCGCGCTTCGAGCTTGATAGCAGGTGAGACACGGCCGCGTAGCCAGCTTCCTCCGTCGGTTCGCAGTTGAGCAACAACTCGCTGTCGACTGGCAGTCCCGCTGACTTGGCTGCCGCGAGGAAGCCACTGCGCCTGTAGCCCGCGCTAGCCGAGCGGGTCGGCCCGCCCAAGTGCACGAGGCGGGTGCGGCCCGCGCCAACCAGGTGCTTCACGGCGATATCGGCACCTAGCGGGTCGTCGACCATGAGGCTGACCGCGGGAGCAGGGCCGGCGTGACGGTTGATGAGCACGGCCGCCGTATGCGAGGTCAAGAGCTCGGCCAGCTCGTGGTCTGGGAGGCGTGGGGAGCAGTGGACGACGCCGTCCACGCGGTGGCCAGCTAGGTTGCGCAGCGCTGCGCGTTCGCGGGCCTGGTCCTCCACGGCGTTGGCTAGCGCAACGGTGTAGCCCGCCTCCCACGCGGCGTCCTCCGCCCCGCGCACGATCTCTGGAAAGAACGGGTTGGTTATGTCGGGCACGACGATGCCGATGGTGCGGGTGCGGCCTTGCGTGAGGGAGCGCGCGAGCTGGTTGGGTTGGTAGCCAAGCTCTTCGATGGCGCGGCGGACGCGTTCACGCGTCTCGTCGCTCACCCGACCGTTGCCGTTCACGACGCGCGAAACCGTCATGGAAGACACGCCGGCCGCGCGCGCGACGTCTGCGTTGGTCACGCGCTGCGACTGCAGCGTGCCGGCATACCCCCGTGCTCGTCCCCCACTCTTCATCGCCAGGTCACACCCCGCTCGTCACCGCGAAACCGCCGTCTACGGGCACGACGACGCCGGTCACGAAGCGGCTGGCGTCACTGCACAACCACACGAGCGTGCCTACGAGTTCCTCCGGCTCCCCGAAACGCCCGAGGGGCGTGTGGTCGATGATCTGCTTGCCGCGAGGCGTCAACGAGCCGTCCGGCTCGAGGAGCAGCGCGCGGTTCTGGTTGCCGATGAAGAAGCCTGGCGCCATGGCGTTGACGCGCAACGCGCCGCCGAACTCCGTGCCGAACGCCATCGCCAGCCAGCGGGTGAGGTTGTCGATGGCCGCCTTCGCGGCGCCGTAGCCAACTACTCTGGTGATGGAGCGCAGCGACGCCATCGACGAGATGTTGACTATCGAACCGTGGCCGCCAGCCGCGAGGGCGGGGCCGAAGACCTGGATCGGCAGGACGGTGCCCATGTAATTGAGGTCGACGACCTCGCGCATCGGCACAGCGCCCAAGTCGAAGAAGCTCGCGCCCGGTTGCAGGGTCGCGCCCGGCATGTTGCCGCCAGCTGCGTTGACGAGCACGTCGATGCGGCCCCAGCGTGCGGTTATGCGTTCCTTCACTGACTCGAGGCTGGCGCGGTCGAGCACGTCCGCCGGGGCGGGCATGGCCTCGGCGCCGTCTGCCGTAAGTTGCGCGGCCAACTCGGCGGCGCGTTCCTCGTTGCGGCCGAGGACGGCTACCTTGGCGCCGCGGGCGGCTAGACCGCGCGCCATGGCGCCGCCAAGGACCCCGGTCGCGCCGGTGATGAGGGCTACGCGCCCGGTCAGGTCGAAGAGCTCCGCCTTGCCGGCGGTAGCGCCTGCCGCGCTGTTCAACGCACGCCCCTCCCAGATTCCGGGTCGAGGTAGAGGCGGGCGTGGTCGACGGTGCGCAGGATGGAGCCGGGGCGCGCCTCGTCGACGGGTTCATAGAGGCAGGCGCTAACGGCCGCCACCTTCCGGGCCTCTGGAACGATGCACAGGACCTGCTTGGCTGCCAGCAGCGCCGGGATGGTGAGGGTTATGGCGTGCGTCGGCACCGAGGCCAGGTCGGGGAAGTGTCCCTCGCCGACTTGCTGCTTGCGGCTAGCGTGGGCCAGCTCGATCACCTTCACCCAGTGCGGGTCATCGAAGAAGGCGTAAGGCGGGTCGTTGAACGCCAGGTGGCCGTTCTCTCCCCACCCGAGAGCGACGAGGTCGACGGGGTGGGCGCGCAGGAGCGCCTCGTACTCGCGGCAGTTGGTTTCCGCAGCGTCGGCGTCGCCTGGTACCGGGTGGAACGCACCGACCTGCACGTGGCCGATGAAGTGCTCGAGCAGGAACTTCGGGAAGCTGGCCGGGTGCCCAGCCGGAAGTCCGAGGTACTCGTCCATGTGGAAGATCCGCACCTTCGGCCAGTCGATGTTCGGCAGCTCCCTAAGGGCGTGCAGGAAGGCTAGTTGCGAGTTGCCGGTAGCGAGAATGACGTTGGCCTCGCCGCGCGCCGTGATGGACTCAGTGATGACGTCGCGCGCCGCGAGCGCGGCGGCCAGGCCCATGTCAGCGGTCGATGCGTAGACGGCGACAGGTAGTTTGTCGACGTTGAACTGGGCGGTTGGTTGTGGCGAACTCGGCATGCAGCTATCCTTTCGCGCGCTAAGGGCCCAAAGTGGAGGAGAGCGCGCCTTACCAAGGGAGTCGTTGACCGTTGCTTGCGCGCGGCCCGTACCTACCGAAGGGCCGTCTAGTGCTTGCCCATCGGAAGCGCGGAGTTACCGCTAACACAAAACGCGCGGTGGCTACAGTGAGGCGATGATAGGTAGCTGCGACTAGACTGTCAAGTCGAGCCGACGTCAAACGAGCGCGTAACGCAAAGGAGGCAGCGTGCCAAGCGCCAGTAGCAAGAGTTGTTGCCTACCGCGCCACGAAGAGGGCAGGGAAGAGCAGAGCGCTCCGCCTCGAACCCTGGCGCCAACGGGCCAAGCCGGCCTCCACCCAAGCGAGCGCTTCGTACGCCTACCTGGAGCTAGTTTCGCCATGGGCGCCGAAGGCGAAGGGTTCGCAGCCGACGGTGAGGGGCCCGTTCGCACCGTGCAGCTCTCGGCGTTCGAGATCGACCGCTACGCCGTTACCAACGCCGATTTCGCGCGCTTCGTTGCAGCTAGCGGCCACGTGACGGAGGCGGAGGCCTACGGCTGGTCGTTCGTGTTCGAGGGCTTCCTCGCCGCTCCGAAGGCGTACAGGGCGGTGCCGGCAGCGCGCTGGTGGCGTCAGGTGTTCGGCGCGAACTGGCGCCAACCGGAAGGCCCTGGCTCCGCCGTCGACGCGCGGCTCGACCACCCCGTCGTCCACGTCTCGTGGAACGACGCGCAGGCGTACTGCGCCTGGGCGGGCGCGCGGTTGCCGAGCGAGGCGGAGTGGGAGTACGCGGCGCGCGGCGGCCTGGAGGGTGCCCGCTACCCGTGGGGCGATCGACTGCGGCCCAACGGCGAGCACCGCTGCAACATCTGGCAGGGTGAGTTCCCGCTGCACAACAGCGCGGCGGACGGCTACCTTGGCACCGCGCCGGTAACGTCGTTCGAGCCGAACGGTCACGGGCTTCACAACGCGGCCGGCAACGTGTGGGAGTGGTGCTCGGATTGGTTCGGCAACCAACGCGGGCGTGGCCCCGTTACCGACCCGAGCGGCCCGCCGGACGGGCCTGGGCGAGTGGTGAAGGGCGGTTCTTACTTGTGCCACGCGTCTTACTGCAACCGCTACCGCGTGGCCGCGAGGACGTTCAACACCCCGGACAGCACGACGGGACACATGGGTTTCAGGGTGGCGCGCTCCATCACTTGACGCCCTGACGGCTTGTCAGACCAGCGCGGCTGGGGTTCAATTGCCGCACACCGCAGCCAGGCAACGTCCGGCTGTTAAGGAGTCAGGCATGAGCGCTACCCCCGACGCATTCGAACCAAGCGAGCGAGCTAGGCTAGCCACTTTCTACAGGCACCAACTCGAGGAGCAGGCGCTGCCGTTCTGGCTCGGCGCTCCGAGTGACAGGCAGCGCGGTGGCGTCTTCACCTGCCTAGACAACGTCACAGGCGAACGCGTCAGCGACGACAAGTTCGTGTGGTCGCAGGGGCGCTTCGCGTGGCTGATGGCGCACGCCTCGCGGATGGCGCGCCGCGGTTGGTTGGCGGGCAGCGCGGACGAGTACGCCACCAGGGCGGTCGAGACGGTGGAGTTCCTGCGCGCCAACGCCTACCTCGACGATGGCTCTAGCGGCTACCTCCTCACAGCGGACGGCGCCAAGAAGGAGTTCGTGCCTGGCAAGGGTCACGACCTCAGCTACTTCGCTGACTGCTTCGTTGCCTTGGGGCTGAGCGAGACGGCAAGGGCGACGGGCCAGTGGCACTACCTCGATGAGGCCGTTGCGGCCTACGACCGCGTCGTCGCGCGCTTGGCAGCCGGTAACGCGCGCAGCGAACCGTACCCGTTGCCTCCCGGGTGCCGCGCGCACGCCCAGCCCATGATCTTGCTCAACGTCGCTCAGGAGCTCGAGCTAGCGTTGGTCGAGCGGGGTGACGAGCGCGCCACGACTTTCGCGCAGCACGCCAAAGGTCACTCGGACGACGTGCTCGACAACTTCGTCTTGCCATCAGGGCTAGTGCGGGAGGTCACGTGCTCCGGCGGCGGCTCTGGGCTGCTGACCACGCACGTCACGCCAGGCCACGCCATCGAATCGATGTGGTTCTTGATGGAGGAGGCCGCCAGGCACGGTCGCGCGGACGTCATCGCCAAGGCCGCAGAGGTAGTGAAGAGTTCGTTCGCCGTCGGGTGGGATCCAGTTCACGGCGGTATCTTCCGTTACGTCGGGCAGGACGGCCAGCCGCCTCGCGGCACTGCAGACGGCCCGTTCGAGGCGCTCATCCTAGGAACATGGGACACGAAGATCTGGTGGCCCCACTCTGAAACGCTCTACGCCGCCATGTTGGGCTACGTGTTGACGGGCGACGAAGAGCTGCGCGCCGTTCACGACCGCACCCAAAGCTACACGTTCGCTACTTTCCCCAACCCCGACGCCAACGTGGGGGAATGGATACAGATCCGCGACCGCAGCGGCGCGCCCCTTGACCGCGTGGTCGGCTTGCCGGTCAAGGACCCATACCACCTCCTGCGCAACTTGATGTTGCTCGTCGAACTCCTCGAGGGAGGGCTCGAAGCAAGGACGAGCGCCGCCTGAACGCGCCCTGGCGAACCTGGAAGCGCCAGTGGCGGCGATGCCGTCCTGCACGGAGAAGTGACGAGATGCGGCCGACTTTTTGGACCACGTGGCAACGGTATTGACCGTCCGAATGGCCCGTGCTAACCTCCGGGCACATAGCAATCCGCGTTATCGCTAACGCACGACGGTGCGGCCACGCCACGGCCGACTGAACTGGGCGATCCATACGGCGACTCTAGGCCCCGCAAGGGGAAAGCCGCGCCTCGGATGGCATGTAGTTGCTCACCTCCCGGAAGGAGTACCAATGACCGACAGGTTCACTTCGTTCGCGCACGGCCACTCGAGGCGGATGGTGCTTGCACTACTGGCGCTAGCCGCGCTCCTCGTTGGCTTCGCCTCCGCCCAGGGCACGTACCAAGAGGCGCCGTCCCTGGCCGCCCGCGTGGCCAGCGGCGAGCTTCCGCCCGTCGCGGAGCGGCTGCCGACCAACCCACTGGTCATCGACGTCGTCGAAGAGATCGGCACCTACGGTGGCGTCCTACGCCGCGCCTTCACCGGCCCGGCTGACTCCAACAACTACGTGCGCGTCGTGTACGACAGCCTCGTCCGCTTCAGCTCAGACGGTAGCGAGATCGTCCCGCACATCGTCTCCGCGTGGGAGCCATCCGCTGACTTCCATACCTGGACCCTGCACCTCCGCGAGGGGGCCCGTTGGTCAGACGGCGCGCCGTTCACGGCCGACGCCATCACGTTCTGGTACGAGAAGACGCTCCTCAACAAGGACCTCACCCCGAGCGTGCCCGCCTGGTTCCAGAACAAGGACGGCAGCGCCGCCACCGTCGTCGCGCTGGACGACTACACCGTCCAGATCACGTTCGACTTCCCGAACACGCTCTTCATGACGGAACTCACCTTCCGTGACGGCGGCGACCGCACCCTGGCGGCCTTCCTGCCAGGCCACTACCTCAAGCAGTTCCACCCTGACTTCGTGGCGGCAGCCGACCTCGACCAGCTCGTCAAGGCCGCTGGCCTCGCTAGCTGGACCGACCTGTTCATGACGAAGGCCATGCCAACGGAGAACCCCGCGCGCCCAACGATGGCCGCCTGGGTCCCGTCGAACTCGACCATCTCAGACCAGGTCTTCAAGCTCGTCCGCAACCCGTACTACATCGGCGTTGACGCTGCCGGCAACCAGCTCCCGTACATCGACGAAGTCCAGTTCCGCTACTTCGCCGACGTCGAGGCGCTCAACTTCGCTGCGGTCGCCGGCGAGCTCGACTTCCAGGCCCGCCACATCCAGATGACGAACTACTCCGTGCTGGTCGAGAACTCCGACCGCTCGAACTACCACGTCATCACCTGGCCAGGCTTCGGTGGCTCCGACGCCGCCGTCTGGTTCAACCAGGAGTACCGCCTCGACCCAGAACTGGGCGACGTACTAGCGAACCTGCAGTTCCGCATCGCCATGTCCCACGCCGTCGACCGCGAAGAGATCCGCGAGTCGGCGTTCCTCGGCCTCGGCGAGATCCGCCAGCCCGTTCCCGCACCTTGGCACCCCTACTACCCGGGTGACGAGTACGCCAAGATGTACACGGAGTACGACCCGGCCCTCGCCAACCAGATGCTCGACGATCTCGGCCTGAAGAAGGATGCCAACGGCAACCGCCTACTGCCGAGCGGCAAGCCGCTGCGCATCGAGCTCTCCGTAGTGCCGGCATTCGGCCCGTGGCCCGACGTCGCGCAGCTCGTAGCCGCCAACTGGGCCGCCGTAGGTGTCCCGACCGACGTGCAGGTCCGCGAACGCAACGCGCACTTCACCATGCGTGACGCCAACGAACTCCAGGTCGAGATCTGGAACGAGGACACCACCGCCTTCCCGTTCACGGGCAACCCGAAGCTCGACCCGCGCAGCAACCCGGCGACGATCTTCGCCGTCGAGACG
>DASSXV010000034.1:0-63037 GCA_035703635.1 Trueperaceae bacterium | reverse complement strand
CTCCGGTCCTCTCGTACTAGGAGCAGCTCTCCTCAACTTTCCTACGCCCACAGCGGATAGAGACCGAACTGTCTCACGACGTTCTGAACCCAGCTCGCGTGCCATTTTAACCGGCGAACAGCCGGACCCTTGGGACCTTCTCCAGCCCCAGGATATGACGAGCCGACATCGAGGTGCCAAACACCGCCGCCGATGTGAACTCTCGGGCGGTATCAGCCTGTTATCCCCGGGGTAACTTTTATCCGTTGATCGATGGCCCTTCCACAAGGTACCACCGGTTCACTAGGGCCGACTTTCGTCCCTGCTCGACATGTACGTCTCGCAGTCAAGCTCCCTTATACCCTTGCGCTCTACGCACGATTTCCGACCGTGCTGAGGGAACCTTTGCGCGCCTCCGTTACAATTTAGGAGGCGACCGCCCCAGTCAAACTACCCACCTAACGCTGTTCCCCACCCGGATAACGGGTGCAGGTTAGACGATCGAACCAATCAGGGTGGTATTTCACCGATGACTCCACCGAGCCTAGCGGCCCGGCTTCACAGTCTCCCACCTATGCTACACAGATCAGTCCAAGCGTCAACATCAAGCTATAGTAAAGCTCCACGGGGTCTTTTCGTCCTGCTGCGGGTAGGCCGCATCTATACAGCCAATTCAATTTCACCGAGTCCCTGGTTGAGACAGCGCTCCAGTCGTTACACCATTCGTGCAGGTCAGAACTTACCTGACAAGGAATTTCGCTCGGAATTCTCCCATCCTGTTTCCAGGAGGGCCGGACTCTATCTTGGTCGACCGTTGTTCATGCCTTCTGCGATATGTCTGATCTCTTCGAGGCCTTCGGGTGTCAGGTGCTTGCCGTTCTCCATAGCTAGAATCACTCGTCTGAACTTCAAGAACTCAACGTTCTTGGTCGTCTTCAACTGGTGTTTCATGAAGAACGGGATAACCACTTCGAGCAAACACTTGCGATCGCGGACGCGATACGCTAGCCGATCTCCGTGATTCTTCCGCACCACACCGCAACCGAAGTACGCCTTTAACGCGTGCAACAGTTGGGCATCTCGCTCGTGTTGGACTACCGTGAACTCCGGGAGCACTTGCACCCCCATCGTCATTCCGTCGTGCTTGGCTATTCCGACGTGGAAACAGCCTTCACCATCGACGAATCCGACAATCCATTGAGCTTCGAGTTTCATACGTACCGCTTGGGCTTGTCGACCCCAAACGTATAGTCTCTGAGGGTTCTTGGCGTGATCATCACTCCAAGCCTTCCCTGCGGATTGTCCACGTATCCGGCGGATTGTTACTGTGGCGCCCTTGGGCCCACGAGTACCGCTCGGCTTTTGAGGAGTTTCCCGCATATAGTTTGGTTTTACTAAAGCTAGCGTTAAGTTAACCTTAGGACCGTTATAGTTACGGCCGCCGTTCACTGGGGCTTCAGTTCGGAGCTTGCACCCCTCCCGTTAACCTTCCAGCACCGGGCAGGTGTCACACCCTATACATCCCCTATAAGGGTTAGCAGAGTGCTGTGATTGTGGTAAACAGTCGCTAGAGCCAATTCACTGCGCCCACCTCAGGCGATCCTTGCGGACAACCTTACACGTGGGACCCCTTCTCCCGAAGTTACGGGGCTATTTTGCAGAGTTCCTTAACCAGGGTTCTCTCGCGCGCCTTAGTGCTCTTACACTCGCCTACCTGTGTCGGTTTTGGTACGGGCGCCATCGCTTCAACGTTTAGAGGTTTTTCTTGGCACCGTGGATTCAACCAGTTATCAGTCCCGTAGGACCTTCCCGACGTACGTCATCTACGCGGAGGGCGGATTTGCCTATCCCTCCAGACTTCGCACGCCGCCGGGCATAGCCATAGCTCCGGATGGCCTATCCTAATGCGTCACCCCATCACTCCACGACGGCGGGGCAGGAATGTTGACCTGCTGTCCATCGACTACGCCTTTCGGCCTCGCCTTAGGTCCCGCCTAACCCTGAGTGGACGACCCTTGCTCAGGAACCCTTAGGCTTTCGGCGGAAGGGATTCTCACCCTTCTTATCGTTACTAATTCCTGCATTCGCACTTCCGATACCTCCACGGCTCCTTACGGTACCGCTTCAACGGCCTACGGAACGCTCCCCTACCCAGCACTGCATAGCAGCACTGACGCAGTTTCGGTGCATGGCTTAGCCCCGATCATCTTCGGCGCAGAGACACTCGACTAGTGAGCTATTACGCACTCTTTAAAGGAATGGCTGCTTCTAAGCCAACCTCCTAGCTGTTCTAGCGTCTCCACATCCTTTACCACTTAGCCATGACTTTGGGACCTTAACTGGCGTTCTGGGTTGTTTCCCTCTTGTCTGCGAAAGTTAGCTCACGCAGACTGACTCCCGGGGTATGAATCGACGGCATTCAGAGTTTGACAGGGTTTGGTAAGCTGGTGAGCCCCCTAGCCCAATCAGTGCTTTACAACCATCGATGAACCCCCGAGGCTAGTCCTAAAACTATTTCGGGGAGAACCAGCTATCTCCGGATTCGGTTAGCTTTTCACTCCTAACCACAGCTCATCCCAAGAGTTTTAAACCTCAACGGGTTCGGTCCTCCACTTCCTTTTACGGAAGCTTCAACCTGGCCATGGCTAGCTCATCCGGTTTCGGGTCTACTGATAGCGCCTGAACGCCCTGTTCAGACTCGCTTTCGCTACGCCTCCGCCTATCGGCTTAAACTCGGCACTACCAGTAAGTCGCAGGATCATGCTTCAAGAGGCACGCCACCACCCGTTCATACCCGAAGGTATGCATAGGGCTGTGACTGCTTGTAAGCACACGGTTTCAGGTACTATTTCACTCCCCTCACGGGGTGCTTTTCACCTTTCCCTCACGGTACTTGTTCGCTATCGGTCAGTCGGAATATTTAGCCTTACGGGGTGGTCCCCGTAGATTCACGCGAGATTCCACGTGGCTCGCGCTACTCAGGTGCCGGCTAGTCTTCCGCGCATTTCGCGTACGGGGCTATCACCCGCTATGGCGCGCCTTTCCAGTGCGCTTCCGCTATACGCTCGAGTCCATGTTGCCGGTCCTACAACCCCGGCTCCCGTAGGAGTCGGTTTAGGCTATTCCCTTTTCGCTCGCCGCTACTGGGGGAATCGAGGTTTCTTTATTTTCCTCCAGGTACTTAGATGTTTCAGTTCCCTGGGTTCCCTCCTCATGACCTATGTATTCAGTCATGGGTAGTGGGGGATCGCCCCACTGGGTTTCCCCATTCGGAGATCCTCGGATCTACGCTTGCTTCCAGCTTCCCGAGGCTTATCGCAGGTAGCCACGTCCTTCATCGGTTCGACTGCCAAGGCATCCACCGTGTGCCCTTAGTAACTTGACCCATTTCTTGCATTTTCATTTTGATGTGTATGAGCAGACACGCGATTCAGGTTTAAAAAAACCCAATTCGCAGCTCGTTCGATTTCTCGTCCCTTACGGGAACAAGTGCTCGTTCGAGCCCTGATGTCTTGCCTTCTATTCGCCTGTCAATGTTCTCGCCGGTCTTTCGAGCGGCAAAGGTAAGAGTACACCTTGGTCGCGAACCTTGTCAAGCGTGGTCTCTGCCGACTAGCGGAATCGTGGGGGCGAAAAGCAGGAAAGCCCGGTGGCTGCGGCCTCGGCGGCGGGCAGGGATCGGCGACGTTCCTCGGCGAGGCAGTCGCTACCGTGCTCGAAACTCGGACTCGGCGCCACTCCGCCGTCTGCGATTGCGCGTGTAGCACGGGATCGAGCAGCGCTTGACACCGACGATCCACGCTTCGAATCGCGGTGAGCAGCGCCGAAATGCGCGAAGTCCGTAAGCGCTTACGCACGGCGGCCGACCTGCGTCGTCGGTCATAAAGTTATCGTCTACAACGCCGATTCGCTCACTCGATTGACATTGCCCGCACCCTTGTCTATCCTGCAGCTACCAGCACTCGTAAGCGCTTACAGCCGCTTCAGCCAACCGGCTCGGCAGCCAAGCGCGGCAGGGAGGCAGGAGTGCGTATCGCTCGCGATAAGGCCGCCGCACCCAACCAGGGCGCCGGTGAACGCGCTAACGAACGCGCCACCATCCAACAGGTGGCTGAGCACGCAGGCGTCAGCATCGGAACCGTGTCGCGCGTCCTCAATCGCCGCCCAGGCGTCAGCCCCACCACCATGCGGCGCGTTCAGGCGAGCATCGCTCACCTCTCGTACAGGCCAGATCACGCCGCGCGCACGCTCTCCAAGGCGCCACTGCACATCGGTCTGAGCCTCGCTGCCGACACGCGGCGCCTCACCCCGTTCTTCATGCTCTTCCTCGAGCACCTCATCGGCCGACTGCAGCGCGAAGGCTTCCGCTTCGAGGAAGTGCCCGCCCGCAGCGACGGCCTGCCCGCCTGGCTCCCTAACGGAGTCATCCTTCACGGCGCACACGAGGACGACCCCCGCCTCAGGTACTTGGAAAGCCAGGGCGTGCCGTTCGTGCTCGTCGGCCGCTCCGCGGGCGCGCGTTGGGTAGCGCCAGACGATCACGCAGGCGGACTCCACGCAACACGCCACCTCCTCGCGCTCGGGCACGAAGAGATCCTCCACCTCGGCGGACTGATGAGCCACCAAGCATTCCAGGACCGCTACGGCGGCTACTTGGAGGCCTTGGCGGAGGCAGGCATCGCCCCCAAGCGCGAGTGGCTGCTAGACGGCTCGTTCACCATCCTCGGGGGGTACAGGGTCGTTCGGCGCGCGTTCGAGGGGGGCTGCCGCTGCAGCGCCATCTTCGCGGCGTCTGACGAGATGGCCCTAGGCGCCATCGCCGCCCTAGAGGACCTCGGGCTGAGGGTGCCGCTCGACGTCTCGGTCGTCGGCTTCGACGATCTACCAGAGATCTCTAACGGCCTCAACGTTCCCGAGGGCCTCACTACCGTGCGCCAAGACATCGCGCACATCGCCGACACCGCCGTCACGCTCCTCGTCGAGGGGTTGCAAGGACTGCCCGTGAGAAGCGAGACGGTTCCCATTCAACTCGTCGCCCGCGGCACCACCGCGAGGAGGAGGGAGTGAGTCGCCAGGAGTGAATCGCTGCGAAGCGCACACCAGCGAGCGCCCAACAGCGGGCATGAAAGCTGACGTGCGAAGACCGTACGTCCCGCCACCAGCGGGCAAGCATCGGGCACGACCCGGAGGAACCATGAGACGATTAGTGACGGCACTACTGGCGACGCTGTTCGCCTTCAGTTGGGCGAACGCCCAGACCATAGTCCGCGTACAAGGCTACGGCGGCCAAGACCCGGCCATCGTGCAACGCCTCATCGACGAGGTCATCGGCAAGGGGCTCGCCGATCAAGGCATCACCATCAAGTACGAGCCCATCGAGACCGACTACAACACGGTGCTTGTCAACTCGCTCTCGGCAGGCACGGCGGGCGACGTGTTCTACGTGCCAGGCGAGGTGGCGCCAGGCTTCATCGCCACCGGCAAGCTCCTCCCGCTCGAGGGCCTGGTCGATACGAGCGCGTTCATCGACACCCTCAACGCCGTCTTCACGCAGGACGGCCACGTTTACGGCATCGCCAAGGACTTCAACACCCTCGCCGTCTTCTACAACAAGGACATGTTCGACGCCGCCGGCACCGATTACCCGAACGCAGACGACGACTGGACCAGCTTCGAGGCCAAGCTCACCAAGGTAGCGGCCCTCAAGCCGGACACTTACGGGGCCTGCATCGCCGCCGATACGGCGCGACTCGGAGCCTTCGCGTTCGCCAACGGCTGGACGACCTTCACCACGGACGGTGGCGCCGACATCACGTCACCAGCGTTCGCAGACGCGTTCGACTTCTATAGCGGGCTCGTCACCAAAGGCATCGCGGTGCAGCCAGCTGACGTCGGGGCGGGCTGGCCAGGCGACTGCCTCGCACGCGAGCAGGCCGCCGTTGCCATAGAGGGCGCCTGGATCCTCGGCTTCCTCCGCGACAACGCCCCCAACCTGCAGTACGGCGCATCGTTCCTGCCCAAGTCGCCCAAGACGGGCGAGAGCGGCAACTTCATCTACACGGTGGCCTGGGCCATCAACGCCGACACCAAGGTGCAAGACGCCGCGGTCAAGGTCCTAGACGCCCTCACGAGCCCGGAAGCGCAGCAGTTCATCCTCGAGCAGGGCCTCGCCATCCCAAGCCGTAAGGCGCTATCCGACAACGACTACTTCAAGCAGGACACCGCAGAGGCGCAAGCGAACAAGATCGTGTTCGAGGGCGCATCTCACGGCAACGTCTACGGTTTCCAGTTCGGCAAGGTGGGCACCGACTACATGTCGCCCATCAACAACGCACTCACGGCCGTCATGACGGGGGCATCCGATTCCGCAGCGGCGCTCAAACAGGCCCAGACGGACCTGAACGCGCTCCTTACGCGCTAGCCCTAGCGGCATGACCGTGAACCGGGGGAGGCGCCACGGCGCCTCCCCACCACGGCGAGGGGAGAACCACCGTGCGTGCGAGAGGCCGCGAGTTCCTGCCGGCGCTCATGTTCCTGCTACCGTTCCTGCTCGTCCTCGCCGTCTTCTTCGTCTACGCGGGCGTGCGGGCCGTCTACTTCTCGTTCACCGACTACGACCTGTTCAACGCCCCGCAGTGGGTTGGCCTCGCCAACTACCGCGCCCTGTTCTCAGACGACCGCTTCTTGACGGCGCTGCGCAACTCCCTGCTGTTCGCCGCGATCGTGACCACGTTCCAGACGATCGGCGCGCTGCTTAGCGCCTCAGCCGTGAACCGGCGCGTACGCGGCATGACGTTCTTCCGCTCCGCGTTCTACATGCCAGCCGTAACGAGCAGCGTGGTCATCACCCTTATCTTCCTGTGGCTCTTCCAACGCCTCGGCGGGATCAACTACCTGATCACCGCGGTGTCCCGCAACGCCCCTATCATCCTCACGTTCGTGATCGTCATGGTCCTAGCTCAAGGCCTCCAGGTCGTGGTGGAGCGCTGGCGCCTGCGGCGGCGGCTGCGCGGCGCGGGCCAGCAGCGCACGGTGAGCCTCCTCGACCCTGCCCTCCTCGCCGTGGCGCTAGTCGCGGCGATCATCGTCACCACGGCCCTCGCCCTCCTCGGCTACCTCGCCCCGCGCGAGGTCCAGAACGTGGCCATCAACTGGCTGCAGACGCGGCAGGAAGTGCCCGCTAGCTTCCCGTTCTGGCTGCGCGTGCCGCTGCCGCTCGCGGCGATCATGTTCCAGAACATCTTCACCACCATCCCTACTTACATGCTGATGTTCCTTGCCGCCATGCAGGACGTGCCGCGCTCGCAGTACGAAGCCGCCGCCCTCGACGGCGCCAACTCAGTTCAGCAGTTCTTCTACGTCACCGTGCCCGCACTTCAGCCAGTGACGTTCCTCGTCGTCACCCTCGGCCTCATCGGCACGTTGCAGATGTTCGACCAGGTCGCCATCTTCGGAAGTTCGGTGCCGCTGCAGAGCGTCATCACGCTCGCGTACTTCGTCTACAACCGCATGTTCCCTGGCGCGCAACTGCCGGAGGTCGGGTTCGCTTCAGCCGCGGCCATGTTCTTGGCGCTACTGACGCTCATCATCGTCACGCTGCAACGGACCGTCTTGCGAGCCGAGGGGGAACGATGAGCGCCAGCGCCGCCATGCGGCAGGAGCGCGAGCGCTGGGAGGCGCAGCGGCGCTGGGCGCGCGCCGGCTTCGCGTACCTGCTCCTCATCCTCTTCTCGCTCCTCTTCCTTGGCCCCCTACTGTTCGCGGCGTTGTCCAGCGTCAAGACCGACCCGCTCGGGTACCCGCCGACGCTCCTAAGCCCGCAGCTCGCCCCAGCCAACTGGGCGGCGGCCGCCAAGCTGGGGCGCGAGGGCGCCAAGGCGCCGCTGTGGGGCGGTTTCGCTCCCGGCGCGAACGTCAACGTCGAACTCACCTACTTCGTCCCGCAAGGCACTGAAGCCGCTGCGCCGACGGCTACGGTCCCGCGGCGGCGGCCGGGCGGCGGTCTCGGCGCCGTGCAGCAGATCGACTACGCGGCCGACTACGCCGTGGTGGCGCCGGTCGTCGAGGTGGGGCGGCGCGCTGGCGTGCACGGCGCAGACGCCCAAGCTGGCGAGTTCGTCACCTACCGCGTGACCGTCACCTATCCGGGCGCCGGGCCCAAAGTCGACCGCCTGCCACTAGACGTCGAGTCCGCCTCACGCGCCATCGAGTTCGTTAGCAGCACGCTGCCGCCGACCAGGCTCGAGCGCCTAGGCCTAGTGGCCTCCTTCCAAGCCGTAACTCCGGGCGCCCTCGGTTACCTCCTCGGCAACTACCGCCGCGTGTTCACGGAGGCGCGCAGCGTGACCACCGGCGACAGCCTCTTCATGCGCTGGACCTGGAACACGTTCGTGTACGCCTTCTTCAGGGTCGTCGTAACGCTCTTCATAGCCACCACCGCTGGTTACGCCCTCGCGCGCCTGCGCTTCCCTGGCCGCAACCTGATGTTCCTGCTAGTCCTCTTCGCGCAGATGGTGCCGATGCAGGTCCTGTTCATCAGCAACTACCTCGTGCTGCGCGACGGCATCTGGGGCCTGTCCTCCCTCTGGGGGCAAGCCACGCTGCTCAACAGCCTCCCCGGGCTCCTCTTCGTCACGGCCCTCAACGCCGGTCCCGTGTTCATCATGAAGCAGTTCTTCGAGTCCATCCCGCGCGAGGTGGAGGAGTCGGCCATGATGGACGGCGCCAGCTACTGGTCGCGCTTCTCGCGCGTCGTGCTACCGATGGCGCGCCCCGCCCTCGGCGCGTTGATAATCCTGTCGTTCCAGGGCGCATGGAACGACTTCTTCTGGCCACTCGCAGTGTTGACAACGCCGGAGGACATCAAGACGCTGCCCATCGGCCTGCTCACGTTCCGCAACGTCTACGGCAACAGCGGCGACTGGGGACTGATCCTGGCGGGCGCCATCCTCAGCGCCCTGCCCGTCATCGTGCTCTTCATCGTGTTCCAGCGCTACTTCATGGAGGGCGTCACCTACGGAGGCGGCAAGGAATGACACTCACCGAGATCGCATCGGTCGACTTCACCAAGAACCTCGTTCTGAAAGAGAACTACACCTTCTTGGTAGCTGACGAGGTGGCGGAGATCGGCGGCGGGGAACGTGGGCTCTACAGCCGCGACACGCGCTACCTCTCACGCTACATGTGGCGCTTCGACCGGCCGGCCCAGCAGCTCCTCAACCATTCACCTCGCCCAGATCAACTTAACCAGCATTTGGCGATCATCGAGGGCCCTACTCAGGTCCTCTCCTTGCAGCGCCGGCTTAGCGTGGCGGCGGCGCGGCTGGACGACGCCATCGTCGTCACCAACGACTCGCTCGAGCCGCAGCAGCTCGAGCTGCGGCTGGAGTTCGCCGCCGACTTCGCCGACCTGTTTCAGGCGCGCGGGTGGCATGAACGCCCCGCGTCGCCCGTGACGCACGCCCTAGCGGTGGAGGCGAACAGCGTGCGCATCGACCACGTCGCGAGCGACGGGCTCGAGCAGGGGATCAGCCTGACGTTCACGCCCACACCGGCGGAGCTAACGAGTAACGGCGCCACCTACCGCGTGGCGCTCGCGCCAGGCGCGACCACCGAGATCAAGGTGCGCGCGGCCCTCCACGACCCCCTTGAGGACTCCCCGCCCGGCTTGCCTTACGACGAGTGGCTCAAGGGCTTCCCACCTCACCAGCGGGCTAGTCAAGCGGCGGTGCTGCGCCGCGCCGAACTCGACTTACGCGCGTTGCTGCTCTTCTCAGCGGCCGGGCCGTTGCCCGCCGCAGGCATCCCGTGGTTCGTGACCGCGTTCGGCCGCGACTCGCTGCTAACGGCCTTGATGCTCCTGCCGCACCATCCGGCCGTCGCGAAAGGCACGTTGCGTTACCTCGCGGCCAGACAGGGCAAGGTGCGCGACGCCGGACGCGCTGAGGCGCCAGGGAAGATCCTGCATGAGGTGCGGCAGGGCGAGTTGGCCCGCACAGGCAAGGTGCCGTTCGGCCGCTATTACGGCACCATCGACGCCACGCTCCTCTTCATGATCCTCCTGGAGCGCACCTTCGCGGTCGAGCAGGACCCGGCGCTGCTGCTCGAGCTGGCGCCTAACCTAGACGCCGCACTCGGCTGGCTCGACCACGAAGCCGACCTCGACGGCGACGGTTTCGTCGAGTTCGCTGGCTCCAAGCCAGGAGAGGGCCTCACGGTTCAGTCATGGAAGGACTCGCATGACGCCCTCAGCCACGCCGATGGACGCCTGGCTAGCGGCGCGGTAGCCGTCTCCGAGGTGCAGGGGTACGCATACGCGGCCCTCATGGCGGCGGCGACGTGCTTGCGGGTGCTCGGCCGCGAACCCGAGGCCGCGCGCTTGGCTGAGCGCGCGCGCGTCTTCAAACAGCGGTTCCACGAGACGTTCTGGGTGCCTTGGCTAGGTAGTTACGCCCTGGCGCTCGATCACGACAAGCGTCCACTTGAGGTGCTGGCGTCCGACGCCGGCCAGCTCCTATGGAGCGGCATCGTGCCGGACGAAGTAGCTCCAACCCTGGCGGCGACCCTCATGAGCGACCGGCTCTTCTCGGGCTGGGGCATCCGCACCCTCGCCAGCGGCGAGCTGCGCTACAACCCACTGAGCTACCACAACGGCTCCGTGTGGCCGCACGACACCGCGCTGATAGCGGCAGGTTTGAAACGCTACGGCTTCGATGCCGAAGCTGACCGCTTGCGCGACGCGCTCTTCGACTTGGCCGCCAGCCAGCCCGACCTGCGTCCCCCCGAGCTCGTCGCCGGCTACCAACGTTCCGACTCGCCACCGATCCCATACCCGGCCGCATGTCGACCCCAAGCCTGGTCGTCAGCCGCCCTGATCTACCTGGCCGACTGGGGCTAGGCGCCGGCCCGGCAGCGGCCGCGGCGGCGCAGGGCGGTAGCATGAGGACCGTGGTCATCGACTTGAACGCTGACGTTGGCGAGGGGTTCGGCGAGTGGCGCGGCGCAGGCAGCGACGGTCCACTGCTTGACGTGGTCACTTCAGCCAACGTCGCGTGCGGCTTTCACGCTGGCGATCCGAGCATCATGCGCGCTACCGTCGCCGCCTGCGCCCTAGCTGGCGTTGCCGTCGGCGCGCACCCGTCCTACCCCGACGTGCGCGGCTTCGGTCGCGTGCCGATGCTCTTGCCTTCAGAGCGCGTCATCGATGACGTCATCTATCAAGTCGGCGCCCTGCAGGCCGTGGCGCGCTTGCTCGGCACGCGCGTAACGCACGTCAAGCCGCACGGCGCCATGTACGAGGCTGTGGCGGCGGACCCGGCGCTTGCGCTCGGCCTCGCCATGGCACTGGCTAGCCTGGACCCCCGCTTACGCCTCGTGCTGCCAGCCGGCTCGGCCGCCACCTCGGCCTTGGCGGGCGCGGGGCACGCGTTCCTCAGGGAGGGTTTCGCGGACCGCGCGTACCTAGCAGGCGGGCAACTCGCACCCCGCAGGCGCGCGGGCGCAGTCCTCGAGGACGTTGCCGCCACGACGGCTCAGGCCATGGCGCTGGCGACCGGCAGCCCGTTCCTCACGAGCGACGGCACCACGTTGGAGTTACAGGTCGACACCATCTGCTTCCACTCGGACACGCCCGGAGCAGCCGAGCTTGCGGGGGCCGCACGCAGGCAGTTGACCGCTGCCGGCATCCAGGTGCGGGCGCCGAGCTGAGCATGCGCATCGTGCGGGCGGGTCCTAACGCGCGCTACCTAGCGTTCGACGAGACCCCGACCCCGCAGCTCTCGCGGCGGCTAACGGCCGCGGCCGCCGCGATCAGGGCGGCGCTGCCTGACAAGGGCTGCGACGTCGTACCGGGCCATACCGACATCCTGGTCGAGGGTCGCCTAGCGAACGCAGAAGCGCAACTCCTTGCCGCCGCCGCCGGCGCCGCGGGCTCCGAGCCGACGCCAAAGCAGTTCGAGGTACCGGTCGTCTACGGCGCTCAGGCGGACGCTGACGCGCTGACCGAGCGCCTTGGCCTCGCATGGCCAGAGATCGTGGCGCTGCATCGCGCCCCCAGCTACTCCGTTGCGTACCTTGGCTTCACACCGGGTTTCCCTTACCTGCACGGCCTCGACCCGCGCCTTGCCACACCGCGCCGCGAGCGCCCACGGCTCGACGTGCCTGCCGGCGCCGTCGCCATCGCTGGCGGCCAGGCCGGCGTGTACCCCAGCGCCGGCCCTGGCGGTTGGTGGGTGCTCGGCAGGACGGCGTTCAGGTTGTTCGACCCTAACCGCTCCGAGCCGACGACCCTGAGCGCCGGTGATGAGTTACGTTTCGTGCCAGCCAAGCTCCTGCCGCCCAGCAACCCGACGGCGCCGCCACGCCAGCACCTAACCGACCCGCTGCAGCGCGAAGCGCTCCTAAGCGTCCTAGACGTCTGGCCGACATCTGCTTCACTTCAGGGGCGACCGCGGCCAGGGGTCGGCCGCTACGGCCTGGCGGACGCGGGCGCGCTCGATCAACGGCTGCTCCTCGCCCTCAGCTACGTGGTCGGCGCACCCCTGACGCATGCCAGTCTTGAGTTCACCGTGCCACACGCCCGCCTGCGAGCCGAACGCACCACGCTCGCCGTGTTCGGCGGGGCGGCGGCGGCGCGCCTCGCTGGCCGCGAGCTCGAGCCTGGCGCGGTCTTCACTTGGCGGGCGGGAGCGATCCTCGAACTGACGCCCCCGGCCTCTGGGCCGCGGCAACTCGCGGGCGTACCCCTACTCGCTGTGGCCGGGGGGTTGGTGCCGCTAGGCGGCGCAGTAGGCCACCCGCGCCTCGCTAGCGGCGGCTCGACAGACGTGCGCGGACGCGTTGGCGGCTTCGGACGCTGGTTGCGGCCAGGCGACGTGCTGGCCCAGGCCACCCAACCGTCCGGCCCGCCAGCGCAGGGCGCGGCCCTCGGCCACTACTCCCGTGAGTTGGCCCTGCGCCTGCACCCCGGACCGCACCACGAGGTGGCGGCCTTCGCCATGCTGCAAACGCAAGGTTTCGTCGTGAGCGAACGGAGCCGCATGGGCGTGCGCCTCGAGTTCGCGCGCGCTGACATGCAAGTCTCTTGCGCGGTCCCCGCCATCTCCTCGACGGGCATGCCGCTCGGGGCAGTGCAGTTACCGCCGGACGGCCGCCCCCTAGTGCTGCTCGCCGACCGTGGGCGCACCGGCGGTTACCCCGTCGTTGGCGTCGTAGAGCGCGGCGACCTGGCGGCCCTAGCGCAAGCTCAACCCGGAACCCGCGTTAGCTTCGTAGTGCCGAGCGAGCACTCGACGCCTCGCCCCTAGCACCGCGGCGCGCTTCAGCTGTCGCTGGCGGACCCATCGGCGGCGGTCGCCACTGGTGCAGGCTTGGGAGCCGTGAGTGGCGTTTCCGTGACCTCAGGGCCGGGCTCGACCGTTGGCGCCACGGCTTCGTTCGCTTGGCGCTTGCCGCGCGGGACGGTCCTCTTGTTACGGCCGAACGCTAACGGCACGTGGTCCTCGTGCATGTGCGCCCCGATCAGGTAGACGTGGTCGCCTGCCTCGAACACGGTGCTCCCGCGGGGCGTAACGAGCTGCCCGCGCCTCAGCACCGCGGCGATCACGACCTCGGGCGGCAAGGCAAGCTCAGCGATGCGCTTCCCGACGGCGCGGTTGTCCGGCCTGAGGAACACGTCGAGGACGGCGGCGCCGTCCGGCGCCTCACCCCCGAGCTCGAGCCGCAACTTAGCCCGTGGAGGCTCGCTCACGGCGAGCCCCAACCAGTGCGCCAGCGGTGACAGCGTGAACCCCTGCAACAACGTTCCGACGATCACGACGACGAACACGATGTTGAAGATGACGTCGGCCCCAGGCACCCTGTGCATGAGCGGCACCATCGCCAAGACGATCGGCACGGCGCCCTTCAGCCCCGCCCAGGTGAGCAGGACCTGCTCCTTGGGGCTGAAGCTGAAGCGCCCACGCGAGAGCCAGCGCAGGACGCCAAGCGTGATGGTCACGGCCAGCGGCCTGGCGATGAACATGGTGGCACCCGTTATCAGTAAGGCCACGCCGAGGATCGGCCCCAACTGCTCGGGGAAGACGAGCAAGCCCATGACCATGAACATCACGAGCTGAGCGCCCCAGGCGGCACCGTCCATGAAGTTGACGATGGCGAGGCGCTGCGCCAGATGGTTGTTGCCGAGCACCAACCCGACGAGATAGATGGCCAGGTAGCCGTTGCCGTGCGCCAACGCGGTTAGGCCGAAGGCGAGTAGGCCGCCGGATAGCGCCAGCATCGGGTAGAGGCCTACGTTGTCTAGCGCGACCTTGTTGACTAGGAGCTGCAGCAGCCAGCCGAACGCGAGGCCGAGAACGGCGCCGATCGCTAGCTCGAGGACGATGTTTCCCGCGATCGCCAAGTAGTTGATGCCTTGGTTCTGCGTGATGGCCTGCGCGAGCGCTAGGGTGAGTAGCACCGCCATCGGGTCGTTCGTGCCTGACTCCGTCTCGAGGGTGCCGCGCAGTCGCTTCGGTAGTCCGCGGCCCTTGAGGGAGCTGAACACGGCGGCAGCGTCGGTGCTCGAGATGACCGCCCCGAGCAGCATGCTCGTCGGGAAGTCGAGGTCGGTGAGGTAGTAGGCCGCCAGCCCGATGAAGATCATGGTGAGCAGCGTCCCGAACGTGGCTAACGCCGAGGCAGGCACGACGGAGACGCGGAAGAGCCGCATGCGCGTGTCGAGCCCACCCGAGTACAGGATGATGGCAAGTGCCACCACCCCGATGTTGTAGCTGAGGGTGAAGTCGTCGAACACGATCCCGAGCGGCCCACTTGAGCCGGCCAGCATGCCGACGCCAACGAACAGCACGAGCGCCGGAACGCCGAACCGTTGGCTCAAGCGGGTGCTGACGATGGCCAAGGTCCCTAAGGCTGCGGCCACTACTATCGCGACTTCCATCGTCCACGATTGTACCTAAGCGCCCTCGTGCGCCTTAGGCGCGGATTATCCCTACGCCAGGCACTAGACTTGATGGATGAAGTCCGTGGCCCTCATCGCACACGATCAGAAGAAGCCCGACCTCGCGGCGTTCGCCGCGGATCACGCGGCTACCCTCGCGCACTTCCCGCTCATCGCGACAGGCACGACTGGCCGCGTGCTCATGGAGCGCACCAACCTTGACATCGAACGCCTCGCGTCTGGGCCGCTTGGCGGCGACTTGCAGGTGGGTGCGCGCATCACGGACGAGGCGGTGCTCGCCGTCATCTTCTTCCGCGACCCGTTAACGGCGCAACCGCACGAACCCGACATCTCGGCGTTGCTACGCATCTGCGACGTTCATAGCGTCCCGCTTGCCACGAACTTGGCGACGGCCGAGGCCGTCGTAGCGTGGCTGGAAACGCTGCTGGCCAACCCCGCCGAGCTCGACGAGTACGCCGCCATGGAGGGCGAGCACCTGGACGGAGCCACTACCCAATGAACAAGGAGATGATCGAGCGCTTCCTAGCAGAGATGCGTGAGCGGCACGCCGAACAGATCGAGGCCGTTGCGCTGCCAGAAGGCACCACGGAGTTCATCGAGGACCTAGTCGCTGCCAACGACGCAGACACCATCGAGTTCATTCTCAAGCTCTCGTACCTGATGGGCCTACAGACCGGCTTCTCAGCCGCCGTGGCTGGCGCGTCTGGCCCCGAACCGGTGCCGGGCCGCGGCCCTCTGCAGGCCTAGGCCAAGCGCCGCGTCAAGCAGGCGGCTGCGCCGCTTCCAGCTCCACCTGGTACTCGATGCTCGCTTTGAGGCTGAAGCCGACCGAGCAGTACTTCTCAGTAGCTAGTTGAACGAAGCGCTGGGCGGTGGCCTCGTCGAGGCCAGGCACGTCGAACACGTGCCGCGCGACGATGTGCTCGAACGGGGCGGGGGTGGCGTCCGGGCGCTCGCCGGTCATCTCAATCCGGTAACTGTTGATGGTCAGCTTGCGCTTACCTAGCATGTTGACGATGTCCATGGCGGCGCAGGCGGCCGTCGCGCCTAGCAGGAGCTGCATCGGGCTTGGACCCGTGCGTGCGTGCTTCTCGTTGTCGATCATCACGCGCTGACCTTCCGGCGTCTCGGCAACGAAACGTAGACCTACTAGGTGGTGGACGGTAGTGGTGAGATGTCTTGGCATGCACCAGTATGTCTGAGCGAAGCCAATGCGGTGCGGTCCGGCACACGCGGCCTGTGCAATGCCCAGACCAGCAGCGTAGACTCATCAGCCATGACGGTTGCCGCGAAGCGGGCAGTGCGCGACTGGGCGCGCGAGGTGCGCGCCCAGGAGATGCAGCGCCGCGGTCCGGAGCTCAACGCAACCATCGTTGCGGCGCTGCGGGCATGCACGGCCTACCAACGCGCGGACACGGTGGCGGCCTACCTAGCGTTCGGCGATGAGGTCGACCTCGGCGAACTGCTGGTAGCCGACGAGAAGCGTTTAGTGCTTCCGCGCACGCACCGGCGCCCGGAGCCGCACCTAACGCTGCACCATGTGACGGCTGCCCAGCTGACCGACGAGTCTGCCTTGTCTCGTCACGCTTATGGTTTCTTGGAGCCGACTCAGGCCGCCGCCACTGTAGAGCCGGACGCCGTTGACCTGTTCCTAGTGCCAGGCTTGGCGTTCGACATCACGGGCGTGCGGCTCGGTTACGGACTCGGTTATTACGATCGGCTGCTGCCCAGGGCGCGCGCGGGGGCCGTGGTGGTTGGGGTGACGCTCGACGCTCTCGTCTTGCCCGACCTGCCTCACGGCCCGCACGATGCGCGAATGAACTACCTAGTAACCGAGACGGGTTGGCGCGAAGCGCTCAGGGTCTCGTCCCAGCTTGGGTAATGCCTTGGCTGGCTTGCTATGGCGAGGGCGGCGGCGTTCACTGCTGGCACTAGCGCCTCTGCCCAGCTCATGCCGCGCGCCAAGCCAGCCAGCAGGCCAGCGTTGAAGGTGTCGCCGGCGCCGACGGTGTCCTGCACCACGACTTTCGGCGATGGCACCAGCGCGTGCTCGTCTGGCGCCACCAGCAGGCCGCCCTCCGCGCCGAGCTTCACCACGATGCGCTCGGCGCCGACGTCGCAGAGTTGTGTCACGGCGGCGTTGACGTCGCCGTCTTGCGGTGCGCCCGTGAGGCCGAGGGCTTCTTCCCTGTTGGGGAGGAAGGCGCTGAGTAGCGGCAGCAGCGCAGCCACTTCGGCGCGCACCTCCGGCGTCCAGCCGCCGTCCGGCCAACCGGTATCGATCGTAGTGATGACTCCGCGTTCCCTAGCGCGCCGCAAGATGGCGGGCGCCTTGGCGCGTAGCTCTGGCAGCAGGAAGTAACCGCACAGCAGCAGCAGGTCGCCAGGGCGGGCGGCGTCGATGGCCCTCTCGATGCGTTCGAGCGGCAGCGTCACGAGGTGCCCTAAGTACGATACGAACGTGCGTTGGCCATCAGGGTGAGTGAGGCCGACCGTGAGGGCGGTGGAGTGCGGCACGCGCGTCAAGCGCGCCGCGCCTGCCATGGCTTCCTCCAGCCAGGCGCCGAGGAAGTCGCTACCAACGTCGGCGATGACGTCCGAGTCCTCACCATCGCGGACTCCAAGGGCTGCGAGCGCTAAGCCAGTGTTGCCTGCCGCGCCGCCCACTCGCCACTCGTAGCGGTCGATGATGACCTCGCTACCCGGCAGGGGCCACGGCGCGACGTCTCCCATGAGCACGTCCACGTTGGCGTTGCCGACTACCAAGATCCGTGGGGACTCGGGCTCCCGCCCGTCCCCCCAGGCAATGCTCATCCTTTCACCCCGGTAAGCACGACGCCCTCGATGATCTGGCGCTGGAAGATGAAGAACACGAGCAGCACGGGGATGACGGCGAGCGCAGCTGCCGCCATGATGAGGTTCCACTCGGTGCCGGCCTCACCCGAGAAGAACGCCACCCCAACGGGGATGGTGCGCATGCTCGGCGACTTGGCCACGATGAGCGGCCACAGGTAAGCGTTCCAGTTCCCTACGAAGTTGAAGATGCCGAGGGCGGCGAGGCCGGGGCCGACGAGTGGCAGGCCGACCCGCCAGAACAAGCCGAACTCGCTCACGCCGTCGACTCGCCCGGCGTCGAACAAGTCACGCGGCAGGGTCTCGAAGAACTGCCGCATGAGGAAGACCCCGAACGCGGGGATGAGGCCAGGGAAGGCGATGCCCCAGAAGGTGTTGACCCAGCCGTACTCGGTCGACATGACGTACCACGGGATGACGAGCATCTCCGTGGGGATCATGAGGGTGCTGAGGATGAGCAAGAAGATGAAGTTGCGGCCGGGAAAGCGCAGGCGCGTGAGGGTGTAACCCACCAGCGACGCGAAGAACAACACCGAAACCGTCGAGATGCCGGCCACGATGAGGCTGTTGAGGAACCAGCGTGGGAACTGCGTGTGAAGGATGACTTCCTGGAAGTTGGCAAGGGTCCAGACTTGCGGCCAGAAACCGAAGCGGAAGATCTCTTTGAGCGGCTTGAAGGCCGATAGGATCATCCACACGAACGGGAACGCCATGACGACGCTGCCGATCGCCAGCAGCACGTAGGCGACGAAGCGACCGGGCGCGAAGCGCGGGCGACGGCGGCGCGGGGCGTACTGGAGCTGTGCGGCCATCAGTACTCGACCTTCCTTTGCGTGACCTTGAGTTGGATGAGCGTGATGACGAGGATGATGGCGAAGAGCAGCACGGTGACGGCGGCGGCGTAGCCGATGCGGAACTTCTGGAACGCCTGCTGGTACATGTACAGGGCGATGGTGAGGGTGCTACCTAGCGGCCCGCCCTGGTCCGTGAAGTTGATGTTCTGCACTTGGTCGAACATCTGCAGCGTCGAGATGGTCGAGATGATGAGCGAGAACACGATCACGGGGTTGAGTAGGGGGAACGTCACCCCCCAGAAGCGCTGCCACCCGTTGGCGCCGTCGATGTCGGCCGCCTCGAGCATGGGGCGCGGGATGCCCTGCAGTCCAGCAAGGAAGATGACTACCTGGAAGCCGAGCTGTTGCCACACGACCACTGCGGCCACCGCGATCAGCGCCTGCTTCGGGCTGGTGAGGAACGGTTGCGGGTCGATGGCCAGCCACGGTAGGCCGATGCCGGTGACGAACTCGCTCCAGTCGCCTAAGAACTTGTTGAAGATACCGAAGTTGACCGAGTACATCCAGCCCCACACCCACGCGACGGCCGCTGCCGGCGTGACGTAGGGGGCGAAATAGATGGCGCGGAAGAGACCCTTGAGGCGCGTGATCGAGTTGAGGAGGATGGCGCTGATCATGCCGAGGGAGACTTGACCGAAGACGACGATGAGGAAGTAATAGAGCATGTTCCGCAGCGCCTTGTAGAGATCGCCCTTGGCGGCGATATTGGCGTACATCTCGCGGTAGTACTGCAGCCCGATGAAGACGCGCTGCTCAGGGTCGACGTGCCAAGTGAATAGAGACAGTTTCAAAGACTGGATCGCTGGCCACAACCTGAAGAACAGGAAGAAGCCGAGCGGAATGAGCATGAACGCGTACGCCCATAGGGCCTCGCGCGAGCTCAGCGATAGTCCTCGACGGCGCGGTGCGCCTTGCGAACTCCTCATGGCACCTCCCGGGCCGTTGCCCCGCGCCAAGTGGCGCGGCGAGGAAGCAGATAAGTCTTGAGTCTGGTGGGGGCGAGATACTCGCCCCCACGGTGATTAAAGCGGTGCTGGTCGGCGCTCGCACGCCGCTAGGCGGCTGCTGCCGCCCGTGACCTCAGCGGTTAGCGTCCAGCAGGAGCTGCTCGGTTGCGGCCGCTTCCTTGATGGCAACGGCGGGGCTGGTGCCCTGGAGGACGACTTCGTTGATGGCGTCGACCATCACGTCGCGCTGACCGGTCTCGTCGACGAAAACGGTGGCGTGCGCGTAGTCGAGGGCGCGGACGAACGGACCGTAGACGGGGTCCGCGGCGAGGGTCGGGTCGGCGATGAGGCTGCGGCTAGCCGGCAGTTCACCCACGACGTCGAGCCACAGCTTCATGGCGTCGTCGCTCGTGACGAACTTGAGGAACTTGGCGGCGGCTTCGAGCTTGGCCGGGTCCTTGGTGGCGTTCGGGGTGATGGCGTTCATGAAGAACGAGCCGAAGTTCGACTTGATGCCGTTGTCGAAGACGGGCAGCTCGGTGACGCCCCAGTTGAAGGAGACCTTCTTGACGTCGCCGATGGCGAACGAGCCGTCGACGATCATGGCGATGTTCTCGAGCTGACGGAAGCCGTCGCGGTAACCGTTGTTGCCCGGGACGAACTCAGGCACGGCGAAGCCGTACTTCGTGACCCAGTCGGTGTAGAAGGTCAGGGCTTCGACGCCAGCTTCGCTGTCGTACGTGACGGTGCTGTAGTCGTCGGAGTACGGCGCGCCGCCGAACTGACGGATGAGGACTTCACGCACGAGGTGGTGGTCCTGGCCGGTCGGCGCGAAGCCGTAGCCAACCTGGGTGAAGCGAGCGCCCTGCTTGACGGTGAGGGCCTCGGCGATCTCAACGAACTCGTCCCAAGTGGCGGGCGGAGCGTCGTAGCCGGCGGAAGCCAGCATGTCGGCGTTGTAGAAGAGCGCCAAGCTACGTACGGCGGTCGGGAGGCCGTACCAGGTGCCGTCTACCTTGGCGGCCTGGGCGAGCGGGGCGAAGTTGGCGTCGAGCTCGGCGGCGTCGAAGAACTGCTCAGGGAGCGGAACGACGTAACCGGCGCGTTGCCAGGTGGGGAGCCAGCCGTAGAAGAGCTGAGCGACGTCCGCGCCTTGGCCGGCGGGCATGGAGGCGGCAACCTGCTGCTGGTAGCCGTCGTACGGGAAGGTTTCCTGGACAACCTTGATGTCCGGGTTGGCGGCCTCGAACTGGGCGATGAGCTGGTTCATCGCGTCGACGCGGGTGGCGTAGTCGTACTGCCAGTAGGT
Source organism: Trueperaceae bacterium (assembly GCA_035703635.1). Taxonomy (GTDB): domain Bacteria; phylum Deinococcota; class Deinococci; order Deinococcales; family Trueperaceae; genus JAAYYF01. Next base: position 42,139 of record DASSXV010000034.1, on the reverse strand, counting down.
GATGGTGGTCTGGGCGGCGCCGATGCCGACCCCCAACATCACGGCCAAGAGAAGAAGAACACGCTTCATACTTAGACTTGCTCCTTTCCGGTTCCGCGCAACCCTGCTGTGGCGCGGGCGAGCGCCTCGGACCGATCCCGCAGGGCCTGACGGTCGGCTGCTAGCCGCTCCGTGGCCCGAGCGAGCCTGATAGTCATGACCTCCGGCGCTGGCATGCCAAGGCCGTTCCTGCGCCGCACGAACCCGCTTGGGTCGAGCGCGGCGGTGAGCGCCTCCGGGGAGAGCAGCGGTCCGCCCGCGGCCTCCACGTCGGCGGGGGCTGCCGAGGTCAGTAGCCGCCCCTCCGAGTTGAAACGCTGCACCAACGTGGCGACCACGTGGTGAGCGTGAGGAAAAGCTAGTCCGTGATCGCGCGCGAGCACGTCGGCGAGTTCGGTTGCCGTCGTGTCGGTGCGCGCTGCTGCCTCGGCAAGCTTGCGCTCGTCGAAGTCGCCGTGCTGGAGGCAGGCGTCTAGCAGCGTGAGGGCGCCGACCAACTGCCTGTGCTGCAGGCCGAGGGCGCCCTGGATGTCTGGGCCGAAGTCGTTGAGGTCGGTGAAGGGGATGTTGTGGTGAGAGTAACTGACCATGCCTGCCGCGCCTAGCACGCGCGAGAAGCGCGTGCGGGCATGCTCGAGGGAGACTGGGTTGCGTTTCTGCGGCATGATCGATGACCCTTGGACCAGACTATCTTCTAGCCGGTACCAGCCGGATGCGGCCCAGGACAAGAGATCGTTAACGAACCGACCCAACCCGAGCGCAACCGACTGAGCCAGGCTGACGATGTCGAACTGCCAGTCAGCCGAGGCTACCGCGTCGTAGGTGTTGCCGACGGGGGCGTCGAAGCCGAGCCTGGCGGCCGTGAACTCGCGGTCGAGGGGGTGGCTGCTGCCCGCCAGCGCGGCCGCGCCGAGCGGTGAGGTGTTCATGCGCGTGTACGCCTGCTCCAGGCGCTGCGAGTCGCGCGACAGCTGGTCCTCGACGGCGCCGAGATAGTGCGCGACGGTAGTCGGTTGACCAGGCTGGTGGTGAGTCTGGGCGATGAGCACAGTGGCAACGTGCGCGTTCGCTTTCTCGATGAGCAGGCGCCTGAGCTCGAGGAGGCGCTCGCCGGTGTCGAGCAGCGACGCGCGGCCGTGCATCTTGTAGACCGTCATGTCGAGGTCGTTGCGGCTCAGGCCGACGCGGATGAGGCCGACGGCCTCGCCCAAGGCTGCCTCGAGCTTGCGCTGCAGCGCGAAGTAGTAGTCGGGCACGTCGTCCGCTTGCTCGGGGCGCGGCGCGTCGTGCAGCGCCACCAGCGCGGCGCGCACCTTGGCGCCTGCTGCCTGGTCTGCCTCGCCCGCGTAGGCTGGCAGGCGCATGACGGTGTCTAGGTGCGCCGTCATGGCGTCGATGAAGTGGTGTGAGAGGTGTGTGGCTGCGTGCTGGAAGTCCGGTTCCAGCACTTGCTTACGGTAGGCGGGGTGCCAGCTCACGCTTCGCTCCCTTCATTGGGTTCGTCTGCGAGTTGCAGAAGGCGGGCGGCGTTGCCGCCGAAGATGAGCGCCACGTCTGCCTCCTCAACGTTGAGCGTGTAACAAGCGCGCAACTGGTCGAGCAGGTAGCGCTCGGAGAAGCCGCGCGGGAAGAGGCTCGAGTCTGACCCGAACACGATGCGCTCAGGCCCGATGGTGTCGAGCGCCTTGCGGTAGAGGTCCTCGAGGGTCAGTGGGTATGGCATCCAGCGCATCCACTGGTTCGAGCCTGACGTGTCGATGTAGATGTTCGGCAGGCTCCAGCAGAGGGCGAGCAGGTCGTCGTAGTAACCGGCGCCGAAGTGCGGGATGAGGAACGGGATCTCGGGGAAGGCGCGCGCGACCTCGAAGAGCGAGAGGGGGCTCATGCGTGGGTGCTGAACGATGCCGCCGCCCCTGCCGAGGAAGCCGAAGTGGATGAGGGCGGGTAGTCGCCTCTCGGCGAGGAACTCCCACACGCCGCGCAGCTCCGGTGCCTCGAACGGGTAGTTCGTGCGTGGCCCGAGGAGTTTATAGCCGCGCAGGCCGAGGTCGTCGACGGCGCGCTTGAGTTCGACGTCAGCGCCCGGCTCGAGGGCGTGGTGCGCGAACCCGACGAACTTATCGGGGTGCCGCGCCACGAGGCCGGCGAGGCGGTCGTTGTTGTTGGCGCTAACGAACACGACCTTGCGCAGGCCGTAACGTTCGACCTCGCCGACCCAGCGCTCCAGGTTGGCGTCGACCTCGGCGTCCGTCTTGGCTGCCGGCTCGGTTGGCTCGGTGTTCCACTCCATGGCCATGCGGTTGCCGCGGTCCTTGGCGTACGCCTGGAGCAGTGGGTGCTGTTGTTCCGGCACGGGCGGCAGGCCCATGGTGTCGTGGATCGGGAAGTGAGTGTGCACGTCTATGACACGCAGGTGGCGGTAACTCATAGTGAGCTCCCTACTTGCTCGAGGCCGCAAACGCTGGCCGTTAGGCTCTCGAGAGCGATGTGGCCGAGGCCGTACAGGGCGGCGATGGGGCCCAACGAGCCTGCCCTCACCCCGACCGCGAGCGGCATATGCCAGCGCTGGGCTACGGCTTGCGCCAGGCGTCCCTCTTGATCCGCTGACCAGGCGACGACGACGACTTCAGGGTCGAGTACGCAGGCGAGGTTATGGAGCACGAGGCGCACCCCGTCAGCGAGGCTCTCGAACGCTGCCTTGCGCTCGGGGCTGCTCAGGTCGAGAGCGCCGTCCGTCACCACGCGCTGCGCGAAGCCGAGGAGGTGCCGTTCGAGCGGTCCGGAGGCTCCGAGGTCGAGGCCGTCCTCCGGCACGCCGGGGATGAGGCTGTAGCCGACTTCGCCTGCCGCGCGGTGGGCGCCGCGGTAGAGCTGGCCGCCAACCACGAGCCCGGCGCCGATGCCGCCGGCGATGGTGAGGTAGACGACGTGGCTGTGGTCTACTCCGGCGCCGTGCTGCAGTTCGCCGAGCGCTAGGGCGTTGACGTCGTTCTCGAGCATTACGGGTAGGCCGCTTGCCTTCTCGAGCAACTCGGCGACGTTCACGCGGTGCCAACCGAGGCTTGGGGCGAGGCGCACGTGTGAGCCGTCCTGATCGATGACGCCAGGGATGGCGACGGCCAGCCATGCGAACGGCGTGTTGGCGGCAGCGGCGTCGGCGACCGTGGCCGCCAGCCAGGCGGTTAGGTCGGCTTCGGAGCCGGGCGCCAGGCGCGGTCCCGGCTCTAGGGTGTGAAGTTGGCCGGCTAGGTCGATGCGTGCTGCGCGCACGTTAGCGCCAGAGAGGTCGACAGCTAGGACGTTGCGCGCCTCTGGCACGAGCCGTAGGAGGCGTGCCGGGCGCCCGCCGCCGGATGGCGCTAGGTCGCCCTCGTCTACCAGGCCGAGGGCCACGAACTCTTGGCCAATGGTGGTGACGGTCGGAACGCTGAGTAGCGTGGCGCGCGACAGTTCGGAACGAGACGCAGCCCCGCGCGAGCGCAGCACTTGCAGCACCGCCCGGCGGTTATGTTCTCGTACGTTGTCGTGCTGCACGCTTCTGAGGTCCACGCGTTCCTTTCCAGAAGGTTTTGCAAAGTTGTTAAGTAAGGCTAAGGCGAACGTCATGGCGGCGTCAAGCCACGCTACTAGTGCTGAAGTACACAAGCAGAGCGGCCCGCTCAACCACCTAGCCGGCCGCCCGCTTAAGCGCCGGTCTGCCTATGCCATGGGCGCGCCAGCGCCAAGACGTCCCGCGTGCGCCACGAACGCTCTTCCTCGATCGGGCGTAGCCACAACCAGGCGGCCATGCGCCCGACGGCCGAGAGCGCGAAGAGGGTGTGGTAACCCGTCCAGCCCGCCATCCACGCCGGGTAGGTGATGCCGTGCAGATAGGTGATGAGGGGCCCGGAGAGGGCGCCGCCAGCGAAGCCAGCGATCCCCTGAACGAGCGAGTACATGGCGATGAACGAGACGCGCCCACTGCGCGGCGCGGCGCCCAAAGCGAGGTTGAAGACGGCAGGCGTGATGGCCCCCCACGCGATCGCGTCGAACACGGCGGACACCCAGATGAACGCGAGGTTGCCGGTCAACCCAGCCAGGATCCAGTTGAGGGGCAGGAGCGCCCCGGCGAGGAACGTGCCGAGCGCGAGGATGGGCTTGTTGCCAACACGGTCCGCGGCCCGACCCCACAAGATGGTGGTGCCAAGCGCTACCACCGCAGCGATCGACGACCAGTAAGACACCTGGCCGAACGTCATCTTCAGCTCCTCGAGGAAGTAAGGCACCACGAACGGCGCGCCGAGCATGACCACGAACTGCCAGTAGATCGCGAAGACGAGGAAGCGCCTGAAGTTCCGCGAGGCGTACGGGTGCGAGACGATCTGCCCGAGGGTCACGCGCCTGCGTTCCGTCGGCGGGTCGTAGTGGAAGAAGTAGAGCACCACGGACGCGAAGGAGGCGGCGACCGCCACCCCGAGCACGAGTTGGAACGAGAGCGGGGCAGCCACGTGGTCGAGGAACACGCCGGCACCGAGGTTCGCGAAGGTGCCGACGGCGCCGAGGACGCCAACGCGCATGCCGAAGTAGCGACCGCGCCTCTCGTCTGGCACGACGTCGCCCATCCAGGCGGTCCACACGGTAGCCACGGTCGCCTGGAAAGCGCTCGCGAAGAACACGAGCCCGACGAGCAAAGTCGGGCGCAACACGTCAGGCACGTTCAGTTGCGGGAGGAACGCGGCCAGTACCCAGCTGGCGCGGCCGGTGGCGCCAAGCGCCGCGGCGAGCAGCCGCCTATGACCAAGGACCTCGGCCGCCAGGGCGCCAAGCGGGCTGAAGACCTGGGCGAGGAACGGCACGCTGCCGACCAACGCGATGTGCGTCGGCGACGCGCCCAGTGCGAGCAGGTACCCAACTAGGACGCTACCTGACGTCCAGTTGAGGAACACCTGCATGAGGCTGCCCTCCACCAACGAGAGCCGCATGGTGCGGCGCACGCGGGTGAGGACCTCTGCGGCGTCTGGTGTTGAAGGGGGTGAAGAGGACACAGCGGCCATCTACCGACCGCCAGTCTACGCCGCCGTCACCCCCACCGCTGCGGGCTTACGGCAGCTCTACCCCGCCGATGAACACGGCCTTCTGCTCCAGGTACTCCAAGATGCCCTCCGCACCGGTCTCGCGGCCGATGCCGCTCCCCTTCACGCCGCCGAACGGCGCTTCTGGCGTGACGGGCATCCAGTCGTTTATCCCGATCATGCCGAACTCGAGCCTCTCCGACATGGCGATGGCCGTGTTGAGGTCAGAGGTGAAGACGTAGGCGGCCAGCCCGTACTCAGTGGCGTTGGCGCGCGCCAGCACCTCGCCCGCGGTGGAGAAGGTCGTGATGGGCAGCACCGGCCCGAAGATCTCCTCCTCGTACAGCCGCGTGCCTGGCTCGACGCCCGTCACGACCGTCGGCTCGTAGAAGTAGCCCTTGCGCTCTAGGCGCTTGCCGCCGGTGGCGACCGTGGCGCCGGACGCGGCGGCCGACGCCACCAGCTCCTCGACGCGGTCGCGTTGGCGGGCGTTGATGAGCGGGCCGACCTGCACGCCGTCCTCTAGCCCGTGGCCGACCTTAAGCTCGGCCATCGCCCTAACGACGCCCGCTGTGAACTCGTCTGCCACGCTCTCATGCAGGTAGTAGCGCTGCGGCGCGATGCACACCTGCCCAGCGTTGCGCGCCTTGAAGCGCGCCGCGAGCTTCACTAGTCGCCCGATGTCCTTGGCGTCTGGGAAGACGATGACGGGGGCGTTGCCGCCCAGCTCGAGCGCCAAGCGGGTGAGGGTGCGCGAGGCGCCGTCCATGAGGAGCTTCCCGACGCGCGGGCTGCCGGTGAACGCGAGCTTGCGCACGCGCGCATCGTTGAGGAACGCCTGGCCCATGGCCTCAGGGTCGCCGTTGATGACGTTGATGACGCCCGCCGGCGCGCCCGCCTCTGCGAGGGCCTGGCCTAGGAGCATCGCCGAGCGCGGCGTGAACTCAGAAGGGCGCCCAACGACGGTGTTGCCTGCAGCCAGCGCCGCCGCCCAGGTGCGCACGATGTTGTAGACGGGGAAGTTCCAAGCGGTGATGGTGGCGACCACTCCAAGTGGCTGCGGCACGACGCTGATGCGCCTGCCAGGCACTTGGGCTGGCACGGTGCGCCCGTAAACGCGCACCCCTTCGCCAGCGAACCACGCTAGGTAACTCGTGGCCGAGAGCCACTCGCCGCGCGCGTCGCCGAGCGGCTTGCCAGACTCCTCGGTGGTCAGGCGCGCCAAGTCGTCGACGTTGGCCTTGATCCAGGCCGCAGCACGTTCGAGGACCTTGCCGCGCTCGTATGCCGTCTTGGCCGCCCACTCCGGGAACGCGGCCGCGGCGGCGGCGATGGCGCTGGCGGCGTCCTCTGCCCCGCCGAACGCGACCTGCTGGACGACGTCCTCGCTGCCAGGGTCGATCAGGTCCCAGACCCCGCCGTCAGCGGCGTCTAGCCACTCGCCCCCGATGAGTTGCTTGAGTGGGTACTTCGTGTCTGGCTCGGTTACTGCCACGCTTCCTCAACTCCTCTTCGCGCGGGCGCAACCCGCCATTGGCGCCGCGCTCAGGCGGTCGCTGCTGGGGCGTGCATGGCGCAGGCCGCAGCCACCGCCTCTTCGAGCACGCTCAGGCCTTCGTCGACTTCCGCGTCGCTCAGGTTGAGGGGCGGCAGTAGGCGGATGCAGTTCGAGTAGAGACCCGCGCGTATGACGATGAGTCCGCGCTTCAACGCCTGCTTGGTGACCTCGAGCACGACCTCGGGGAACGGCGCCTTCGTGGCGCGGTCCCTCACGAACTCCATCGCCAGCATGGGGCCGAGGCCGCGCACCTCCCCGACGAGCTCATGCTGGGCTGCGATGCGTTCGAGTCCGGCCCGCAGCCTCTCACCCACGCGCGTCGCGCGGTCGAGGAAGGCGGGGCTGCGCAGGGTGCTCAAAGCCTCGAGCGCCGCAGCGCACGCGAGCGGGTTGCCTGAGTAGGTGCCGCCGAGACCGCCAGGGTGAGGGGCGTCGAGCATGTCGGCGCGCCCAACGACGGCGGAGAGCGGCATGCCCGCCGCCAGCGACTTGGCGGTCGTAATGAGGTCGGGAACCACGCCGTAATGCTCGACTGCCCAGAGCTTGCCCGTGCGGCCCAAGCCCGACTGCACTTCGTCGGCCACGAGCACGATGCCGTTGGCGTCGGCGATCTCGCGCAGGCGCCTGAAGAAGCGGGGCGGCACCGGCAGGAAGCCTGCCTCGCCCTGCACTGGCTCGATGACGAACGCGGCGATGGCGCCAGGGTCGACTTGCGCCACCATGGCCTTGTCGAGCGCGGCGATGGCCATGTCGAGGTACGCGTCCTCGCTCATGCCTGCCGGGCGCCGGTAGACGTCGGGGAACGGCAGCCGATAGATCTCGGGCGCGAACGGCCCGAAGCCCTTCTTGAAGAGGGCGTACTTGCTTGTCATGCCGAGGGTGAGGTTCGTGCGGCCGTGGTACCCGCCTTCGAACACGACGATGGCTTGGCGGCCCGTGTGGGCGCGCGCGATGTTGACGGCGGTCTCGAGCGCCTCCGCGCCCGAGTTCATGAGCACGGCCTTCTTGCGGAAGTCGCCGGGCGCCGCGTCGCAGAGGGCCTCGAGCACGGCAACGAAGGGCTCGTAAGTGCCGACGATGGCGCACATGTGGATGAGCCGCTCCGCCTGGTCCTGCAGCGCGCGCACCACGTTCTCCGGCGTATGCCCGACGCCTAGCACGCCGATGCCGCCCGCGAAGTCGAGGAGGCGGTTGCCGTCAACGTCGACGACGTACGCACCGTGCGCCCCCGTGACGCCGAGGTCGGTCAGGCGCGAGGCGCCGCGCGCGCCAACGGCGTCGCGGCGCGCCACCATGGCGCGACTCTTCGGCCCTGGTATCTCGGTAACTAGCTTGATGCCGCTCACACCGCCCCCACGATCTGCGCCGTCGTCGCCTTGGCGATGGCGCGGCCGAACACGGCGAGACCCTCGTCGATCTCACCCTCGCTAACCACTAGCGGCGGGATGAAGCGCACGACCTGATCGTCAACCCCGCAGGTCAGGAGGAGCATGTTCTCGGCCAGGCAGGCTTGCTGCACGGCCTTGGCCAGGCCCTTGCGGCCGGAGAACTCCACGCCGATCATGAGCCCTAGGCCGCGTACGTCGCCGATCTCGTGGTGCTCCTGCTGCAAGCGGCGCAGGCCAGCCACTAGCCGGGCGCCCATGCGCTCGGCGTTGTGGGGGAGGTCCTCCGCGATGAGGGCGTCGATGGTGGCGCACGCCGCGGCGAGCGGCAGCGTGCTACCGCCGCCGTACGTGCCGCCGTGGGTGCCCTTCTCCCACTTGGCCATGAGCGCCGGGCGCGCCGCGATGCCAGAGATGGGCAGCCCGCTGCCCAATCCCTTGGCCATGACCATCACGTCTGGCAGCACGCCGTGATGCTCGTATGCGAAGAACTTGCCGGTGCGCCCGAAGCCGGTCTGCACTTCGTCGAAGACGAGCACTATGCCGTGCTCATCTGCGAGGCGCCTGAGGCCTTGCAGGAAGCGCTTGGGGGCAGGAACGTAACCACCCTCGCCGAGGACGGGCTCGATGACGAATGCCGCCGTCTCGTCCGGTGCGCTCTGCGTCTTGAGGATGAGCTCGAGTTCGGCGAGGCAGAAGTCGACGGTAGCGTCCTCTTCCCAGCCGTAACGGTAGGCGTATGGGAACGGCGCGACCACCACGCCAGCAGGCAGCGGTTGGTACTTGTGGCGGTAGACGGTCTTGGAGGTGGTGAGGGCCATGGCTTGCCCCGTGCGGCCGTGGAAGCTGCCCTGGAAGACGATCACGTTGGGGCGGCCAGTGGCGTGGCGCGCCAGCTTCACGGCGGCCTCCACGGCCTCTGCGCCGCTGTTGCTGAAGAAGAAAGAGCCCAACTCCGGGTGAACGACGGTGGCAAGGGCCTCAGCGAGGCGCTCGAGCGCCGGACTCACGACGATGTTCACTTGGGCGAAGAGGAGTTCCTCCGCCTGGCGCTTGATCGCCTCGACAACGCGCGGGTGGGCGTGGCCCGTGTTCGTCACCCCGATGCCTGACGTGAAGTCAAGGTAGGCGGTGCCCGCCGCGTCGTAGAGGTACGACCCCGCGCCGCGCACGGGTCGCAGTTGCGTCAAGTGGGACCAGACGGGCGCCAGGCGGTCTTGCTTTGCACTCTGTTCTGCCATGTTGGCTCCTTGCTTGGTTCTACCGAATGATACGGCTCGGTTCAGGCGACGGTCAGCGGCGCAGCGCCAGAAGCCTGGCGCTCGCGCTCGTCAATGGCGCAGATGATCTCGGCCGCGGCGCGCTCCCCGCTCAGCAGTGCCCCGTGTACCGTTGCCGCCCGCTCCTCCGGGGCCGTCGCCTCACCGGCCCAGTAGAGGGGCGGCGTCGGCTCGGCAAGCAGCTCGCGGGCGCCGTCGTTGCCAGGACGGACGTGCGAGTAGCCACCGCGCGCGAAGGGGTCAGACACCCAATCGACGAGCATGGCGTCCTGCGCCTGCAACCCTGGGCGGCCGAGCTCGCGCCGCAAGGCTTCCAGGCCGCGCTCGAGGGCGTCCGCGGCGCCCAAGCGCAGGAGCTCCACGGCGCCGTCGCCAGACACGAGCGCCGTCCAGACGACCGCCTCGGTCGTTGGATGCCCGGCGGAGGGCGACCACCACATCGGCGGGTTGCCGGCCGAGTAGACGGCCGTGATGTCGTCAGGCGTGATGGTCTCGGCGAAGCGGTAGACGAGTTTGATCACTGGCCCCATGCCGAGGCCGGAGAGCGCGCGCTCCTTGGTCTCAGGCAGTGGTGGGTCGAACTCGACTCCGCCGGCCTGCAGCACGCCGAGCGGCAAGGTGATGAGCGCGCTGTGCGCGCGGAAGACGTGACCCTCGTGGTCGTGCACCACCACCCCGTTGGCGCCCCACTCGACGCGCGTGACGATAGTACCGGTCAGGATCTCGGGGCCAACGCCTAACGCTTCGACTACCGCGCCGTAGCCTTCCAGGATGCGGTGGTCCTCCTCGCCGTCGACCTCGGCCGGGTCGAGGCCCTTGAGGGCGGCGGTGGCGTCGAGGAAGCGCATGCTCTCGCCCGCCGCGTTGGCGTACATGCGCCTCACGTACTCGAGCCGCGTGGAGTCGAACCCTAAGCGTTGCAAGTACGCCCCGAACGACTCGAAGCGCCGCGGCACGCCGGGTGGCAGCCGCCACGAGCGCGTGACTTCGAGTGCTGGGTCCGCGGCGCGGGCCTCGCGCATGGTGAGGCGCCTGCCGTCGGCCAAGCGCACCCACGAGTCGTCTTCTTTGGTCCAGTGCACCGTCTCTAGGTTGAGATGCTCGATGAACGACCAGGTCGCGGCGCGCTCGCCGTGGATGAACTCGGCGCCGAGCTCGACGGGGAACCCCGCGAAGCGCCGGTCCGTATGCGCCCTGCCACCGAGGCGTTCGCGCGCTTCTAGCACTAGGACTTCGAGTTCACCGCGCGCGGCTAGCAGGGCGCGGGCGGCCCCGAGGCCTGCCACGCCCGCGCCGATCACGAGCACGTCGTAAACCTCTACGTCGTGTTCACTTGGAAGATCGTTGTGCGCCACTCTGTGGCCGCTACCGCTCATGCGCCAGCCCTGTCAGCTACCTAGAGTGGTTCGCTAGGTTGTGGGCCGCACTGCCGCGGCGGCCGGTTTGACCGATGCTCACGCGGCGCTGCGCGGCGCGCTTCGGCTCGTGAACGAGCAGCACCGCAGAGTTACCCGCCCGCCATTCGGGGTAGTAGCCCTCGATGATGCCGCGGCCCTCGAGGCCTCTATGCAGCTGCATCGTCACGGTCGGGTCCTCGATGTTGCCGTCGATGACGCGCTGTCCGTACTCTCGCGGCGTGAACGTCTCGCGGTAACGGTGATAGCCCATGAGCATGCCGCCGGCGTACCAGCCGCGCAGCCCGAGGTTCTCCACTAGCGCCAAGCGTGCCTTGTAGAGGGCGGTGGCCACGCCACGACGCTGATAGTCAGGGTGAACGCCGATCTCGACACCGTACAGCCACTCGCCATCCGGTTCGTGGTTGCGCAGGCCGAACGAACCGATGACGTCATACCAGGGCAGCGGACGTTCGTCCGGCGTGCGGCTGGTAAGCATGGTGGTTGCCATGCCGATGACCTTCTCAAGTCCGTCTTCGTACGTGATGGCGACGAACTGCCCCTCAGGGAAGCGTTCGAGTTGTTCGGCCACCGCGTCGCGGTTGATGCAGTGCACGTAGCGATCTGTTGGGTAGCCGTTTGCAAGCCTGACGGTGTCGTAGACACCCTGGCCGTGCCGCAACTCAGTGTTGACGACGGCGAAATCCAGTGCTTTTGTGCCTCTCATAACGTTGCTTCAATCAACGCCTGGTGAGGTTATCTGAGCCCGTAAAAGGGGGAAACTGAAACGATTAGGGAAGGGTTACTGAACGGCCCCTGACCGGAAGAGCTTCTCCACAACCTTTACGCGAGAGCGTTGGCATCCCGAGACCATACTTAGATGGCTCATTCAGTCTCACTCACACTATAGGGTTGTCTTGAAGTTTCTCACTCTCCTTCTTACTCGTTTGGTGGAGTCTAGCACGCCCCTCAGGCCTTCCAACGTGACCGACCGCACAACGTGCGTGCCAGACGCGAATGTGAGGGGCTTGACAAAGCGCGAAAACGTGATAGGCGGCTAGCTGAGCCTCTGAGGCGCGCGCCGCGCTGCTGGCCTTGGCCCACGGCCTTCTGGTCGCACGCCGGCGGTTGCGCGCGCCCACCCCGTCTTGACGGCACAATGACGGCGCCTTCTTACGGTGTCCTATCCATCCGAGCCGTACGGGACGCCCCTTCGCGCGACCGCGTCCCGGGGACCGCCAACCGCTCGACCCATGGGCGACCGGCTAGGGTTCGGAGAAAGAAGGAACGCATGAACCACTCGAGATACGCGCGCGCCAAGCGTGCGCTAAAAGGTGGCGGACGACCGCCCCGCCGACGCTCAGCCTGGCTGCCGATCTGGTTGGCGGCCGCCATCGCCCTCACCTCCTTGCTTGCGGCATGCGGCGAGCCTGCCCACGTGGAGCACGCGCCGGTCGGCGCACGGGTAGCGCCGCTAGCGGCCACGGTGCCGTTCGCCTACAGCCCAGGACGCGAGGTGCGCGTGGTCGTCGAGCGCACTGGCGGTTACACGGGGCCCGTCGCAGTTGCCATCAACGCGGCCAACCTGCCGAGCGGCGTAACCCTCAGCACCACCGCGTTGGCCTTCGCGGCGGGCGAGAGCGAGAAAGTGATCACGCTCGTAGCCGACGCCACCGTTGCGGCCGCCGACCTCGATCTACCAGTGGCCCTCACGCTGACCACCACTGCTGGCGGTCTGACGACCACGAGCGCCTTGAGCGTGCAGGTCAGCGGCTTGGTCATGACCGCTGCCGACGCGGGCGAGGGCAGCCTGCGGCACGTCGAGGGGCTCCTGCCGAGCGGCGGGGCCGCGAGCCTCATCGTCGTCAGCTTCGACCCCGTTGCCTTCGCGGCGCCAGCCACCATCGAACTCGCGTCTAGCCTCGACCTGCAGTCCGGCCGCCACATCTCCGGCCCCATCGACGAGACGGGCGCGCCGCTCGTCACGTTGCGCGCCGCACCAGGGGCGACCGGCCTCATCGGCATCAAGGACGGCGTCGACGCCAAGCTGAGCAACCTCGTCCTCGCAGGCGTGCGCGGCGGCACGAACGGCGGCGCCATCCACAACCTGGGAGCGCTGCAAGTCGAGAACCTGCTCATAACCGACAACGAGGCCAGTTACGGCGCCGCCATCTACAACAACCTCTTCGGGGAGCTCAGCGTCGTGAACTCGCGCTTCGCGGAGAACCACGCCACGGGCGTAGGCGCTGGCGGAGCCATCTACAACAACGGCGGGAAAGTGACCATCGAGGGGAGCGCGTTCCAGGCGAACAGCAGCGCGACGTCCGGCGGAGCACTGGCCAACTCGAGCACCGCCTTCGCTGGCACTACTTACACAGGTGACGTGTACGTGCGAGCCACCGAGTTCACCTCGAACACCGCCCGCGCTGGCGGCGCCATCCACAACGCAGTCGACAGCTCCCTCACGGTCGTCGAGAGCGCGTTCAGCTCCAACGCCACTCCCAGCGGCGCGAGCCTCACTGGCGGCGCCATCGTCAACAACGGCACGGCGCTCGTTGGCGAGAGCGAGTTCAACCTCAACACCGCCGGCGCCGGCGGGGCGATCTACTTGCCGAACACGGGCGCCTTGCGAATCTACGCCAGCACCTTCGCGCACAACAGCGCGACCTCCAACGGCGGCGCACTGTTCGTCAACGGCGTTCTCGACGTCACGAACAGCACCTTCTGGGGCAACCGATCGCAGAGGGGTGGGGCGATGGTCATCTCCAGCCACGAAGTCGCCAACGCGCGCATCGCGTTCTCCACCATCAGCGGCAACAGCGCCACCACCATGCCGGGCGCGTCAGGGCAAGTTCATGGCGGTGGCATCGCCTACTTCCGCCCCCTCGAGCTGCGGGGCAGCATCGTGGCTGGCAACACCGTCGCGGCGGGCGCCGCAGGCGGACCCGACCTCTATCAGAGCGGCGCCACCGCCACCTTCGACTCGGGCGGTTACAACCTCATTGGCGACCCCACCGATTCTGGCGTGTTCGGTCCCAACAACCTCCTCAACCAAGACCCGCTGCTTGGGCCACTGCAAGACAACGGCGGCCCCACGCGCACGCTGGCGCTGCTCCCAGGCAGCCCGGCTAAGGACCAGGCTCCGCAGTCACAATGCCTCGACGCCACGAGCGCGCCGCTCGTGACAGACCAGCGCGGCGCCACGCGGCCGAGCGGCACGCACTGCGACGTAGGGGCGTTCGAAGTGCAGTAGCGCGGGACCGCCACCTAGCTTGCCGAGGCGCGCGCGGCCCCTCCACATAGCCGGACGTGAAGGTTAGACTCCTGGCAATGCACCAAGCCGGGACCACCCGCTGCGGCGGCCCCCAATGAGCCGCGGGAGAGTACGCGGCGACAAGGCGCGCGCCATCGGCATGGCACTGCCAGCCACCTTCTGGCTGGTCGTGTTCTTCCTGCTGCCGCTCGTGTTCGTGGCCGTGGCGTCGTTCATGTCGCGCGGGCCGGGCGGTTCGGCCATTGCGCCAGCGACCCTCGCCCAATACGAGCGCACGTTCACGGTGTTCGGCCCGGTCTTGTGGCGCAGCATCGGCGTGGCGCTGCTGACGACCGTCGTTAGCCTCGGCCTCGGCTACCCCTTGGCGTTCTACATCAGCCGCAGGCGCTCGCCAAGCGCGCGCATGCTGCTGCTCTTCCTCGTCATGTTGCCGTTCTGGACGAACTTCCTCGTGCGGACTTACGCGCTCATCACCATCATGCAGCGCGACGGGCTCCTCAACGGCCTCTTCCAAAGCCTTGGCCTGATCAGCGCGCCGCTCCAGATGCTGTTCACGCCGACGGCAGTGGTGATCGGCCTCGTTTACGGTTACCTGCCCTTCATGATCTTGCCGATCTACGCCTCGGTGGAGGCGCTCGACTGGCGCTACGTCGAGGCAGCCAACGACCTCGGCGCCAACGATTGGACGTCGTTCTGGCGCGTCATCTTCCCGCTCACGTTGCCTGGAGTGATAGCCGGCTGCATCCTCGTGTTCATCCCGGCCATCGGCTCGTACATCACGCCCGACCTGATGGGCGGCACGCGCGGGCTCATGATAGGCAACCTCATCCAGGGGCAGTTCGGCGGGCGCGGCAACGTGCCGCTCGGCAGCGCCATCTCCATGGTGCTGCTTGCCATGGTGTTCATCAGCGTCCTCGTCTACACCCGCTGGGGTCAGCGCGAGGACGCGTGACGACGCCCAACGCCACCGTCCGCAAAGTCAAGCGCGACCTGGCGGTGCGCCGCACGGGACGCTTCGGCGTGCTGCTCAGCCCCATCGTGGTCTACCTGTTCCTCTGGCTACCCATCCTCGTGCTGGTGGTGTTCAGCTTCAACGACGGCAACTCGGTAAGCACCTGGCGCGGCTTCACCACGCGCTGGTACGAGAACATCTTCGCCGGCACCATCTCGGCTGGCACGGAGGCGGCGCGCTTCCAGACAGAACTCCTGCTCAAGGCCGTGCGCAACTCGCTGTTCGTGGCCGCGGTCGCCACCCTCGTGAGCACGGCGTTCGGCACCATGCTCGCCTTGGCCTTGGCGCGCGGGCGCTTCTGGGGCCGCAAGACACTGGACACGCTCTTCTACCTACCAGTCGTCATCCCCGACATCACGCAAGGCATCGCGCTCGCCGTGTTCTTCAACATCATCTTCGAGACGGTCCAGCGGCTCTTCGGCGTACGGCTCGTCTCCGGCTTCGGCACCATCGTCATCGCGCACGTGGCGTTCAACATCAGCTACGTGGCCATCGTCGTGCGCGCGCGCCTGGCGGGCATGGACCCACGCCTCGAAGAGGCCGGCCGCGACCTCGGCGCCAACCACTGGCAGACCTTCTGGCGCATCACCTTCCCCATCCTCCTGCCCGGCGTCATGGCCGGCGCGCTCCTCGCCTTCACGCTCTCGCTCGACGACTTCGTGATCACCTTCTTCAACGCCGGCGTAGGCACCACCACCCTGCCGCTGTTCGTCTACGGCATGCTCAAGCAGCGCGTCCCACCCGAGATCAACGCCATCTCGACGCTGATGATCCTCGCCTCGATAGTCCTGGTGGGCGGCTCGTTGCTGCTGCAGCAGCGGGGCAACCGTAGCGAGGGCGCGTGAGGCGTGCGGCCGCTGCCGCCCAGGAGACCACATGAGGTACACCACCGCCGCCGAAGCCGCCCAACAGATCCACTCCGGCGACCGCGTCTACGTTCACAGCGTGGCGGCGGCGCCGCACGCGCTCCTCACGGCCATGGCGGAGCGTGCGCCCAGCCTGCGCGCCGTCGAGGTGGTGCAGCTCCACACCGAGGGGCCCGCGCCTTACGCGACGCCCGAGGTGGCAAGCTGCTTCCGCGTCAACGCCCTCTTCGTTGGCAAGAACGTGCGCGACGCCGTGGCGCGCGGCCAGGGCGACTACACGCCCATCTTCCTCAGCGAGGTGCCTGCGCTGTTCCGCTCTGGCGCCATGCCGCTCGACGTGGCGCTCATCCAGGTGTCGCCGCCAGACAGGCATGGCTACTGCTCGCTTGGCACGTCGGTCGACGCCAGCCGCGCGGCCGTGGAAGCCGCCAGGCTCGTGCTAGCGCAGGTGAACCCCAACATGCCGCGCAGTCACGGCGACGGCCTCCTGCACGTCAACGACATCGACCTGGCCGTGACGGTGGAGGCGCCTATCCCCGAGGTGGCGCGCCCCGCGCTCGGCGCCGTGGAGAGCACCATCGGCCAATACGTGGCCGACCTGGTGGAGGACGGCGCCACGCTGCAGCTCGGCATCGGCGCCATACCAGAGGCCGTGCTTGCCGCACTGACGGGCCACCGGGGGTTGGGCGTCCACAGCGAGATGTTCTCAGACGGCGTGGTCGACCTCATCGAGCGCGGCGTCATCACGGGCGAGCACAAGCGCAGCCACCCTGGCAAGGCGGTGGCCAGCTTCGTGATGGGCTCGCGGCGGCTCTACGACTTCATCGACGACAACCCGTCTGTGCTGCTCCTCGACGTGGCTTACGTGAACGACACCGCCGTCATCAGGCGCAACCCGAAGGTCACGGCCATCAACTCGGCCCTCGAGGTCGACGTCACGGGGCAGGTCGTGGCCGACTCGCTCGGCACCTACCAGTACTCGGGCGTCGGCGGGCAGATGGACTTCATCCGCGGCGCGGCCCTGTCGGAGCGCGGCAAGCCGATCATCGCGCTGCCCTCTACCACGAGCCGTGGCGAGAGCCGCATCGTGGCGCTGCTCAAGCCGGGCGCCGGCGTGGTGACCACGAGGGCGCACGTGCACTACGTCGTGACCGAGTACGGGGTGGCCGCGCTGCACGGCCGCAACCTGCGGCAGCGGGCGCGGGCTCTCAGCGAGATAGCGCACCCCGAGCACCGCGAAGCCCTGCAAGAGGCCGCGCGGGAGAGGTTCGGGCGGGTCTAGGCAACCGCGACAGTCAGCGCTGACGCCACAACTCGAGCAGTTCGGCTTCGCGCTCGGCGCTCAGGCCCACCTTGAGCGCGGGGTCGCCGCGCTCCGCCTGCCACGCCAGCGTGTCAGCCACCGTCTCCTCCAGCGAACGGGCTCGCAGACCAGCGGCGGTGGCCCTCTCGCTGTCGACCTTGAACATGTTGCCCGCCGCGCCCGGCAGCCAGAACGGCAAGTCGCCGAACGGCACGACTTCATGCTCGAGGAGGAACTCCTCGCTCACCCACGTGATGGTGGCGCTGGAGCCGCTGATGCGCTTGGCGGCGGCGAGCACGTCGCCGAGCCTGAAGCGGCCGGCCTCCGACACCGCGTTGTAAGTGCCGCTAACGCCGCGCTCGAGCGCGCCGAGCATGAAGTCGGCGAGGTCACGCCCGTCGATCCACTGCAGCGCGAGTTCGGGGCCCGCCGGCGCTAGTACTTGGCCGCCGTGCGCGACGCGCGCGGGCCAGTACGTGAAGCGGTCGGTTGGGTCGTACGGCCCGACCACGATGCCTGGGCGCACGGTGAGGCGCCGCTCGGGCGGGAACACGCGCGCCAGCGCTGCTTCACACAAGACCTTGAGGCCGCCGTAGGTGGCGCCGTCGACCTCCTCCGTTGAGGGGTCGTCGAGGCGTAGCAGCGCGGAGTCCTCAGTTAGGCCCGCCTGCAGCTGATCGGCGTAGACGCTGATGGTGGAGACGAGCAAGTAGGCGCCAACGGCGCCCTCCAGCGCGGCCGCGGCCTCCGCCACTTGGCGGGGCACGTAAGCGCTGGTGTCTAGCACGGCGTCGAAGTCGCGCCCGGCGAGTCTCGCCAGGTCGGTGTTGCGGTCGCCAACCACTTGGTGAGCAACGCCGGCGGGGGCTGGCTTGCTGCCGCGGTTGAAGAGGGTTAGCTCGTGGCCGCGAGCGACGGCGGCCTCGACGAAGTGCCTACCTACGAACTGGGTGCCGCCCAAGATCAGGATGCGCATGCCCAATACGATGCGCCACCCAGGGTGCGCTTGCAATGGGCCGCACCTGGCTAGCTGCTAGAACGGCACCCCAGCCACCAGCACGATGTTGCAGTAAGGCGTCGCCTCGCCGGTGCGCACCACGGCGCGCGCGCTGGCGCTCAGGCGCTTCAGCTCGGCGTGGGCAACGCGCTCCAGCGGCACCCCGGCTGGCCACGCGGCCTCCAGCGACGCGGCGGCAGCAGCCGCGGCCAGCGGCTGCTCGGCGTTGGCCAGGCCGCGCTCCACGACGAGCTCACTGAGAACGGTGGTCACCGTCTCGAGGAAGCCAGGCACACCCGGCGTTAGGGCCAGGTCGACACACGGCACGCCCGGCGGGACGGGCAGGCCGGCGTCGCCGATCACGAGCAGCTCCCCGTGCCCCATGGCGGCCACGATGCCCGACAACTCGGCGTGCAAGATGCCGCTGCGCTTCATTAACGACCTCCAGACAAGTGCGGGGGGCGGCCCCTGACCGCCGCCCCCCGCAAGCGCCCCTGCCTCAGTTGCAGGCGGCGTTCGTGACGAGTTGCAAGCCGACGGCGATGTTCTCGGTCGTGGCTGGCGCCCCGTCGTCGATGATCTTCTTGGCGGCGCGCACGGCCTCGTCGCCAAGCATGGCGGGCTGCTGCGCGACGGTGGCGGCCATGGTGCAGGCCTGCACGGCGGCGACGGCGTCGTCGGTGGCGTCGAAGCCTACGACGAGGATCTTGCGGCCACTCGCCTGGATGGCCTGGAGTGCACCAAGCGCCATCTCGTCGTTGTGGGCGAACACGGCCGCGATGTCGGGCTGCGCCACGAGGATGTTCTCCATGACGGTCAGGCCCTCTGCTCGGTTGAAGTTAGCGGTCTGGCGCGCCGCGACCGTGAGGCCAGGGCACGATTTCGTGAGGTAGTCGTTGAAGCCCTGCCCGCGCTCGCGGGCGGCTGAGGTTCCGGGGATGCCCTCTAGTTCCACGACGTTGCCTTTGCCACCGAGCTTGTCGCACAGGTACTGGCCGGCAAGGCCGCCGCCCGCGACGTTGTCGGAGGCGATGAAGTAGGCAACGGTGCCGCCGTTGATGCCGCGGTCCACGGCGATGACGGGGATGTTGCGGCTGTTGGCTTCCATCACGGCGGGTACGACCGCGTCGGAGTCGGTGGCGTTGATGATGAGCACGTTGACGCCGGATTGCAGCAGGTCCTCGATGTTGGAGATCTGGTTGCTGACGCTGTCTTGCGCGTCGGTGACGACGAGCTTGAGGCCGAGTTCGTCCGCGGCGGCCTGGGCGCCGTCACGCAACTGCACGAAGAACGGGTTGTTGAGGGTAGAAACGGAAAGCCCGATGGTCTGGGCGAACCCGGCGCCCAACAGGGCGGCAACGACGATGATGAGCAGTTTTCTCATGTTCTTCCTCTGCTTGGTAGGGCGCGAACCTGCGCGCCGCGAGTGGCTTCCCGGCGTCTGCCAGACCCGGTGTTTAGCGGTAAGTTAGCGCCGCCGCGTGCCTGGTTGGCTAGCCGGGCACACACGGCGTTCGCACGCGTCAGTCCTTGCGCTGCGACAGTACGCGGTCTATGAGTAGCGCTGCCAGAATCACGCCCCCCTTCACGATCTGCTGGTAGAAGCTCGAGACGTTGAGTAGGTTCATGCCGTTGTTGATGACCCCGATGATCAGGGCGCCGATGAGGGTGCCCCAGACCGTGCCGCGGCCACCGGCCAGCGAGGTGCCGCCAACGACGACGGCCGCGATGGCGTCGAGCTCGAAACCCTGCCCTGCCGTCGGTTGCGCCGAGTTGAGACGCCCGGTCAGGACCAGCGCGGCTATGGCCACGGTCAGGCCCGAGTAGACGTACGTGAAGGTGAGGATGCGGCGCACCGGGATGCCGGAGAGGCGCGCGGCCTCCGGGTTGCCGCCCACGGCGTAGATGGCGCGCCCGACGGGTGTGTGGCGCAGGATCACGTAAGAGAGCAGCAGCACACCGACCATGATCCACACGGGCATCGGCACGCCGAGGAACGTGCCGTAGCCGAGCTTGCTGAAGAGCGGTGGCAGGCCGCTGATCGGTTTGCCGTCGGTAAGCACCAGCGTCATGCCCCTGAAGATGGTCAGGCCCGCCAGCGTGACGATGAACGGCGCCACCCCCGCGTAGCCGACGACTAGGCCGTTGAGGAGGCCTAGGCCGGCTCCGATGGCGATGGCGATGAGCAGCACGACTACGACGGGGATGTTGGTGGTGGTCACCAAGATGGCCGCGGCGACGCCAACTAGGGCGAGCATCGAGCCAACGGAGAGGTCGATGCCCGCTCCGATGATCACGAACGTCATGCCGAAGGCGATGATGGCGTTGACGGAGATCTGCCTGAGGACGTTGATGATGTTCGAGGTCGTGAGGAAGCGCTCGGAGACGAGTGACAGGACTAGCACCATCACCAAGAACGCCAGGAGCAGCCCGAAGCGGGCCAGCAGTTCACGCCACTTTACGTGCGCCAGTGACATACGCCACCACCTCACCTTCGTCTAGGGGCCTTGCGAGTGCGGTCGCCACGGCGCCGCCGCGGAAGACTAGGACCTTGTCGCAGAGGCCCACCAACTCCGTGGTGTCGGAGCTGGCGATCAGCAGGGCCATGCCCTCGCGCGCCAGCTCGTTCAACACCCCGTAGATCTCGCTGCGGGCGCCGACGTCCACCCCGCGGGTGGGCTCGTCGAGTAGCAGGACGCGTGGTTCGGTTGCAAGCGCCTTGCCCAACACCACCTTCTGCTGGTTGCCGCCCGACAGGTCGCCGGCCCGCTTCTCCGGCTCGGGCGGCTTGACCCCGAGGCGCTCGATCCAGTGGCGGACCTGGCGGTTCTCCTTGGCCGCGTTCATGAACAGGCCAGCGCGTACGAGGCGCGGCAGGATAGCCATGGCCAGGTTCTCGCGCACGCTCAACTCCAGCACTAGGCCGGCCAGCTTGCGGTCTTCTGGCACGAGGAACATGCCGAGGTCGATGGCGTGGTGCGGCGACCTCACGCGCGTGCCGTCGACGCGCGCCGTGCCGGCGGCGCCGAAGAGCGTCGACAAGACCTTGTTGCGCCCAGAGCCGACCACGCCAGCCAGACCGATGATCTCGCCTGGGCGCACCGTGATGTGGCCGGGCGCCACCCCGCTCGCCTCGAACTCGAACTCTAGTGCCGCCTCCGCCGGGCGCTGCGTGGGTGCCCGCGTGAAGCGCTTGACGTCGCGCCCGACCATGGCGCGCACGACGTCGTCAGGGGTCAGCTCGGCGAGGGAAGCCGTGCGGACCTTGCGGCCGTCGCGCAAGACGGTGACGCGGTCGGCGATCTCGAACACTTCCTCGAGCCGGTGGCTGATGTACACGATGCCAACGCCCTGCTCCTTGAGCTTGGCGATCAGGTGAAAGAGGCGCGCCGTCTCGCCGGCCGAGAGGGCCGCCGTTGGCTCGTCGAACACGAGGATGCGCTGCTTGTGACCTAGCGCACGAGCGATCTCGACGAGTTGCTGTTCGCCGACGGCAAGGCTGCTGACGGCCGCCAGCGGCTGCACGTCGAGCTCGACCTGCTCGAGGAGCGGCGCGGCGCGCGCGGCCAGGCGCCGGTGGCTCACCCATGCGTCGAGCCTGCCGAGGAACAAGTTCTCTGCGACGGAGAGGTCGGCGACCAGCGCCAACTCCTGGTAGACCATGGCCACGCCGTTGGCTTGTGCGTCTGCCACGCTCGTGAAGTTGACGGGCTCGCCAGCTACCGCCATCGTGCCGCTGGTGGCTGGCTGCACGCCCGCGAGGATCTTCATGAGCGTCGACTTGCCCGCGCCGTTCTCGCCGAGAAGGGCATGCACTTCACCTGCTTCGAGGTCGAAGTCCACTCCCGAGAGCGCCTCGAAGGTCCCGAAACGCTTGGTAACGCCGCGCATCTCCAGCAGTGCCCCCGTCACGCAGCACCCCCTGTCGCCAACAGGGCCTCGACCTCGGCCAGGCTAGGCAGCGACGGTTGCGCGCCAGCGCGGGTGGTGGCCATGGCGCCAGCCGCGCTGGCGAACCTGACGGCCGCGGCAAGCGCAGCGCCCTCGCGGCCGGTCGACCGCTCCCGCGCTAGGAAGTAGCCGAGGGCGCCCGCGAAGGCGTCGCCCGCCGCCGTCGTGTCGACGACGGTGACGGGGAACGCGGGCACGTGGCCGTGGTCAACGGCGCTGTCTGCGTTGGCGGGTTCTCGCCGCGTCGCCCACACGGCGCCTTCTCCCCCCAAGGTCACGACCGCGCTCGGGGCGTAGCGGCAGAGCGCCGCTGCCCACTCGGCTGGTCTCTTGTCGGCGGCCGCGGCGCCAAGCTGGATGACGGCCTCTGTCTCGTTGACGAGGAGCACGCCGACGTTCGCCAGCGCGCTGGCCTCGAGTCGTTGCGCTGGGGCGAGGTTGAGGACAACCACGGCGCCCGCCCGCCTGCCGGCGGCTGCGGCGGCGAGCGTTACTTCAAGGGGGACTTCGAGTTGCAGGAGCAGCACAGCTGCGCCTTCGACGGCGTAGCGCCCAGCTGGCGTAGCCAGGTCCGCCACGTTCAGGTCGTAGTTGGCGCCTGGCGACACGACGATGCTGTTCTGCCCGGCCTCGTCGACCTGAATGAAAGCCGCGCCGCTCGGCCGCCCGCTGCGGGCCAACGCAGTGGTATCGACGTGGTCGCGCTGTAGCGCTGCTGTCAGTTGCACGCCGTACTCGTCGTTGCCGACGCGCCCTACGAAGCTCACTCTGCCACCCAACCTGGAGGCGGCCACGGCTTGGTTGGCGCCCTTTCCGCCCGGGTGGGTGGCGTAGTCGGAGCCCATGACGGTCTCGCCCGGGCGTGGGTGGCGCGCCAGCCTCACTACGAGGTCCATGTTCACGCTGCCGACCACGGCGATGCCTGCTGCGGGTCTGGCTGTTGCCTGCGGCGTGGTCATGTGCTGTTCATCCTGCCCTCCGGTTGGGTCTGGCCTTCGTTGAGGCTGGTGCGCTGCGTTCTGCTTGGTTGGCGCCGCGGACTTGAGCGGCGCCGCTGGTAGCGGGGGCGGTCGAGCCGCGCACGACGAGTTCGACGGGTAAGACGACCTGCCTGGCAGCCCGTTGCGGGTCGGCCATGCGTTCGAGCAGGAGGCGCACGGCCGCGGCTCCGATCGCGGCCAGCGGTTGGCGCACTGTCGTAAGGGGCGGGTCCATGAGCTTCGCCCAGGGGATGTCGTCGAAACCCACCACCGAGACGTCCTCTGGCACGCGCACGCCCAACTGTTTGAGGTTGCGGATGACGCCAACCGCCACGGCGTCGTTGGCGCACACTACGGCGTCGAACCCGCCGGCGCGCAGCAGCCTGACGACGGCGCCAGGCAGGTCGTGGCTGAAGCCGCTCTGGGCCTCCCACACGGGAGTCAGCGGGTCGAGCTCGGCGAGGAAACCGCGGCGCCTCGCCCTGGCGCTGGCGATACTCGCCGCCCCGTGAAGCAGCGCTACCCGCCGTAGCCCCAAGGCGTTGAGGTGCGCTGCCACGAGCGCGCCGCCTGCGACGTGGTCTGCGAAGACGGCGTCGCGGTCGGCGACTGGCCGGTCGAGCGTCACGAGGGGCACGTTGGGGAGTTTGAGGTCGCGTTTGGCGCCGACCGCGCGACCCGCCCCGCGGGCGCTGACGCCAACGCCAGCGTCGTGCGCAGGCACCCATACGAGGCCGTCGACCTGCAGCGCCGCCAGGCGCTCAAGCGCTAGCGCCTCGAGGCCTGGGTCGTTCTCCGTGTCGTGCACCATGACGAGGAACCCCGCCGCGCGTGCGGCGATCTCGACGGCGTTGAGGAGCGCGGGGAAGAACGGGTTGGAGAGGTCGGGGAGTAAGACGCCGAGGATGTCGGTGCGGCCAGTGCGCAGAGCGCTTGCCTGGCGGTTGGGCACGTAACCGAGTTCCGCCGCAGCAGCCTTGACACGTGCGGCGACGGCCGGCGTGAAGCGTTTGGTACCGCGCAGGACGTGCGACACCGTCGCCACCGATACTCCCGCAGCTTCGGCAACCTCGCGCATGCTGGCCATCCGCTCGCTCCCTCACGCTAGCGGTTAATCGTTTAACCGCTGTTATCTAAAGGCTAGTGGGCGGCTGGGCGCCGGTCAACTAGTGGGAGGTCGCGAAGGAGTACAACGCCGCCTCACAACGCCCGCTCGAGCACCAGGTAGCTCTGAGTCATACGCATGCCGGCACGGGCGTACAACTCTGGCGCGCCAGTAGTGGAGGAGGCGTCGACCGTGAGGCTCATACGACGCATGCCAGCCGCGTAGCCGGCAGCAAGCGCGTCGGCGAGCAACGCAGCGCCCAGACCACGGCGGCGCCAGTCAGGCACTACTCGCAGGCTCTCGACGACGCCGCTACCTTCGCCGCCGGGCGCTACCCACACGATGCTCGCGCCGACGATCTGCCCAGCCGCTACCGCCAAGCGCATGGCGCCAGGCTGCTGCGCGCCAACGTGCGCGCTCCACTGCTCGAACGTGTTGCCCGGCCTGCCCCACATGCCAGTCGAACCCAGTTCGAACGCCTCGTAGGCCGCCGGCTCGTCCGCTGCGCCCGCATACGCCCTCACGCTCACACCAACTGGCCACGCTGGCGCGGGTGGGGGCGCCGCCAGGTCGATCGCCAAGCGGTAGATGGTGCGCACTTGGCGATAACCGCGTTCAGCCAACCGCGCGGCAAGCGCCTCGTCCTCCGCGGGCAAGTAGTTGCGCACGACGACCCTGCCGCCCTGCGCCAAGGCACGCGCGCGCTCCTCCGCCGCCCAGGCCAGGTAGGCGGTCACTGCGTCCGCCTCCACCTCACCCGGCATCACGTATGCGTAGGTCATGAGGAGTTCGCGGCGGCTAGGCACCACGTCGCACAGCGCCACCAGGGCGCCGGTCGGCCCGCGCACGATGACGCTGTCATCCGCCAGGTCGACGGAAGCCCAGTCGGCCAGCAGCGCGTCGAGGCCGGTGCTGGCCACCCCCTGGTGAGCGACTTCGTAGGCGGCGAGCAACGCCACGGCCTCGGCGGCGTCGGTTAGCCGCGCTGGCCGCGCTGCGTAGCCTGCCGGTAGGGGTGGAGCTGGACTCAGGTAGCCGCCCCAAGGTCAGGCAGGTCGGGGAAGTGCAGGTCCGGGTTGAACCACACGATGAAGCTCGCCCAATCGTCGGTGTAGTCGTCCTCGATGTAGCCGTGGATGAGGCCGTAGACCTCGAAGCCGTTAGCCACTTGGAACGTGAGCGTTGGGTCGGTCAGCTCGCCAGCCACGACCTTCTCGACGTAAGCGGCTACGGTCAGCTCGTCGCGGTAACGCGGGTAGCCTGGCAGTTGACCGCCAGCCACGATGCCCTTGCGGCGCAGCTTCCTCACGAGGCCCTTGCGTGCGTCGTACAAGCTACGCCCGAGGCCAAGACCGCGGTAGTCGGGGTGAACGCTGATGTCAGCGCCGTAGTACCAGTCGCCGTCCGGGTCGTGGTTGGAGTACGTGCCGCCCCCGATGATGTCGTTGAACGAGTGCGTCGGGTGCTGGATGTCGAAGTCGATCAGGAACCCGGAACCCAAGCCGACCACGCGCTCCGCGGCCAACGGCGTGCCGTCAGGAGCGTCCGCCGCGAGGGCCACGAACTCGCCCTCCGGGAAGCGCTCTTGATGCTCGACGAAGTGCATGTGGGTCATGAGCTCCTGCTCACCGAGGTTCGGGAAGCACACGCGCTGCAGCTCCTCGAGCGCCGCGGCGTGCTCCGGGCGCGCCTGCGTGACGCGCACGCGCGGTCTCTTGCCAGTCACGCTCACGCCCGCGCTCCCTCGAACGCGAAGCGCTCGTACTGCTCCTCGCTCGGTCGGCCCCGCACGGCCCACAGCTCGCGCGTCGCTGGCCGCGTGATCACTCCGCCGCACGTTCCCACGAAGCGCGGCGCCTCGCCGCGGTGGCAGATGTTGCCCGTATGCGCCGTGACCGCCTGCAACGCCTCGATGGTGAGGTCGTCACGCGCGAGGAGCCGCTCGGCGTCATGCAGGCGCGCCTCGGAGTCCTCTTGAGAGGCGGCGTCGCGTGGCCGTTCGACCGCCTTGGTGTCAGGGTGCAGGTTGTGGTTGGTGTGAGCAACGGCGTCGGCGGCTAGGTGCGTGACGTGACTGGCCGTCGGCATGGCCTCGACGTTCGCGCCGGCGCCGCTCGCATCCATGATCAAGTAGTTGTGACCCCCAGCCAATGGCGCACGCTCGAGCGCGGCCAACGCGTCTGTGAGGGTATCTGCCTTGAGCATCTCGCGCACGACGAACGGCCAGGTCACTCCAGGGCGCCCATCCGCGCTCATGAGGTTGTTGATGCCGACCGTGAGGCCGGCCTCGTTCATGCCGATCATGCCCATGGCTCCCGCGGTAGTGAACGCGAGGAAGTCAGGCGCGTTCTGCGGGCGCCCGCGCAGGAGGACGAGGTGCTCAGTTGAACCCTCGTGCATGTCCCACGTCTGACCGAACGCCGCCACACCGTCCGCCATGCGCGCGCCGGGCACGAGGAACGCGGTGCAGTCGTCAACCGCTTTCGTTTCGAGCACGCTTGCCGTCTTGCGGTTGGCGGCCGCCACCGTATCGATGAAGTCGGTGAACCCGCCTACGACGATCAACTCCGCCAAGCTCAGGTCCGTGGCGGCGGCCATGCCCTCCAGCTCGGCTACCAGGTCCGGCGCGTACTCTTCGTGAGGCCCCAAGCAGGCCTGTGCCAACGCCAGGACGTCGCGGCGGCTCAGCTCGCGACCCGTCCAAGCGGCGCCTCCCGCCAACGCCACGCGCTCGTCCGCGTACGCGCGGATGGCCGCCCGGAACGCGCGGCCGTGGGTCAACCCGAAGTCGAACGGGGACCCTGTTAGGTCAAGTGTCGGTACCGTCATGTTGCCCCCATGATATGGGCGGCGCGGCGCTCAGGCCAGTACTGAGCCGTACTCCGTTAGCCACGTCAGGCGTACGGGGGTGCCCTCCGCCAACATCCCGGCGAAACCGTGCTGTTGGTTCTGAACGCGCGCGACGACCCTGGCGCCACCCGGAACTTCGATGAGGTAACGCGCGTCCGTGCCGAGGTAATGCACGCCAGCGACGGTGCCTGGCAATGCCGATTGCGCGCCAGCTAGTGCGGGCGGCTCCCCGGAGGAAACGTCCTCGACGGCCAGCTTCTCCGGCCGCAAGGCAAGCGCGACGCCGACGCCGACCGCCATGTCTGGGTCGCGTAGCACGCCAGACAACACGGTGCCGTCCTCGAGGCGCACCCTGGCAGAGCTGCCTGCCTTCGACTCGAGCACGCACGCCAAGAAGTTCGTCTCGCCGATGAAGTCCGCCACGAAGCGGTCGCTCGGGCGCTCGTAGATGTCGTCTGCCCGCCCGACCTGCAGGACCTGGCCGGCGTTCATGACGGCGATGCGGTCCGCCATGGTCAACGCCTCTTCCTGGTCGTGGGTGACGTAGATGAACGTGATGCCAACCTGCTGCTGCAAGCGCTTGAGTTCGAACTGCATGGCGCGCCGCAGTTTGAGGTCGAGGGCGCCTAGCGGCTCGTCGAGCAGCAGGACGCTCGGACGGTTGACGAGCGCGCGCGCCAAGGCGACGCGCTGGCGCTGACCACCGGAGAGTTGCAGCGGTTTACGGCGCTCCACGTTCGGTAGCCTGACCATGTCAAGCGCCTCCAGCGAGCGCTTGCGCGCTTCCTTGTCCGGCACGCGCGCCATGCGCAGGCCGAACATGACGTTCTGGAGGACGGTCATGTGCGGGAACAGGGCGTAATCCTGGAAGACGGTGTTGACGGGGCGGTGGAACGACGGGATGCCGCGCATGGAGTTCCCCCGCAGCAGCAGCTCGCCGGAAGTGGGCTCCTCGAAGCCCGCGATGACCCGCAAGGTGGTTGTCTTGCCGCAACCAGACGGCCCGAGCATGGCGAAGAACTCGCCCTCGAGGATCTCGAGGTCGATGTCGTTCACGGCGCGCACGGCGGTCTTGGTGCGCGGGTCGATGAACTCCTTGACCAGGTTGTTGATCTGGACAGCTGGAGCCGTTGCCATGATGTGGCGCCCATATTACCCCAGGCCAAGCGCCTTGGCAGCAGCGAAACGTGGGGCTGCGAACGAGTCGTCCGCAGCCCCACGCCGACCGCAACTAGCTGGTTCTCAGCGCCCGATGAAGATCTTGATCATGTCCCAGGCGTCGTTGAGGAGGGCCTCACGCTCCGGAGACTGCACGGCGAAGAAGAGGTGCTCGCTCGCGGCTTCGCTCGGGTAGATGGCGGGGTCTTCCGCCAACTCCGGGTCGATGAGCCCACCCTCGAGGGCGGCGAGGTTCGGCGTGCCGAACGCCGTGTAGTTGGAGATGTCAGCGGCGACGTGCGGGTCAAGCACGTAGTCGATGAACACTTCGGCTAGCGCCTTGTTGGGGGCGCCCTTCGGGATGGCGAGGTTGTCGAGCCAGAAGTTCGTGCCTTCCTCCGGGATGACGTAGGCGTAGGTATCGCACTCGCACTCGTCCATGATCTGGAAGATGTCGCCAGAGTACTCGATGACGATGTCGGCCTCGCCACGCACGAGGATCTCTTGACCGTCGTCGCGGGCGATGTACACGACGTTGCCGCCGTTGTCGATCAGGTACTTGGCGGCCTCGTCGATCTCCTTCGCGTCCTCACTGTTAGGGTCCTTGCCGAGCATGAGCAGGCCCATGCCGACCATCGCCCCGGTGTCCTCGAGCCATGCGACCGGCCCGTCGTACGCGAACATGTCGGCCCACGAAGTGATCTCAGGGACCTTCTCGGTGTTGTAGCCGATGCCTACGGTGCCCCACTGGTAGGGGATGGTGTAGTCGTTGCCCGGGTCGAAGGGCAGGCCGATGAAGTCTGGGTCGAGGTTGCCGAAGTTGGGCAGGTTCGCGTGATCGATCTTCTCGAGGAGCTTCTCGTCGATGAGGAGCCTCACGATCGAGTCGCTTGGGACGACGATGTCGAAGCCTGGGTTGCCTTGGCGCAACCGCACGAGCATGTCATCGTCACTGCCGTAAGTGTCGTAGATAACGCGCACCCCGCACGCGGCCTCGAAGTTCGAGATGGTGTCTTCCGCTACGTAAGTGGCCCAGTTGTAGACGCTGAGGGTTTGGCCGGCGTAGCCAGCCGGGCAGGTCCAGTCGCTCTGAGCGTTGGCGGTCGTGAAGGCTAGGGCCGCCAGGCTAATGAACAGCAGTTTGCGCATAGGTCCTCCGACAGTCGTGAGTGCACCAGTGCAGGTTCAAGCCCCGCTGGCCCTGCGCTGGTGCTGGTCAGAGGAAGATTATCACCTCGTGACGCCCGTCTAACTGCCAGGTTTAGGGACGCTAAAGCCCCGCTCAGCGGCCGGTGAAGTTGACGACCCTATCGAGCTGCGGGTCGGAAAGTACGCGCCGCAGCACGTTGATGAAGTGCGCGTCGGGCCCAACGAAGTAGCGCGTGCGGCTGCGGCGGGCGCTCAGCGCCTTGTGGACGGCCAGCGCGACCTGCTCTGGGTGGGTGCCGTGGTCGGCCGCGTACTTGGCGCTGTTCATCAGGTCTTTGACCAACCAACCGTAGTACTCGCGCGCCTTCAGGGGCATGCGGTCCATGCGGTCGAGGCCCTCGGTGAGGGACTTCTCCCAGATCGGCGTTGCGATGCGACCAGGCTCGACGACGGATACGCGCACCTTGAACGGCAGTAGTTCGCGGCGAAACGCGTCGGCAACGGCCTCGAGGGCGAACTTCGAGGCAGCGTACGCGCCGAGCAGGCGTGACGACACGAGCCCAGAGACCGACCCGACGAACACGAGGCGACCGGGCCGCTCGCGCAGGAGCGGCAAGAAGGCTTGCGCCATGGCCACCTGGCCGACGACGTTCACCTCGAACTGGCGCCGTAAGTCGTCGAGCGGCAGGAACTCCATGGGTCCTGCCACGGCGATGCCAGCGTTGTTGACGAGCCCGTGAAAGTGACCGCCGTCGAGTTCGTCGTTGACGCGGCGAGCCGCCGCGGCCACGTCGTCCCCGTTAGTGACGTCGAGTTCCAGCAGTCGCAACCGCGCAGCCGCAGCTCCGGCGTCAGCCAGCAGGCTGGACGCGTCAACGTCGGAGCGCAACCCGGCGTAAACGGTGTACCCCTTGTTGAGGAGGGTCAACGCTACCTCACGGCCGATGCCGGTGGACGCGCCCGTTACCGTCACGACGCGCCGCTGAGTCGGGGACTCTACGTGTGGCACGCGAGCAGTCTAGCAGGGGCGCCTGGTGGCGCGACCAGGCAGCGCCGCGGCCGGAGCAGTCCTGCTCCGGCCGCGCTGACGCCTAACTCGTGCTCTGGCTTCCGGGCCCCCGGCACCGGGACCCTCCCGGCCCTGACATCTTGCACTTGCGCCTTGCCTCGCTGGAGGCCCGGAAGCTTTACAGCGGTGGTGGGGCTGGGTTGGGGATGCGCTCCCTCGGTGCTAGCGCTCGCCCCTTTGCCTGGAGCCTGCGCCCCTACCGCTTCAGCTACAGGATAGTGCGTTGTAGACGCCCTAAACAGGGACTTCCGTCCCGCGCGTCGCCCCGGCAGTGCACGCCCTACTGCGGCTCGCGCCACTCCTCGAAGACGCGCCTCGCCTCGTCTGGCACGCGCACAGGCATGTTCGTACCGTAGTCGAACCACACGGCGACCGCCTCGACTTCGACCGCCAACTCGTCGTCGGCAACCACTTCCTGGCGCATCGTGATGCTCGAGTTGCCGACCCTCTCAACCCACGTCTCGACCCGCACACGCTCACCAAGTCGCACCTGCTTGCGGTAGTCGAGGGCGAGCCGCGCGAGGATGAAGCCGCCAGGCGGCAAGCCGAGCGCCCGCACGAACTCGACGCGCCCGAGCTCCGCGTAAGTCGCGTAGGTCGCGTTGTTTATATGGCCAAGCGCGTCGGTGTCGCCGAAGCGCACTTGAATGTCGAGGCCGAACCTCCGCTTCACGGCGCACCCTTCGGGGCGGCCTGGCACGTTGGGCAGTAACTCGTGCCGCGCTGCCCGACCACCAGGCGCTGCATCGTCGTGCCGCAGCGCGGGCACGGTTGCCCGGCGCGGCCGTACGCAGCTAGTTGCCTGGCGTACTCCCCCTGCTTGCCCAACACCGTGCGGTAGTCGGACAACGTCGTGCCCTGCGAGGCGACGGCGGCGCTCAAGACTTCGCGAACGGCGTGGTGCAAGCGCGTCACCTGCTCCGGGGTGAGTGCTGAGGCCGGAGTCAGGGGGTGAACCGCCGCGCGCCACAACGCCTCGTCTGCGTAGATGTTGCCGACGCCGGCAACGGGTCGCTGGCTCAAGAGGTACGACTTCACGCTCATGTGAGAGCGCTGCAGGGCGCTCTGGAAGGCGGCTACCGTGAAGGCGTCGCCTAGCGGTTCGGGCCCGAGCGCGGCGAGCGTCGGCAGGCCCGCGTACTCCCCGCGCTTGACGACGAGGAAACGCCCGAAGCGCCGCGGGTCGAGGAAGTAGAGGACGTTAGGGGCGCCGCCGCTGAGGCCGACGCGCACGCGCACGTGCGAGGCGGCGCGCTCAGATGGGGCGTCTTGCGCCAGCACGCCCGTCATGCCGAGGTGCGCCACCAGCTCGAGCCCACCGGAGAGGGGCATGAGCAGGAACTTGCCCCGCCGCTCGACGGCCTCGATACGCCGCCCGAGCGCCAGCTCGAGGCTGGCGTACTTCGGCCCGAGCGGAGCTAGCAAGTCGATCTCGAGGATGTCACGGCCCTGCAACCAGGGGGCGAGTTCGCGGCGGACCGTTTCGACTTCAGGTAGTTCTGGGATAAGTGATCTTCCCCTCGTACAGCGCCCGGCCGACGATGGCGCCCTGCAGCCCGAGGCGCTCGTAGAGGTCGAGGTCTGCGTCCGTTGCCACGCCGCCACCGGCGACGAGGCTACCCGCGAAGGCGTCACG
This sequence comes from Trueperaceae bacterium, assembly GCA_035703635.1. Taxonomy (GTDB): domain Bacteria; phylum Deinococcota; class Deinococci; order Deinococcales; family Trueperaceae; genus JAAYYF01. The sequence goes on along the minus strand of DASSXV010000034.1, from coordinate 10,082 downwards.
CATGCGCGCGACGGGTTCCTCATCGACGCCGAGCATGGTGCCGTCGCGCCCGACGTCCGTGTAGATGACGTGGGTGACGCCCTGTTCGGCGACGCGCTTGGCGAGGGAGATGGCGTCGACCGCCGTCGTCTCCACCCAGCCGCGCACCGCGACGAGGCCGTCACGAGCGTCGATGGAGACGCACACGCGCTCGGGCCCGAAGTCGGTCACGAGGCGCTCGACGACCTCCGGTTGCGTGACGGCGACCGTGCCGAGCACCACCTTGTCGAGCACAGCAAGCCAGCGTTGCGCCGCTTCCAGGCTGCGCACCCCGCCGCCTAGCTCGACCTTGGCGTCGACGCTAGCCACCAAGCGGGCAACCAGCGCCGTGTTGTCGCCGCGGCCTAGGCTGGCGTCGAGGTCGACGACGTGCAGCCACTTCGCGCCGAGGCCGTCCCACTTGACGGCGGCGTCAACCGGGTCCTTGAAGTAGACGGTCTCACGCTCTGGATCGCCCTCGTAGAGGCGAACTGCTCTGCCTTGCTGGATGTCGACTGCTGGGATGACGAGAAACATGTGCGGCCGAGCATAACCTTGCCTCTGCGCTCTTCACGCCGGCCGCGCTGCAGACAAGTCGTCGTTCGGCGCAACTTGACAGCCAGCACACCAGGCCTATACTTTCAAGGGATGCAGTCTAGCGACTCAGCGGTACTCAACTTAGCCTCACTCTTGCAGCACTCCCCGGGCCAGCCGTCCGAGGTTAGCGCAGAGGGTCTGTTGACGCCTGCACCTGAACTGCTAGAAGCCGACGGCATACGGCTCAAGGAACCACTCAGGTGGCGCCTTACTGTCATGAACGCGGGTGGCGACGACGACTTCGTTCTAGAAGGCGCCGTCGAAGGCACCGTCATCATGGAGTGCCGCCGTTGCCTCACGGACGTAGACACCAAGGTGCGCACCACCTTCGTCTACCCCATGGAGTACCGGCCTTCCGACTTGCCCCTCGTTCTCGACGAGGACAGCAAGGAAGGCGACGACGAGCTGCTGATCTTCGGCTCGTTCGCGGTAGACTTCAGCGCGTTCCTCACCGAACTCGTGGCCATCGAACTGCCGATCACGGCGGTCTGTCGGCCCGGCTGCCTCGGCCTGGACGAGAACGGCGTGAACCTCAACGAGCACCCCGAGTTGGCGCCCAAGCGCAAGCCACAAGTGGTGACCGAAGGCGTTTCGCCTTTCGCCGCGCTGAAAGACATCGACATCTCGGCCTGACCGCCCGCCAGGCGGCTGCCTTGAGCCGAACAACACTCGCGTCACCGCGAGCTATTCAGAAGGAGTTTGGACCAGATGGCTAAGCACCCAGTACCCAAGAAGCGCACTTCGGCCTCCAGCCGTGACGCTCGTCGCTCGCACCATGCCCTAAGCGAGCCGACGCTCGTAGCGTGCCCACAGTGCAAGGCCATGAAGCCGCCGCACGTCGTGTGCCCAGAGTGCGGTTCGTATAACGGCCGTCAGGTGATCGCGGAGGCTTGATGCCGTCCCGGCAGCGCCGGCGCCCTTCAGCGCTGGCGGTGGCCTCACTGCCCGCGGGCCAGAGTGGCCCTGCCAGGACGGCTTCGGCCGTCCTTTCTCCTACCGGTCGCCGCTTACTCGGCTAGCGACCGCTCCCCAAGCAGGTGCCGAGTGAGCCAAGCGAAGACTAGGGCGGGCGTTACCGCGCTGGGCGCTTACGCGCCCTCCAACATCGTCAGCAACGAAGACCTAGAGAAGATCATGGACACGTCCGACGAGTGGATCACCACGCGCACGGGCATCAAGCGCCGCCACGTCGCCGCCGACAACGAGTTCACCTCTGACTTGGCGTTCCGGGCCGTGGAGGACCTGCTCGCCCGCCACGGCGACGACGCGCTGGCCGGGGTCGACATGGTCATCGTCGCCACGAACACGCCAGACGCGCTCTTCCCGGCCACAGCCGCGCTCGTGCAGGACAAGTTCAAGCTGTCAGCCGGAGCGTTCGACCTCTTGGCGGCCTGCCCAGGCTGGTTGTACGCCGTCGGCATCGCCAAGAGCCTCGTAGAGGCCGGCCAGTGCAAGCGCGTGCTGGCCATCGGCGCGGAGGCCCTGACGAAGATCGTCGACTGGAACGACCGCTCCACCGCCGTGCTCTTCGGCGACGGGGCTGGCGCCGCCATCATCGAGGCCGTGCCAGAACCGTACGGCATCAAGGGCGTCGTGATGGGCGCGGACGGCTCCGGCGCAGACCAGCTCCACAAGCGCGCCGTCGGTGCGTGCCTGCCGAGCGGCACTCCCCTATCCGACTCGCTCTACATGAACGGCCGTGAGGTCTACAAGTTCGCGGTGCGCGTCATGAACACCGCGACGCTCGAGGCCGTGCAGAAGGCCGGCCTGACCGTGGCCGACATCTCGCTGTTCGTGCCGCACCAGGCGAACCTCCGCATCATCGAGGCCGCCCGCGAGCGCCTCAGCTTGCCGCGCGAGCGCGTCGTCGTCACGGTCGACGAGTACGGCAACAACTCGACGGCCAGCATCCCGCTGGCACTGCGCCACGCGCTGGATGCCGGTCAGATCGCTGCCGGCGACAACCTCCTGCTCGTCTCGTTCGGAGCGGGCCTCACCTGGGCGGCTTCCGTCCTGACCTGGGGTCCGGTGTGACCCAGCGCGTTGCCGCGCTCTTCCCCGGCCAAGGCTCGCAGGCAGTAGGCATGGCGCAAGAGCTCTACTCGGCGTCTCCTGCCGCCAAGCGTGTGCTAGACGAGGCCGAGGCAACGCTGCCGGGCCTCCTCGCCCTGATGTGGGAGGGCCCAGCAGAAGAGCTGCAGTTGACGGCCAACCAGCAGCCCGCGCTGGTGGCGGCGGGCGCCGCGGCTTACGCGGCTTACCGCGAGGCGGGTGGCGCGGAGGCGCACTTCGCCGCAGGGCACTCGCTCGGCGAGTACACGGCGCTCGTCGCCGCAGGCTGCTTGAGCGTCAGCGCGGCGGTGCGGCTCGTGCGCAAGCGCGGCGCGTACATGCAGGCGGCCGTAGCGCCAGGCGCTGGCGCCATGGCAGCGGTCCTCAAGCTCGAGGAGAGCACCATACGCGAGGTCCTCGCGGACCTGGGTCCTCAGGAGGTAGTCGCCGTAGCCAACCTCAACGCTCCCGGCCAGACCGTGGTGTCCGGCTCGGCCGCCGGAGTCGAACGCGCCGCGGCCGTGCTGAAGGAGCGCGGCGCGCGCGTCATACCTCTCAAGGTGAGCGCGCCCTTCCACTCGCCCCTCATGCAGCCGGCCGCCGAGCGCCTGGCTGCCGACCTCGCGACTGAGGTCTTCGACGAGCCCGCCTTCGTTGTCGTGTGCAACGTCACCGCCGAGCCGCTGCCTAACGCGGCTAGCGCCGCTGGCCTCCTGACCGAGCAGGTAACGGCGCCAGTGCGGTGGGTCGAGTGCGTGCAGCAGCTCAGCGCACTGGGCGCAACGCGCTACATAGAGTTCGGGTCCGGCAAGGTCCTAACCGCCTTGCTAGAACGCATCCTGCCAGGCGCAGCAGGCGCTGCCGTCACCGACTCAGCGTCGCTGGCAGCGGCCGTTGCGTCCTCGAGCGAGGGGGAACCTGCATGAGCGAAGGTAAGCGGGTCGTACTTGTGACGGGCTCGAGCCGTGGGCTTGGCCGCGCCATGGCCGAGACGTTCGGCCGCCGCGGTTACGACGTTGCCGTGCATTACGTGAGCTCTGCCGGCCCGGCCGACGAGGTCGTGCAAGCGGTCGTCGCGGCGGGCGGGCGGGCGCATGCGTTCGGCGCCGACGTCGCCGACCCGGCGGCGTGCCAAGAGCTCATTAAGGCCGTCACCGAGGAGTTCGGCGCCCTCGACGTGCTCGTCAACAACGCGGGCGTCACCAAAGACACGCTCGTTCTGCGCATGAAGGACGACGATTGGCAGCGCGTGCTCAACACGAACCTCTCCTCGGCCTTCTACCTCGCGCGCGGCGCGCTGCGCGGCATGCTGCGCACGGGCTTCGGGCGCGTCGTGAACGTGTCGTCGGTCGTGGCGTTGCGCGGCAACCCCGGCCAGGCGAACTACGTGGCGGCGAAAGCCGGCCTCATTGGCCTGACCAAGGCGTTGGCGCGCGAGTACGCCGCGAAGGGCGTGACCGTCAACGCGGTGGCGCCAGGCTTCATCGAGTCGGACATGACCGCAGCCCTAACGCCTGAACTGCGCGACGCTTACCTCAAGGAGATCCCAGCAGGACGCTTCGGAACTCCTCAGGACGTGGCGAATGCGGTCGCGTTCCTAGCGTCGGACGAGGCGGCTTACGTGAACGGCCAGACGCTGGTAGTTGACGGTGGGATGGTCATGCACTAGCATCGCAAAGGCTCCGCGCCTCTTACGAGGGCAGCGAGGCGAATCTTGGCCGCAAAGCGGCTAATACGTCAGGCAAACGCGGGAAGAACCCGTGCTAGACTCCCGCAAGACGTGCAAAACATGGCCGCGGCCGCAAGCCGCTGCTGAGGAGGAAACACCGTGGACGAACATGAGATCCTGGAAAAGATAAAGGACGTCGTAGCCGACAAGCTCGACGCCGACCCTAGCGACGTCACCGAAGAGTCGCGCTTCATGGACGACCTGGGCGCCGATTCGCTCGACGTCGTAGAGCTGATCATGGGCCTCGAAGATGAGTTCGGGGTAGAGATCTCTGACGACGAAGCCGAAGGCATCCGCACTGTCGGCGACGCCGTCCGCTTCATCTCAGACAAGCAATGACCTTGAGCCCCCGCGTATGACCTCGCTCATACGGGGGGCGCCAGGCACCACTCCGGGCTACCTGACTCCGATCGCGCCCGAGTTACCCTGGGGGCGACCATGAAAAGAGTTGTTGTCACCGGAGTCGGTCCTGTAACGCCGATAGGTGTCGGCGCAGCCAACTTCTTGGCAGCGCAACACGAGGCGAGGAACGGCATCCGACCCATAACGTTGTTCGACGCTAGCGATCTGTCCGTGAGGTTCGCTGGCGAGGTCGACGTCGACGTGCATCAGTACCTCGAAACCAAGGAAGCCAAGCGCCTAGACCGCTTCGTGCAGTTCGCGCTCATCGGCGCCGACTTGGCGTTGGCCGACTCTGGCCTCACTGCCGAGGAGGTCGCAGGCGACCTCACGGGCACTTGCATCGGTTCTGGCATCGGGGGCCTCGATACGTGGGAGGCTCAGTCGAAGATCCGCTTCGAGCGCACCGCCATGCGTATCAGCCCGTTCTTCATCCCCATGCTCATAGCCAACATGGCTAGCGGCCACGTCGCCATGCGCTATCACTTGACCGGGCCAAGCTCGAGCGTCGTCACCGCCTGCGCGACCGGCACCGGCAACATCGGTGACGCGTACCGCATGATCCAGCGCGGCGAGGCTGAAGTCGTCTTCGCGGGCGGCACCGAGGCGCCGATCACGCCGATGGGCATCGGCGGCTTCGCGGTCATGAAGGCGCTCTCCACGCGCAACGACAGCCCCGAGACTGCCAGTCGGCCGTTCACGGCCAGCCGCGACGGCTTCGTGGCGGGCGAGGGCGCTGGCATCCTCGTGCTCGAGGAGTACGAGCGGGCCGTCAAGCGCGGTGCGCGCATCTATGCCGAGATCGTCGGTTACGGCACTAGCGCGGACGCGCACCACATCACGGCGCCCGCCCCTGGCGGCACGGGCGCCATCGCGGCCATCACGCGTGCGCTGAGAGACGCCAAGATGAACCCGGAAGACATCGGGTACATCAACGCGCACGGCACGAGCACGCCTGCCAACGACCTCAACGAGACCTTGGCCTTCAAGGCCGTGTGGGGCGCCGGGAAGGTGCCTCCTGCCTCGTCGACCAAGTCGATGACCGGCCACACCCTCGGGGCGGCTGGCGGCATCGAGGGCGTTGCTACCGTGCAGGCCATTCACCACGGCGTCTTGCCTCCAACGCGTAACTACATGGATCCGGACCCGGAACTCGATCTCGACTACATCCCGAACGTCGCGCGCGAGGCGGTAGTCAACGCCGCCATCTCGACGAACTTCGCGTTCGGCGGTCAGAACGCCGCGGTCATCTTCAAGCGCGTCTGATACACCCGCTCAGCGGCGCCGCAAACGCCCTGCCAGGGTTTTCAGCTCTGGCAGGCCGAGCGCGGCGCCAACGCCAGCGAACGCCGCCATGAGCACCGCGCCGCCGACGACGAGGCGCGCGACCTGGCCCCACCAACCAGCAGGCAGAGGCACGAGGTAAAGCGCGAGCGCGGCGGCGCCAGCCGCCACGCCGGTCGCTAGCCACACCTTGGCGGCCTCGCGCGCCCAGGCCGCGAGGCCGAAACCCTCGCGGCGCGCTACGAGGTACGCCGCGACAAGCAGTTGCAGCCACGCAGCGATGGCCGTTGCCCAGGCCACGCCAGCGATGCCCCACACGTGCGACAGCGCCCAGTACAGCGCGCCTTGCACGCTGAGGAAGATGAGCACGAGCAGGACGGGCGTGCGCACCAACCTCCTCACGTAGAAGGTGCGGACGAGCAGGTTGAAGGCGCCGATCGGGAACACCGCGAACCCTAGCGGCATGGTGGCCGCGATCGTGAAGGAGCGCAGTTGCGCGTCCATCGGCGTGCCCATGAGAGAGCGCCAGTTGTACACCACGTCGACGGCTGGCGCGGCCAACAGCGCGAGCGCCACCCCGGCGGGGACCGTCAGGAACGTGATGAACCGCAACCCCTCGGCCAAGGTCGGCGCGAACGCCTCTGGGGCATGCACGGCGTGGTCTGAGAGCCGCGAGTAGTACGCGAGGGCCGGTGAGATGCTGAAGAGCCCAAGGGCCAAGCTGAGGAACAGGTCGGCGAGGTAGAAGGCGCCCTGAGCACCCGCGTCGATGCCCGTGATGATGTTGGACGCCACCACGTTGAGCACCTGACGCCCGCCCGCCGTGAACGCGAACGGCACCATGAGCAGCAGCACCGAAGCTAACGCCGGGTGCCACAGTCCAGCCATGCGCGGCAGGAGCTTGGCGCGTGCGAGGGCGGGCAACTGCACCGCCAACTGCGCCACCCCGCCGAGCACGTGAGCGGCAGCCAGCATCACCGCCTGCCCAGGGAACAGCGCCATGAGCGTGACGGTCACGACGTTCAGCGCGACCGGCGCCCAGGCGGGGGCCAAGAAGCGCTCCTCCGCGTTGAGGAGCCCCATGGCGAGCGCGGAGAGTGAGATGGCCGTTAGGAACGGGAACACGATGCGCACGAGGCGCGTCGTGAGGACCACGTCGACGTTGCCGTTGCTGGCTATGAGCAGGTTCGCCACCAACGGAGCCCCTAGGTAGGCGCCGACGAGGAGCAGTCCGTTGACGATGAGCAGCAGTGCGAGGAGGGCACCGGCCATGCGGCGTGCGTCCTCCAGGTCGAGGCGCTTGTACACCGGTATGAACGAGTTGGTCAGCGCGCCCTCTGCTAGCAGTTCACGGAAGAGGTTGGGCACCTTGAAGGCCGTGACGAACGCGTCGATGACGGCGGTCGGGAAGAACTGTGCTAGCAGCGAGTTCTTGAGCAGCCCAGTGACGCGGCTGGCTAATGTTCCGACCATCAGGGTCATCGCCCCGCGGCGGGTGCTCTGGCGTGCGCTCACGCGGGCCATTGTCGCACTCCACGGCGGCCAGCGGCCGGAGGACCCGCCGCGCCCGCTCGAACTAAGGCCTCCGCGGGCCGACAGGCTTCAAGTGGCGCTATCATGGCGGCATTAGCGGGACGCCGCGCGCAGCTGAACAGCTCGCGTGTGGCCTTACGAAAGGAGCGACATGGTTCAAGACAGCGCTCACTCCAAGTCAGCAACGACCGGACACGCCGTGCACGAGCCGCGCGTTACGGTCACCGCGCAGTACGCCCACCCCTCCGCCGCGCGCGACGCAGTGGCGGCCCTAGGCGACGCCGGCTTCGACCCCAGCGCAGTCAGCGTGGTGCCTGGCGCATCAGACGATGTCCTGCGCGCACAGCGCCAGTCAGACCCCTACGTGTTGGAGCGCGGCGAGATGCCGCCGATCAACGGGGCCGCACTCGGCTTCATAGTCGGTCTGCTCGGCTTCGGGCTGCTCGGCCTGCTCATGGGCTCCGGGCTCCTTAACCTCTTCGGCAAGCAGGCCGCCATGGCGGTCGGGCCGTTCTGGGCCGCGGTCATCGGGGGCGTCGTGTTCGGGATCGCGCTCGCCGCGGCCGGGTACATCTTCAACAGCCCACTGCCGCTACCGGAGCCGCCAGAGCACGCGCCAGGCAAGCCAGACACGCGTACTTTCGTGTCGGTCGCCACCACCCCTCAAGAGGAGGCGGCGGCCGGTGAGGCGCTCAGCCGCTTCGAGCCAAGCTCCGTAGAGGTGTGGCACGCCAGGAACGGCGATTGGCTACCGCAGGGTCGCAACGCCTGATGCAGGTTGCGGCGCCGGCTCGACGCTCTCGCTTGGCCGCGGGCCGGTGTCCTGCCAGTTTGGTTGGTTCTCCAGGGTCACGAGTGGGGTGAGGGCCATGTCGTGCGTGACGACGATCTGGCAAGCGAGTCGCGCCGCGCCGATGAGGCCCTTTTCCTCCAACTTGGCTGACTCCGCGTCGGTCATGGTTTCTGGTTCGCCTGACGTGAACTCGACGCGGCAGGTCGTGCAGCGCGCCTGGCCACCGCAGCGGTGGCCGATGTTGACGCCGGCGTCGGCGATGGCGAGCACCAGTCGGCGGCCGTATTGGACGTCGTGGTTGACGCCGTCGATGGTTAGTACTGGCATGTGAGGAACCTCCGCGAGGGTAAGGTGCCTCGTCCGGTAGCTTCCGGAGGCGGCGGAGGCCGCACGCTGCGGCACCAACCGCTCGAAATGCCGACTATACCGTGAGTTTTGGCGCACAGCGCCAGGCGCCTCCCCGATAGAGTGGCCTTCGCGTCCTCAGCGGTGCGCACCGCGCGCGCCGCTCGCATCACCCTGAGAAAGTTGGTTGCTCAATGCCGCAGTCGCCCACATCACAGCAGCACGCCGAACGCATAGCCGTCATCGGCCAGGGTTACGTCGGGTTGCCGGTGACGCTGGCGTTCGCAGAGGCCTACCCGAACGTGGTTGGCTTCGACATCGACACGGCCAAGATCGCGCGCCTGCGGGCCGGCGAGGACCAGACGGCCGAGGCGGACGCCGCCGAACTGGCGGCCACCAAGGTCATGTTCACGACAGACGAGGCCGACCTTGCTAGCGCCACCTTCTTCGTCGTCGCGGTTCCCACTCCCATCGACCACGTCAACCGGCCGGACCTGAGACCCCTCGCCTCCGCTAGCCGCGTCGTCGGCCGCGCCCTGAAGCCAGGCGCCGTCGTGGTCTACGAGTCGACCGTCTACCCCGGCGTAACGGAGGAGTTCTGCGGTCCGATCCTCGAGGAGGCCTCCGGCCTCAAGGCGGGCGTCGACTTCACGCTCGGCTACTCCCCTGAGCGCATCAACCCTGGCGACAAGGAGCACACGCTCAGGCGCATCGTCAAGGTCGTCTCGGGCCAGGACGCGCCGACCCTCGAGCGCGTCGCGGCCGTTTACGGCGGCATCATCGACGCTGGCGTGCACCGCGCCAGCAGCATCAAGGTCGCGGAGGCCGCCAAGGTCATCGAGAACACCCAACGCGACCTCAACATCGCCCTGATGAACGAGCTGGCGCTGATCTTCGACCGCCTAGACATCAACACGCTCGAAGTGCTTGAGGCGGCGGGTACGAAGTGGAACTTCCTACCGTTCCGGCCAGGCCTGGTCGGCGGGCACTGCATCGGCGTCGACCCGTACTACCTAACGACCAAGGCCGAGGAAGTCGGTTACATCCCGCAAGTCATCCTCGCTGGGCGGCGCATCAACGACGGCATGGGCGCCTTCGTTGCCCAGAAGGTCGTCAAGCTCCTAGCCGCCAGCGGTGGACGCATAAACGGTGCGCGGGTTGGCGTTCTCGGCCTGACCTTCAAGGAGAATGTGCCAGACCTGCGTAACAGCCGCGTGCCGGACATCCTCGCCGAGCTAGCCGATTTCGGGGTGACGACGGTCGTCCACGACGGCATCGCGGACGCGGCGGAAGCGAAGCACGAGTACGGCATCGACCTAGTCGAAGTAAGCG
>DASSXV010000015.1:0-54211 GCA_035703635.1 Trueperaceae bacterium | reverse complement strand
CGTTTGGCTGGCCCACTAGGACTCGAACCTAGACCGGCGGAACCAGAATCCGCTGTCCTGCCATTAGACGATGGGCCACCACGGCTGCCCAAGGCGCATCTGGGAGTGTATGAAACCCTAGCAGTGCGCGTCAAGGGATTGAATGGGTTCAGCCTAGTTGAGACGTTCCGAGGTTCCTGGCGTGATCCTACGGGTTGGGGTTCCAGGGGTGCCAGGGGAAATTTGGGGAGATAGGAAGACCTCAGTCGCTGAAGCGTTCGAGGTCGTTCCGTACGTCAACAGCCTCACGTTGGGTGCGCCGCACGAAAAGTAACAGTCTCGTGAGAGGTGGTCGGGCAGAATCCTCGGGAGGATGTTCGGAACGAACGGGATGCTTGGTTGGCGGTGGGCGCCCCGCGTTGCGTATCAGACGCGGACCCCCGACCTTGGGCAATCCCCGACCGCGTCACGGAGTGAACTTGAAACGAATAGTCCGCATTTTCATCGTGGTGGCGGGCATGGCGGTGCTGCTCTCAGCCTGTCAGGAGCCGCCGCCCGCTTACTCTTTCGAGGGTATTACTACTTCTTCGGGCGTTGAACTGCCTCTCGCGCTTAGTTTCGAGCGTAGGGGAGAGCGCCTAACTGGCGAGTACCGCGTCCTGAACGCCGTTGGCGTGTTCAGTGGGGTCATTAGTGGTGAGGTCATCATCGCGGACTTGAGGCCTAGCTCGGACTGCTCTTACGATTTTGAGGGCGCGCTGGTGGGGGATAGTCTCACGGGTGCGTTCACGCCCACTGCCTGTCCTGGTGGGCAGGCGGGCGTATGGGCGCTGGTGCTGCGGTGAGGCGCGCACGCATGCTTGTCGTGCTGATGGCCGTGGGTTTGCTGCTCGCGGCTTGTCAGAGTCCTGAAGCTAATCCTCTTGTCAGACCTGCGCCCAGTCAGTGGGACGCTAGCGTCTGGAACACTGCGTTGTGGGAGTGAACGTGAAACGAATCTTGATCATTCTGGCTGCCTTGTGGTCGTTGGCGCCTGGTGTCGTGGCGCAGACGGCGCCTGAGTTGTTCGTCTTCAAGGCCGGCACGGCGATCAAGGCTGATGAGATGAACGCCAACTTCCAGCTGCTGCTGGATCACATCAAGAACGCTTTGGGGGCGAGCGATCTGACGAGTGAGGACTTAGCGGAGTTAGCGGAGTTAGTCGAGCAGTTGCGGGGCTTAGCGAGTAGTGGTGAGTTGGACGGCGTGAGTTTGGAGTTCGCCTGGGACGGCTCTCGCTTGGGTGTGCGGCGAGAGGGTGTGGGGGAGTTCGTGTACCAGGAGCTGCTGGGTCCGGCTGGGGTTCAGGGTGAGGCTGGTCCGGGTCTTGAGTACGAGTGGGACGGCACGCGGCTGGGCGTACGCGCGGTGGGCGATGACGCTTTCACGTTCGTGGACCTGGCCGGGCCGCAGGGCGCGGCCGGGGCGGCGGGGCCAGCTGGTGAGGCCGGTGAGGCCGGCGAGGCCGGCCCGAGCGGCGCTGATGGTAGCAACCTCGAGTTCGAGTGGAACGGCACCGAGCTTGGTGTGCGCCTCGAGGGTGACGCTGCGTTCACTTATGTCGACCTGGTCGGCCCGCAAGGCGTTCAAGGTGTACAGGGTGAGCGGGGCGAAACCGGCGCGGACGGCATGCAAGGACCGCAAGGCCTTCAGGGTAATCAGGGGATCCAAGGCGAAACAGGACCAAAGGGCGACACCGGTGATCGAGGCGAGCGTGGACCGGCGGGGGTCGATGGCGCCACTGGGCCAGCCGGTCCCCAGGGCAACGCTGGTCCCGTAGGACCCCAGGGACCCGCTGGCAGTACGCATAAGCAGGTTATCCGCACCGACTTCACTATCGGCACCGAGGACGCGTTCTACCTCGTGCTGGGCGCTCATGAGATCACTCTTCCAGCTGTTCCAGTCCCCGACCAGTTGATCACCTTCCGTGGCAACAGTGCCGGTGCAAGTATCAACTTCAACGGCCACTACTACATGTTCGGTGATGATCCCGGCCACTATACGGATATGAACACTTTCGCCCAGTCAGATCTCACAGGCAGGTTCCACCTCTACTGGGTGGACCCATACTGGTTCTGGTTACCTGAGTGATCTCGGATAACAAGGGATGGGAGATGGCGGCGGGGACCGAGGCGGGTTGCGATCTGCTCGGCGTGAAGCACGTTATGGACGCGTGTCGCGCTAACGAGTATTCGGGCGCATGGCCGCCATGCGAGTGCAACTGCTAGCAAGGCGGCCAATCGCTACGCTCCAGCAACTCCGCCATCACGCCTACCAACCGTCTCCATGAACAGTGAGGCATCCCATGCAGGAATAGCGGCGAAGGCACCTCACGCAGCGGCTAGCGGTTGCGGTATACTTCGCAAGCTTGGGTGAGCGGGCGAAGGTGGCCGCTCCCGCGCGCTTCCGGAGAGGTGCCAGAGCGGTTGAATGGGACGGTCTCGAAAACCGTTGTGTGGCTACGCTGCACCGTGGGTTCGAATCCCACCCTCTCCGCCAACGGAGGGCCGTCACATGTGGCGGCCCTCTTTTCATGCCACGTTCGCGGGGCGGCGGCCTCGCGCTCAACTCAAGGATAGGGAAGGAAGTCACCGTGGCCGTATCGGTAGTCGATCACCCGCTTGTCCAACACAAGCTCTCCATCTTGCGCGACAAGGAGACCAGCGTGCGCGAGTTCAGGGCGCTGTGCCAGGAACTTACGATGCTGATGGCCTTCGACGCCATGCGCGACCTCGAGTTGGAGGACGCCACCGTCGAGACGCCAGTTGCGCTAGCTAGGGTCAAGCGTCTGGCGGGCAAGAAGCTCGCCCTCATCGGCATCCTTCGGGCCGGGCTCGTTATGGTGGACGGCATCCTCAGCCTCATGCCTACGGCGCGAGTCGGTCATATCGGCCTCTACCGCGATCCAGACACCCTCATGCCAGTGCAGTACTACTCGAAGCTCCCGAGTGACGTTGGCGAACGCGACGTGTTCGTGCTCGACCCGATGCTCGCGACGGGGGGCAGCGCAGCGGCCGCCATCCAGCTCCTCAAGGACGTTGGCGCCACCCGCATCAGGCTGCTGTGCATAATCGCGGCTCCTGAGGGCGTCAAGACCGTCGAGACAGCCCACCCCGACGTCGACATCATCATCGCGGCCCTCGACGAGCGCCTCAACGACCACGGTTACATCGTGCCTGGCCTCGGCGACGCGGGCGACAGGCTCTACGGAACGCGCTAACGCGTGACGGCACCGTTACCGTCTCACGCGCCGCGTAACCGGGGCTCATGAGCGCCTTACCAGCGTAGGTAGACTGGGGGACGTGCGCGTGACCCTCCTTAGCTTCTTACCGCTGGCAGCCGTTTCCTTCTTCGTCGCCTTGGCGGCGGTGCTGTGGCTGGTGCCACGCGTGCGCGACTTCGCTGCGCGGATCGGCGCCGTGCAGGCGGGAGGCGGCGCGCACGGCGGCGGCGTGCGGCAGCATGCGGGCACCATCCCTAACATCGGCGGCATCGCCATCCTTGGAGGCTTCCTCCTCGCCGTGCTGGCAGGCAGCCTCGTCGGTTCGCAACTCATAAACGAGTACCGCGTCGAACTGCTAGCCATTCTCCTCGGCGGGTCGCTCATGACGCTCGTCGGTTTCATCGACGACATGTGGGAGGTGCCGCCCGCGCTACGGCTCGCAACGCAGGTGGTGGCGGCCGGCATCCTCGTCGTCAACGGCGTGCGTATCGGCTTCGTCACCGACTACTTCGGGTCGGGCAGCTTCGTGTTCATCCCCGAGACGCTCACCGTCATCGTGACCATCCTTTGGGTGGTCGGGTTCACGAACGCGTTCAACTTCATCGATGGGCTCGATGGTCTGTCGTCCGGCATCGCGGCCATCTCGAGCATGAGCTTGCTCGCCGTAGCGCTGCAGTTCGACGACCGCGGCGCTGCCGTGCTCCTGCTGGCGGCTCTCGCCGGCTCCGCGCTTGGGTTCCTGCGCTATAACTTCGGTCCGGCGACGATAATCATGGGCGACTCCGGCGCCTACCTACTCGGCTACGTGCTCGCCGCCGTCAGCGTCCTCGGGGCGCTCAAGGTCACAGCCGCCATCTCGGTCGTCGCGCCCATCTTGGTCCTGGCCCTGCCAGTCGTGAACATCACGCAAGTGACGCTGCGGCGGCTGCGGCGCGGGTCGTCGCCCACGCTCGCCTCGAACGACCACATCCACGACCTCATCAGGGTCCGCTCGGGCTCGAAGCGCCTCACCGTCATCCTCTTGTGGGCCGCTACGCTCGTGCTGGGGGTCGTCGGCATGCTCCTTTCACGGACGCCGCCAGTGCTCACCCTGCTGACTCTCGTGGGGACGATAGTCGCCATCGCGGCCGTGTCGCTACTGCGCCTCGCCGAGGTTAGGCACGCCGGCCAACCGACGTGACGCACGCCAGACTCCGCACGCTTAGCACCACCGGGGCGCGTCCGCGCGTGGTGGTGGCGTTCGGAACGCGACCGGAAGCCATCAAGATGGCTCCGGTCCTCACGGCGCTCATGGCCAATCCGGAACTCGAGGCCGTCACCCTCGTAACGGGCCAGCACCGCGAGCAGCTAGCCGCGGCGCTCGCCGCGTTCGGGCTGGTACCCGACTCCAACCTCAACGTCATGACGGACCGCCAGTCCCTCGCCGACCTCGTCGGGCGCATCGTGCCAGCGGCCGCTACGGCCCTGACGGAACTGGCAGCCGATTACGTGCTCGTTCACGGCGATACGACCACCACTTTCGCCGTTGCCCTCGCCGCGTACTTAGGGGGCGTGCCAGTCGCGCACGTCGAGGCGGGCCTGCGCTCGTTCGACCTTACGCAGCCGTTCCCAGAGGAAGCGAACCGCCGCCTTACCGACGTCATTACGGACCTCGACCTGCCGCCTACCTTACTGGCCAAGCGTCACCTGCTTGCCGAGGGCAAGGCCGCTGACGGCATGATCGTCACGGGGAACACCGCCGTCGACGCCGTCCAGCACATGCGCCAGTTGGCCGTGCTCCCTGCGCACCTTGGCGCGGGCCCGTTCGTGACGGTGACCATGCACCGCCGCGAGAACTTGCCCGTCATGCGCGACCTCGCTGAGGCGTTGGCTGCCGTGGCGCGAGCCAACCCTCACCTCACGTTCGTCTACCCAGTGCACCTCAACCCGGCTGTCAGGGACGCCGTCACGCCGGTCCTCACGAACGTAAGCAACGTCGTGCTCGACGAGCCGTACGACTACCTAAGCATGCTGGCGCTGCTGGCGCAGTCCGAGCTCGTGATCACAGACTCTGGCGGACTGCAGGAGGAGGGCGCGGCCCTTGGCGTGCCAGTCGCCGTGCTGCGCAACGTCACTGAGCGTCCGGAAGGGGTCGAAGCCGGGGTGCTCAGGCTCCTCGGTAACGAGCCGGCGGAGGTGCGCACAGCCCTACTTGCCCTACTGGCCGACCCTGACGCACTTCGGCACATGCGCTCCCGACCGAACCCGTACGGAGACGGCCGCGCTGCCGAGCGCGTCGCGCAGGCCGTAGCGTGGCGCTTCGGATTGGCCGCCAGGCCGAGCGACTGGAACTACCTGCCCGCCGCGCAGGCGCCGTGACCTTTGGCGGAGTTCACGCGCTAGACCTGCCAAGCGGTCGCCTGGAGTGGCGCGCGCCTGGCCTGGTCGGCATCGTCAACGTCACCCCCGATAGCTTCTCCGGTGCTGGCGGTTTCTGGACCACTGAGCAGGCCGTAAGCGCCGGCTTACGTCTGCGCGACGAGGGCGCCATCATGATCGACGTGGGCGGCGAGTCGACGCGGCCGGGCGCCGAGCCGGTTGCCGAGGGTGAGGAACTACGGCGCGTACTCGGCGTCGTCGAGGCGCTAGCCGCCGCCGGAGTAGTGGTGAGCGTGGACACGCGCAAGCAGGCGGTGGCCGCCGCTGCCCTCGAGTCTGGCGCCGCGCTCATCAACGACGTAGGTGGACTGCGGGACGCTGGCATGCGGGCAGCGTGCGCGGCTGCAGGCGCAGCGGCGATAATCATGCACATGCAGGGCGAGCCAAGCACCATGCAGGACGCGCCCAGTTACACCGACGTCGTAGCCGAAGTGGAGGAGTTCCTCCTGCGGCAGGCGCGAGTGGCGGCAGCAGCGGGCGTGCGCGGCGTGGTGCTCGACCCCGGTATAGGGTTCGGCAAGGACGTGCAGCACAACCTGGCGCTATTGCGAGCCACCAAGCGCTTCGCGAGCCTCGGCTACCCCGTCATGGTCGGTGCGTCGCGCAAGGGCTTCCTCGGCCGGTTGAGCGGGGAGGCTGACCCGCGTGCCCGGCTACCTGGCACGTTGGCTGCTCACCTGTGGGCGGCGGCAAGCGGGGCCGCGCTCTTGCGAGTGCATGACGTAGCTGCGCACGCTCAGGCGTTGGCGGTATGGGGCGCCATCGACAGCGAGAACTTGGAGACCGGGGAATGAGCGAGCACCTAACGCACGCGCGTGGCCACGACAAGATCGTCCTAAGTGGGCTGGAGTTCTTCGGCTACCACGGCGTTTACGAGGAGGAAGGCAGGCTAGGCGCTCGCTTCGTGGTCGACGTCGAGTTGACGCTCGCCCTCACGGCCGCAGACTCCATCAAGGAGACTGTCGACTACGGCAAGGTCTACCGGCTCGTCGAGAGCGCGGTTACCGGTCAACGCTACCGGCTCATCGAGGCGCTCGCGAGCCGCATCGTCGAGCTCGTCCTCGCGGAGGAGGACCGCGTGGACGCCGTTCGCGTGCGGGTGCACAAGCCGCATGCACCACTACCAGGCGTCTTCCGCGACGTCTACGTGGAAGTTACGAGAGAACGCGGCGCCCCGCACCGGCCTTCCGGCCAGCCGGTGTGACGACCGCAGCGATGCCGCTGGCGTTCGTTGCATTGGGCGCCAACTTGGGAGACCCCGCCGTGCAACTGCGCGCTGCCGTCGCCCAGCTAGAGTTGCTTGCGCCGGTGGTGTCCCGCTCGCACTTCTACGAGAGCGCTGCGTTGGGCGGACCGCCCGGTCAGCCGCCTTACGTCAACGCGGTCGTGGCCCTCGCCGCCACAGCCTGGCTAGGGCGCGAGGCGCTCCTGCTCGATGAGCTCCTCGCCATCGAGGAGCGCCTTGGGCGCGTGCGGAAGGAGCGCTGGGGCGCGCGGCGCATCGATCTCGACCTGCTTGACGTTGCAGGGCAAGTGCGCCTGATCGGGACGCCGCGGCTGCCGCACCCACGCATCGAGGAGCGGGCGTTCGTTCTCGCGCCGTTACTGGACGTGGCGCCTGAGTGGCGTAACCCGTTGAGCGGCCGGCGCGCTGCTGACGCGCTAGCCAAGGTGACGAACAGCGCGCGGCGGTCACGGGTAGACTGAGCGATCGATGCGCCTGTTCGCGATTGCCGACCCTCACCTATCTCGCGCTCAGGCCAAACCGATGGACGTGTTCGGCCCCGGCTGGGCGGGTCACCCTCAGGTGTTCTTCGACGGCTGGCGTGAGACCGTGACGGCTGACGACCTGGTGCTGATACCGGGCGACATCTCCTGGGCGATGCGCCTCGACGAGGCACTCCTCGACCTCGAGGACATCGCTGCACTGCCGGGCAAGAAAGTTCTCCTGCGCGGCAACCACGACTACTGGTGGCCGTCGATCAGCCGCCTGCGCGCCGCCCTACCCCCCGGAATGTGGGCGCTGCAGAACGACGCCGTCGAGGTCGATGGGGTGGTCATCGCTGGCACGCGCGGTTGGGTCTGCCCTGGAGCCCACGCGTTCAGTGACGTCGATGCCAAGATCTATGAGCGCGAGGTCGAGAGGCTGCGGCTGTCGTTGACGCATGCAGCCAAACTAGAAGGGCGTTACCGGGTGGTCATGTTGCACTTCCCTCCAACTAATTCGCGGCTCGAAGCGAACGAACTTACTCGCCTCATCGAGGCGGCTCACCCGGACGCGCTCCTGTTCGGTCACGTTCACGGTGACCAGCCAGACGGCATCCTCAAGCGCTTGGACGGCGTCGCCGTCCACTTCGTGGCGGCCGACGCGTTGCAGTTTCGCCCGCGCCTCATTGCCGACCTCGGAGATGCACCTTACGTGAGGGGCGCCGCGTGAAGCCCTCGCCTGTCGCCGGTGATCAGGTGCTGGTCGTGAACGCCGGGAGCTCGAGCCTCAAGATGAAGCTCTTGCCGTCAGGTGAGTCCTTGCTCGTCGAACGCATCGGTGGGCCAAGCACGGCGAAGGCGTCGTTCACGCTCCTCGAGCGCCCGCGCCTCGAGCGCCACGATCAGGCGTTCGACTTCGCGCTAGCGGCCTTCGAGAAGCACGTGCCTGGCTTCGCGCCAAGCGCTGTCGGTCACCGCGTCGTGCACGGCGGTACCTTGTTCGTACGCGCCACCGTCGTAACGCCGCTGGTCGAGGCGGGGATCGAGCAACTAGCGGCGCTCGCCCCACTTCACAACCCAGGCAACTTGGCCGCGTTGAGGGCCGCGCTCCGCGCCATGCCGGCCGTGAAGCACGTTGCCGTGTTCGACACGGCGTTTCACGCCAACCTGCCACGGCGCGCCTACCTCTACGGTTTACCGCTCGAGTACGCCACGGAAGGCGGCGTGCGGCGTTACGGCTTTCACGGTCCCAGCCACGATTACGTGTCGCGCCGCGCCGCCGAGATCATGGGCAGCCGCCGCGAGGCGCTCAAGCTCGTCACCCTTCACCTCGGCAACGGTGCGAGCGCCGCCGCCGTCGACCGCGGCGTGTCGATCGACACGACCATGGGCTTCACGCCGATGGAGGGCCTCCTGATGGGCACCCGCAGCGGTGACGTCGACCCGGGGGTCGTCCTGCACCTGCTGCGCGGAGGGATGAGCGTTGATGAGGTCGACGCCCTCCTCAACAAGGGCGCGGGTCTCAAAGGCATGTCCGGCGTCTCCAACGACCTGCGCGACGTTACCGCCGCCGCTGCCGCCGGCTCATCTGGTGCGGCGGCCGCACTTGACGTCTTCGCGTACCGCGTGCGCAAGACGGTCGGTGCTTACGCCGCCGCCATGGGCGGGCTGGACGCCGTCGTGTTCACCGGCGGCATCGGTGAGAACTCGGCTTGGGCGCGGGAGGCTAGCCTGGAGGGGCTCGGCTTCATGGGCATCGCTGTGGACGCGGAGCGCAACGCGCGCGCAGCTGAGGTCATCTCGCCTGCCGGGGCCCAGGTAGCCGTCTTGGTAGTCAAGACGGACGAGGAACTCATGATCGCTAACGCCACGCTGGCTGCACTGGCAGGCCGCGTCGACGAGGAGAACTGAATGGTTACGTTAGGGCTTGACCTCGGAGGAACGAAGATCCTCGCCGCAGTCGTCGAGGATGGCAAGGTCCTCGACTCCGTTAGGGTCAACACGCCGCAAACGGGTTTCGCGGACGTCGTCGCGGCTCTAGTCGGTACGTCAAGAGAGTTGCTTGGCCGCGGCCACACCGTCACAGGTGTCGGCATCGGGTCGCCCGGCCCGCTGGACAAGGCGCGCCGGGAGATCCTCTTCGCGCCCAACATCGCTGGCATGCACAACGCCCCGCTGGTCGCCGAACTCGAGCGAGCGCTCGAGTTGCCGGTCGTGCTCGAGAACGACGCCAACGCGGCCGGTTACGCCGAGCACCGCTACGGCGCGGCGCGCGGGTTCGTTTCCTCCATCTACGTGACCATCTCGACAGGCATAGGCGGCGGCATCTTCATCGGCGACCAGGTCGTGCGCGGCGCCAACAGCCTAGCGGGCGAGATTGGGCACATGACCATGCTCCTCGGCGGCCCGATGGGCGGAGACGGGCACACTGGCAGCCTCGAGGCCATCGCCGCCGGCCGCTCGATGGCCCGTGACGCTAGCTACGCTTACGGCGTGGAGATGGACACCCGCGAGCTTTTCAGGCGCGCGCGCCTTGGCGAGATGAAGGCGCTCGGCATCGTCGAGAACGGCGCGCTGTTCGTAGGCGTTGGCCTCGCCAACCTGGTCAAGATCATTGACCCCGAGAGTTTCGTGATCGGCGGCGGCATAGCCGAAGCAGGGGAGTACTACCTCTCCAAGGTTCGTGGAGCAGCCGAGCATTACCTCGAGGGTTACCCCGTTCCGCACTTCAGGGTCGCGGAGTTGGGTGCCGAGGCGGGCGTGATCGGCGCTGCCGCCGTTGCCGCCTTGGAACTCGGGGCGCGGGCATGAGCGAAGCCCTTAGCCTGACGCTGGCGGCCCTCATGATCTTCGGGCTCCGCATCGTCGACGTTTCGCTCGGCACGCTGCGGATAGGTTTCCTCGTGCGTGGTCAAAGAGGCCTCGCCGGACTCTTCGGCTTCGTCGAGTCGCTCGTGTGGCTGATCGCTGCCGCTCAGGTCCTGTCGAACCTCGACTCGCCAGTCAAGTTCCTCGCGTACGCTGCTGGTTACGCGACCGGCACCATGCTCGGCGTGAGCATCGAACGCTGGCTTGCCATCGGCGACTCCATCATGCGTGTGGTAACGCAAGTCGACTCTCCGCCCGTCGAGGATGAGTTGCGCATGGCTGGTTTCTTCGTGACCGTGTTGAACGCCCGTGGCCGCGACGGCGACGTTAGGGTGTCGTTCTCCGTGATCCCACGACGCAAGATGCCGGCCGCGCTGAAGCTCGTCGGCCGCATCAACCCGACCGCGTTCGTAACCTTCGAGAACACCACGCCCGTCCGTACCGGGTCTCCGGCGAACCGGGTCCGCAAGTGAGGCCGTGCGGCTTGGCGCCAGTTGGCTAGGTGAAAGTGACGCGCGTGAGGCCGCCTGCATCGTCGACCCACGCCTTCACCGCCACGCCGAGCGTGCTGCTTGCCCTCGATGACAGCAGTGGGTCTAACCGCTCAGGCGCAGTGGTGACGAGCACTGGGCGCGCCTCGAGCCCGAGGGCCGCGGTGGCCGCGAGGCGGTCCATGACGGCGTCGACCGTCCAGTCGTCGCGGTAGAGCTGCTTGACGGCTAGGAGCACGCCGCGGCGCCCGCTCACCGCTTTGCCTTCGCCGGCGCTCGCTCGCCGCACCACGGCTGCGCCGTTCCACGTGAGGGAGTCGTAGATCAGGTCGACGCTCTCATCGAGGAGGTAGTGCTGGGCGACGAGCGCCACGGCCGCGGCCTCCGCCTCCTCGACGATGTCCTCGTCTGGGTCGCCTGGGTCAAGTCCCTGGTAGAGGGAGAGTAGCTGGTGGGGGAGGTTATTTAGGCGGTAGAAGCGCTCCTCGAAACTAGCTGGCAGCGCGATGCCGTGCCAGGCGTAACCGGCCGCCACGAGGCGCGCGAGAGCCGCGAGCTCCTGGTCGGCGGCCACCTCGGCGTTGGGCAAGTGGCTGAGGGAGCCCGATGGGATGACGACGGGGCCGTTCTGCATGCCCCATGCTAGCCCCACTCCGCGCGAGAGCGACCGACAGCCACACTTACGTGGCCCGGGTATCACGTCTGACACGGTATTCCGCGCTCATCAGCCTGTAATCGCCCGTGGTACAGTTCCGGGGTGAGTAGCGCCGCCACTACCAGCACAGGTCCACAGAACCGCAGGGCGGTTGGTTGGCTCCTTGCCGCCGCCCTCCTGCTCGTGGCTCTGACCGTGTTCGTCGTGTTCGACGCTGGCCGTTACTTCTCCGTCTCCGAGCAGACGCTCCCCGACCTAGTCGGCATGCCTTACGACCAGGCCGCGCGCCAACTGCGTAGCCTCGGCTTCGACCCCATCACGTTCGTCGAGTACGTAGAGGGCGTGCCGGCGGGTGCCGTCACCTCGCAGTCGCCGCAACCTGGCGCGGTAGTGAAGCGGTTGCGAACCGTGCACCTCGGGGTCAACACGCCACCGGCCGCCGCTATCCTGCCGGACCTCGTCGGCCTCCAGGAGAAGGCGGCGTTAGCGCGCGCAGCCGACCTCAACCTGCCCCTCGGCCCCATCCAGTACCAGCACAACGGCAAGGCCGCCGGGCTCGTAGTGGAGCAGGTCCCGGCGGGTGGCCAGCGGCTGGCGGAGGGCGGGGCCCTCACGCTGGTGGTCAGCTCAGGGCCAGAGCGGAGCGCGGTCGTGCTACCTGAGTTGGTCGGCCAAGACATAGAAGCCGCCAAGCAGCAGTTGGCGCGCCTCGGCTTCGGCCGCGTCGAGACCCTGTCATCCAGCGTGTCTTTCGCGCAGCCTGGTGCCGTCGTTTCGATGACCCCCGCCGCTGGCGAGGCCGTGCCGCCCGGCACCCCGGTGCTGCTCTACTACTCACTCTCCACCAGCACCGCGGTCCAGGTCCCCGAGCTGGTGGGGTTACCGCAGTGGCGCGCTCAACTCGCGTTGGCCGCGGCGCAACTCAAGGTAGGTACCGTCACTTACGTAACGGACCCCGCTCGCCCCGAGGGAGTGATCGCGGCCGAGCCGAGTGGCTACACCGTGCCCGGCACGCCGGTCTTCCTCACCGTCAATGGCAGCCCGCCGTCCAACTCGTTCGACATCTTCGGTCCCAATCCAACCCAACCTGGCACGGTGCCGCCAGCGCGTCAGGCGCCCGCGGCCTCCAATCCGCCGGACGCAGTGCCTGCAGACGGCAGCCGCCTGGTGCCGTTCACGTTCGACCCCACCAACATGGGCGTCAAGCGCCTCCTTGAGCAGCCGTACCAGTTGCGGCTCGTCGTGAGCGACGAGCGCGGAGAGCGCGTGGCCCTCGACCGCAGGGTGGGGGCGGGGCAGAGCGTAACGACGAGCGTGGCCATCTACGGCCAGGACGCCATGTTGCAAACGTACATCGATGACATCTTCTTCCAGGCTTGGCGTCCCTGACGCGCTGCGCCGCCAGCTAGTCAGGCTGCACGGCTCGCTAGTTGTGGAATATGCCGAACTTTAGTGTTGGGCTGGCACGCTATACTCCTCCTCATCATGCGCTAGTTGGATGGCGGCACGGAGTCGCTAGTGCAGTGTCAGATTCAGTGAGCCCGCCTTGGAGGAGCGCCAGTGAGCGAACCCGAAATCTCTAACCTCGCCCGACGTCTGGCCGAACAGAACAACGTCGACTGGCGCCGCCTGAGCGGTTCGGGTCAGAACGGTGCGATCGTCGAGCACGATGTCCTGGTCTACCTCGCCCGCGTGATGGCCGGGGAGGAAGCCATCGACCCGACGCCAGAGCCTCTCCCGGACGGCATGGAGTCGTGGACTGAGGTCGGTGCGGACTCGGTAGGCAATTATTCTCGCGCCTCCAACTACCTAGGTGCCTCCGAGCCGGAGGCCAATCCGGCGCTTGAGGCGCTCGACGAGGCGGCCGCGCAACTAACGAGTGACCAAGCTGTTGCTAGCAGCGAGCTTTCGGAAGACTTGTTCCTGCTAGACGACGAGGACGACTTCGCGGCGCGGGTCACCGCGCCAGCGATCGGTGGCGGCTTCGAAGCGGCGCCCGAGGAGGACCCAGGCGCGTTCTCGGTAGCCGACGACGCCGACCTGCTCCTCGTTTCGGACGACGACCTGTTCGCAGAGGCAGCGCCCGCGCCGCAGCAAGCGTTCGCCGAGGTCGAGCAGGCGGAAGAGCGGACCGCCTTCGCGCCTAGCGCCGATAGCTGGGCAGGCAGTGACCTGCGGCTTGACGACGAACCGGCAAGTGCGCCCGTCAGCGCTTCACCCAACCTATGGGACGCCTCCGACGCCGAGGAAGCGACCGCAGCAGGCGACGTGGCGCTGTTCGAGTCAGTCACCGAAGACAGCCCTGCTTCCTTCGAAGTGGACGGCGCGGCGGTGGGCGGTTGGGAGCCTGCCAGCAACCCCACCGGCTACGACCAGGCCGCTGACGCGACGAGCGACGCCGACGTCGGAGCGCCGGCACACGACCAGTTCTGGCTTGACGCAGCCGAGCCCGAACCAGTCACCGAGTTCCCAGGCGGTACGAGCGTCGAGTACGAGGTCGCAGCCGACAGTGTTGAAGACGTCGACATCGACGCGCACGAAGAAGAGACCCTCCTTGACGAGGTCGCTGCCTTCGAGCCAAGCGTTTCAGATACCGCACCCGTGATCGCCGCCGCCGACGTCGACGAGCAGCCAGTACCGGTCCTCGCGTCGGTGCTGCCCCTGGTGCGCACTCCCAACCTGTTGCGCCGTAACGTCGACGTGAGCGCGTTGGCGGCGGCGCAACTAGCGGCTGGCCTCGAGTTGGGTAAAGAAGAGCCGCTACCTGTGGCGCCGTTCCTGCTCAGGGCGGTGGCCAAGGCAGCGCGTGACGTCGGCGTAGCCGGCGGTCATGTCGCGCTAGCGGAACTTGGTAGCGAGATTCGCCTGCGCCGTGTCGATGGCGCGGCCGTTACGGCGTTCGTTGACCTGGTGACGGACCTCGAAGGCCAAGGCGCAGAAGAGGACGAGGTGGCCGTCGTCGCCGTCGACCTCAGCGGGCTCGAGGTCGACGAGGCGTTCCTTGACCTAGCCGTTCCTGCCGTTACCTTCGGCCGCATCCTTTACGACTCGGAGGTCGGCGGCTACCGCAGCACGCTTGCCCTCACCGGCGACCTGCCGTTGGATCAGGGCGCGAGGCTACTCGCGCGCGTCGCCGAACTCATCGCTACACCAGTGAGGCTGCTCGTCTAAAAAGCACCCTCACTGGCTACTTGCTAGCAGTCGGCGCAGCAGGAATGAGGAGCCACAGGAGCAGGTAGCCGACGAGCGTGAAGCCAAGCGAAGGCAGCGCCGACAGCGCGTAGATGATCCTCACGTTGCGCGGTTTAGCGCCGATGAACTCGGCGATGCCGCCGCACACGCCTCCTACCACCCGCTCGTCACTACTGCGCCGCAGCTTCAGGCCCGGCGCCGGTGGTCGTGCTTGACGCCTCTCGTGCTCATGTGCTTCTTGTCGTGTGACCAAAGCGGACTGCCTCCAACTTGCCCCACTGGCTATCGCACCCGTGCAGCGCCTACGCCGCGAGTATAAGGGCCGCCGGGTTAGCCTGTTGGACGTGACGAACGAGCGGCCAAACCAACCCTTGCTAGGCGGAGCGCCGCAGCGGCCCGTCATCGTCGGCGTTACCGGCGCTAGCGGCATGCCTTACGCCGTCGACCTGCTCGCTACCTTGCGGCAGCTCGACGTTCGCACGGTGCTGGTCGTCAGCAACGGCGCGAAGCAGGTGCTGGCTACGGAACTCGAGCGTGGCCTGGAGGCCCTGACGGAACTGGCTGACGTCGTCGAGAAAGACAGTGACCTCGGCGCGGCCATCGCCTCTGGCAGTCACCGAACAGCTGGCATGGTGATCGTGCCTTGCAGCGCGGGCACGCTAGCCAAGGTGGCGCACGGTCATGCCGACACCCTCATCACGCGTGCTGCTCACGTGACCATCAAGGAGCGGCGCCCCCTCGTGCTGGTCGTGCGCGAGGCGCCGTACTCGCGGCCGCTGCTCGTCAACATGCTCGCAGCGCACGACGGCGGCGCTGTCGTGCTGCCTGCCGCCCCAGGCTTCTACAACTTGCCGGACAGCATCACCGAGCTCGTCGCGGGCATAACGAGCCGCGCCCTCGACCTGCTAGGCATCGACAACGACAGGGCGCTGCGCTGGCGCGGCGGCTCATGAGTGGGGTAAGGGGCCGCTCGGCCGCCCTCGTGCCCGCCGCTGGCGCGGGCACCCGGCTCGGACGCGGACCGAAGGCCTTCGTGCGGCTGGGCGCAGCGACGTTGCTCGAACACAGCGTTGCCGCGCTCCACGGTGCGGTCGACGAGGTGATAGTCGCCGTGCCACGCGGCTACGAGGCCGAAGCCAGCGCTCTGGTTGCTGGGCGCGCGCAGGTCGTGACTGGGGCCGCTACGCGGCAGGCGACGGTGCTGGCTTTGCTGCGCGCCACGACCGCGGAGGTGGTGCTCGTTCACGACGCCGCACGGCCGTTCCTGCCGCGCGTCGTCGTCGAGCGCGTGCTTGCGGCCGTGGCAACGTCCGGTGCGGCCACCGCGGCGCTGCCAGTGGCAGACACCATCGTCAGCACTGCAGACGGCACTACCCTGCCGCGCGAGGACCTGCGGGCAGTGCAGACGCCCCAGGGGTTCGGACGCGAGCTGCTCCTCACGGCGCACGAGGCTGCTCTCGCGGCGGGCGTGGAAGCAACGGACGACGCTGCACTCGTCAGACGCCTGGGCGTGCGCGTCAGCATCGTGGAGGGCAGCACGTTCCTTCACAAGGTCACCACTGCGGACGATCTCCTGCTCGGCTTAGCCCTCCTGGCGTTATGGCAGGGCGAGGAGCAGACCGTCCTGTGACGCTCACTGCCGGTACGTTCACCGAAGCCGCTCACGCCAAGGTCAACTTGGGGCTGGCCGTCCTGGCCCGGCGTGGCGACGGCTTCCACGAGCTAGAGACGGCCATGGCACGCATCGGACTCGCCGACGCCGTAGAGGTTCACTTGGAGGAGTCTGCGCGCGATGAGGTGACCCTCACTGTCTCCGAGGCGCCGGAGTTGCCGCCGTGCGAGCTGGCGCGGGGAGCAGATAACCTCGCTCACCTCGCAGCCACCCGTTACCTCAACGCCAGGCGCCAGGCGGCGCCTGCGGCGCAGGCGGTCGCGCTGCACGTAGCGCTAACGAAGCGCATTCCGGTCGCAGCGGGGCTTGGTGGCGGGTCTGCCGATGCTGGGGCCGTCCTCAGCGTGCTCGCGCGCACCTTGCCTGCCGCGGTGAACATCGGCGAACTCGCGCGCGGCCTCGGTTCGGACGTGCCGTTCATGGTCCTAGCTGCCAACGCCGCCCTCGCGAAGGGCAGAGGAGAGCGCTTGGCGCCATTGGAGGTGCCGCGCCTCGACCTCGTGCTCGTGAACCCGGGCTTCGCCGTCAGCGCGGCGGACGGGTACGCCAGCCTGGTCGGTTTCACGCCGCGGCTACGCTTCGAGCGCGTGCTCGAGCGCCTGGAAGCGGGGGAGGAGCCCGGTTGGCCGAACGCGCTTCAGCCTGGCGTTCTGCGCCTGCGCCCAGAACTGCGCGGGGTCCTAACGCGCTTGCGTGAGGCCGGCCTTCGTGGCGCGCTCATGTCTGGTAGCGGGCCGACCTGTTTCGGTGTGGCCCGAGACGCCGAGCATGCAGCGAGCGTAGCCGAACACCTGCGCGCGGCCGAACCCGCCTGGTGGGTGCGGGCGGACACCACGCTCTAACCGTTGGGCCCGCCCGTCAGCCGCGCTTGTGGAAGTCGCGCGCCCTATCCTCGTCGTCCTGGACCAACCAGTCTTCGCCGGCTAGCGACTCGACGTGGTGCCGCAGCTCGTGGGTGAGGGTCTCCCAGGCCTCGTCCTCCCAGTCGAAGTCCGGGTCGGTCTCCGCGATGGCCTCGAACGAGCCGTAGTAGATGGCGACGTGACGGCCGAGGCCCTCGCCAGCGCCGAGGAAGTCCTGCACGCCCGGATCGAGGTACTCGCCCATGCGGTAGACGTCCTCGTACTCGGGTTCCAGCCGCGCTTCGGGCAGCACGTGAACGCCGCCAAGACCGCGAAGGAACTCGGTCGGGATCTCATCTACCATGTCGCTCACCATGGCGCTGAACTCCTCGAACGTCATTCTCAACCCGTGAAATCAGCGAGCGCGACGGGCGCGTTCCGCCCAGCGGAGGCGTAGGCGGCGAGGATGAGGCGCACAGCCTCACGCCCATCCTCACCCGTGCACGGCACCGGCGCCTGACCTAGCACGGCCGCTACGAACGCTAGAACGTGGCGCGTGTGTGAATGCGCGCCGGTGAACTCGTAGGTCGTCAGGTCCGTGCGGTCCCAGTCGCTGCCCGGCGACGCGCGGTAGAGGTGCCGTAGGTTCTGCGGCCCGTAACGGTTGGTGCACTCGAGCGCGCCCTCCGTGCCGTATACCCAGAAGCCCTCCTCCCAACCCGTCGCGGTCCAGGCAGCCTCAATGAGGCCCAACGACCCGTCCCCGTAGACCATGCTCACGTGGGCGGTGTCTTCGACCTCGACTGGGTACTTCAGGGTGGCCATGCGGGCGTACACCTCCCTAACGCTGCCGCCGAAGAAGCGCGCCAGGTCGGCCAAGTGGCAACCGTTGTCAAGCAGCGTGCCCCCGCCAGCGGACGCCTTGGTCGTGAACGACGGGCGCACGCCGTGGCCGCCCCAGTCGTGCGCCTGGCGCAGTCGCACGTGCGTAACGTTGCCGATCACGCCAGCGTCTATCAGCTCGCGCGCCTTGCGCCCTGGCCCGCTCGAGCGGAGTTGGTGGTTCACCATCAGCACGACGCCAGCGGCGGCGCACGCTGCGATCATCTCGTCGGCGAGGCGCAAGTCAAGCGCCATCGGCTTCTCGACGAGGACGTGAACTCCGGCCGCTGCTGCGGCCAGCGTGGCGGGATGGTGCACGGAGGTTGGCGCCGCGATGCTCACGACGTCGAAGCCGCCAGCGGCGAACATGGCCTCGAAGTCTTGATAGGCGCGCTCGACGTTCCATGCGCGTGCCCTGGTAGCTAGTGCTTCCTGCACGGGGTCGCAGATGGCGACGACGTCTACACCGGCCGCCAAGTAACCGTCATGGTGGTTGCTCGAGATGCCGCCAGCGCCGATGATGGCGGCGCGTAGCTGCCGCCCCGTTCCGCCCTTGCTCACGCTTCGCCCTCTCCCAACGTCACCCGCAGGATGTGCTCCTTGCCTGCGTTGGGCACGGGCTCGAGCGGCTCAGCCTCTGGACTGCCGACGTCTGGGCGCCGCACGCGCGCCGCCGCGTAACCGGCGGCGTTGGCGATCACGCGCTGCACGTTGGGGTCGTAGTAGGTGGGGTAGGTCTCGTGGCCAGGGCGGAAGTACACGACGGTGCCGTGACCGCGGCGCCACGTCGCCAGGCTGCGGAACACGTCGCCGCCCTGGAACCACGAGAGCATGAGGAGCTCGTCGGGGTCAGGCACGTCGAAGCGTTCGCCGTACATCTCCTCGCGCTCCAGCTCGAAGTAGTCGGGCACGCCAGCCATGAGCGGGTGGGACGGTTGCAAGTTCCATAACCGCTCTTTCTCGTCAGCCTCCCGCCACCGCAGCGAGGCGTTCGTGCCGAGCAGCTTCTGGAACGGCTTCGAGTAGTGCGCCGAGTGCAACGCGACGAGGCCCATGCCTCCTAGAACGGCGCGCTGCACGCGCTCGACCACCGCATCCGCTACCTGGTCGTGGGCTTTGTGGCCCCACCAGAAGAGCACGTCCGTGGCGTCGATGACTTGCTGAGTAAGGCCGTGCTCGTCCTCGCGCAAGGTGGCGTAGCTAACGTCCGCGCCCGCGAGGCGCGTGATGGCCTCACCTAGGACCGCGTGGATGCCCTCGGGGTAGATGGCGTGCACCACGTCGCTCTCCACCTCGTGGAGGTACTCGTTGAAGATCGTGACCCGCATCGGTTCTGCCTTCCCTTCGGCGGTTAGGCGCTTCAGTCCGTGACCGCGCCGAGCGAAGCGCTCGACACCTGCTTGGCGTACTTGGCGAGCACCCCACGCTGGTAGCGGGGAGGCGGCGGGGTCCAGGCTGCGCCCCTACGAGCCAACTCGGCCGAGTCCACCTCGAGCTGGATGAGGTTGTGCTCCGAGTCGATGGTGATGATGTCGCCCTCATGCACCAGCGCGATCGGTCCGCCGACCGCGGCTTCCGGCGCGACGTGCCCGACGACGAAGCCGTACGTGCCGCCCGAGAAGCGCCCGTCGGTGATGAGGCCGACGGAGTCGCCTAACCCCCGGCCGATGATGGCGCTGGTAGGGGAGAGCATCTCGCGCATGCCGGGTCCGCCCTTCGGACCCTCGTAGCGGATGACGATAACGTCTCCAGCCTTGATCTTGTCGGTGAGGATGGCCTCGAGGCAGTCCTCCTCGCTCTCGAACACGCGCGCTGGGCCCGTGATGCTCGAGTGCGTAAGGCCGGTCGTTTTGGCGACGGCGCCCTCCGGCGCTAGGTTGCCGCGCAACACGTTGAGGTGACCGTGCGGGTAGAGCGGCTTATCGAACGGGTGAACCACGTCCTGGCCGAACGGTGGGCTGCCGGGCACGTTCGCGAGGTTCTCGGCGACGGTCTTGCCCGTGCACGTCATGCAGTCGCCGTGGAGCAGGCCCGCATCGAGCAACATCCGCATGATGAGCGGGATGCCGCCGACGGCGTTCAGGTCGGTGGCGACGTACTGGCCGGACGGCTTGAGGTCGCACAGCACGGGGGTGGTGCGGCGTAGCTCCTCGAAGTCGTCGATGGTGAGGGGCACGTCCATGGCGTGTGCGACGGCGAGCAGGTGCAGCACGGCGTTAGTGCTGCCGCCGACCGCCATGATCACGCGGATGGCGTTCTCGAACGCCTCGCGCGTCATGATGTCGCGCGGCGTGATGTTCTGTTCGACGAGCTTGACGAGTGCGCGTCCGCTTTCGGCCGCGCTGACGTTCTTTTCGTCGTCAACGGCCGCCATGGTGGCCGAGAAGGGTAGGCCCATCCCCATGGCCTCGATGGCCGCGGACATGGTGTTGGCCGTGTACATGCCACCGCAGGAGCCGGCGCCAGGGCAGGCAGCGCGCTCTACCGCGTTGAAGGTCGGCAGGTCCATGCGGCCAGCCGCACGCGCGCCAACCGCCTCGAAGACGCTGACGATCGTGAGGTCCTTGCCGTCCAAGTGCCCGGGCTTGATGGTGCCGCCGTACACGTAGATGCTGGGGATGTTGAGGCGCGCGAGGGCGATCAAACCGCCAGGCATGTTCTTGTCGCAACCGCCGACGACGAGCATGCCGTCCATGCTCTGACCGCGCCCGACGGTCTCGATGCTGTCCGCGATGACCTCGCGCGACACCAACGAGCACTTCATCCCCTCAGTACCCATGGAGATGCCGTCAGAGATGGTGATGGTGCCGAAGAGTTGCGGCATGCCGCCGGCTTCACGGACGGCGGCGTCGGCCGTTTCGGCTAAGGCGCCGAGGCCGGAGTTGCACGGCGTGATCGTGCTATGGCCGTTGGCGATGCCGATGATGGGCTTGTCGAAATCGCCGTCTTTGAAACCTACCGCGCGAAGCATGGCGCGGTTGGGTGCTCGTTGGTCACCTTGTGTCGTCACAGCGCTGTGGCGCTGATGATGTGGCTGGTCTGGGCCGGTTGGCATGGCGGACTCCTCCGTAGTCGGCATTCTATAACCGCACTCTGCGGGAAGGCTCCTGGGGAGGGCAGGAGGCGACGTGCTAGAGTCGCGCCACATGTCTGTCAAGTTCGGACTGCTAGGCATCTTGGCGCGCCAGTCCCAGCACGGCTACGAGCTGAAGCGCTCCTTCGAGCAGGTGACTGGTGGCTTCTGGCGCCTCAACCCCGGCCAGATCTACCAGTCGCTTGACGCTCTGGCGGCCGAGGGGCTCGTCAGTTACACGGTGCAGCCCCTCGACGCCGCGCCAGATCGCAAGGTCTACGCCGTAACCGAGTCAGGCAGGCGCGCACTTGACGAGTGGCTGGCCGGTGGGGAAGCGCGCGTGCGGCCGCTGCGTGACGAGCTGTTCGTGCGCTTGGCCGTGATGACTGACAGACCGCTAGCCGACACGCTGGCGCTGCTAGCCGGCTACCGGCGCAGCTACGCGCAGCACATGCGCGAGCTAACGCGCAACAAGAACGACTTGGCGAAGCGTCATGCAGGTCCTGACAGTGGGTCGGAACCCCTTGACCTCACCGTCGAGGGCCTCTTGCTGGAGGCCGCCATCTACCATTGCGAGGCCGACCTCAGGTGGCTTGACCGTTGCGAGGCGGTGCTGGCCGCGGCGCGGGAGGACGTGGCGAGTTGACCGCCAAGGAGTTCCAGCGGGCGTGGGGCGGGGGAGCCGTCCTCGAACTCACCGAGGTGAGCAAGGGCTTCGCCGCACCGGGCGCTAGTTCGCTCGTGATGGCGGGCGTCAACCTTACCCTCGGTCCGGGCGAGTTCGTGGCCATCACGGGGCCAGCGGCGGCGGGCAAGACGACCTTGTTGCGCTTGATGGCTGGCCTCGATGCCCCGACTGCCGGCGCAGTGGCAGTGGCTGGGCGTGCGCTTGGCGGACTAGGCGACGGCGCCTTGGCGCGCCTACGACTAACTAGCCTCGGCACTTCACTGCCTGGCATGCCGCTGCTGGAGAGCCTCGATCTGCTTGACAACGTGGCGCTGCCGCTCGTCTTGGCCGGCGTTGGCCACCGCGTAGCGCGGGCGAAGGCCGAGGCGGCTTTACGGGAGCTGGCCGTGACTACCGGGGCGTCTTTGGCACCTGAAGCCGCTAGCGCTAGCCAGCGGCAACTCGCCCAAGTAGCGCGCGCGGTTGCGGGTGACGCCCCCCTGCTCCTCCTAGACGAACCGACCGCGCAGCTTGGCCCCCTCGGAGCCGACCGCGTGCTGCGCAACTTGCGGCAGCAAGTAGAGCAGAAGGGCCGCACCGTCGTGATCGCGACGTCGCACGCGGCGGTGGCGGCGCATGCCGACCGCGAGTACCGTCTGCGCGACGGGGCGTTGGAGGAGATCTGAGGTGACTAGGCGGCAGCCGAGGGCGCTAGCTTGGCTCTCGTGGCGCTACCACCGCGGGCGCATGGCGGCGCTGATCGGCGCGGTTACTTCGGTGGCCGTGGCGGCGGGGCTGCTTAGCGCAGCGAATGACGCGGGCGCGCTGACTGGGGCTGCGGCGCGAGTCGCAGGCTCCGCCACCGTTGTTGCCGCGCTTCTGGCGTACGCGGCGTGGTTGAGGACGGTCGCAAAGGAGCGTAGTCGCGACACCGCGTTACTCCACGACCTCGGCGTGGCGCGCTCGACCCTGCGCGGCGCCGCTGCGCTCGAGGCGGCGTTCGTTGGGGTTGGCGCTGGGCTCGTCGGTAGCTGGCTTGGCTCGCGTTTGGGCGCCTGGCTGCTGCCGCGCTCCGAGCCTGCGCCGTGGTCGGTCAACGCGGATGGCGCTGCGGAGGTGGGGACATGGCTGGTGGCGGCCGGGCTCCTGGCGGCCGCCCTGACGTGGTCGTTCGAGCGCCTGTTGAGCAGCGCGACCGCAGCGCTGAAGCGGTCGGAACGCTTGCCCTTCTCGCTGCGGGCCGCTGCTGGGCAACTGAGCCGGGACCGGCAACGCGCGTGCGCGGCGGCGACTGCTCTTGGCCTCACACTGGCTGCCGTCATCGGCTTGCAGGGCGCGGCAGCGCCCCTCGAGCGCTCACTGGCCAGCTCCCTCGACCAGGCGATCACTTGGGACGTGCTCGTAGCCACGTCGAGCGAGGCCGGCCTGGACCTTGGCACGCTCGCCAACCTGCAGGCACTGCCGAGTGTGGCAGCGGCGAGCCCAGAACGGCGCGCCACCGTCGGTTCGCGCGGGCGCGCCGTGCCGCTCGTCGCCCTCGACCCAGGTAGTAGTGGGCGTCTCTTGGTCGTCGAGGGCCGTGGCTACGAGCCGGGCGCGGCGACACTTACTAGCGGCGACGTGGTGGCCCTCTCACTGCCGCTCGCCAGGGAGCTGGCCGTCGGAGTGGGTGACAGGCTGCCGCTCTCGACCCCAACGGGTGAGCGGAAGTTCGAGGTCGTCGCCATCGTGGAGGACCGCGACGGCGCCGCCGCTGCCTACCTGGACGTCATGGCGTACGCCGTGGCGTTCGAGGACCGCGGGCTCGACAGCATCAAGGTGCGCCTTACCGCTGGCAGTGACGTGCGCACGGCGGCGGGCGAGCTGGCCACTCACGCGGACCGCGGGCGCGTGGTCACGGCTGCCGACTACCGCAGCAACACGCTGACGGCGGCCGGCTCGAGGTATCGGGCGGCGCGTTACCTTGCCATCTGCGCCCTGTTGGCATCGTTCTTCGGGTTGATCGTGACTGCCGCGCGGGCGGCGCGGGCGCGGCGCGACGAGCGCAACCTGTTTAGCGCACTGGGCGCCCCCGGCTGGCTTGTGCGCCGCGGTGTCGCCCTCGAGGTAGGGCTAGCCGTCGGCGTCGCCGTTGTCGTGGGCGCTGGCCTTGGGGCGCTGCTCGTCAGCTACCTCGTTCATGGCCCGCCGCTTACCTGGTCGGCAACCAGGGTTAGCGGAACGACCGCCGTCGCGCTTGGCGGCGCAACGGCGGTCGGTGCCGCGGCACTACTGCGAGCCGCGGTGGCGCGGCGGTCTAGGCTGCGGCGCGCGTAGTGGCGGGGTGGGGCCTCAGGCCAACGCCTGCGCCTCGATCAGTTCCACAACGGCGGCGGTGAAGGCGTCGGTGCCGCGGCTGCCGCCCAGGTCCTTCGTCGGGTCGTCTGCCATGGCTGCCTGCACGGCGGCTTCTAGGTCGGCCGCCGCCGCACCTTCGTTCAGGCCGTAGCGCAGGAGCATGGCCGCTGACAACATGGTGCCAACCGGGTTGGCGAGGTTCTTGCCCGCGATGTCAGGCGCACTGCCGTGAATGGGTTCGTAAAGCCCGATGGTGCCGCCAAGGCTGGCGGATGGCAGGAGGCCGAGCGAACCAGGGATGACGGCCGCGAGGTCGGAGAGGATGTCCCCGAACAGGTTGCCCATCACCATGACGTCGAACGCGCGCGGGTCGCGAACGACCTGCATGGCGGCGTTATCGACGTAGAGGTGATCGAGTTCTATGTCGGAGAACTCGCGCTGGTGCAGATCGACGAGCACGTCGCGCCAGAACTGCGAGACGTCGAGCACGTTGGCCTTGTCCACGTTCGTTACGCGGCCGTTGCGCTGGCGCGCCGTCTCGAATGCCACCCGTGCGATGCGCTCGACCTCGTGACGCTCGTACACCATGGTGCTGACACCGCGGTTCGCCTCCACGTACGACGGCTTCCCGAAGTAGATGCCGCCTGTCAGTTCGCGGATGATCAGTAGGTCGGTGCCGCGCGCCCGTTCCTCGCGGAGGGGGGAGAGGCGCTCGAGGCCAGGGAACACGCGGACCGGGCGCAAGTTGGCGAAGACCTGCAAGTGCTTGCGTAGGGCCAAGATGCCTGACTCGACGCGCTGCTCGCGCGGGAGGCGGTTCCAACGGTGGTCGCCTACCGGCCCACCAGCCGAGCCCATCAGCACTGCGTCTGAGCGCAGCACCGCGTCGCGCGTCACCTGCGGCAGCGGCTCGCCGTACTCGTCGACGGCGTGGCCGCCGAAGGGCAGGCGCTCGAACTCGAAGGCGAGCCCGTGCTTGGGGGCCAGCGCTTCGAGGGTCGTCAGCGTTGCCTCGATGACCTCTGGGCCGATGAAATCACCTGGGAGGACGGCGATGCGGTAGCTCATCGCGCGTGCCCCAGCTTGGCCGCGAGCGCCCTGACCTTGTCGACGCCTTCGAGGAGTTCGCCGATCGGGTCCCAGTAGCCTGTCATCAACGCCTCGCGCGCGGACTCACGGATGCTAGCCGGGTAGCTGCGGCCGGCCACGCGCACTTCCTGCTCAACGACGTCGATGACGACTTCGGCACTGGGGTCAGCCGCGATGCTCTCGGCGATCTCGGCGCGCCCGCGCTCGTCCACCACCGCGCAAACGAGCCCGAGGGTCGTCGAGTTGCCGAAGAAGATCTCGGCGAACGAACCAGCGATGATGCCCTTGAACCCGGCACGCTGGATGGATTGCGGCGCGTGCTCGCGGCTCGAGCCGCAACCGAAGTTGTCGCCAGTAACGATGATGGCGGCGCCAGCGTGCTGCGGGTCGTCGAGGGGGTGATGCTTGCTGTTGCCCGCCTCGTCGAAGCGTTCGTCGTAGAAGAGGGCGTCGCCGAGGCCGTCGAAGGTAACGGCCTTCAAGTAGCGCGCTGGGATGATGCGGTCGGTATCTATGTCGTGCGCCATCAACGCGACGGCCTTGCCGCGCGCCTCGAGTACTGGTGCTAAGGCCATCAGGCGGCCGCTCCTTTCGCGCCGAACACTTCGCGTGCATCGGACACCACGCCCGTGACGGCGGCGGCGGCGACCATCACCGGACTCATGAGCACGGTCCGCCCGGTCGGCGACCCCTGCCTGCCCTTGAAGTTGCGGTTGCTGGATGACGCACAGAGTTGGTCGCCCTCGAGCTTGTCAGGGTTCATGGCCAGGCACATGCTGCAACCGGCCTCGCGCCACTCGAAGCCGGCTTCCTTGAGGACCTTGTCGATGCCGAGGCGCTCGCACTCGAGCTTGACGAGGTGAGAGCCTGGCACGGCGATGGCCTTGACGCTCGGGTGCACCTTGTGGCCAGCGATGACGTTGGCGACTTCGATGAAGTCAGTCACGCGCCCGTTAGTGCATGAGCCGAAGAACGCAACGTCGACCTTCGTGCCCTTGATGGGTGCGCCGCCGGTCAACTGCATGTGCGCCAGGGCCTCTGCCACGCTTGCCTTGTCGTGCTGCGCGGAGCTTTCAACGCTTGGCACGAGTTCGTCGATGGCGATGGCTTGGCCTGGGTTGATGCCCCACGTGACAGTCGGCGGAACGTCGGCCGCATCGAACACTACGACGTCGTCGTAGTGGCAGCCTGGTTCGGAGGCTAGGGCGCTCCACCGCGCGACGGCCTCGTCCCACTCGGCGCCAGCTGGCGCATAAGGCCTGCCATTCAGGTAGGCGAAGGTCGTGGCGTCCGGGTTGACATAACCGCAGCGCGCACCCCCCTCGATCGACATGTTGCAGACGGTCATGCGCTCCTCCATCGTCATGGCGTCGAAGGTGGAGCCGCCGTACTCGTACGCGTACCCGATGCCGCCTTTGACCCCGAGTGTGCGGATGATGTGGAGGATGACGTCCTTGGCGTAAACGCCTGGTCGCAACTCGCCGTTGACCTCGATGCGGCGGAGCTTAGGCTTGCTCATCGCCATCGTCTGCGTTGCGAGCACGTCGCGCACCTGTGAAGTGCCGATGCCGAAGGCGATGGCGCCGAAAGCACCGTGCGTGCTCGTGTGCGAGTCGCCACAAGCGATGGCCGTGCCTGGCTGCGTAATGCCCTGCTCCGGGCCCACCATGTGCACGATGCCTTGCAGGCCGCCGCCGACATCGAAGAACTTGATGCCGTTAGCCGCCGTGTTCTTGCGGAGCTCGGCGATCATGGCCGCGGCAAGGGGGTCGGCGAACGGCTCGACGCGAGTGTGCGTCGGCACGATGTGGTCGACGGTCGCGAAGGTGCGCTCCGGCATGAGCACGCTCACGCCCAAGTCCGCGAGCATGCCGAACGCCTGTGGGCTGGTGACCTCGTGGATGAGGTGGGTGTCGATGAAGAGCTGATCCTCACCGTTGCGCAACTTGCCTACGGTGTGCGACTCCCACACCTTGTCGAACAGACTCCGTGGTTGACTCATACGCCCTCTCTAGCAAAGCCCGTGAAGATAGAGAACGACCCTCGGCTACGGGGTTAGCCGGGGGTCGTGAAGCACTAGTTGACGAGGTCGCCGCGCGACCGCCTCAGCGTTGGCTCACGCCGCCCGCCGAGGTAGGAGCACCGTTGCCCGCGCCTGGATGAAGGCAAGCCGACGCCTAACGCGCCGCGCGGGGTGGAGTGCGTTGCCGCTCATGCGGCGAAGTATATGAGCGCCACGCCTAGCAGTCAACCAGCAGGCGAACGACGGGGCCGAACCGTTGCTCAACCGCGCCCGCCGCGCCCTACTGGCGGCGCACTGCCGCGGGGCCCCGTCGCTGCGGGGCTGGTCCTCTGATCGGTGGAGAGGGTAGCGCCCTGCGCCTGTCCGCCCGTCGACACCAGGCGCTCGAACTCCTTGGCGTCTACGGCGCGCGAGAGGCCCACTTCGAAGGAGATGGTGCGCTTGAGGTGCATCTCCGCCAAGCAGGCGTCCATGGTGAGCATGCCGACGGCCCCACCCATCTGGATCTGCGCTGGTATCTGGTGGGTCTTGCCCTCGCGGATGAGGTTACGCACGGCAGGGGTGGCGATGAGGAACTCGTACGCCAAGGTTCGGCCGTCGCCGTTGGCGCGGGGCAGGAGCTGCTGGGTGAGGATGGCCTGGAGGTTGTTCGCCAACTGCACGCGCACCTGCGCCTGCTGCGCCTCGGGGAAGACGTCGATGATGCGGTCGATGGCCTCGGAGGCCGTGTTCGTGTGCAGCGTTCCGAGCACCAAGTGGCCGGTTTCGGCTGCGGTCACGGCGGCCCCGATCGTCTCGAAGTCTCGCATCTCGCCGACCAGGATCACGTCCGGCGCTTGGCGCAGCACGCTGCGGAGCGCCGCCTGGAAGTTCGCGGTGTCTTCTCCTACCTCGCGTTGGTTCACGATGGAGGTCTGGTGGCGGTGGAAGAACTCGATGGGATCCTCGATGGTGACGATGTGCTTGGCGTACTCCTCGTTGACGAGGTTGAGCATGGTCGCGAGGGTCGTCGACTTGCCAGAGCCGGTGGGACCGGTGACGAGGACGAGTCCACGCGGCAGGCGCGCGACCTCGCCGACTTCCTGCGGCAAACCGAGTTCGCTGAACGAGAGGACCTCGTCGGCGATGGTGCGCATGACGCCGCCGACGGACCCGCGCTGCATGAAGACGTTCACGCGGAAGCGTCCGTGGCCGGAGAGGCTGAACGAGAAGTCGAGGTCCTTGCGTTCCTCGAAGTTGCGCTGCTTCTTCTCGTCCATCAACGCATACATGAGCCTGCGGGTCATGCTGGGCGTCAGGACCTCGTACTCGGTCGGGCGCCACTCGCCGCTGAGGCGCAGCATGGGGGGCAGGCCAACGGTTAGCAACAAGTCGGAGGCGCGCCGCTCGATGGCGAGCTTCAACAGGTCGACTATGTCTGCCTGGATCTGGGTGGAGCGAATCTGGTCTGCCATTATCTGCAATCCTCTCGGCCAGCCGTGAAAGGCGGCCCGCCAGTGGCCGTCACTCTGCCGTGCGAGCCAACACCTCTTCTAACGTGGTTATCCCTTGGAACGCCTTGTTGATGCCGTCGTCGCGCAGCGACTTCATGCCGCGCTGCATGGCTAGCTCGCGGAGCTCGTGCGCAGAGGCCTCACGCACGATGGCCTTCTCGATCTCGTCGTCGACGACGAGCAACTCGTGGATGGCGTAACGGCCGTTATAGCCGCTGCCACCGCACTTCTCGCACCCAACGCCGCGGTACAGGTTCTTGCCAGCCGTTTCACGCTCGCTGATGCCGAGGCGGCGCAGGATGTCCGGATCGGGCGTAGACGCGACCTTGCACTCGCGGCACACGCGGCGCACGAGGCGCTGCGCCAAGACCCCGATGAGGGAAGCGGAGACGTTGAACGGCTCGATGCCCATCTCTTGAAGGCGCGTGATGGCGCCAGCTGAGTCGTTGGTGTGCAGCGTAGCGATGAGCAAGTGACCGGTTAGTGCGGCTTCCATGGAGATCTTGGCTGTCTCGTGGTCACGGATCTCACCGACCATGATGATGTCGGGGTCCTGGCGCAGGAAGGAGCGCAACGCGCGAGCGAAGTCGAGGCCGGCCTTGATGTTCACCTGCGTCTGGTTGATGCCAGGGATCTCGTACTCGACCGGGTCCTCGATGGTCGTCACGTTCACTTCTGGGGTCGCGAGGCGCTTGAGGATCGAGAAGGTCGTGAACGACTTCCCCGACCCGGTCGGGCCCGTGATGAGGAACATACCGTACGGCTTCTGGATGACGTCGGTGAAGCGCTGGTAGTTGTAATCGGCGAAGCCTAGCTGCTCGATCTCAGGGATGTCAGACGCCTTACGCAAGAGGCGCATGACCGACTTCTCACCGTAGACCGTCGGCAGGGTCGAGAGACGCAAGTCGACCTCGATGTTGCGGTCGCGGAAGCGCACTCGACCGTCCTGCGGCAGGCGCCGCTCCGCGATGTTCAAGCCACCCATGATCTTGATGCGCGATGACAACGCTGGCCCCGTGACCTTCGGCATGGTCATGTACTCGCGCAGGCTGCCGTCCTTGCGCACCCGCACGATGACCTTGTCGGGTCGCGGCTCGATGTGGATGTCCGAGATGTCGTTGAGCAGCGCCTCGCGGATGATGTTGTTCACGACCTTGACGAGGGCGTTGTCGTCGATGGCGCTCGTGTCTTCCGTCTCTTGAGCGGCCCCGGCCCCGACTTCCTCGACGACGGCCTTGGCCAGCTCGTCCATGTCGGTGCCCTCGCGGTAGAAGCGGTTGAGCATGCGCGTGAGGGACTCTTCGGTAGCGACGGCCGGGCGGATCTCGCGGCCAGTGATCAGGTGAACGTCGTCAAGCGCGAACACGTGCCGCGGGTCCTTCATGGCTACCACGAGCACGTCACCGTCGAGCCTCACCGGCATGGCCGTGTAGCGCCGCGCCGTGGCTTCAGGCACGAGGCTGACGGCGTACGGGTCTATGCGGGTGTTCTCCTCGATGAACTCGAAGCCGAGCTGCATGGCCAGGCTGCGCGCCAGCATGTCTGGGCTGATCTTGCCTGACTGCACGAGCGTGTCCTCGAGGCGCCCGCCGCCCGAACGCTGCTTGTTGAGCGCTTCGTCCACGTCTGCCTGCGTGACGTAGCCGAGGTCTACGAGGATCTCGCCGAGCGGCTTTATGCGCCCGAGCTTCGCCTGCTCCTCGAGGGCACGCCGCAACTGTTCGCGCTTGAGGCGCCGGTTCTGCAGCAGCGTCTCACCCAACCGGCCCTGATCCTGGGCGTACATCTGGTCGATGCGCGACTGCACCTCCGGTCCTGACGCCGCGACGAACGCCACCTCGCCGGACACGATCGACTCGACGTCCGCCATGCGCCGCGGGTCGGCTATCGCCACGACCAACGTGTCTGCCTCGAGCCGGTAAGGAACGGCGGAGAACTGCACGGCGTCTAGGCGCAGGAGCTTGGCGGCGAGCGCCTCGCTGGTCGGCTCGTCAGACAACTCGGCCATGAACGGGATGCCGTACTGATCGGCCAGCAGGCGCGTCAGTTGCTCCTCGCTCAGGTGGTTGCGCGCCACCAGGATGCGCCCGAGCAGGCCGCCAGTGCGCTGCTGCTCCTCGATGGCCTCGTTCAACTGAGCAGGCGAGAGGAAGCCAGCGCTAACGGCCAGGTTGCCGAGCCGCTGGCCAGGGTCGATCTCGAGGTCGACTGGCGGCTCGAGTCCGAGCTCCGGGTAGTAGGTTGCGAGCGCCCACTGCATTTCCTTCTGCAGGGCGAGATACGGCTCCACGAGGCAACCGGACGAGTCTTCGACTTCTTCTATGCCGAGGGCGTCGAGCGGATCGATGAAGGCCACGCGCAGGCGATCCTGATCGATGGCGAAGGGGAGAGCGCGCAGTTCGCTAGCGAGGTCGGCCGGCACCTTCGCTAGGGCGTCGGCCATGATGTCGACGCGCGGCAGGTTGATGAGCGGGATGCCGATGGACTCCTCGATGGCCCGCGCGATGCGCTGCTCGGAGAGAACCCCGATGTTGACGAGGATATCCGCCAAGCGGCCACCCACTTCGGAGTGGCGGCTGATGGCTTGTTGCAGGGCGTCGTCAGTGACGTATCCGCGCTCGAGCAGCACTGCCCCGAGTCTCTTGTCACCGATGGAAAGCACGGCCACGCTCATCTCTCCTTCAGCACCCATCTTTCCAGTCGACGCGCAAGGCGCGTATGAGGAAGTTTACCTGGCGACAGGGGGGTCACCAGGATCGCTTTGAGGCCGGCGCTCTTGGCGCCGAGGACGTCGGTGAAGAGCTGATCACCGAGCATCGCCACTCGTTCAGCAGGCAGTGCGACTAGGTGCAGTCCGCGCCGGAACGCGGCCTTGAACGGTTTGCCTGCCAGGGCAAGCGCCGGAACGCCCGCCTGTGAGGCGACTAGTCTGACGCGTTCCCGTTCGCCGTTGGAGAGTATCGCTACTTTCACCCCGGCCACTAGCAACCCCCGCAGCCAGTCGGTGACGCCGTCGTCGACCGTCACAGCCGTGGAAGCCAATAGCGTGTCGTCGACGTCCACTAGCAAGCCTTCTAGACCGCGCGCCGCAAGCCAGCTTGGCGTCACCTCATGCACGGAGGAGACCCGGGCGTCTGGTTGCAGCACGCGAGGAGGGTAGCACGCCCCGCCTGAACGCCGAGAGTAAGAACTCACGCAACCTTAGGGCCGGTCTCGCGACGCAAAGCCTCGTGCAGCACGTCGGTGAACGTCTCCGGGTCGTCAAGCCACGGGTAGTGGCCGCCGCTGAGGGCGCTGAAGAGCGCGTCAGGTAGGAGAGCGAGCGCTGCCTCGACCTGCTCAGGGTAGCTCGTGCCGTCCTGCTCGCCAGCTATGACGATGACTTGCGTGCCTAGCGCCGCGAGTTCCGGTAAGCGCGAGACCACCTCGAGGCCCCACACGGCGTCGGTCTCGTCTTCCTCCTGGGGTCCGAGTAGCGCCTCGGCGTCAACGTGCTCGAGCCGCAAGCGCGAAGTGGCGGTGGGGAACTGCAGCGCGTCGAAGAGCGCCTTGGGGTTCATGAGCGAGAAGGCGGCGTCCGCGGTTGCGGCGGCGTCCGCGGTTGGCGGCTTCACCTCGTCATCTGAGCCATCGCCCTCGAGGTCTGCGGTTAGGCCAGAAGCGGCCTCCGCGGCCGCCAGTAGGCGTTCGGCCAATACCGGGAGCGACAGCCACGGGTTGACCAGCACTAGGCCGGTCACGCGCTCGGGATGATCGAGAGCCGCCTGAACCGCGATCATGGCGCCGAACCCGTGACCGAGGAGCACTGCGCTTTCAACCTCACAGGTGTCCATGATGGCCGTCACGTCGTCCGCCAAGGTCGGCAGGTCGCCACTGGTGCCGGCCGCGGCGTATGAGCGCCCGCCGCCGCGCACGTCGGCGTAGACCATGCGCCACGCCTCTAGGTCGTCAGCCATCAGTTCACGGAACGAGTGACTGCTGTAGCCGGGCCCGCCGTGGAGGTAATAGACGGCGGGGGCAGTCGCTGGCCCTACCTGCTCCGCGTACAGCTCCGCGCCTTCCACCATCACGTAGGTGCTGTCGTCGAGGTACTCAGGGGCCGCGTTGGCTGGAGCGTTACTGTCTCGTGGGTTACCTTCGCTCATGACTCGAGTCTAGGCCGCGGCGCGCGCTGCCGCGAAACCGAAGAAGCGTTCGGCGTTGGCGTCGACTAGCGCTTCGAGTTCGGCGGGCGTTGCCCCGATGACGTCGGCGAGCACGGCTGCCGTCTCGCGCACGAACGCAGGAGTGTTCGTCTTGCCGCGGTGCGGTGCAGGCGCGAGGTAGGGGCTGTCGGTTTCTACGAGCAAGCGGTCAAGCGGTACCTTACGAGCGCTAGCCCGCAAGTTCACGGCGCTCTTGTAGGTCAGGTTGCCCGCGAACGACACCATCCAGCCGAGCTCGAGCCCAACGTCGAGGAGGCGCTGGTGGCCGCTGAAGCAGTGGAGCATGCCGTGGCCGTACGCGCCAGCTTGCAGCGCAGTGGCGGCGGCTAGGGCGGCAGTCTCGCTGCCTTGCTTGTCGCGCACGTGCAGCACGAGCGGTTTGCCGACTTCACGCGCCAGCTCCAACTGCCACTCGAAGGCGGCACGTTGCGAGTCGAGCGTCTCGTCTTCCC
This sequence comes from Trueperaceae bacterium, assembly GCA_035703635.1. Classification (GTDB taxonomy): domain Bacteria; phylum Deinococcota; class Deinococci; order Deinococcales; family Trueperaceae; genus JAAYYF01. The sequence goes on along the minus strand of DASSXV010000015.1, from coordinate 20,904 downwards.
AGTACTGATCGAAGCCGGTCTCGCCGATGGCAACGACGAGGGGGTCGCGAGCGAGCTGCGCGATGGCGTCGCGTTCGTCAGCAGCCGAGGCCAGGCTGGCACTGTTCGGGTGCACGCCGACGGCCGCGAAGACGTTGCGGTACTGGCGCGCGGCGGCCAGTGCAAGGCGGCTGCGTTGTGCGTCCGTGCCCACCGTGACCATGGCTACGAGACCGGGATCTACGGCGGCCGCTGGGTCTGGGCAGCGGTCGAGGTGGCAATGGCTATCCGTCACTCACGCACCTTACCGCTGCTGCGAGGCTAGCGGCGTGTTCTGCCCGAGCGGCAGTTCAGGGCGATTCTCATCTGGCTAGATGTCGTGAGGGACGCGCGTCCGCGTTCGTAGCGGTGCGCGCCCGGCGCAACCTGAGGCCCATGTGAGACTTCTGTAATAGGACCGCTGCTACCTTCAGCCTAGTTGAGCTAGGCGGAAGCCCTTGAGGTACCCACTAAGGGCTAAGCACGAGTAACCGAGAGGCTAGGTGAAGGGCATGCTACAGGAACGCCCACAGAACCAAGACGTACGCTTCCTAAGCAACGAAGAGCTTAGCGAGATCATCTCCCGCTGCGAAGGCGCCATCACGGACGGCAGCGCGCAGATCGACGATTACGAGGCCTTCGTCATCTGCCAGAAGGAGCTGGCTCGCCGCACCTGGGCGTAAGCGCCGGCGGCGTAGGACCAGACTCAGTATTCTCACATCATGGCGGCATGAGGCGCGCTTAGCATGAGTGATGCTAAAGCGCGCCTCTACTTGTGACGCCGAGCGGCTTGCGTTGACTCCAAGGCTGCGGGCGCTTGGTGGCGCCTCGCTCACCCTGCTGCTCCTCTCCATCTCTGGGTGCGCGCCAAGCGTCATGCGCGCGGACGTGAACATGGCCGCCGCGGCCGCCACCCCACCGCGCCCAGTTGCGACCGCCACGGCAGCCGCCGGCGTGCAGAGCGGCATGGCGTCGTGGTACGGCCCAGGTTTCGCTGGCAAGCGCACCGCGAACGGCGAGATCTTCAACCCAAGCGAACTAACGGCCGCCCACCGCGAGTTGCCGTTCAACACGTTGGTCAAGGTCATCAACGAGACGAACGGGCGCAGCGTCGTCGTGCGCATAAATGATAGGGGGCCGTTCAAAGGCGGTCGGATCATCGACTTGTCCCGCGCCGGCGCCGAGGCCATCGGCATGATCGGCTCGGGCGTGGCGCGGGTCCGGCTCGAGGTTCAAACATTGCCTGCCGGCACCATCCGCGTTGGTACGTCAGGCGGTCTGCGCGGCTTCGAGGTCATCTCGCGCTCGCACGCGGTCGGCACGCTGCTCGCGCTCACCCCCGCCCAAGGCGGCAACCCCGTCGTCGTGCGCGTGGTGGCCAACGAACTCCCCATCGAGAGCCCGGCGGAGCTGCTCGTCGGCTACGAGCTCTACGCTAACGTCGGTTCAGAGGCCAAGGTCAGCGGCGACTGACGCTACCCCAACCCCTCTAGAGGGTGGCGCGCGAGCTGCGAGGGCGGCCGCGCGCCACTCAAGCGTTAGTCCCGCATGCAGCCAGCAGCGAGTTCCGCGGCCAGCGGGCCGAGCGCCTCACCGCGCTCCAGCGTGCTGACCAGAGCAGAGCCGACGACGACGCCGTCGGCGACGGCGGCAACGCGTCGTGCGCTCGCCGCGCTACCGACCCCGAAACCAACGGCAACGGGCAGGTCGGTCACGGCCTTCACGGCGGCAACCAGACCCGCCACCTCGGCCGGCACGCTGTCACGCGCGCCGGTCACGCCGGTGACGGATACGGCGTAAACGAACCCGCGGCAAGCAGCAGTGACCAACGCGAGACGTTCAGGCGTCGAGGTGGGAGCGACTAGGAAGACCGTGTCCAGGTCGGCAGTTCGTGCGGCGGCGATGAGCTCGGCGCCCTCGTCGGGCGGCAAGTCTGGCAGGATCAGCCCGTCGACGCCTGCCGCCTTGGCTGCGCGGACGAACTCGCCCTCGCCCCCTGGGAAACAGAAGACGGGGTTGTAGTAAGTCATCACGAGGATGGGCTTGTCTGTCGTGGCGCGCAGCGCGGTGACGAGCTCTAGCGTCCGCGCCGCGCTCGCGCCACCTGCGAGGGCGGCTTCGCTCGCGCGCTGGATGACGGGGCCGTCGCCGAGCGGGTCCGAGAACGGCAACCCGACCTCGAGCGCGTCGGCGTGACGCAGCACGGCCGTCGCCGCCTCGAGGAAGCGCGCGTCATCTGGGTAGGAGGCCGTCAGGAACGCAACGAAGGCAGCGCGCCCCTCGGCGCGGCAGGTGGCGAAGGCATCCGCGATGCGGCTCATGCGCCCACCTCGGCGCCACGCAGGCGGGAGACCTCGGCCACGTCCTTGTCACCCCGGCCTGAGAGGTTCATGACGATCACTTGCTCGCGGCCCATCGTCGGCGCCAACTTGAGCACCTGCGCCACGGCGTGCGCGCTCTCGAGGGCAGGCACGATGCCCTCTGCGCGCGCGAGCACCTCGAAGGCGTCGAGCGCCTCATCGTCAGTTATGGGCACGTACTCAGCCATGCCCTGCTGGTGGTAGTAGCTATGCTCTGGCCCGACGCCTGGATAGTCGAGGCCGGCGGAAACGCTGTGCGGCGGCGAGATCTGCCCGTCGGCGTCCGATAGCAGGTACATGCGCGAGCCGTGCAGCACGCCGATCTTGCCCGCTGCCACGGAGGCGGCGTGCAGGCCGCTTGCCAGACCGTGCCCGCCTGCCTCCACGCCGATGAGGCGCGGTCGTCTAGCGGGCGCCAAGTACGCGAACGGCGCGAAGATGCCGATGGCGTTGCTGCCGCCACCCACGCACGCCACGATGGCGTCAGGAACGGCCCTGCCCTCGACCGCTTCCAACTGCTCCGCGACCTCGCGGCCGATGACGCTCTGGAAGTCGCGGACGAGCATCGGGTAGGGGTGAGGCCCGACGACTGAACCGAGGATGTAGAAGGTGTCGCGCACGTTGGTCACCCAGTCGCGGATGGCCTCGTTGGTGGCGTCCTTCAAGGTCTTCGTGCCGCTGGCGACGGGCACGACCTCGGCGCCGAGCAGTCGCATGCGGTAGACGTTCAAGGCTTGACGCCGCACGTCTTCCTCGCCCATGTAGACCCTGCACTCGAGGCCGAACAGGGCGGCTGCCGTGGCGGCCGCGACCCCGTGTTGACCGGCCCCCGTCTCGGCGATCACGCGGCGCTTGCCCATCCGCCGCGCTACGAGCGCCTGGCCGATGGTGTTGTTGATCTTGTGCGCCCCAGTGTGGTTGAGGTCCTCGCGCTTCAAGTAGACGCGCGCGCCACCGAGCTGCTCCGTCAGATTGCGCGCGAAGTAGAGGAGGCTAGGCCGGCCAACGTAGTCGCGGAGCGTGGCCGAGTACTCGTTGACGAACGCCGGGTCTCGCCTAGCGGCCTCGTACGCTGCCTGGAGCTCGTCGAGCGCTGGGATGAGTGTTTCGGGGACGTAACGACCCCCGAACGTGCCGAAGCGGCCTCGTTCGTCTGGGAGCGGGAAGCGGGCCGTCAAGCCCGCCTCTGCTGGCGGAGTCTCGGGTGTAACGGTGAGCATGTGTCCTCCTGCACGTCGGCGTGCGCGCTGGTGAGCGGCCGTCATGCGGCGAATTGTCGGGTAGTGATCGTGCGATATGAGCGCCAGCGCTTGGCTGACGGTGCAGTCAATCAGCGAGCTGCCGCCACCAACGCTGGTGGCGATGCTTGAACGCGCGCGGCGTGCGAACACGAGACCTTGGGCGCATGCTGGAAGTGTACGCGCGGACGCAGCGCCTGACAAGTCCGGTGCGAAGCTTGCGGTCGCTCAGGCCGTCAGCCACGAGAGGTCCGCAGCACTCAGGGTGGCGGATGCGCAGGAGTGGCGCACTGGATCGAAGGTCGCGAGGAGTTCGGGTAGCGCCAGCTCTTGTAGCCCGGAAGTGACCCCGAGCTGGTTGGCTAGCAGGCCGACGACGCGCTCGGGCCGCACACCAGCCGCCCGCAGGTCGTGAAGCGTCAGGGCGCCGTTGCGCTTGGCGAGGCGCTCACCAGCCTCGTCGCGCACGAGTCCAACGTGGGCATAATTCGGCGGCGTCGACCCTAGGGCGCGGTAGAGCGCCAACTGCGCTGCGGTGCTCGTAAGCAGGTCGGCGCCGCGCACGACTTCAGTTATGCCCATGGCGGCGTCATCGACCGTCACCGCCAACTGGTACGCCCAGAGGCCGTCGGAGCGCCTCACCACGAAATGCCCCAAGTCGGAGGCTAGGTTCACGCGCGTCTGACCCTGGCAGGCGTCAGCGAACTCCACGGTCTCGTCGCTGACTTCGAAGCGCCAGCTCGGCCGCACGCCCGCCGCCGCCTTGGAGGAGGCCAGCGCGTCGCTGCGGCGCTTGTCCGCCGCCACGTAAACGCGCTCCCCGCTGGGGCCGTGGGGAGCGCTCCCAGCCTCGGCGAGGTCCTTGCGTGAGAGGTAACACGCGAACACTCTGCCGCTAGCCGTCAGGCGCTGCAGCGCGGCCTCGTACGACGCGGAGCGCTCGCTTTGCCGGTAGGGCGCGTGAGGTCCGCCGACATCGGGTCCCTCGTCCCAGTCCACTCCGAGCCACCGCAACTCGGTCAGGTTGCCGCTCACCGCCTCCGCGCGCGTGCGTGGGCCGTCGATGTCCTCGACGCGCACGACGAAGTCCCCACCGCAAGCGCGCGCCCGCAACCACGCGATGAGCGCGGTGCGGGCGTTGCCGAGGTGAAGAGAGCCGGTTGGGGAGGGGGCGAAACGCCCGCGGTAGCGCCGTTGGTCGCTTCCGAGGGCGCTACCGGACGCACCCGTTGCGACCGTCAGGCGATCCCCGCGCGGCGCATGGCCTCCAGCATCGCGCTGCTCATGTCTGACGGGGTGGCGGCGACGACCACGCCAGCGCCCTCGAGCGCCTTGATCTTCTCGCCGGCGGTGCCTTGACCGCCTGAGATGATGGCTCCCGCGTGGCCCATGCGCTTGCCTGGAGGAGCTGTCGTGCCGGCGATGAACGACGCGACGGGCTTGCGCATGTTGGCGCCGATCCAGGCGGCCGCTTCCTCTTCCGCGCTGCCGCCGATCTCGCCGATCATGATGACGCCCTCGGTAGCCGGGTCTGCGTTGAAGAGTTCGAGCACGTCGATGAAGTTCGTGCCGTTCACAGGGTCGCCGCCGATGCCTACCGCGGTCGTCTGACCGAGCCCGGCGTCCGTGAGCTGCTTGACGGCCTCGTACGTGAGGGTGCCAGAGCGGCTGACGACACCGATGCGGCCGCGCTGGTGAATGTAGCCAGGCATGATGCCGATCTTGCACTGGTGCGGGGTGATGACGCCCGGGCAGTTAGGGCCAACGAGGCGCACGTCTTTACCCGTGAGGTAGCGCTTCACCTTGACCATGTCGCCGATCGGGATGCCTTCGGTGATGGTGACGATCAGCTTCACGCCTGCCTCGGCGGCTTCCATGATCGCGTCCGCCGCGAACGGCGGTGGCACGAACAGTACGGTGGCGTTGGCGTTCGTCGCCTCGACGGCGGCGCGCACCGTGTCGTAGCTCGGCACGTCCACCTGGTAGTTGTCGGAACGACCTGGCACTCCGGAGTGATCGGTGACGCCTTCGAAGCGCACGGCCTGGCCGCTCTTGCCTGGTCGCACGGCGCCAACGACGTTAGTGCCATATGCGATCGCCTTGTCCGTGTGGAAAGCCCCAGCCTCGCCGAGGCCCTGGACGATGAGCCGCGTGTTCAGGTCGACTAGCACGCTCATTTGGCACCCCCGGCCAGTTCGACGATCTTGCGGGCGCCATCCTTCATGTCGGACGCGCTCACGACGTTCAGGCCGGACTCGTCGATGATCTTCTTCCCGAGGGCGACGTTGGTGCCCTCCAAACGAACGACCAACGGCACTTGAAGACCGACTTGGTGCACCGCCTCGACGACGCCGTTGGCGATGGTGTCGCACTTCATGATGCCGCCGAAGATGTTGACGAAGATGCCCTTGACGTTCGGGTCGCGCGTGATGATCTTGAATGCGGCCGTCACGTTCTCGGTCGTCGCTCCACCGCCGACGTCGAGGAAGTTCGCTGGCTCTCCGCCTACCTGCTTGATGGTGTCCATGGTCGCCATGGCTAGGCCAGCCCCGTTAACGAGGCAACCGATGGTGCCCTCCAGCTTGATGAACGAGAGGCCGAACTTGCTCGCCTCGACTTCCGCGGAGTCTTCCTCCGTCAAGTCGCGCATCTCGATGAGGTCCTTGTGGCGGAAGAGCGCGTTGTTGTCGAAGCTCATCTTGCCGTCGAGGGCCATGACCTGGCCGCTCTTCGTGACGACAAGTGGGTTGATCTCGACCATGTCGGTGTCGAGGTCGGTGGCGAGGGCAGACAGGGCGCGGATGAAGCGCGCGCCGTTCTTATGCGCGTCACCTGTCAATCCGAGCGCGAACGCCAACCGCCGCGCCTGGAAGTCGAGTAGCCCAACGGACGGGTCGACGCTCTCGCGGAGGATCTTCTCCGGCGCGCTGTGAGCCACCTCTTCGATGTCCATGCCGCCCTCCGTCGAGGCCATGACGACGTTGCGGCCGGTCGAGCGGTCTAGAACGACGGACAAGTAGAGCTCGCGGTCGATGTCGATGCCCTGTTCGATGTAGAGGCGGTTGACCTGCTTGCCCGCTCCACCGGTCTGGATGGTGACGAGCGTCGAACCTAGCATGGCCTTGGCGAGCTCGCGCACGCGCTCCTCGGTGGCCTTCAACCCGCCCTTGATGCCAGCGGTGACGACGTTGACGCCTGCCACCTCGGGGTGCTCGACGAAACGGCCCTTGCCGCGGCCGCCGGCATGGATCTGCGACTTCACGACCACTACCGGGTTGCCGCTCGCCTCGACCAGCGGCCTTACTGCCTCGACGGCCTCGTCGACTGTGTGCGCCACACGGCCGATGGGCACCGCTAGTCCGCGTTGCTTCATCAGCTCCTTGGCTTGATACTCGTGAATCTTCAAAAGAACCTCCATGGCCTTGCGCGCCGCGCCAGGCTACCGTGAGGCACGGGGCGGCGCGGTCGAGCGGTTTACCTTAAGGTACACCTCGGCAACGCACGGCAGCGCTTGCCCACCGATGTGGCCGATGCCCGCTCATGCTCGCTACACGTGTGGCTAGAGTCTTGGCATGATTCGTACAGCCATCCTCATGGTGTCGAGCACAGGCGTGGGGGCCGGGAGTGAGGACCGCACCGCTCAGGCCATCAGGCAGGTGCTCAAGGGCGGGCCGTTCGTCGAAGTCGATTACCAGGCCGTGCCTGACGAGCAGGCGCTCATCCGCGCGAAGCTGCGCGTATGGTCCGACGTTGGCGAGATCGACCTCATCCTCACCACCGGCGGGGTCGGGCTAGGCCAGCGCGACCGCACGCCCGAAGCTACCGCCGAGGTCATCGAGCGCGAAGTCCGGGGCTTGCCTGAGGCGATGCGCGCTGCCGTCGCCAAGGAGCAACCGCTCGGCGTGCTGTCCCGCGCATTGGCCGGGGTGAGGCGCGGCACCCTCATCGTCAACTTGCCTGGCACGCCTACGGCGGCCGGAACGGCCTTGGCTGGCGTCGTCACTGCCCTCGCTTTCGCGGTCGAGGAGATCCGTGGGGAACGCATAACGCCACCTGCGAGCTGATCACAGGCCTTATGCTTCGCGCGTGACGGTCCTCGCCTTCGCCATCTTCCTCGTCGCGTTCATCGTGGCAACGCTCGGCGTGATATTGCCGGTCTTGCCCGGCGTGCCGATCGCGGCGCTCGGGGCGCTAGCCGCGGCCGCGATCATGGGGTTCCAACGCTTCGGCGTCGAGGTGCTCGTTTACGTTGCGCTCCTGGCGGTCCTCTCGCAAGTCCTCGACCTTGTTGGCACGTGGCTCGGTTCGAAAGTCTACGGGGCTGGTCGCGCAGGCACGTGGGGTGGGGTGGTCGGCTCGTTCGTCGGCCTCTTCGTGTTCCCGCCGTGGGGTTTCCTCTTCGGCGCCGTCGCTGGCGCTTCCATCGCCGAGTTGCTCGTCGGTCGGCCACTCAACGACGCCGTCCGCTCCGGTGTCGGTGCGTTCGTCGGTACCCTCGGTGGTGCGGTCGCGAAGCTCGTCATAATGGTAGTAATTGGTGTCATCGTGTTCCCGCGCTTCTTCGCGGGGTGAGGCGGTTCGCGCTTGGCTCACGGCCAGGTGACGGGGCGCGCCACATAGGAGCTGCATGGACCCGATCCTCTTTCAGCTAGGGCCGCTCGCCATCAGGTGGTACGGCCTACTCATCGCCCTCGGCGTGCTGGCAGGCGCAGCGCTAGCGCTGCGCTACGCGGCAAGGCGCGGCCTAGACCCAGAGAAGCTCCTCGACATGGCCGTGTGGCTCGTCATCGCCGGCATCATCGGCGCACGCGTCGTGTACGTGCTGACCAGCCCGGCGGCGTTCTTCGGCCCGAACGGCAACCCTGGTGACGTCTTCAAGGTATGGCAGGGGGGCATCAGCATCCATGGCGGCGTCCTCGGCGTCATGCTCGCCACCTGGCTGTACTCGAGGTGGCAGCGTCTCAACATGTGGGCGTACCTCGACGCCATGTCGCCCATCGCCGGCTTTGGCATCATCGGCGGGCGCATCGGCAACTTCATGAACGGCACCGACACGGGTGGGCGCCTCACGAATTGGCCCGTCGGTTTCACCTGGCCAGAAGCAGGCACGCAGACGCTTGGGGCGTTCGGCCGCTTTGTCTTCGGCCCAGACTTGTGGAGCGCGTTCCCGGGCGTGTGCTCTGACGGCTCCTACATCCCCCTCTACCAATGCACCGGCGCCATCGTCCGCGGGCCCGTTCACCTCACCCAGATCTATGGGGTGGTGATCGGCATCCTCGTCGTGCTCATCACCCTGTGGGCCATGAACCGCGGGAAGGGCCCCGGCTACGCGTTCTGGCAGATGGTGCTGTGGTACTCGGTGCTGCGCTCCGTACTGGAGGAGACGTTCCGCGACAACCCCCTCGCCATCAAGGCTGTGCTCGAAGACGGTCTCGACAAGGCAGGCATCGGCCTCTTCACTGTCACGCAGCTGGCGAGCGTGGTCATCGTCATCGTCGCCATCTTCATGGTGCGCAGGAGCGCTAACGCGCCATACCCGAAGCCCATCGTGCCGGCGGCCGCTGGTGCCGCGGGGTCCGGACCACCACAGGGGAAAGATGCTTCCAAGGGCGGGCACGCGCGGAGGAGTAAGTGACGGCCGCGGGCGCCACCCGGCCGCCACTCGCCGTCGTCGTGCTGGCCGCGGGCGAAGGCAAGCGCATGAACTCTCGACTGCACAAGGTCTTGCACGAGGCGGCGGGCAGGCCGCTCCTCGAGCACATCCTCAGGGCGGTCGCGCCGCTGAACCCCACGCGCACCGTCGTCGTGGTCGGCTACTCAGGTGACGAAGTAAGGGAGCGGTTCGCCGGCCGCGGCCTAACGTTCGTGACGCAAGACTTCTCCACCGGTTACGGCACCGGCCACGCCCTGAGGGAGAGCGCCACGGCGCTCGACGGTTTCACAGGTAACGTCCTCGTCCTGAACGGCGATGGGCCGCTCCTCACGAGCGCCACCCTCCTCGCCCTCGTCAACACCCTAGGTAACGAGAGCGGCATGGCGCTGCTCACCTGCACGACAGCCGATCCGACGGGGCTAGGGCGGATAGTGCGCAACGGCAACGGGGAGCTTAGCGCCATAGTAGAGGAGAAGGACGCCACCCAAGCGGAACGCGCGCTCAACGAGATCAACCCGGGTGTCTACCTGTTCGATAGCGACGTGTTCAGGCGCGCCACCTTGTTGCGCAACGACAACGCCGCGAACGAGTACTACATCACCGACCTGCCGAAGGCGTACCTCGCAGACGGCTATCCGGTGCGCACGCTACTGGCCGACGAACGCGAGCTGCTTGGCGTCAACGACAGGGCCCAGCTAGCGACGGCCGAGCGCATACTACGGCAACGCGTGACCGACCACTGGTTGAAGGCTGGCGTTACCATGCTCGACCCGAACACCACCTACATCGACGACGGCGTGGCGCTCGGCCGCGATTGCGTTCTAGAGCAAGGCGTGGTGCTGCGCGGCAGCTCGCGAGTGGGGGAGGGTGCGCGTATCGGCGCGTACAGCGTACTGACCGACGCGGCCGTGCCAGCCGGCGCCGTCATCCCTCCGCACACCGTCTCCTAGGGCGCTACCTGCTAATGTGCGTGACGGAATGTCGCTCCTCACCAAACCCCCCGCGCTCCTCGCGCTAGAAGACGGCACGGTCTACTACGGTTACGCCTTCGGCGCGCACGGCAAGTCCGTCGGCGAGATCGTGTTCAACACCTCGATGACCGGCTACCAGGAGATCCTCACCGATCCCAGCTACCACGGTCAGATCGTCACCATGACCTACCCGCACATCGGCAACTACGGCGTGAGCGTGTACGACATGGAGTCGAACAAGCCGTACGCCCGCGGCTTCATCGTGCGTGAGTTCTCGCGAGTGTCGTCGAACCACCGCGCCAACCAGGACCTGCAGGCGTTCATGGAGCAGCACGGCATCGTCGGCATCGAGGGCATCGACACCCGGGCGCTAACGCGCCGCCTGCGCTCCGGCGGCGTCGTCAAGGGCGTCATCTACCACGGTCACACGGATGACGCGCTCGAGGCGGAGCTGGTCCAAGAGGCCCGCGACCATGAGGACATCGACGGTCGCGACATGACGCCGGAGGTAACGACGCCGCTGCCTTACGCGCGGCCCACCTTCCAGGACCATCCGCGCGTCGTCCTCATCGACTTCGGTATCAAGCACTCGATCGTCTACAAGCTCGAGCAGTCCGGCGCGGAGGTCATCGTGGTCCCTGCCCAGACGACGCCTGCGCAGATCATGGCCCTCAACCCTTACGGCCTCGTGCTGTCCAACGGGCCAGGCGACCCTGCGGGCCCCAAGTACGCCCACGACACCGTGTGGCAGCTACTGGGCCTACTTCCGACTTACGGCATCTGCCTCGGGCACCAGCTCCTCGGTTTGGCGGTCGGTGGGCGCACACACAAGCTCGCTTACGGTCATCACGGCGCCAACACGCCCGTCAAGAACTTGATCACCGGCACCGTCGAGATCACGAGCCAGAACCACAACTACGTCGTGGACATCGCTTCGATACCGGGCGAGCAGTTCGTTGCCACTCACATCAACCTGAACGACGGCACGCTCGAGGGCATGGCGCATTCGCGCTACCCGGTGTTCAGCGTGCAGTACCACCCGGAGGCCAGCCCGGGGCCGCACGACGCCTCGTATCACTTCAAGCGCTTCATCGAAGAGGTCAACTTGTTCGAGGGCGCTACCGCGTTGCCTGCGGCTTCGCGCGTGGCTGGCTGACTCACAGCTGGCGTTCGTCCGGGCGGGCAAGCTGCCCGCCCTTTCGCTAGCTGAACAGCTCGGCCGTGTCTAACCACAGGGTAGTTGGACCCGAGTTGACTAGCTCGACGTCCATCATGGCGCCGAACTCGCCCGTTGCCACCGCCACGCCAGCTTGCCTGAGGGCGGCCACGAACTCCAGGTAGAGCGGCTCGGCCACTTCAGGGCGCGCGGCGCCGCTGAAGCCTGGGCGGTTGCCGTCCTTGGCGTTGCCGTAGAGGGTGAACTGACTGACAACCAGGCAGGCACCCCCGACCTGCTCGAGGCTCAGGTTCATCTTGCCTGCTTCGTCTTCGAACACGCGCAGCTTGCGGACCTTGTCAGCGAGGCGCTTAGCCAGCTCGGCATCGTCGCCTGGTTGCACACCGAGGAGTACGAGGAAGCCGGCGCCGATCTCACCGACGGTGCGAGCCTCGACGCGGACGGCCGCCCGGCTAACACGCTGCACTAACGCTCTCACGCTTGGTCGTCTGTTAGCAGGCCGGCGCTTGAGGCGTCCAGCACGGGCAGTTCGCCTGCCGTCTCCTGCAGCCGCTCGCGCACGGCGCGTAATGCAGACCAGAGGGCGTCGCGCTCACCAGGTTCTAGGTTGCCTAGCGTCTTGACTTGTAGCATCTCGAGCAGGTCGAGGCTGCGGCGCGCGGCCTTGCGGCCCGCTACGCCGTCGCGGCTCGCTAGCCGTAGCGGGCTGCTGTCGTCGCCCATCGCCGCCTCTGCTGACGCCCTCAGTGCGTGAATCAGCCCAACGAAGCGGACGCTGGCTTCGGTTTCTGCTTGGCGCTGTACTTCGCTGGTTGCGGCCTCTTGGTTCTCGGTGGGGGTCAGAAGAGCGCTCCTTGCTCGGCGGTATCCAGGTGGAAGGCGTGATCCTTTGGCGGCAGAGCGTCGAGCGCCCGCTTGAGTTCCTTCATGTCGTTCCAGGTTATCCACTTAGGCGCGCCGCGTTCGCGGCTGGCGTTACGTAGTAAGTAGGCGGGGTGAAATAGCGGGAAGACTTGGATGTCGTGCCATTCATGCCACTTGCCGCGCGTCTTGGTGATGCCTTCTTTCGTGTGCAGAAAGTACTGCGTCGGCACGTTACCCAGCGGCACGATGATCTGCGGCTTGATGATCTTCAGTTGTTCGAGGAGCACCCACTCGCCTGCCGCGACCTCTTCTGGGCGAGGGTTACGGTTGTCTGGCGGGCGGAACTTGACGATGTTGGTGATGTAGACCTCGTCGCGGTCGATGCCAACCGACGCGAGCACCTTGTCGAGGAGTTGGCCCGCGCGGCCAACGAACGGCCGCCCACTGAGGTCCTCGTCCTCGCCTGGGGCTTCGCCCACCAGCACCAACTGCGCGTCCGGGTTGCCTTCCCCGAACACGAGGTTTTCAGAGAGTTCATGCAGCGCTTCTGGACGCTCGGCGGCCAGGCGCTCTAAGTCAGCTAGCGTCACGGGCCCCGTTGTACCACGCCCCAGATGCCGCTCAGGACGCTAAGGAGCCCTGCTGCTGCGGTCGTTCAGCCCGCTTCGGCAGCTACGTCAGGACTAGCCTGGTTGGTAAGCGAGTTCAGGGTTGGCCGCATGCTGCGCGCCTCGCGCTGGATGCGCTTCTCGAGTCCGATCATGAGGAAGAAGTTCTCTAGCGCGTTCTCGCGGCCCTTGATCTCGGTGTGTTCTGGCCGCTCCGAGCCCGTCACGAACGGCAGCGCCTTGTACGCGTGGAGGGCAGCGGCTGCGACTTCGCCAGGGCTGCTTACCTCGGCTATCTGGCTGAGTTCCGCGTAGACGCTGCGCCGCGCCTCGGCATGCGTGCGGAAGGCGTCTGGGTTGACGGTCTCTGGCGCCCGGAGCAGGTCTTGCTTGGCGATGCGCCGGTAGTGCTTAAGCCCGCGGATGATCTCCTCCGAGCTGAGAACGACCTTCACGTCCATGCTTTCTCCCTCCGGGGCACTGCGGCGGCGGCGCTTCGGCGCTGCGGGCGCTCGACCCCTCGTTTCTTACCTAACTGCGACCGTGTTCCGGCCAGACATGAACAGAACCCACCGCACGGCCTTGAGCGGTGGGTTCTGGCGACGTCCTGCACGAGCTATGCCTTGAGGCTGCGCCGTGGGTACGGCGGCGAGTCGGGTTGGGGACCGGCGCCGGGCCGAGCGTCTGAGCGCCTGACGCCAGCCTCGACGAGTTCGGATTCGTAGCGTGCGAGCGCGTCAAGTTCCGCGGCTTCGGATGAGTAGCCGCATTCCGGGCACTCGAGCTCCTCGAACCCCTCGTTGTAGTAGTAGGTGATGGTTGCCACGCCGCCGCACCGCGGGCACGGATCGCCGTTGTGGCGGCCTTCAGCGTCCACCATCAGCGACTCCAGAATGGCGCGAGCGCGACTCCATGAACTCAAGCATAGCGCAGTGGCCATGTGGCTTAGGTGTGACGCGTGCCGCGCTGCGGGGTCACTGTGGGAGCGCGCTCGGCTGCCGCCTGGGCGCGCTCGAGCAGTTCGCTCGCGTGGCGCAGTGACGCATCCGTGAGGGTGCCGGATAGGAGCCGCGCGAGTTCGCTGGTGCGTTCGTCTCCTTCCAGTCGGTGCAGGCGCGTGACGGTGCGCCCGTCGACCTCGACCTTCTCGACCTTGTAATGGGCGTCCGCGAAGGCGGCTACCTGCGCGAGGTGCGTGACTACCAGCACTTGCCGCTCGCGGGCGAGGCGGGCGAGGAGCGACCCAACGTGATCCGCGGTCACGCCGCCAACGCCGGCGTCGACCTCGTCGAACGCCACCGTTGGCAAGTCTGAGCCGGTAACGAGGTGCAGTGCGAGCATGATGCGTGAGAGTTCACCGCCAGACGCCGCGTCGGACGCGCGCTTCAATGGCTCGCCCGTATTGGCGCCGAACATGAAAGCGATCTCGTCCTGGCCGTTCCGCGAGCGCTTGGTCGCCGGGGTTATGGCCACCTCGAAGCGTGCGTTCGGCAGGCCGAGCTGCTTGAGCAGCGGTAACACCCCAGCTGCGAGGGCCGCGCCGGCGCCGATGCGTGCCGTGGTTAGGTTCGCCCCGAGGGTTGCGAGTTCGACTGCCAGCGCCGCTGCTTGCGCTTCCAGGCGCACTATCTCCTGGTCGGCGCCCTGTAGTTCCTCTGCCTCGACAGCCGCTGCCTTGCGGTAGGCGTCGACGGCCTCGAGGTCGTGGCCGTACTTGCGTTTGAGGTTCTCGAGGGCCGCGAGGCGTGCCTGGACATCGTCGAGGCGTTGGGGGTCGGCCTCGAAGTCGGAGAGGAACGCCTCGACCTCCCCACCTACTGCCCCCAGGCCGCTGACGAGCTCGCGCAGGTCGCGTGCTAGCGCAGCTAGTGCAGGAGAGTAGCGCGCCACTGTCTCGAGTTCCCTAAGGGCCGCGGCGGCGTAGGAAACGGCGTTGCCATCGTCGCCGGCTAGTGCTGCGAACGCGCCAGCGCCCGCCTGCGTTATGCGCTCCGCGTGCTGCAAGGACGCGAGTTCGGCCGTTAGCCGCTCGTCTTCTCCAAGTTGCGGGTTGGTTGCCGCGATCTCCTTGAGTTCGAAGGCGAGGGTGTCGAGCCGCCGTGACCGCTCACGCTGTGCGTCCTGGAGGCGCGTGAGAGCGCTGGTGGTGCCCTGCAAGGCGTTGAAGGCGGCGCGGTGGCTGGCGAGTGCCGCAAGTTCGTCTGGGGCGAGCAGGCGGTCGAGTTGCTCGCGCTGGGCGGCGGGGGATAGGAGTTGCTGGGCTGAGTGCTGCCCGAAGACGCGCACCTGCTCTCCGACTGCCTCGGCCAACTCGGCTACGGTGACGAGTTCGCCGTCCAACCGAACGGCGTGGCGCCCGCTGGCGGAGAGGCGCCGCGACGCCGACGTGAGCGGCGAGCCTATGAAGGTCGCCTGGACCAAGGCGGCTTCCGCGCCAGCGCGGATGAGGTTGGCGTCCGCCCTCCCGCCGCTGAGCAACTCGAGCGCGTCAACCACGATCGACTTACCAGCGCCGGTCTCACCAGTAAGGACGTTGAGGCCAGGTGAGAGGTCGAGCGCCAACTCGTCTACGATGGCGAAGTTGCGCAGTTCGAGCGTCTGCAACACGCTGCCAAGTATAGATAACGGCGGCGGAAGCGCGGTAGGGAGCCGGGGCAGCCGCCTAGAGTAACTAGGCCGTAGCCGATGCCGTTACCGTATCGCCGCGGCGTGCTGGCTAGACTGAGCCATGATCTCAGTCCCTGACCAAGTCACTTGGGTCGAGTGCCCGCGCGACGCGTGGCAGGGCCTCAAGCACGTTCCTTCGACGAGCGCCAAGCTGCGGCACATCCAAGACCTGTTGGCAGCAGGCTTCGACCACCTCGATCTGGGGAGTTTCGTGTCGCCGAAGGCGGTGCCGCAGATGGCAGACACGGAGGCGCTTCTTAGTGACCTAGTCGCAGGCCCCGGCGTCGACCTCTTATGCATCATCGCCAATGAGCGGGGGCTGGCACGCGCTCGCGCTGCGAACGGCGTGACGAGCGTGGGCTACCCGCTGTCGGTCAGTGACACGTTTCAGCAGCGCAACGTTGGCCGTTCAGTCGCCGAGTCGTGGGAGTTGGTAACGGAACTCGAACAGCAGGCCAAAGCGTTTGGTATCGAGTTGGTCGTCTACCTCTCGATGGGCTTCGGCAACCCGTATGGCGACTCGTGGAGCCCGGCCACCACCGCCGCGGCGGTGGCGCGCCTGCGGGCCGCAGGCATCAAGCGCATTGCGGTGGCGGACACGCTGGGGAACGCCAACGCCGCCGCAATCGAGGCCGTTCTAGACGCCGTGCCAGAGCCGGGCGGCCTGGGCTTGCACTTGCACGCCGCCCCGGGCGCTTGGCGCGACAAGCTGGCCGTTGCCTTGCGCTACGGCGTCAGGTGGTTCGAGGGCGCACTTGGAGGCGTTGGCGGCTGTCCTTTCGCGGCAGACGAACTCGTAGGCAACCTCCCAACGGAGCACGTGCTCCCCTGGCTCGCCGCCGAGGGTCTCGCCGTGGCGCCGGACATGACGGCGCTGCCCGACCTTGCAGCCGCTGCTCAGCGCCTTGCGCACCTAGGCGCCTAAGACCTTCGCACGTTCAGTGGCGCGGCTGGTCTGGCCTGGGCCTCAACTCCTAGCCCCCGATGTGCGGTTAAGTTCCGCTTCGACGGCGGTCAACATCTTGACCTCCGCCTCCGCCATGGTGCCCGTGATGGTGGCGCCAGCCGCTGCCACGTGCCCGCCGCCGCCAAGCGCCAGGCAGATGCGCTGCGCAGAAACGCCGTCGCGCGTCCTAACGCTGACCTTCACGGTTGCGCCGCGCTCTTTAAGCAGCACGGCTACGTTGGCGCCCTCTGCGTAGCGGATGACGCCAACGAAATCGTCGGAATCATCGTCGGCGTCTCCGTCACGCATCGCGTCCGTCAGCTCCGCATAAATCAGGCGCCCGTCGAAGGCGAACTTGACCGTCGCCATGACCTTGGCGAGCAACCCGAAGTAGCTCGTGTCCCGCCACTGCAGCCGATCCGTAAGCGCGACGTAATCGACGCCAACGTCGATAAGCTCGCCCGCGACAGTGAGCACCTCGCGGTTGGTGTTCCCGAAACGGAAGTTGCCGGTGTCGGACAAGAGCCCAGCCAAGCAGGCGGTGGCCATGTCACTCGACCAGGTGACGCCAAGCGCGTCGATGAACTCCTTGATGAGCACGGCAGTCGCGGCCTTACTTGGTTCTACGACGGCAAGGTCACCGAAACGCGCGTTGGTGCCGTGGTGATCGAGGTTGAATATGGCCGCGGCGCCCTCCAACGGCGCCCCGGCCGCACGCCGTGGCTCGCCGACATCGAGGACGAACAGGAGCGTTCCCGGCCGCAGCTCCGGTAGCGGCGCAGACAACTCGCCTTCCTCCGCCAGGAAGGCCAAGTACGCCGGGGGCGTGAGGGGCACGGCGACGGACTTGCCAAGCGCACGCAGCGCGCGAGCGAGAGCCAAGGCGCTGCCTAACGCGTCACCGTCGGGATCAACGTGAGCAACGATCACCATGGGACCCTGCCAAGCGCGTGCGCGAGCGGCCATCTCGCGTAGCACGGCAGCGTAATCGGCATTCCCATGGTTATTCACGAAATGAGACATGCGACGCATGATACTTGGCTGTCGCGAAAGCCCCTCATAATGTGACCATGGACCCGAGTGAAGGCCAGCCACGGCAGCTTCCAGATGAGAATCAGCTGACGAGCGACGAACACAGCTTGCGTGCGTCGAGCGACAACGAAGGACGCTACGAAGGAGCCGCGGTTCACGGTTACCCCGACCAACCGGCTGACGCAACCCCTCCAGGGCCCGGCGTCAAGCGCCTGCGGCAGGTCCGGGCCTTCACTTGGGTGCTGCTCGCGCTCCTAGCGCTCACGGCGGTCCTAGGTAGCCAACTGCGGCCAGAACCGCAGCTCATGCACGTGGCAGGCACCTCACCCGCCATCGAGGCGCCGACCGGGCAACTCCTGACCGTTTTCGACAAGGCGCGAGACGCCACGGTGAGGCTCGAGGCGCGCTGCATCGGCGCAGGCAGCCATGTGCTCGGGGTTGGGACGGGCTTCTTCGTCTCAGAGGATGGCCTGCTGCTCACGGCGTATCACGTCGTTACGGCAGAAACCACCGCCCCGTGCCGCGCTAGGCTCGTGGCCGTAACCACCGAACGCCAGGAGTACAACCTCGAGCTTGTCGGCTTCGACGCCTACATGGACCTGGCTGCCCTCAAAGCTGACGTGCGCAGTCCAGTGCCGTTCATCCCGCTCGCGGCGCGCTTGCCGAGCCCTGGCACGGGCGTAGTCGCCATCGGCAACAGCCGCGACGACTTCATGGGCGCACGCGCAGGTAGGGTTACGCGCCTTGGTGTGCAAGCGGGCCGCGCGGACTTCGCGAGCGACACCATCGAACTGACTAACTCGCTCGCGCCAGGCGACTCCGGTGGCCCCGTCATCAACGCGCGCGGCGAAGCCGTTGGCGTCGTCAGTTACATCAGCTTCAACCCCAACGCCATGAGCTCGCAGTCGTACGTGCCGCCGTTCCTGCAAGGCCTGAGCCTTGCCCGTGATTTCGCCGGTTACGCCGTGCCAGTCACGCAGCGCAGCGATCTCGTGGACGCCGTGCTAGCTGGGCAACGGCGAGACGTGCCCGTGGTTGGCTTCCGCTGGCGCGACGGGCTTGATTACGACCCAGCGAAGAGCCCTCATTACCTAGGCTCACGCCCAGGACCGATCGTCGATAGTGTCGCACCAGGTGGCCCCGCCGACCTGGCTGGCCTCAAGGGACTGCAGCAGGAGACGGTCGTGAACGAAGACGGTACGGTGACGCTCGAGCCCGTCGCGGACGTCATCGTGGCCGTCAACGGCACGCCGACACCGACCTTCTACGACCTACTTGCCCTCATCCGCAGCCAGAACATCGGGGATGTCGTCACCCTTACCGTCCAGCGCGGCAACGCTACCTTCAGGCTAGAGATGAAGCTGGCGGCTAGCACCGCGATCTTCGCAGGTAGCTGAGCAACGAATACAACGCGAGTAGCGCGAGGCAGGGGTGGCCTCGCGCTACGTCTAGTTCGGCTACTTCGTTGTGGTGGGCGATAGTGGACTCGAACCACTGACCTCGTCGTTATCAGCGACGCGCTCTAACCAGCTGAGCTAATCGCCCACGGACGCTCCTCGGGGGCAACCCAACGCGCAGTCTCTGCGCTCCCTGAGCGAAGCGGAGGATATCACGAGGCCATGAGGCGCGCAACCGCTCGCGTGCGTGCCACGCGTCGCCGCGCCCTTAGGTTCCAGCGCGACGGGCAGCGCGGCAGAGCACCGGTAGAATGCCGCCGTGACCATCGCTCGTCTTTACCTCGCCAAGCCACGCGGTTTCTGCGCTGGCGTAGTCATGGCGATCGACGCCGTGAAGGAAGCTGCTATCGAGGCCCGCGCCGCGGGCGAAGGGGATATCGCCGTGTACCACGACATCGTGCACAACCGCACGGTCGTTGAGCGGCTCGAGGACGATCACCGTGTCACCTTCGTGGAGCGGCTAGAAGACCTCGAGGCCGCGCGAGCGGCCGCGGCGGCAGAGGGCAGGACGATCGGTTCCACGGTGGTCTTCAGCGCGCACGGCGTAAGCCCAGTCGTGCGACGCGAGGCGAACGCGTTGGGCCTCACGACCATAGACGCGACCTGCCCGCTCGTAACGAAGGTGCACAACGAGGCGAAGAAGTACGCCGCCCAGGGCTTCCACATCCTCTTGGTCGGCGATTCCACGCACCATCAGGAGGTCGTTGGCACCCTTGGCGAGGCACCGGATCAGACGACGGTGGTGGCGGTGCTAGGCAACCGCAAGCACGACCCAGGCCTCGCGGACCCGCGCACCGTCACGGTGCCCGACCCGACACGCGTCGTCGTCATCACCCAGACGACCCTGTCTGTTGACGACACCATGCGCACCGTCGATCTCCTCAAGGAGCGTTTCCCCGAGCTAGTCGTGCCACCGTCCGACGACTTGTGTTTCGCAACCAAGAACCGCCAGGACGCGGTCCGCGCCATCGCAGAGCACGCTGACGTGTTCCTGGTAGTCACGAGCGCGGCTAGTTCGAACGGCATGCGGCTCCTCGAGTTGGCAGCTGACCTTACTGGCAACGCTCATCGCATCGAGTCAGTCAAGGACTTGCGGCCGGAGTGGTTCGCAGGCGCAACGTCTGTGGGCTTGAGCTCGGCAGCCAGCAGTCCTGATGATCTGGTGCAGGAGGTCGTCGAGTACTTCCGCGCCGCCAACCCAGACCTCGAGGTCGTCGAGCAGGGCGAGTGGGAGAACATCGTCTTCCGCAAACCCCGCAAAGTAGCGCCGGCTGGCGCGGAGTCGCTGGCCTGAACGCCCTCAGACGCCAAGCGCCACGGCCGCTGTCTGTGGCGCCCATGCTCGACCTCACCGACCGTCACTTCCGCTATCTGCTGCGTGGCATAACGCGCAGCACGCTCCTCTATAGCGAGATGGTGACGGCCAACGCCGCCATTCACGGTGACCGCGAGCGTCTGCTGGCGTTCAGCCCCGTCGAGGGGCCGGTGGTGCTGCAGCTCGGCGGCGACGATCCGGACCTGCTGGCGCGCGCTGCCATCATCGGGGTGGAGCACGGCTACGCCGAGATCAACCTCAACGTGGGTTGCCCCTCCAACCGCGTCACGAGCGGCAACTTCGGTGCCTGCCTGATGAAGGACCCGGTGAGGGTCGCTGCCTCGGTTGCGGCGATGCGTGACGCCGTCGACGTGCCCGTCACCGTCAAGCACCGCCTCGGGGTTGACGAGCAGGAGTCCTTCGAGGAGATGCTCGCCTTCGTCGACACGGTTACAGGGGCTGGAGCCGACGCTTTCATCGTGCACGCGCGCAAGGCGTGGTTGAAGGGCCTCAGCCCTAAGGAGAACCGCACCATCCCTCCGCTGCGTTACGACTTCGTCTACCGCCTCAAGGAGGAACGGCCAGAACTCGTCGTCGA
>DASSXV010000042.1:0-33927 GCA_035703635.1 Trueperaceae bacterium | reverse complement strand
GGGCCGCGGCCCTGCCAGCGTCAGGTGAGCGCTCACCGCTGAGGAGTGCCGCCAACTCGGGCGAGCTGGCGAGTACCTCCGCGAGGGTTCCCTGCGCCGCCACGCGGCCGCCCTCTAGAAGGATCACGCGGTCGGCGCGCTCCAACGCGGCGCGGCGATGCGACACGACGAGGCAGGTCGTCTCACCTGCTGTGAAGAGTCCGTCCCACAGGCGCCTCTCCGTCTCGACGTCTAGGGCGCTCGAGATGTCGTCGAACACGAGGAGCTGTGCCCGCCGCAGCAGCATGCGTGCTGCCGCCGCGCGCTGCACCTGGCCGCCTGAGAGCTTCACGCCGCGGGTGCCAACCTCGGTGTCGAGCCCGTCGCGCATGCCCGCCAGGTCGTCGCCCAACACTGCTAGCTCGAGAGCAGCGGCCACGTCGGCGTCACTAAGCCCTGAGCCGAGCAGGACGTTCTCCCGCAGCGTGTCCGAGAAGAGTCGCGGGACCTGCGAGGTGTACGCGCTGCGTGGAGGGGTGAAGAACGACGCTGGGTCCTCGACGACGACGCCGTTCCACGAGACCGTCCCTGCCTCGACCGGCAGTAGTCCGAGCACGGCGCGCAGGAGAGTCGTCTTGCCAGAACCGATGCGGCCAGTCACGACCACGAACTCGCCTCGCTCGACAGAGAAGCTCACGTCGGCAACTCCGGCAACGCCACCAGGGTGGTGGGCAGTCAGGCCAGCCACGTCTAGGCGCTCGAACGGCTGTACTTCCTTGTCCGCGTGCACGAACGGCGTTTGAGCGTTCTCGAGGTCGTATTCGCGGGGGGTGACGACGGCAGCTACCGGCGCGTCGACGAGCAGGCGCCCGAGGCGCTCGAACGCCACGCCCGTGCGCTTGTGCTGCACGACCATCAAGCCCATGAACGACATGACGCTCGTAAGGCGCGGCAGGAACGTGACGAACAGCGCGAAGTCGCCAACGGTGAATGAACCGTCCTCGAGGGCTGTCGCTCCGAGCAGGAGGATGATCCCGGTGGCGATGTTCACCATGTTGTCCGTCACGCTCCTGAAGAGCTCCGTCAGCAGCGTGTCGGTCAAGGCCGTCCGCTTCCTCACCGTGTTCAGGGCTACGTAGTGCCGCAGCACGAACGGTTCCCGCCCGGACGCCTTGACGGCCTGCACGCTGCCGAACGTCTCACCGAGGAAGTCGGTCACGCGGCTGGTTGCCTCGCGACTACGGCGCCGGGCATTGCGGATGTGCGGGCGCAGGAGGCCGGTGAGGACGATGGTGAGCGCGAGCGGCACGCACGCTAGCAACGTCATGAGCGGGTTGATGAGCAGCATGGTGCCGAGTGCGGCGACTCCGTAGGCAGCGAAGCCCCAGAAGTCGCACCAGTGCTCGAAGTACTCGCCGATGTCGTTGGCGTCGTCGCGGAAGCGCGTTACCGCCTCACTAGGTGAGTCTGGTAGGCGCCGCGAACCGCTCGCCTCGAGTAGGTAACTGAGGAGCGAGCGGCGCACGTGCAGGGTCAGCTCGAGCCACCACGTCGCCCAGGTGTAGATGCCGCCGATCATCACGACGAGCCGCACGGCGTCAACGCTGAGGCCGAGTGCCAGGTAAGTCCAGGCGTTAGGGCCGGCCGCCTGCGGACCAGCTAGCGCGTCGAAGAGGCCGCGCATCGCCAACCCGAACAGTACGGGCATGCTATGGATGACCGCCCACAGAACGCTCGTCATGACGAAGTACCAGCGGCGTTGACGGCCTAAGGCCAGCATCAGCCGAAGCGGGTTAGCGGAGTAGGTCATGCGAGTTCCTCCAACGCGTGCTTGTTGGCGGCCGCGTTTAGGTCGAGGCTCAACGCCGCGCGCCGCAAGCGGGCGTAACGCGAGTGTTGGTCGTGTGCTAGCCGGTCGCGGCGGCCATGCTCGACGACGCGGCCGCCCTCCATGACGAGGATCTCGTCTACGCGCTCGACGGTCTCGAGTCGGTGGGCGATGACGATGGCCGTGCGCCCAGCCAGGAGGCGCTCCATGGCGGCCTCGAGGCGCCTCTCGGTCGCCGGGTCGAGGCGGGAAGATGGTTCGTCGAGGACGATCAGGCCGGGGTCCGCGAGGAACACCCGCGCGAACGCGATGAGTTGCGCCTCGCCAGCGGAGAGGTTGCGGCCACCTGAGTCGATCTCGGTGTCAAGGCCGTGCTCTTGGCGCTCCAGCCACTCGCGCATGTCGAGTTCGTCGAGCACCGCCAGGATGCGGTCGTCGCCAACGCTGTCGTCGAAGAACGACAGGTTGTGCCTCAAGCTCCCGCGAAAGAGCTGCACTTCCTGCGAGACGAGGCCGACGCTTGAGCGCAACCCTTGCAGGTCAGCGGCGGAGGCGTCCATTCCGCCGAGCCTCACCCTCCCGGAAGTCGGGTCGTACAACCTGAACAGCAAACGCGTGAGGGTGGTCTTGCCCGAACCGGTGCGGCCGAGAAGGCCTAAGCGCGTGCCGGGTGCCAGTCTGAAGGTCACGTTCTCGAGGGTGAGTTGGTCAGGGCCGACGTCAGGGTAGTGGAAGCTGACGGCGTCGAACTCCACGCTCAAGGCCCCGGCAGGAAGACGCTCGCTACCACCGCGCGGCAATGCCGGGGTGAGGCTCATTAGCTCGCCTACGCGCTGCACGCCCGCCCCCGCCTTCTGCAGTTCCTGCAGTTGCTGAGTGATCTGCTCGATGGGGTTCTGAAGCATGAGAAGGTACTGGAACACCATGTAAGCGGCGCCTACCGACAAGGCGCCCTGGCTGACGAGGTAGATGGACGTGCCGATGGTTAGCGCCGTGCCGACCAACATCAGCCCGTAACTCGATAGCCACACGACGCTGCGGAGCATCCAAGCGCGGCGCGTGTCGTGATAGACGTTGCGCATGACCCCACCGAAGCGGTGCATCGTGTAGGCGCCCGCCCCATTGCCGCGCAGGTCATCCAGTCCGTGCAGCCGCTCTTCGATGAAGCCGAAGAGCTTGGCGTTCGCCTCGCGCTCGAGGTGAGTTGCAGGCACGCCTGCGCGGCGCGTCCGTGAGAGCACGACGACTTCGAGGAGCACGACGCCCGTCAGTACCGCGCCCATCAGGCGGTTCTCGAACCACAGTGCGACCAGGATGCCAACGAGCAGCAGGGCGCCGCCGAACACGCGGACGGAGAATACGGAGAGGAAGTTCGAGAGCGACGTGACGTCGCCGTCGAGGCGCTCGATCATCTCCCCGGAAGTGCGGGCGTTATGGAATCCCATGTCTAGGTCGAGGGTGTGAGCGGCGAGGTCCTCGCGCAGGAGGTTCGTTGCCGTCCAGCCGACCGCTGCCGCAACGTAAGTCGCGACGGCATTCAGGAGTTGGGTTAGCAGCGCAACTACCAGGAACGTGAGGGCAATGCGCGTGAGTTCCGCACCGGGCGCTGCGCCGAGCGCGCCATCGATGAAGCGCCGCAACAGCTGGGGCACGAGGAGCTGCAAGCCCGTCGCGACAAGTAGTAGCAGCGCCATGCCGAGCGCCCAGCCGCGCTGTGGTGCCAGGTAACGCAGCAATATGGTCGAAAGGCCGAACGCACCTCTTGTCGTTCTTCGTTCGGACGGTGCCGTGCTTGAGGTCATGCTCGCCTCTTGTTCCGCAGAGCGGTGCTCTGGTGTCGAGTGTCTTGCCATCTGCTTTCAACTGGGCTGGTAGCTGACCCACACGGCATGAAAAAGACCGTGGGAGCCTCCTTCTGGGGGGCCGCCCACGGTCGCTGCGCAAAACGTTAGTAGTTACTTAGCGGCGAACAGGCAGTCCTCTCCCATGAGCGGCTTGGCACCGGTGCTGTGGCGCCGCCGCGCAAAGACGTGGTTGAGAACGCCTGCCATATCGTCAGGGACTTTAGCGGTGGCGCGGTCTTTTGTCAAGTGGTCAACGTATGCGGCACGACTAGCTCGTCTCCGGCGCACGGTGCGGCGCTACCTGTCGCAGGTTAGGGCTATCCTCGCAGAACCATTACCGAGGAGGTCACGAGTGCTCGGCCGCGCAACACACATAGTCTCAGGCCGCCTTGGCGAGCGCCGCGTGCGCGACGAGCTTGCAGCCAAGAGAAGCATCGGGCACGAGGTAACCACCGTTGCTGGCTTGGCTGCGCGGTTGGCTGGCGGGTTCCTGCGGCCAGCTAGCGCGGCCGAGGTGCGCTCGGCGCTCCAAGAGCCGCCCGTGGCCGAACTGGGGAGCTTGCGGGACCTGGCCGCCATGCCTGGGTTCGCTAGCGCGGCTGCGCGCACCCTAGTCGCGGCGTGGCACGCCAACATCGTCCTCGCCGACCATGCAGGCAAGGGCGGCAGGTGGGCTGAGCTGGCGGCGTTGGAGCGCCACGTGGCAACGGCTTTGGGCGCAGGCGCGCTGCTCCCGAACCAGATCGTCGGCTTGGCACGCCAACGAGCGCACCTGGTGGCAACGCTGACTGGCCCGGTCAAGCTGGACCGGATTTCCGACGTACCGCCGCTCTACCGCGGCTTGCTAGCCGACGTCGCCGGGCACGTCGAAGTCACTTGGCTCGGCACTTCGCAGAGCGCCCCAACGTGGCTGCCGCCAGGCATCAAGTGGTCGGCGGCAAGGCCGGAAACGCCAAGCGTCAGCGTGCTCAGTTGCGCAGATCCGGACCACGAGGCACTTGAGGCCTTGCGCTGGGTCCACGCGCAACTCAGCGCCGGGCGCCGGCCAGAGGAGCTGGCCATGGCCGCCGTTGCCGTTGCCACATACGACGATGCCGTCCTCACGCAGGCCGAGAACGCTGGCATAAAGCTGCACGCTGCCCACGGGTTGCCTGCCATGAATACGGCATGCGGTCAGGTAACGGCCGCCCTCGCCGACATGCTCGTGAGGGGCCCATCGCAGCAGCGCGTCAAGCGCATGCTGAGCGCTGCGCGCGCCGCTAACGTTGGCCCACTAGCGATCATCCCAGAGACGTGGGCAGATGAGCTCGAGCCGGACGCCTACCTAGTTAACGTGCCGCAGTGGCGGCGCGCCCTCGAGCAGCTAGCCGCCCGCGAACCAGAGCAGGCGTTGATCGTCGAGCGCCTCGTGGCGGACGTAACGCCCGGCCTTGCCGCCGCCGGCAAGGCCGGGCGGTGGCTGAGCGGCAGCGCGGCAGCGCTCTGGCGCCAGGCGCTGGCAGACGGCCCGGTCAGCGTCCTCGAGCAGTCCCTGCAGGATCTGCGCGTCTCGGACGGCGTCGACCCGGCTACCGCGGTGTTGTGGGGTCCGGCGGCCACCTTGGTGTCTTGGCCGCGGCCGTTGACACGCCTTCTTGGACTAGCGTCCAGATCTTGGCCACGCCGCGGGTCGGACGAGGACGCCCTCTTGCCTCAGCGGCTACGGCCGGGGACGGCGTTACGTGAGAAGGGCGTTGCGCAGGTAGATGCCGAGACCTTCTCCACCCTAGTAGCAGGTACGCGCGAGAAGGTAGTGGCGTCGTGGCCGCGGCGTGGAGCAGACGGCCGCGCGCAGGCGCCTAGTCCTCTCCTGGCCGAACTGCACAACCGGCAGGCAAGCAGCGCCCCCGTTGCCGGCGCCATCCACGCCCTCAGCGAAGCCGACCGCCGCGCCTTCCGCCCGTCCGAGCTACGCAGCGACCCGCGGATCGCCATGGCGCGCAGCGCGTACGCCTCGCACTACTCACCCAACCTCACACCTCACGACGGCGTCGTGCGACCACACCACCCAGCCGTGGTTGGCGCGCTTGGCCGCACGCACTCTGCCACCTCGCTCAAGACGCTGCTCCTCGACCCCCACGCCTTCGTCGCCCAGTACGCGCTTGGTTGGCACCGCCCCGAGCCCCAGGGGGACCTCCTGGCGCTCGATCCGGCGGCGCTCGGCACCTTGCTCCACGAGGTGCTCGAGCTAACGGCCAGGCTCTTGGCCGCGGGGGCTCACGGCACGCTGGGCGTTGCCGCCGCCGTTGCGCAGGCGTGCCGCGAGGTGGCGGCCAGGTGGGAGACCGAGCACCCCGTGCCACCCGCCGTCCTCTGGCGCGCTACTTTGCGGGCAGTCGAGGCGTGGGCGCACTGGTCACTGACCTTCGACGACGGCCCAGCCGCCTGGCAGGAGAGCTACGCTGAGGTGCGCTTCGGGTACACGACCTGGGCAGACAACGACGATGAGCGTGCCGCTCTGCCGTGGAGCCAGAACGCCGCAGTCGTTCTCCCCGGCACCGACTTGCGGGTCCGGGGCGTCATCGACCGCCTCGAACTCGATCGCGATGGCATGCGCGTGCGGGTGTTCGACTTCAAGTCAGGCAAGCCGCCAAAGGAAGCTGGAGGGCTCGAGGGCGGCGAGGAGTTGCAGCGCACGCTCTACACCGTCGCAGTGCGCCAATTGCTCGGCGAGGAGTGGGCGGTAGAGGCGATCCTCGTACACCCACGGCATGAAGTCACGCGCTCACTCGCTGACCCTGACGCGTCGATCCTCACCCTCACCGAGTCGGCCACTCTCGCAGTCGCCAATCTCCTGCAAGGCAAGGTCATAGCGGGCCCTGGCCTCAAGTCGCCGTTCGCCGCCACCCGCATCGCCTACCCGGCGTACGGCGTGGGCAACTACCTGGAGACGAAGGCCGAGGCCATCGAGAGCGTGCGCGGTCCGCTCGACGTCGTGTTGGGGCGTGAGGCGTGAGCGGCTGGCTGACAACGCCGCTGTCGGACGCCGCCGCGCGCCGCACGGCACTCACCGACACGGCTCACGGGCTGCTGGTGGAGGCCGGAGCTGGTTCTGGCAAGACCGCCATCCTTGCCGGACGCGTTGCGCTGCTCCTCGCCGAGGGCGTGGCGCCAAGCAGCATCGCCGCGATCACCTTCACGGAACTCGCGGCGGCCGAGCTCGCGGCGCGGGTGCGTGAGTACGTCGCGCAACTCGCATTGGGCGAGGTGCCAACGCCCCTACAGCCCGCGTTCGGCGATGGAGCGCCAACCAGCGCACAACGAGAACGGCTCGCCAGCGCCTTGACCACCCTCGATGAGCTGACGAGCACGACCATCCACGGCTTCGCCCGCGAGTTGACGCTCCCCTACCCCGTCGAAGCAGGCGTCGACCCTGGCGCCACCGTCATCGACGCAGGCGCGGCCGATCTCCTCTTCGACGACGTCTTCGATGCCTGGTTGCGCAGCCGCCTCGGCTCCGAGGCCGCTCCTGATGCCGGGCCTGATGCCGACGACCCACTGGCACTGCTCCTCACGCATCCAGCAGCTCCCGGGTTGAAGGGCATCAAGGAACTGGCCCAGCTCATGCGGGCGCACCCAGGCATGCACCTGCCGCCTAGCGCGCTTGAACCGGCCGCTTCCGCCGTACTCGCGGCCGCGGATACGTTCTGCGCCTTGGTCGAGGCGGAGAGCAGCGCACCAGAAAAGCTCACCGAGCTCTCCGCGGAGGTCAGCGACTACGCCGAGAGCCTGCGTGCGTTGCCAAGCGCGACCCACCTCGCCATCGCCGCGGTGGAGCACGAGCCAGGACCTCTGTTCACTACTACCGGTGGCGTCAGGAAACTGAAGGCCAAGGGGGTGTGGGTGAGCGCGGTGCGGTCAACCGGCGCCTCGGCAGCTGACGCGACCGCTAGTTACGAGGTGGTGGCCAACGCCTATCTACTCCTGGACGAGGCCATTACCGCGCTCGCGGCCATGGCCTCCGACCACTTGCTCGGCGTGCTGATGGAGGCACTAGACGAGGTAGTGACCGATTACGCGGAGGCCAAACGGCAGCGGGCGGGTTTGGACTTCGACGACCTCATTGCCAACGCCGCCCGCCTACTGCGGGACAACGAGCAAGTAAGGGTCGAACTGGCGCAACGCTACCTATACGTGCTCGTCGACGAGTTCCAGGACACGGACCCCGTGCAGGCCGAGATCGTGTGGCGCCTTACCGGCGTGGCGCCCACCGTGGGGCAGGCGAGCGAATGGCGCGCCTGGCCGGCCCGTCCCGGGGCGCGCTTCGTGGTTGGCGACCCCAACCAGTCCATCTACCGCTTCAGAGGCGCAGACTCAGGCACCTACAACTCCCTGCGCGCTGGGCTCACGCACGACGACGGTTCCTTGACGCTGCGGTTGAGCAACAACTTCCGCTCGGTGCCAGACATACTGGCGAACGCCAACCAGACTTTCGCCGGCCCGTTGACCGCCCCCGGCCAAGCCGGCTACTCGGACCTCGACGCCCGCCGCCTGCCACTGGCCGGGCCAGCGCTCGTGAGACTGCAAGTCGTAACGCGAGCAGACACTCCGGGGGCGCTCGAAGCACCCGTGGCGGCAGACGGAGCGCCAGTTGCCGCCACGCGCAAGCCAGATCCAGCGATCGCCATCGACGACAAGCGCCGGGCCGAGGCAGTTGCTGTTGCGGCGCTATGCTGCGAGCTCGTCGCCGGCACAAGCGGCCTGCTAGATGGACCGGTCAGTCCAGGTGATATCGCCCTGCTTGCGCCGGGTTACACGGGGCTCGAGCATTACGAACGGGAGCTGGAAGCGCTAGGCCTCGGCGTCGCGAGCCAAGCAGGCAAGGGCTTCTATCGGCGCCAGGAAGTCCAGGACCTCGTCGCGTTGACTGCGGCGCTAGCTGACCCACACAACACGCTCGCGCTTGGCGCCTTCTTGCGCGGGCCCATGATCGGCGTTACGGACGAGGAGCTACTCGACGTAGCTCACGCGCTCGAGCAACGGACCGGTGACGCGCGCCTTACCCTCGCGGTCGACCCGACCATCGTGCCAGTGGCGCGAGTAGCTGAGGTCCTAGGCCGGCTCGCGCCCATAAGCGCAGCGCGCTACGACATGGCGCCGTTCGCCCTGTTAGCGCTCGCCACCGAGGTGCTCGAGCTAAGGCCGGTGCTCGTCGACCGCCACCCTGGCCGTTCCGACCGCGCGCTCGCCAACCTAGGGCGCTTCTTGCAGGGCGCAAAGGCGTACTCATTGCGTGGCCTGCGCGCCTACGCCGATGACGTCTGGGCTGCTTGGCAAGCCGGGGAAGCCGAACTCGAGGGCCGCATCGACGCTGCTGAGGACGCCATCTCCATCACCACCATGCACTCGGCCAAAGGGCTCGAGTGGCGCGTCGTGATCCCCGTCAGCTCGATGGCGGGCAACGACGGACCGAGGAGCCCGTGGTTCAGTCGCCACGGCAACCGCCCCGTGATGAGCCTTCTCGGTCAGGCCGGCCAGGATGCTGGCGAACTACTCGAACTCGAGAAGGCCGACCAGCACGCTGAACGCATGCGCCTGTGGTACGTAACGGCAACGCGGGCGCGCGACCTGCTAGTGGTGCCGAGCTTCGACTTCGATAGTGGCGCAGACGCCTGGTGCAACCTCACCCCTTGGCAGGACGAGACGAACTGGCACTCGTTCACCATTACGGCAACTGGCACCCACCGGGCGCAAGCTGGCGAGGACCGCGCGCAGTCACCGGAGGAGTTCGCCGAGCAGACGGCTTCGGTAGCACGAGCCGCCCGCACGGTCGAGAGGCGCGCACCGAGTCGCCAGGATGACGGCGCCGCCAGTGGACTCGACCCCGCCGTTGAACCTGCGTACACGCCCCCACTTGGCGCGCTCGTTCTCGCCGGGCTAAACGCGAACGAAGACGAGGCCCTCCCCCAACCTGGCCTATCCGTCGGCACGGCGCGCGGCATCCTGCTTCACAAACTCCTCGAAGAAATCATCAACGCTTCCGCAGCGGTCGACCTCGACGCACTGACCAACCGCGCCGCCGAGCTACTTGCGGCCCTTGACGTTGGCGACCTGATCATCGACCCCAACGAGGTCGCCGCGATGGCGGAACGCGCATGGCACGCGCCAGAAGTCAGCGCACTGGCCAGCAGGCTCGTGGCGGAGATGGCGGTGTCCGGCGTGGAAACGGACCCAGTGACGGGTAACGAGGTCGTGTGGGGCGGCGTAGCCGACGCCATAGCCGTCGACGACAGTGGCAAGCCGGAAGTCGTCATCGACTGGAAGTCGGACCGCGCACCAAGGCCAGAGACCCTGACCCATTACGAGGACCAAGTGCGCGCCTACCTGCGCCTGACCGGCGCCAGCACGGGGCTCATAGTCCTTGCGGCGCTAGGGGAAGTGCGCGTGGTGCACCCAAAGTAACACGAGGCCACCGTGGACCGCTGGCCTCCCTCCCAGCCAGCAGGCAGCGCAACCGTTGGCCTATGCTTTGCAGCATGCGGCGCAGCCCCGTCACCCACCTGGCTGGCGCCCTAGCCACCCTCTTCCTCTCCGCGTTCCT
Source organism: Trueperaceae bacterium (assembly GCA_035703635.1). Taxonomy (GTDB): domain Bacteria; phylum Deinococcota; class Deinococci; order Deinococcales; family Trueperaceae; genus JAAYYF01. Next base: position 23,696 of record DASSXV010000042.1, on the reverse strand, counting down.
TGTCGTACCCATCGTCGTCATATTCGCTCGCAGCCTCGCCCCAACTGCGGGAGTACCGTTCGGCGAGGGGTTCCTAGCGGCCTTGACCGACCCCTACTACCTCGGCCGCCTAGCATTCACCCTAGGCCAGTCGCTCCTATCTACGTTGTTGACGGTGGCGCTGGGCCTGCCAACCGCGTTGCTCCTGGCCCGCTACCGCTTCCGCGGCAAACGCGCTCTCACCGCGGCATTCTCCGTGCCGTTCGTCATGCCAACCGTGGTGGCTGGCATCGGGTTCCTGGCACTGGTCGGTCCGCGCGGGGTGCTCGGCGCCGACCTGCGCAACACCCTGATCCTCGTGCTGTTGGCGCACGTGTTCTACAACTTCGCGGTCGTGGCGCGCGTCGTCGGCGGCTTCCTCGAAGGCGCGGCGCCGCGCCTCGAGGAGGCGGCTTCCACCCTAGGAGCATCCCCGTGGCGCACGCTGTGGCGCGTCACCCTCCCCCTTGCGCTGCCCGCCACCCTGGCCTCGGCCCTGCTCGTCTTCCTCTTCTGCTTCACGAGCTTCGGGGTCATCCTCATCCTCGCGCCTGCCGCCAAGTTCGCCACCCTCGAGGTCGAGATCTACCGTTTGACTGCCCGGCTTCTCGAGTTGGACGCCGCCGCCGCGCTCGCCCTCGTGCAACTCATCCTCATGGTGGCGGTTGGCTTCATCTACACGCGGTTGCAGGAACGGCTGGCAGTGAGCGTGGCACCGGGCGACGCCACGCGCGCACCGCGCGGCACCGCGCACGTGTTGCTCGGCGGCACGCTCCTAGTGACGAGCGCCTTGGTGCTCGCGCCTCTGCTCGCCCTGAGCGTCCAGTCGTTCGCCAGCCCAGGCTCACCGTGGCCGACGGCGCGCAACTACCTCGGGCTCCTCACCCCGGCGCACACGGTTGGGTTCACCGACTTGTGGCAAGCGTTGCGCAACTCGCTCGGCTTCGCTTTCAGCAGTGCGGCGTTGGCGCTCTTCGTCGGCTTCCTCTTCGCCTACGCGATCGCGCGCGGCGGTTGGCGTTGGCTCGACCAGGCCAGTCTCCTGCCGCTGGCTACCAGTCCGATCACCCTCGCCTTCGGTTACTTACTCGCCTACCCTGCCCTGGTCGGTTCCGTTTGGGGCGTACCTCTCGCACACGCCCTGCTAGCGTTCCCCTTCGTGACGCGCACGCTGCTCCCCGCGTACCGCGCCCAACCACCTGCCTTGGCTGCCGCGGCCAGCACCTTGGGAGCGGGACCCCTCCGTGTGCTCTTGCGCGTCGAGCTCCCGCTCCTGCGGCCGGCGTTCCTCACCGCTGCGGCCTTCGCGTTCGCCGTCTCCATGGGCGAGTTCGGCGCCACGCTGCTCCTCGTCAGGCCGGAGTTCGCCACCTTGCCCGTCGCCATCTTCGATCGCCTAGGCAGGCCAGGCGCGACCAATTACGGGGAGGCCCTAGCGCTTGGCGTGGTGCTGATGGGCCTCACTGCTGCCGTAATGCTGGTACTGCAACGCCGCGGCCGCAGCGAGTTCTGAGCGGTCAGCTCGCGCCGGTATGATGCCCAAGACCATGCCAGCCGCCATTCGCACCGCCACAGCAGCGCCGTGAACCTGCGCCTCACCGAGCTGACGAAGCGCTACGGGGCGGTGACCGCCGTCGACCACGTAACGCTCGAGCTTGCTGCCAGCACGACGCTGGCGCTGCTCGGGCCGAGCGGTTGCGGCAAGAGCACCTTGCTGCGCTTGGTTGCCGGCCTTGAAGCCCCTGATGCGGGCGGCGTTGCCATCGGCGACGAGGACTTGACCCGCACGCCGACCGCGCGTCGCGGTTTCGGGATGGTCTTCCAGGACTACGCGCTCTTCCCCCACCTAGACGTTGGCGCCAACGCAGCGTTCGGGTTGGTCGAAGCGCGGGTGCCAGCACCGCTGCGCGCAGCGCGGGTCAAGGAGCTCCTTGCGCTCGTAGGGCTCGCTGGCCTGGAGCGCCGCAAGGTCAATGAACTAAGCGGCGGGCAACAACAGCGGGTGGCGTTAGCGCGGGCATTGGCGCCCGAACCGCGGCTCCTCCTCCTCGACGAGCCGCTCTCGAACCTCGACTCTAGATTGCGTGAGAGCCTGAAGCTCGAGCTGCGCGGGATCCTGAGTGGCTTGCCCGCTGGCGCCATCTACGTCACGCATGACCAGGGCGAAGCTTTCACCGTTGCAGACAACGTTGCGCTCATGCGCCAGGGCCGCATAGTGCAGGTGGGAACGAGCGAGGAGCTGCTCGCCCGACCAGCCGGACCCTGGGCGGCCCGCTTCCTGGGGCACGACAACGTGTACGAAACCGCGCCGAACGGCGCGCCACTGCCCGCAGTCGACGGCGCGCTGCTGCTCCGCGCCGACCTGACGCGCTTAGGGGTGACTGGAACGGGCAACACTGACGTGCGCGTGGCGACCGCTGCGCGCGAGGGGCTAGCCTGGCGCCTTACGCTGGCCGCAGAGGCTTGGGGGGTGAACGTGATCTGGCGCGGCTTCGACCGCGAGCTGCCAGAACACCCGGCGCCGGGCGCGAGCTTCGGCCTACACGTACCGCCGGAGGCGTGGCGCAGCATAGGGAGCGACGCATGACACCCGCGCAACGCACGGCACTTGTACTCGCTGGCGGCACCCTGCCAGCACCGCAACTCTGGCCGCTGCTGCTGGCCGCACAGGACCTGGTCATCGCAGCAGATGGCGGGTTGGCGCACGCTCGCATCCTGGGCGTCACCCCTGACCTGATCGTCGGCGATCTAGACAGCGTCGAGGCCCGCGACCTCGAACGCTACGAACAGGTGCCCGTCGAGCGCCACCCACAGGCGAAGGACGAGCTTGACCTCGAGCTCGCTCTCGCGGCCGCGTGGACGCGGGGCGCTACACGCGCGACCGTAGTCGGTGCGTTCGGAAGCCGCCTCGACCAGAGCTTCGGCGCGTTGCTCATCGCTGGTCGCCTAGCGGTGGAGGGGCGCGAAGTAGCGCTGTTCGCGGGGAACCACGAGGCACACGTCGCTACTCCCGCCGCGGTTCTCGAGCGCGAGTTGGCGCCAGGCACGACGGTCAGCCTCCTCGCGCTCGAGCCAGGCTGCCGCGTGACGACGCAGGGGGTGCAGTTCCCGCTTAGCGACGCGCCACTACCCCTGGGCAGCGGTTTGGGCCTATCCAACGCCGCCAACGGCAGCAAAGTGCAACTTACGGTGCACTCCGGCGTCGTCGCTTTCCTCGTCGAGCACCATGCAGGCGACCCCCGTGAGGCCATCTGGGGTTCGCAAGCTGACCGCATCAGCGCGGCGTTGGCGGCGGCCGACACCGATCTCGGCGAACTGGTCGAGCGCGTCGCCTACGGCGAAGTCTTCGCCAGAGCTGGCCTCGACCTAGCCACGCGCGAGCTCATAGCAGTCGCCCTCCTTACCGCGGCGGACGGCGTCAACGAACTCCCCACGCACTTCCGTGGCGCAATGCGGTCGGGCGCTAGCGAGCGCCAGGTGCGCGAGGTCATCATCCACAGCGCCATGTTCGTAGGCTTCCCGCGGGCGCTTGCCGCCATGCGCGCGCTGCAGCGCTTCCTCGAACGACCCACCTAACGGCGGCGCCGAGCGCCAGCGCCCGGAACACGGCTCTCACGCAACCGATGGCATACTGGGAGTACTAGCTCGGGCAGCCAGCCACTGGCCGGGCGCGCACCTACCGCAAGCCGAACATGCGCAACGTGAGAAAAGGAGACACCCCATCAACGACGATGCCAAGAAGCCACTGACGACTGCCGCTGGCGCGCCCATCGCAGACAACGACAACGCCATCACCGCCGGGCCGCGCGGCCCGATCCTCCTGCAGGACGCCTGGTTCCTCGAGAAGCTGGCGCACTTCAGCCGCGAGGTCATCCCAGAGCGCCGCATGCACGCCAAGGGTTCTGGCGCCTGGGGCAAGTTCACCGTCACCCACGACATCACAAAGTACTCGCGTGCGGCCGTCTTCTCGCAGGTCGGCAAGCAAACGGAGATGTTCGCGCGCTTCTCCACCGTCGCGGGTGAACGCGGCGCGGCGGACGCCGAGCGGGACATCCGCGGTTTCGCACTGCGCTTCTTCACCGAAGAAGGCAACTGGGACGTGGTCGGCAACAACACCCCCGTGTTCTTCCACCGAGATCCTCACCACTTCCCCGACCTGAACCGCGCCGTGAAGCGCGACCCACGAACCAACATGCGCTCGGCAGAGAACAACTGGGACTTCTGGACGAACCTCCCGGAGGCGCTGCACCAGGTGACGGTGCTCATGTCCGACCGCGGCATCCCTGACGGTTACCGCCACATGCACGGCTTCGGTTCGCACACCTACTCCTTCTGGAACGCGGCCGGTGAACGCTTCTGGGTGAAGTTCCACTTCCGCACCCAGCAGGGCATCAAGAACTTGACGGACGCCGAGGCGGCCGCGCTCGTAGCGCACGACCGCGAGTCGTCGCAGCGTGACTTGCTCGAGGCCATCGACCGCGGCGACTTCCCCAAGTGGACGTTCTACATCCAGGTAATGCCAGAGGCCGAGGCGGCCAACTACCGCTTCCACCCGTTCGACGTAACGAAGGTGTGGTCGAAGAAGGACTACCCCCTCATCGAGGTTGGCGAGTTCGAACTGAACCGCAATCCGGAGAACTACTTCGCCGACGTCGAGCAGGCCGCCTTCACCCCAGCCAACCTCGTGCCTGGTATCGGCGTATCGCCTGATCGCATGCTGCAAGGGCGCCTCTTCTCGTACGGTGACGCCGCGCGTTACCGCGTAGGCGTCAACCACCACCAGATTCCGGTGAACCAGCCGCGCGGGGTCGCGCACCCGAACACCTACCACCGTGACGGCCAGATGCGCGTCGACGGCAATCACGGTGCGACCGCCGGTTACACCCCCAACAGTTACGGCAACTGGGAGGCCCAGCCGCAGTACGCAGAGCCGGCCTTGGCGCTGTCTGGCACCGCCGGCCGCCACGACTACCGCGCGGACGACAGCAACTACTACGAGCAGCCGGGCGACCTGTTCAGGCTCATGAACGCTGAGCAGCAGCAGGCGTTGTTCGACAACACGGCGCGCGCCATCAAGGGCGCGTCCGCCGCCACCATCGAACGCCACATCGGCCACTGCACCCAGGCCGACCCGGCCTACGGCGCTGGCGTGCGCCAGGCCATCAAGGCGCTGCACGAGGGCTAGTCGTAACTAGCCGAAGCCTGGTCACGGCCAGGGCGCAGTTCGGCGTCCTGGCCGTTTTCTCACTCCATGAGAGCGCTGCGGCCGAAAAGTTCCGCCGTTGCGCGGGCGCTCGGCGTGCCAGCGTCCGGGTCGGCGCCAGCGGCAAGCAACGCCTTCGCGATCTCGTCCTCGCCCTTGAAGATGGCCCCTGCTAGCGGCGATTGACCGCGAGCGTTGCACAAGTCGACGTCGGCGCCTCTGGCGAGCAGCGCCTTCACCGTATCCAGTTGGCCGCGGTACGCCGCCAGCATCAGTGGCGTGTTCCCCTCGGTGTCGACCACGTCGATCGGCAAGCCGTGCGCCACGAGCTCCATGAGCTGCGCGGTCTCACCCTGGCGAGCGAACTCCAGCGCCATGGCGATGACGGCCTCGGTCTGGTCACTAGACAACTGCTTCACACGCGCATCGTAATGCTAGCGAGCGGCGTAAACTCACTCGTGAACGCTACCCAGATCCAGGAGAGACTCGCAGAGCTTCAGCTCCCGGCAGGCGACTACGCCGTACACTCGACCGCCTCGCTCGTGCTGCGCGGCATCCTGGAGGAGGCAGGCGACCTGGACATCGTCTGCCGCCGCGCCGCGTGGAACCGCGCGCTCGAGCTAGTGGAGCATGGCGCCGCCAGGCTCGTGCAGGGCGACATCGACCAAGTCGTGGAGGTCGACGACGACGTTGAGCTCTTCGACGGTTGGTTAGGCGCCGACGGCGATGAACTCATCGAGCACGCCGAACTAGTAGCTGGCGTTCCATGCGTAACCCTCGCCGCGGTGGTCACGTTCAAGAAGCGGCTCAACCGCCCGAAAGACAGGGAGCACCTCGCGCGCATCCTGGCCGCCACGGAGGGGCTGATCGAGGAGCGCTGACGCTGAATGAGCCGCCGCGCACCCGAACGGCTAGTCGAAGTTGACGCTCAGTACGGCAGTTGTTACACTTCCGCCCATGGCTACGCACTCCCGCCGAGACGATAATCTCACTTCGAGGCTGCTCGGGGCGTAGCGCTGTACTTCATAGTCATCGAAGCCCCCGAGGACCACACTTCCTCGGGGGCTTTCGCGATTGTTGAACGGGTAACTGGAGGCACGGCCATGGCGAGCAACACAGGGGGCGGGCACGAGTCAGAGCCAGCCGCGCGCGTACTGGTAAGCGACCTAGGCAACCACGTCGGCGCAGAGGTAACGCTGCAGGGCTGGGTTCTCAACCGCCGCGACCTCGGCGGCATCGGTTTCTTGCTCCTCCGCGACCGCAGCGGCGTGGCGCAAGTCGTCTTCGAAGACACGGCCCTGCCGCTACATGAGAGCAGCGTCCGCGTTGCCGGCAAGGTAGTGGCGCACAAGAAGGCGCCAGGCGGCTTCGAGGTGCAGGGCTCCGCCCTCGAGGTCATCAGCGAGGCGACGCAGGCGCCACCAGTCGAGTTGGCCAAGGAAGAATGGACCGCCAACCCTGAGACGCTGCTTGCCTACCGCCACGTGACGGTACGCAGCCCCAAGACCCGCGCCGTACTCAAGGTCGAGGCCGAGCTAGTGCGAGGCTTCCGTGCGTACCTCGACGCGCATGACTTCACCGAGATCTTCACGCCCAAGCTCGTTTCGGCAGGGGCCGAGGGGGGCGCTAACCTCTTCGAGGTCGACTACTACGGCCGCCGCGCCTACCTCGCACAATCACCGCAGCTCTACAAGCAGATCATGGTCGGCGTGTTCGAGCGCGTGTACGAGACGGCGCCCGTCTACCGCGCCGAGAAGAGCCACACCCACCGTCACCTCTCCGAGTACCTGTCCCTCGACGTCGAGTTCGGCTTCATCTCCAACGAGGATGAAGTGATGGACTTGGAGGAGGCTCTCCTCAAGTCCATGCTGGCGGGCGTGGAGGAGCGCTGCGCCCCAGAATTGGCGACGTTGGGCGCAGAGATGCCGGACCGCACGGTGAAGTTCCCGCGCATACCGCTGCTGGCCGCGCGTGAACTCGTCAGTGAACGCTACGGCCACACCTCGGGCGGTAAGGACCTCGACCCGGAAGCCGAGCGCTTGATCGGCCGCTGGGCCAAGGAGGAGCACGGCTCCGACTTCGTGTTCGTCACGAACTACCCGCAGGCGGCGCGCCCGTTCTATACGTACCCGCTCGACAACGGCCTGACGCGAGGCCTCGACCTCATCTTCCGCGGGGTCGAGATCACCTCTGGAGGACAGCGCGTTCACCGGCCTGAGGTGCTCGTGCAGGAGTTGCGCAAGCGCAACATGGACGAGGCGGCGTTCGCTGACTACATCGAGGTCTTCAAGCACGGCATGCCTCCGCATGGCGGCTTCGCGATCGGCGCGGAGCGGCTGACGGCGTTGCTATTGGGCATACACAACATCCGCTTCGCCCGCGCTTTCCCACGAGACGCCCAGCGCCTGACGCCCTGAAGCTGGGTAGCGTGCACGCAAGTGGTTCCGCGGCGCTTCTGGAATTGATGGCGCTTTGACGTCGTTCTGCTAGCCTGTCTGAGTTGTTCAATCCAGGGTTTTGGCGGCGAACTCCGTCGCGAAGAGGAGAACCAAAGTATGCAGCGTAGACCACTACTAGCCCTGCTCCTGACGACACTAGTGGCCCTCGGCGCCTGTGCGCCAACGACCGAGGTCGCGGCCGGACCCACGGCCTGCGTGTCGGACCCCATCCCGACCGTCGCCGTCGTCGACTTCCAGAACACCTCGAGCCAAGGCGGCGTTAGTGTCGTTGGCGTCGAAGACGCCGCCACCGCGCGCCTCATCACCTTGCTCAAGGAGTCAGGCTGCTACGTGGTCGTCGAGCGCAGCGAGCTCCTCACCATCATGGAGAAGCAGGGCCTGGAGTCGCTCGACCCAGTCGACCTCGCCAAGGCGGCAGGCGCTGGCTACGTCGTGACTGGCACCGTCACCCGCGCCACAGTGGCGCGCCCTGGCGGCAGCCTCTTCGGCGTGACGCTCGGCCAAACCAAGGCCCAGATCGAGGTTGACGTGCGCGCCACCGACATCATCACTGGCGTGGTCGTCGTTTCCATGAAGGGCTCCGGCGAAGCAAGCAGCCCCAACATCAACGTCAACAACGTGCCCCTCGCAGGCACCGTGGCGTACAACGACCCGACCGTCGGGCCGCTGTTCGCAGAGGCAGCGAACACCGCCGTCAGCCAGGTCGTGGCGGCTCTACGCGCCAAGTTCTAACCCTCCGCACAAGCAAGGGGGCGCCTCGTCTGCCGAGGCGCCCCCTTTTCGTCCTTCTGCGGCCGGTCGTCAGTCGCCGCTCATCAGGTCGGACACGCCGGAGGCCAACAGGTTGACTGCGATCTCGAGGCCGCGTTCATCGATGTCAAAGCGTGAGTGGTGGTGCGCCCACGCGGTGTCTGGGCCCGAGTTGGTACCGACGAAGAAGTAGCAGCCGCGCGCCTGAGCCAACCACAACGCCATGTCGTCGCCACCCATGATCGGCGCCTGTAGCGTTACGCCATCCTCGCCGACGACGCGCGCCGCCACTTCTCGGAACCGTGCGACGGAATATGCATCGTTGACGACCGCCGGAGTGCCCTCGAACCACTCAGACTGCAGCGTGCAGCGCATGACCTTGGCCGTGCCTTCCGCAACCTCCAAGATGCGCGTCCGCAACCTTGCCCGCGTGTCGGCATCGAAGGTGCGGAGCGTGCCCTTCAGCTCAACCTCTTCCGGGATGATGTTGTAAGCGGTGCCGCCATGAAAGCTCGTGATGCTAATGACCGACTGGTCGACGGGGTCGGTCTCCCTACTCACCAGCGTCTGGAGCCCCATGACGAGCTGCGAGCTGGCAACGATCGGGTCTATGCAGGCGTGCGGGTAAGCGGCGTGGCCCCCGCGGCCCTTGACCACCAGCTTGAACGAGTCGGTGGCGGCCATCGCTGGCCCCTCACGCACCGCCACGGTGCCGAGCGGGTCGTTGCTAGAGAGGTGCAGGCCGATCACCTGGTCGACGGCAATGCCGTCAAGGGCCCCGTCGGCGAGCATGGCCTGCGCGCCCCTAACGATCTCCTCAGCGGGTTGGAACACGAACGCGACGCGGCCAGCGAGTTGCGCCGCGCGCGCGACAATGATCTCCGCGACGCTGAGGAGCACGGCAACGTGCCCGTCGTGACCGCAGGCGTGCATCTTCCCCCGCACCGTAGAGCGGTATGCGACCGACTTCTCCTCGGCGACTGGCAGCGCGTCCATGTCGGCGCGCGCCAACACCGTGGGGCCGGGCCTCCCCGTGTCGAACACGGCCACGACTCCAGTGCCGCCAACGCCCTCGCGGGGCTCCAGCCCCAACTCACGGAGACGCGCGACGATGACCGCCATCGTGCGGTGCTCCTCGAAAGCGACCTCCGGGTGACGGTGAAGGTCGCGGCGGACCGCCACGGTGCGTTCGTGCAGCGCCTTGGCCTGTTCTGCGATGGTAGGCATGCGGCTCTCCTCAGCTCGAAGATATGCGGCGAAGAGCCGCGGCCCCAGCCTACCCCTCTGCCAGTCGAGGCGCGCAAGCGAACTGCGCGTTAGGCCGTCCCTAACGGCTCCTCGCCAACTGCGCCTGGCAACGCGACTGGTTCCATGGCGCCCGCCCCCGTCGCGCCCGCCGCCGCGGGCGCCGCCTGCGGGGCAACGTACGCTGCCGCTTTGCGGCCGAGCTCCCTGAACTTGTCGCTAGCGCCGTCCAGCTTGGCGACCCACTCGGCGTTCGGCGTCATGCCAGCCGTCGAGCGGTGGAAGGCGAGGAGGGTCGCAGCCAGCGAGATCGCGTCGGCCAACGCCAGCTTGAGCATCCAGGCGCCGATGACCACGCCGATGCCTAGCGCGGGTCCGAGGCTCGGCAGCGCGGCGCCGATGGCGAGCGCAGGCAGCCCAAGGATGATCAAGAAGATGACGAACTCCGCGTAGCTTAGGAGCGCCAGCACCACCGCGTTGGCCAAGATGGGCTTCCAGGCCTGGGCGTAAAGCACGACGCCGTCCTTGGCCACTGCCCACACGTTCTGCTCGCGCTGGGCGTAAGCGCGCGACAGGATGGCTTCATCCACGTAGGTCGTGCTCATGGTGGCAACGCGCTCGAGGAACTTGCCGAGGGAGTCGACGCCTGGCAGCGGCAGGATCGAGGCGATGCGCGTGAATGTACGCACCACGAACTTCACGATGCCGTCCACCAGCAGGCCGACGCCGAACAAGATGGAGGTGTCCGAAAAGCGGCTCAGGACCTGTTGTTTGCCGTACTCGAGTTGGCCCGTAGCTGGCCCCTTGCCAGTGGTGATGAACTCAGTCAACACCGCCGTATGCGCGGCCCTCAGCAAGTGGAACCAGTAGCGGCCCGCCAGGTTGACGATCCAGAACGCCCCGCCGAACGCGGCAAGGAAGATGATGAACCCGAGGGGCGCCCACAGCTTGGCGAACAACCACCCGAGCCCGAAGCAGACTCCGGCGTAGACGCCGAGCCCCAGGCCGAGCACGAGGTAGCTGCCGAGCCTCACCCACACGATCGGCAGGGTCTGCATGACGAGCCGAATGGCCTCGCCGAGGTAGATCTTGGGCATACTCCAGTCCTCTCTAGGTTCCGCGTTGGAACGGTTCAGGTTGGCGGCAGAATAGACGGAGCGGCGTCAACGCCCCGTCAATGACCGCTTAGCGTCAGCGTCACGGCTTTCTCGCCCGGAACGCGTACTTCCCTGAACTCCTCAACCGGCGCCACGAGGACGCGCACGTTGTAGACCCCCATCTCCAGATCGATGGCTTCCCCGCCAACGCGCCCGCGGGCCACGAGCTCGCCACTGGTCGCGTCATACACCTCGTATGCCGGGTTGAGCGCCTCCGCGACCGCCTCGGCGAGCGCCTCGTACGAACCAACGTCGACGTAGCTGGCGCCCACGTCGGCGGCGAGCTTCTCGAACACGGCCAACGCTTGCGGCTCGAGCCCGAGCGACACGATGGCAAGGTCCAGGCTCCCCTGCTTGCGTGCCTCCCGCACGGCCGCCGCCGGATCGCCGCCGCACGACTCCGCCCCGTCAGTTATCAGGATGACCGTGCGCGCGCCGCCGGCCTTGGACAGGTCGCTGCCAACGGCAAGCAACGAGTCCGCGAGAGGCGTCTGGGACAAGAGCTTAGGTTGAATCGCGTCGACGGCCGCCTGCGCCTTGGCGCGATCGAGTGGCGCCAACGGCACGTCGAGGCGCGACTCGCACGATGTTGGGGTGATGTGCCCGAACGCGCGCAGCGCGAACGGGGTGCCTTCTGGCAGTACCTCGCTGACGAGCGCGGTCAGCGCGCGCTTGGCGGCCGTTAACCGCTGCTCGCCACTCGGCAACTCGCGACCCATCGAGCCGCTCGCGTCGAAGATGACCTCGACAGCTGCCTGCGCAGCGCCGGGCGCCGCGCGCACCGCGAGGCTGCCCGGCCCTGGGAGGGGCTGGCTACGGACGTCAAGCGCGAGCGTGTACTGCTTCGGGCGCCGCAGGAGGCACGACGCGCGCGAGAAGCCAGCGTCGAAGTCGCCTACCCCGGCCGCGAGGGCGTACGCCCCGGCGTTGACGCCAGCCCAGTCCTGCATTAGGTCTTGGGCGTAATCGTTGCCGCCGGAGGCGATCTCGAAGGTGAAGACGCGCGGCCGCACCTCCTCGAACGCGCGCCACAGGGCGGGCGTGAACTGGCTACTGGTCGACTCTGCGTCGGTCATGAGCAAGATGGCACGGGTGCCATCGCGAGCGGCCAACGCCATGGTGGCGGTCAGGAGCGCCGTTTCAGACGAGCTAGAGTCCGCGTGGCGGTCGAACTCCACGATGGCGCGTTGCACACGTTGCGGGTCGGTCGACCACAAGGGCAACAACCACTTAGGAGTCGGGTCGTCGAAGGCAAGTAGCTGAGCGGCCTCGCGCTCCCCGTCAAGACCGGTGGCGAAACTCGCCAACGAGTTGTAAGTGATGGCCTGGTACTGGCTCACGGAGCCGCTCGTGTCCCAACTGAAGACCACGGTGCGCTTGGGCTCCCACAGGTGGAGGTAGTAGTCGCCTGGCTCCGCGTAGAGGGAGAGAACGACGTCGTCCCCGTCGTGGCGCTCATCGAAGCCTAGCGGCAGGCCGTCGGCGCTAACGAGTTCGTAGCGGTAAGCGATGGCCGGATCGCCACCGAGGGTGAGCTCAAGGTAGTTCTGCCCACCTGGGATGGTCAACTGGTACCAATCCTCGTCGCTGGCTACCTGCACAGTGCCCGTCAGTTGCGCGCCGACCGGTGCCGGCGAAGCGTTCGCGCGGCTGTCGTTGCCGGCGTCTGCGACGTTCTGCGCCAGGGTCGGCGGGTTGAGGTACTCGTAGACAGCTGCCCGCGAGCTGGCACCCCACTCGGCGAGCGCTGAGCGGTACTCGTCGTTCGTGGCGCGCTCGATCACTCGCACGACGTCCGGGGCGTAATAGTAGCGTCCAAGTTTGCCGTCCGCACCCTCCACGGGAGCGCTCGTGAAGCGCAAGTAGCGCGCCCACACCGGAGCGTCGAACTGCAAGGTCGCCAGACCGGTGGCACCCCGTTGAAGTTGCCAGTCGGCGAGCGGCGCCCACGGGCCGGCACCGCCTGTTTGGCTCACCTCGACCGTGACGCTAGCGAACATGGTTTGGGGTTCGCTCTGCGCCGCTGCCTCCTCTTGCCACTCGATGCGCGTGAACTGGGCGGCACGGTTGTCGTGGAAGCCGACGACGAACGTGAAGGCTCCGATCTCACGCAGGTCCAGCTTGGTGCCTTGCCCGTCGTCAGGGGTGAGCATGCCACGGCCGGAGCTGGCCAGGTACGGTTCGCTCCACGCGACGTGGCCGCCGTTCCGGGCGTCGGCGAGGTCGAGCTCGCCGAACAGGTCGCCTTCTGCCGCGATGAGCTTCCACTCACCTAGGTAGGCGTTGTTCGTGGCGCCTTGGGTACTGACGGACACCAGCCGTGCGTAGCGCGCTTTGACAGGTTGGTCGAACACGAAAGCCTGTTCAGCGCCTGCGGCCTTCAGAACACCTTGGTAGGCAACGGTGAAGGTGTGCCCGTCAAGTGACGTCTCGATGCGGAAAACCTTGACGAAGTCGGCGCGGTTAGCGTCCGAGCGCGGGTCGAGAGTGCTGCCGATGAGGGTGACGGGGGCGTCTCCCGCGAGACGGTAAGTAGGCGAATGCTCCAGGCCGAGGTAGCCGCCGGAAGCCGGGCCCACGCGCCCGTCGATGAGCGCTAGGTCGCGCCGCACGTAGCTCGACTCACCGTGAATCGCGGCACCGAAGCCAGTGCCTAGCACGTCGAACTTGCCGAGCAGGCTGGGGGGCAGGGGCCAGTAGGCGAACGCTGAGGCTGGCGCCGCTTCGCAGGCGAACGTCGCCTCGACCGCCGCCACGTTGGCGCCGCTAGCAGTAGCCGCGACGACTTCGACGCGTAGGGGCAGGTCGTCACGCATGTCGCTTGGCACGAGTACCTCGACCGGGACAGCGCGGCTCTCGCCCGCAGCCAGCGTCAGTTGCGGCTCGAAATCGAACCGCACGCTGGCGTGGCTACTCGCTGCCTCCAGCTGCAGCTGCTGCGGTTCACTACTGCGGTTCTCGATGTGCGCCGTCATGGTCAGTGCCTGACCCTCGTGCCAGAAGGCGGCTAGGGCGTCTGTCGGGGAAGTGAGCGTTAACGCCAGCGAGCTAGAGTCCCGGGGCGGCAACAACTGGGCCGGGTCCGGTGTCGCGCCGAAACTCACCTCGGCGCTGTAGGGCGACTTGCCGGATAAGCGCAGGAAGACCTGCTCTCCGGCGGGCAGCGTGCCGCGCCACGGGGTGCCGCTCTGGGCGTCGCCGGATTCGGCGAGGGCGATGTTGGCCGCCTCAGTGCGCAGTTCGACCCGCAGCCGGCTGCTGGCCCCGCTCAACGTCACCTCGATGGCCGTCGCTTGCTCGAAGACTGGTAGGCGGTAGTAGTCGTCGTCGCTGTACTCACCGACGTTGCCCTGCCAGCGCAGCTCGGCTGGCAGCGTAGCTGCCGTGGCGCGGCTATCGTTCGGCTCTGCGTCTACTGGCGGCATGAGGCTGCCAGCCAAGGTCATCCTCAGCTGGTAGTAGCCGTCTGTCTCGAGCTTCGGTGCGTTGAGGTAGAAGGTGTGATCACCAGCGAGGAAGAGGCGTTCGATGCGGGTGGTGGCCTCCCCCGCGTCGGGCGGGAACTCCGCCCAGCCGCTACCCGCCAGGTTCACGTCGATGGGCGGGCTGCCGCTAGGCGCTACGACCTCGATGATCACGTACTGGTCATCGGCCAGGAAGAAACGGTAGTAGTCGTCGCTGTCGCCCGTCAGGCGACCTACGTAAACGTGACCAGGTACGACACGCATCGCCCGACTGGGGTCATCGTTCGGCTCCAACTCTAGTGTGCCTGCAGGCGGGGGTGGGCCGGGCTCGAGCACGGCGGCCTCAAGCGCCTCCACCGCCGCCGCCGCCCCGTCATCCGGCGTGCCTGCCGCAGCTGGCGTGAGGACTGCGTCGCTGGCTGGCGCCGCCACGACTGCGCCGACTTCTGCGTCACCCAACGAGATGGCCCTGAGGGCGTACTCGCCAGCACTGCCGCGCACCTCGAAGTAGTGCAGGCCAGGCATGAGCACGAGGTCGTCGAGGCGCAGCCGCCCTGAACCGCGTGCCTGCGCCAGCCTCCCTCCCGACACGGCCAACTCGGTCAGGCTCGAGATGTTGGCGCCAACCAACTGAATGCGGTAGCGCTGCGCCGCGCCTACCACCTGAACGGAGTAAACGTCCGCTTCCGGGCCAACGAACCTGCCGCGGACCTGACCGTTCTCCGGCAGCGGGCTGGCTGACCTGGGGTAATCGTTCGGCTCCACGTCTCCACCCGCTAAGGCGGTGCCTGGCCGTAGCGCCATGTTGTAGCTGACGCCGTTAGTCCCCTCTACCAGCAGCTGATAGCTGCCTGCGCGCAAGTACAGGCTGGCGTGGGTCACGCCTGGGCGCGAGTACATGAGCGCTCCACCGGCGTCGTCATTAAGCGAGTAGGTGAGGTCAGCAGCCGACTCGAAGGTCAGGTCGTAGTAGCCAGCGTCGGCCGCTGTCACTTCGGTGCGGTAGTAATCGCGGTTCTGTAAGGTGGCGCGCATCTCACTGCCGAGAGGGAAGACGGTCGCCCGCGCCCAGTCGTCGTTCGGCTCTACAGCGATCCCGTCGCCGCGCACTCCTTGCGACTCAAGGCGCAAGCGCACCATGCCGCTGTCACCAACCACCTTGACCGTGTAATCGCCTACCGGCAACCCGAGGCCGGTGAAGCGCACGCGGCCGCTAGCGTCTACAGCACCCTGACTGACAACGCCAGCTGGGCCTTCCAGTTCCAGCTTCGGTGTGGAGCCGTACGCTGCCCACAGTTCAAGGCCCCACACGCGCCTTGCGGCCTCCTCGTCGATGCTGACGCTAACCGCCAACTCTTCGACCACCGGCCCGAACCACCCGAACGCCCCCACGTACTTCCGGGGGCCCCCCTCGTCGTAGCGGGCATCGTCTGCGCCGTAGCGCAACGTAGTTACCGGCGCTAGGTTGGCGACGAACTCCCCGGCAGACCCGCTCGTCGCCACGCCGAGGTAGTAGCTGCCCGGCTGGATGAGGAACTCGCGCGACTTGGCCGCGCTGCCGTTCTGCGTGGTCACGCTAGGGTACTTCTCGACCTGCGTGACGTCCACGCCGTTATCTGCGAAAGTCACCCTGAACAGCTCGACCGTAGTAACGCTGTTGCGCGGCCCCTCAACGGCGAGCGTCCAGCGGTGCCTAGCGTCCTCAGCGGTTACGTCCCACCTGAACGCGTCTTGGTCGCTACTACCTACCGTGCCTGTGAGGCAGAGTGCGCCAACCTCGTTGTAACTAGCTGGCGCGATCATGTTCGGCCCTGCGCCCGTCAACCTCGTCGCGGTGGCCGGCGTGTCGTTCGGCTCCGATTCATACGTGCACTGCTGCGCCAGCGCGCTGCCCGTGATCGCGGCGCACAGGCTGAAGAGCACCCCAAGCATGGCCATGCGCTTGCGCGAGGTTCGCCCCCAGGGCGAGCGCTCTATACGAGCCGGTCGACTGACGCTCATCTACTCCTCCTCGCGCCGCTAGCTGACGGCGCCGATACTGCTGCGACTCACCCTAGAATGCACGTAGTCCGTGGCTGGAAGCTCATCAGTCGGTCCGCCCACGTGCACGGGCCGCCAAGGGGCGTGAGCATCGCGGAGCCTAGGCCGATGTCCGAACCTATGAACATCCCGACCGACACGCCAACTTGCACGGCGGCGGAGGCACCAGCCAGCGCCGCGCCTAGGCCGATGCCGATGCTCCCGAAGATGACCACCCCAGTAACCATGTCGCACAGACAGATGATCAGGGCGTCGCCGCTTTGGCTAGCACAGATCATCGCACCTGGAACGGCCAGGACCCCTGCGACGGTAAGGCTGATCTGCCAAGGGACGAGGTACTCGACCGCAGCGTTCCCGTGGCCGCGGCTACCTATCCCGAGCGTTGTCCCCGTAGCGGGATCGACGCGCCACCAACTGAAGGCCGTGCCGCTAGCAGCGTGGTCGCTAGCGTACACGACCACGTTGCCTGCGGCGAGGTCGCGTTGCAAGGCTGGCAATGCCGCATCCGGAGCACCAGACCCTCGTAGTTCAGCCACATCGGTCAGCACCGTCAGCGGCCCCGAGCCGTCCGCGAAGCTAGAGAAGGCGCTGTCGACCCCTTGAGCGAAACGCTCGACGTACAGGCGCTCGACCATCGTGTCCCACGCGCCAGCCAGAACGGCGCGGTTAGCGTCGCTGACGACCCCTGACGGGCCCGTCGTGAGGAAACGCCGGCTGCTATGCAAGATGTCGACGCCCAACTCGCCGCCAACCGACTCGCCGATCGATAGCGCCTGCCTGATCGAGACGACCGTCGGCGCCGCGCGGTAACCGGCGCCGCCCGCTACGGGCGCGACCCCCTCGAAGAGCGCCATCAGCAAGAGCTGGTCGCGGCCTTGCAGGCCGCCGACGCCGTCGATCAGACCGAGGTCCGGGTTCCGTGCCAGCCTCTCGATGGCGTCCAAGTAGCGCAGGCCCTGCTGCACCGAGTCGTCAACGAGGTACTCGGTCGGCAACGACGCCCCCGTCACCATGAACTCCATGCTGCTCAGTATGCCGTTCAGCAATACGCTCTCGTCGAGCAACTCCGCACCGCCTTGCACGCGCGCTGCGCCTCCACGGCGGTCGAAGACGTAGCGGCGTTGCCGGTTCTCGGCACCACCCGGCGCCACGTGTATGACGTCGACGAACTGGGCAGTCAACGCGAACGGCTCCATGTCTGCCGGGGCGTCGGTGCCGAGGGCGCCAAGGAGTCCGGTCGCCTGGCCCATCTTGCTCGCTGCCGTCTGGAACACGCCAGCCATTGCGCTGGCCGCGTCCGCAGGCGAGAGCAGGTTGCCCATGGTGTCGAAGGCTAGCGCCCCTGGCGCGAGCACTCCGTTGAGGAGCGGGACGAAGAAGGCGGTTTCCCTCAAGGTCGTGCCCAGGTCCTCGAGCGTGGCGTCCGCCGGCTGATCGAGTGGCGAGTTGGTCACCGCGAGGTTGATGCCGAACATGTTCGCGACGGGCCGCTCCCACGGCGTCATGATCTGCTCCTCGAAGAACTCGTTCCCGCGCTTGCGTTCGATGCCAACCTCCACCCGCAGGCGGTGCTGGAGCCCCTCTGGTACGGCTGACTCGATGTGGTCGTCTGCCACGACGTCCGGCGCTGGCAGGGCGCCGAACGCCGGGTGAACGGCTTCCCAGGCCGCGTCTCCCAAGCGGTACTCCACCCAGGCATACTCCATGGCTTCTGCGAGGAGCGCGGCGTGATCGTCCGCGACGAGGGCAACGCCGGCCGCAGCCAACGCGTCCAGCAGCGCGGCGCTGGCCGCTTCTGCCTCGAGGTAAGGTGCCGTCTCCTCGAGTTCCACTGCAGCCAGTGCGCGACCGTACTTCTCCAACTCGTCCAAGCTCACGTCGGCAGCCCGCGCTAGTGCGCTGACCTGGTCGGGGGACGAACCGTCACGGACTACGACAGGCTCGAGCACGCGCTCCAACAACCGCTCGCCATCTGCCTCCGTCAGGGAACCGAGGGCGATGCGGGCGTCGTAACCGGCGTCCTCAAGGAGCGTCGCCAACAAGAAGGAGAGGTCGAGCGCGTTGCCTGCGCGAGAGATGAACGTGGCTTCTGCGCCCCGCAGGAGGCCGCGGTAGAGCTCGAAGCGGTAATCGGTGGCCAGCAGCTCCTCGAGTTCCTGTGCGTCCATGAACGCGGCGTCCAGGCGCTGGTCGTCTAGGTCGAGCCTGCTGCGGTCGACGCCAGCTAACGCCACCTCGAGCATGTTCCGCTGGCGCGCGAGTTCTTTGGCCGCCTCGCTGGTCAGTGCTCCCTGCGCCACGGCACTCGGTGCCAGCGGTAGTGAAATGGCGATGGCAAGCACGCACGTGAGCAGGTGCCTGGCGCCCGCCACGAGGACGGAGCGCAGGCCTGAGCTGCGCCTCATAGCCCGAACAGCGCTAGCGGCAGGTACTCGCCGACGCGCTCAGCGTAAGGCGCTACCAAGGTCACGTTCGCTTCGGGCACGCCGGTAGTGCTGGCCGCCGTGCTCTCCTCCACCTCGCCAGCCGCTAGCGCCGAGAGGTTGACGAGCGCGGGCGTGTGGCCAGTGGCCTGCAGGACTGCGCCGCGCACCCAGGCGTACTCATCGAGAGAGAAGTTCGCGTCGTTGAGGGCCTTCACTTGCATCTCCTTGGCCGCCACGACTAGTTGGATGATGTCTGCGTAGGCGTTGATGACCTGGCGGATACCTGGGTTGCCGTCCTTGAGTTGGGCGTACTTCTTCTCCAACTCGCTCGCCTTGCCCTCGAGGCCGGTCATGACGCTGCCTGTCACCCGCAGGTAACGCTCAACGTCGCTTGCCTGCAGCAAGCCCCCTTCTGGGGCGGAGAAGGCGCGCTTGTTGCTCACCTGGCGGTCGAGTTCGGCGAGCTTAGGGAGCTCCATGCCGGCCTTGACGGTGTTGGTCAACGGCCTGATGACGTAGACGTAGGCGGCGCCGCCGCCCACCACGAGGACGGCTATGGCAACGATCAAGCATCCGAACGCGAACTTCTTCTTCATCGCCTCTCCTCTTCGATGTGCTCGTCCGTGGCCCCGACGTCGTCTAGGGTCACCAAGTAATCGAGTAGGGCCTCTGTCGCTCTGAACTCGTGGACCGAACCATCGCTGACGTCGCGCAGGGTCGCGTGCCAGTTCGGCTGCGCTCCCGGTTCACGCCAGACCTTGAGTAAGAACCTATGACTGCTGTCGGTCACGCTGCACCTCTCGCCTCGCTACTGCCGGTGGCATTGCCGCCCCTACTCACTGCGCGGCCCGGCCGCGTTGCGGCTGGGCCCCCATTGCGGTTGTGAGAAGACTAGTTGGTCTGGTGTCAACGAGGTGTCAAAGAGCCGGACCCATGCCCGAGCCATCCCTGAGGGTCCAGCCAGGCGGCAGGTAGTTCGAGCAGCGAGGCTGCCATGGCGCGAGGGAGGCCGGCTCCCTGTTCCCGCAGCTCAGCCACTACGGCTGGCGGCGGAGGCGGGGGCGGCCAGCTCGGTGGGGCGTCCGGCTCGAGTAGCCAAGCGAGATAGCGGGCCTTCGGGCCTTCGACGATCATCACCTCGGCACGCTCAACTTGGGGCGCTCCGGTGGTGTGAGCGTGGCTGGCGCGAATGAGGCCAGCGTGCGCGAGTCGTTCGCGCGCCTCTAACCCCGCGCGCTTGACGGCTGCATCGGCCCCAAGGAGCAGTGCGAGGCGCATGCAGACGACCTCGCGCACTAGGCGCTGGTGCGCGCTCTTGAGCTGCCCCTCGTCGACCACGGCCAGTTGCGCCTGCGCGACCGCGACATCGCTGGTGCACAGCGCCAGCTCGAGCCTCAGCCACGGCGCCACGTCGGTGAGTCGGGCGGCTTCCAGATCTAGGATCGCCAGCTCAAGTCGTGGGACCACACGCGGGTCGAGGCGCGCCTCGGCCGCCAATAGTTGCGCCCTGAGCGCGAGGCGCTTGCGTTCGTCACCCAACGAGGTCGCGAGGTCTAGTGCGGCGTTCAGGGCGTCGACCGCGCCGGGCAGGTCGCCGCAGAGGCGCTTGATCTCGCTGCGTTGCTCGGACACGCGCATGCTCAGGCGCCGATCGGCCAGCTCGTGCGCCAGGACCTCAACCTCCGCCGTGGTGTTCCACGCGGGCCCAAGCTGACCTTGGCGGCCGTAGACGACGGCCAGGTTGATGAGCATCTCCGCCTCGCGCCTAAGCGCATTGGCGCGCCGCGCGACGGTGATGCCCTCCTTGAAGTGGCGCTCCGCCCGCGCGTAATCGCCGAAGCGCTCGGCGCTGGCGGCGAGATTGTTGAGGGTCGCGCTTACGTCGAGGTGTTGCGAGTGGCGCCTTGCCAGCGTCAGGGCCTCGTCGAAGTGGTGGTACGACTCGTCTAGCCTCCCGCGCATGGCGTTGATGCTGCCGAGGTTGTTGTGCGCACGGTAGCGCTCGACGTCGTCAGCGCCAGCAAGGCTGGCTGCGAAGGAGGCGGCCGCGCCGTCAAGGTCGCCTGCGTAGAAGTGTGCCGCCCCGACCGCGTTCCTTGCGCGCGCGACCAGGCTGTCATCCGTGATACGCAGCGCCGTCTCCAACGCCTTGAGTGCCTCCTCGAGCGCCTCGCCGACGCGGCCGCGGGCGAGCAGGAAGCGGGTGCGCCTGACGTTGCACTCGGCGAGCGCGGCGTCGCTCTGCAACTCCCACGCCAGCCGCTCTGCCTCATCGAGGAAGTCAGCTTGAGCATCGAGGTTCATGCGGCTGGCCGCGTTGCGCTCGAGCAACAGGACGGCCTCGAGCCGCAGCGTCGGTTCTGAGGGCGCCGCCCACAGCGTGAGGTACGCGAGTTCGTCCGCGGCCTCGACGTGCGAACGCTCCACTTCTGCCCTAGCGCCTGCAAGCGCACGGCTCGCTGCCTCTGCTCGCTCACCAGCAGCCAGGAGGTGGCGCGCTAATGCGCCCTGGTCGGCGGTTACGTCGTTGCGTAGCACCGCCACGATGCGTTCGCTAAGGAGGCGCCTCAGTGGCGCAGGGAGCCCAGGGAGGATGGCAGCGCGCTGCTCAGGACTCAGCCCTAGGTGCTCATCTATTAGCCCGCGCTCCGCCAAGCGGGCGAGGTCGGCGACCAACTCGAATGCTGGCCGCTCCAGCACGCTAGCGAGGCCGTCCACGCGTAACGCGCCGCGCGCCAGGGCCAATGCCTGCAAGGTGCGGCGGTCAAGGTCGCTGAGGGCCGCCAGCGCCGCCCGCAGGCCGAGCGGTTCACGGCGTTCGATGCGGCGCGCCAACTCAGCCGTCTCGCTGCTCGGCTCCGCACCAAGGTCGACCGCCAGGCGCTCCGTGAACGCGGCGAAGCTCGCGAGCGCCACGTCAGCTGCGCCGGAGACGTAGGCCAGGCGCATGGCGGAGCGCTGCAGCTCCTCGTCGTACGGGTCAAGAGCCTGAGCCCGCACCGTGAGTTCGAGCGCCCGCTTCGCCTCCCCTTGACCCTCGAGCTGGGCGGCGCGTTCAGCTAACGCACTTCGCACCAGGTCGGCGCTGCTCGCACGCTCACGGGTCAGCCACTCGAGGTACTCGCTCGGGAGCCGCGCCCCGAAGCCTGCCAGCAGTTCGGTCCCGCCAAGCCCGTCGACGAGCGCGGCCAGGTCGTTCCCGTCCGCCTCCCGCAATCGGCCGACGTCCGAAACGGCGCGCACGCTAACGCGTTTCACGCCGTCATCCAACCACTCATCCGCGCCAGGCAACGACCTCAGCGTGTAAAGCGCCTGACGCACGTTCGCTAGTCGATCAGGGCTCCACAACAGGGCGGCGAGCTCCTCGCGCCGAACGGCGGCTGGCGCAACGACGAGGTAAGCAAGCAAGGCGGCGGCCTTGTGAGAAGGCGGCTCGACGGCCACGCCTGCGTGTGAAAAGCGCACTTCCCCCCACAGCTGCGCCTCGAGTGGCCGCACGCCGCTCAGCTGCTCAGCTTCCGTCAACCACGCACCTCGGCCACCTGCTCCAAGAACAGTGGCGCCTCGCGTAGACCCCTCAACACCACGTGGCATGAGCGGCAGCGCGGCTCGTAACTCTCGGCGGCGCCAACCAAGACGGTTGGGTCGTCGTAGTGCGCTGGCCGGCCATGAATGAGGCGCTGCGTGCGCGTGGCCGCCTGCCCGCAACGGCAGATGGCCGTTAGCTTCTCGACGACCTCCGCCCGGGCGATGAGTTGTGGCATGGCGCCGAACGGCTCGCCCCTGAAGTCCATGTCCAGGCCGGCCACGATCACGCGCCTGCCGGAGTCAGCCAACCGTTCGACTACGGCCACGACTTCGGCGTCGAGGAACTGCGCCTCGTCAACGGCCACCACCTGCGTCTCTAGGCTGAGGCGCGCAAGCAACTCATCGGCGCTTGCCACCAGCTCTGCCTCGAGCGTCCGACCGGCATGCGATGCAACGGCCAACTTGGCGTACCGATCATCTATGGCGTGCTTGAAGACCTGCACCTTCTGCTTGGCGATCACCGCGCGCGTAACGCGCCGGATGAGCTCCTCGCTCTTACCGGAGAACATGGGACCCGCGATGACCTCAATCCAACCCCCGGAGAAACCGTGACCCAACAACATGGGCCTATGGTATCGCCCGAGGGCGAGGTGTGGTGCCGGGGGCCGGTGCCCGTCACGCATGGGCTCATGTTCGCTCGAACGCGGGTGCTACGCTGCCCTGATGGAGCGCATGCACGGCACAACCATCGTCGCAGTCAACAAGGACGGCATCACCGCCATCGCGGGCGACGGGCAAGTGACCTTGGGCGAGACCATCGTCAAACGTGGCGCCGTGAAGGTTAGGGCGCTAGCGGACGGCGACATCCTCGCCGGTTTCGCAGGCACGGTCAGCGACGCCTTCACCCTCATCGAGAAATACGAGGGCTACCTCGACCAATACCGCGGCAACTTGCTTAGGGCGGCCGTAGAGACGGTCAAGGAGTGGCGCACGGACCGCGCCTTACGCAACCTCGAGGCGCTGCTGATCGTCGCAGATGCGGACCAGATCCTCACCCTCTCCGGCATGGGTGACGTCATAGCACCGGATGACCCCGTCGCCGCCGTCGGCTCCGGTGGGCCGTATGCCCAAGCAGCAGCCTTGGCGCTCCTGCGGCACACACAGCTCAGCGCGGAGGAGATCGCGCGCGCCGCCATCGGGATAGCAGCCGAGATAGACATCTACACGAGCGGAAACGCCACCGTGCTTACGGTAGGCGGCCCAGATGACGAGCCTGGCGCCGACGAGAGCGAGGAACCTGCGTGAGCGACGAACTGACCAGGCGCCTGACTGACCTGACGCCAGTAGAGATAGTCACGGAACTCGACCGCCACATCATCGGGCAGAACAAGGCCAAACGCATGGTG
>DASSXV010000022.1:0-2382 GCA_035703635.1 Trueperaceae bacterium | reverse complement strand
CCGAGCAGCAGGAGGGTCACGCCGCCGTCATGCACGGCCGCTTCGAGCGCGAGCTGCTGTTGCGTGGTGAGGGCGACGGCAGGCACGTTCATGAGCACTACCGCGCCGTAGGCGCCGAACTCGTGCGCGGCGGCCGGCGCGACCTCCGGCGCCACTACGCTCACCTGTAGGCCCTGGGTGTCAAGGGCGCCGACCAGGACTTGCGCCCAGTCGGGAGCGCCGGCAACGAGCAGTACGCGCGGGGCCCGCCCCACGGTCACGACCGTGCCGTAGCGGTCGTTAGCTGGCTCTGCGTCGGCGGCGGTCGTCACCGCGACCTCGTAGTAGTAAGCGCCCTCCGCGGCCTCAATGGCCTCGACGCTCACCCGGTTATCACCGGGCTGCAGGGTTACTTCCTGCGTGTCGATCAACTCGCCGTCACGGTAAGTGCTTACGCTAGCCGGCCATTCGTGCGCGGCAGCAGTGGACCCCGAAGCCAAGTGCACGATGGCGTGCAATTCGAAGCGGTCGCCCGCCAAGACGCTCACGGGGGCCGTTACGGACCTGACGAGCGCGTCCGTATCCGCCGCGAGCGGCAAGGACAACGAGTCTATGCTCATGCCGCGACCCGTCGTCCTGGCGCCCGCCCGCGTCACGTCGCCGCGCGTCTCGCTAGCGGCGCCCGCCACGACCAACCGCGCTGGCGTGCCGGGAGGCACAAGGGCAACGGCGACGTCGACGGCCGCCTCGAGGTCCGTGTGCTGCGCGCCTAAGCTGACGAGGCGCGCTTCCGGCATGGCAGCAAGCTCGACGTCGGCGGCATGAGGCGCTACCACCACGAGCCGACCGGAGTGGGTTGGCAGCGGCAGCCTCACGCCAGCGGCCGCCACGCCGAGCAGCACCAGGACCGCCGCTCGGGCAGCCAGCAGCGCCGCGCGGCGCGCTCCCGCCTGCGCGCGTACCGCCACCACGGCCTCGGCCATGAGCACACCGATGAGGGTCACGAGCAGGGCGAGGCGCAGATCGAACGGCGTCCTCATCGCAGTCGTGGCCTCCGTGGCAGGCGGCTCGACGCGCGCCTGGAAGGCGTTGACCGCCAGCGGTCGCGTCACGCCATCCGCACCAGTTAGCAGGCTGACGCCCGCGACCTCCGGCATGAACGTCGCCGCAACTAGTTCGGTGCCAGCGTAGTCAAGGCGGCCCAAGGCGCTGGCGCGTCCGCGTGGGTCGGTAACGCCGATGGTGCCAGCCGGGAGACGGCACTCCAGACCGACGAAGCACGGCGCCTCGACGAACGCCCCCGCGTTGGGTCTCACCATCTCGACCAGGTCGCGTACGAAGAGAGGGAAGCTGTTGGTGGCCGGCCAGTCGGAGGCGGCGATGTCGCTGTTCAGCCGCAGTTCCAGTCCAGCGCTGGTGGTGCGCGCCTGCAAGATCGGTCCCGCGGAGCCGCTCACCAACACGGTCGCGCCGGGGAGGGCGTCAACGCGCCACGCCGTCCCGAAGGCGAGGTTCGCCCAGTCGACGCCCGCGGTCAACGGGTCTGGCGTCCAGGTCGTTGCTCGTTGCGCCTCGAGCTGCTCAGGTTCCGGGTCTGTAGTCATCCGCGCCGAACCGAGCCACCAGGTGCTCGTGGCCGGCGTCTCCTCGACGACAACGCGGTCGAGGATCACGAGGTCGTAAGCGTCCGCGTCCTGCGGGAAGCCTGCCGTGACAGGCAGCCTCGTCAGCTCGACGAACGGCAGGGCGAGCAGCGCACCCACGAGCGGCGCGTTGCCAGGCCCGTGGTACAGGACGCGCAGCGCCGCCGGCTCCGCGTGCAGCACGAACGAGGCGTGGTTCTCTCCGAGTGAGAGGACTAGCGTGGCTGGCGCGGTGTCGGGTCCCAAGTCCAGCGCGAGGTCGAAGTCGCCAACCAGGGCACCGGTCGCGGTCGGCTCCAACACGACTTCGACCGTCGTGCTGCGTTCGGTCACGCCTGCGCCGTTCAGTTGGGCAACACCGAGCGCCACCGTCCTCGCCGCAGCGCCATCTTGCGACTCCGGCAGCCCGACCACCGTGCCACTCACTTGCCACGCGCTGGCCGAGGGGGTGACGCGCGCCGCGGCGAACGCCTCCGTTGGGCCGCCCGGCACCGCCACGAGTTCGGCCTGGGGTAGTACTTCTCGCGCCAGCTCCGCCCCAGGCGCGCTGGGCCCGATAAGCAAGATGCGCGTAGTGCCAGTCGCGTCGCCAGGCTCACCGTCAGCGGCTAGGCGTTGAGCGAGGAGCGCGGCCTGGCGCCAGTCGGGCGCGCCCGACGCGGCAGCGAGGGCTTCGCCGATGTCGGCCGGGGTCGTGCTCGCTGCTGGCCAGCGCACCGCCAACGGCCGCGGCTGCTCCGTAACGAGCACGAGCGACCAC
>DASSXV010000088.1:0-37779 GCA_035703635.1 Trueperaceae bacterium | reverse complement strand
GTCGTAGCGACCCCCACCACCGAGCGCCGACTGTGCGCCGATACCGTGATAGTGGACCTCGAACGCCGTGCGGCGGTAGTAGTCGAGCCCCCGCACTATGGCCGGGTCTAGGTCGTAAGGCACGCCCCACGCCTGCAAGTGAACCTCGACGGCGGTGAGGTGCTCGCGCGCGGCGCCAGTCAGGCGCTCGACTGGCCTTTGCAAGTGCGCTATCAACGCCTGGTCGCCCGCGTCCTTGCTGTCGAGGACCCTGAGGGGGTTGAGGCGCAAGCGTTCCTGGCTGACGGGCGTCAGTCGCTCAGCCACGCCAGCGAGTTCAGCGCGCAAGTAGGCGTTGTAGGCCTGACGGTCGCTAGGGTCGCCTACCGAGCCGAGCTTGATGCGGTGGCGCGTCAGGCCGCAGGCTTGAAGCGTGCGGTAGAGGAGCTCGATGGCCTCGGCGTCGGCCACCGGCGCGTCCGTGCCGATGGTCTCGTAGTTGACTTGGTGGAACTGCCTGAAGCGACCGCGCTGCACGTTCTCGGCCCTGAACAGCGGACCTTCGCTCCAGAGCTTCACGGGTTGCGGGAGGGTGTGCATGCCGTGCTCGATGAACGCGCGCATCACGCCGGCCGTGAACTCTGGCCGCAACGTGAGGCTGCGGCCGCCGCGGTCCTCGAAGGTGTACATCTCCTTCTGGACGACGAGATCGGCAGAGTCGCCTACCGACTTCTCGAACACCTCAGTGAACTCGAAGATGGGGGTGGTGATCTTGCCTGCCCCGGCGTCACCGAGGACGTTCGCGGCTGCCGCGCTTACGGCGTGCCAAGTGGGCTGATCGCTTGGGAGGATGTCTTGGGTGCCCTTAACGGCCTGGAGCTTCATCGTACGGGAGTCTACACCTCGGCAGTAGCGCAGCAGAAGCGAGGTGACCGCCCCGTAGGGCAGCCACCTCGGCTAGTGGCGCGGCAAGCGGAGGAGTCGCCGCGAGGGAAGAAGTTGCGGTTAAGGCAGGTTGGTGGGGAGCCCGTTGCTCTTGATGCCCCCAGCGTAGACGAACACCCAACCGTTGCCGCCGGTTTCCGGGGCCACGAAGGTGATGCGCGTCGGGGACCAATCGAGGATGGTGGCCTTCTGGCCGCCGTTGCCTTCTGCGTTGGACCCGACGATCACGTAGTTCGCGGCGTCGCCGCCGGTGCGGCCGTCACCGAAGTAGCGGCCTTGAAGGACGACGGCGTCGCCCTTGATGGCGGGGACAGACACCGAGATGAGGGTCACGGGCACGTTGGTGGCGATGGACGGCGCAGGTGCGCACGCGGCTACCAAGACCACGATGAGACCGAGAGCGATGAGGGCGAGACGCTTCACTTATGTCCTCCTACTGCTCGAGCCTAATGATGAGAGCGCTAGGCGTCAATGGATTGTTTCATACGGATACGATGGCGGGCGTGACCAGCCATTTCTTCGCGTACGTAGCCAGGCTCAAGTTCATCCAACGCTGGGGCCTCATGCGTAACACCAGGGCAGAGAACACGCAGGAGCATTCCTTGCAGGTTGCCATGGTGGCGCACGCCCTGGCCGTCATCACCAACCGCCAACTCGGCGGGGCGGTTGACCCCGAGCGCACTGCGCTGCTCGCCGTGTTCCACGATGCAGAAGAGGTCATCACCGGCGACGTGCCGACGCCAGTCAAGTACTTCACGCCGAGCATCAAGGAGGCGCTTGGCGGCATCGAGACGGTCGCGCGCAGGCGGCTGCTCGGCATGCTGCCGCCCGAACTGCAGGCAGACTACGCACCGCTCTTCTTTCCCGGACCGGACGACGCCGCGTGTTGGAAGCTCGTCAAGCAGGCCGACAAGATCTGCGCTTACCTCAAGTGCCTCGAGGAGGCCAAGGCGGGCAACCTCGAGTTCGTGCGCGCCGAGCAGGCGATCTTCAAGGAACTCGCCGCGATCGAGGACCCAGCCGTGCGCTACTTCATGGAGGCGTTCGTGCCGTCCTTCCGCCTCACCCTGGACGAGCTGAACTGATGCCAGGACCTGAGACTGCTGCGGCCCCAGAGCAAGTAGCGGAGCTCGAGCGCCTGGTCGCTGAGCGCCGCTTCGACCAGATCCACCAACGGCTCGGGCAGTTCGGACCGCCGGACATGGCTGACGTGCTCGAGGCGCTGCCGAACGAGGCGGAGGCCGTCGTCTTCCGTTTGCTGGGGCGCGAGCGGGCGCTCGATACCTTCGAGTACCTCACCCTCGCCTCCCAAGAACGCCTGATAAAGGCGCTAGGCGACCGCGAAGTGGCTGGCATCCTCAACGAGATGTCGGCCGACGACCGCACGGCGCTCCTCGAGGAGCTCCCCGGCGAGGTAACCCGGCGTCTCATGAACCTCCTCACCCCGGCAGAGCGCGACGTGGCTACGCGCCTCCTCAACTACCCGGAGGAGTCGATCGGCCGCCTCATGACGCCGGACTACGTGGCAGTCAAGCGCCAGTGGACGGCCGGTCAGGCCCTCGACCACGTGCGGGTGTACGGGCGCGACTCCGAGACCCTCAACGTCGTCTACGTGACCGGGCCGGGCGGCGTGCTGATCGACGACCTGCGCATGCGCGAGCTGCTCCTGGTGGACCCGAGTACGCGCATCGACCAGATGATCGACGAGCAGTTCGTGGCGCTGCACGCTTCTGACGACCAGGAAGCCGCCGTCGCGGTGTTCCGCAAGCACGACCGCTCCGCCCTGCCCGTCGTCGACTCGGACGGGGTGATCATCGGGATCGTGACGGTCGACGACGTCCTCGACGTTGCCGAGGAAGAGGCGACAGAGGACATCCAGATGCTCGGTGGGGTGGAAGCGCTCGAGGAGCCGTACCTCAGCATCTCGTTGGGCCGCGTCATCCGTAAGCGCGCGTTCTGGCTCGTGCTCCTCTTCCTAGGCCAGACCCTCACGGCGACCGCCATGGGCTTCTTCGAGGCGGAGATCGCCAGCGCCGTGGTGCTCGCGCTCTTCCTGCCCCTCATCATCTCAAGCGGCGGCAACTCCGGCTCGCAGGCGGCTGCCCTCGTCACGCGCGCCATGGCGCTCGGCGAGGTCGGGGTGAGGGACTGGTTGCATATCATGCGCCGCGAGCTCGGTGCTGGGTTGGCATTAGGCGGGCTGCTAGGGCTCCTAGGGTTCTTGCGGGTGGCCATCTGGCGCTTCGCCTTCGACTCGTACGGCGACGCGTGGCTTCTGATCGCCGTGACCATCGCCATCTCGCTCGTCGGGGTCGTGCTGTGGGGGTCGCTCACCGGGTCGCT
Source organism: Trueperaceae bacterium (assembly GCA_035703635.1). Taxonomy (GTDB): domain Bacteria; phylum Deinococcota; class Deinococci; order Deinococcales; family Trueperaceae; genus JAAYYF01. The sequence goes on along the minus strand of DASSXV010000088.1, from coordinate 34,512 downwards.
GCTGCCGATACTCCTAAAGCGCATGGGCGCGGACCCCGCCGCCTCGTCGACGCCGTTCGTTGCGACGATCGTCGATGTTACCGGCATCGTCATCTTCTTCGCTCTCGCCAAACTGATCCTCACGGGCACGTTGCTCTAGCACACTTACGATTCGTAAGTACATGGCCGAGTTCGGCCGTTAGCCGTGTGGTGCTAGCGGAGCGCGCCTTGCATCCTTCCGGACGATGTTCGAACCACCTTCGAATCTACAGGAACGCCCATTCCCATCGCTAAAACGTGGGGTTGACACACTCGTCGTAGCGGTCTAAGCTGCCCCTCGGCCGTTCGGCCTGAGCACGCGGCGCCGAAACGCCGACCTTAGAAACGAAAGCTACTGTTCGCGCCGACGCTCTGGCTGCCAGCGCTCTGGCCTGCGCAGCTCGCGACGAAGGAAAACGGAGGAGACCATGCAACTCATCGACACCCCACACGGACGCCTGACCCTCGACCCAGCCACCCTCATGCTCGGCGAGCTGCTTGTAACGGACGAGGGCGCGGAACTCGAAGTCGTCGGCCTCGAGCCGCTACGCTTCGAACTAGCGCCGGAAGAGGCCGAGGACTGGGGCGAGTGACCGACTCGGTGGTGGTGGTCTACGACCGTTTGCGCGAAGAGGAACGCCTGCTGTTCGACGCCTTCGAGCGCGTTGGCGTTCCGTGCACGCCGCTCTACGCGGCGACCATCGCCATCGAGCTCGGCGCCGCCGCGCCAGCGGTAGTGCTGCAACGCTGCGTGTCGCAGTGGCGCGGGCTTAGCCTTGCGCGCGCCTACCAGGCGGCAGGCAGCGTTGTCCTCAACCGGCCGGAGGTCATGGAGGTGTGCGGCGACAAGCTCGCCACCAGCGCCGCCCTCGTGCGTCACGGCGTGCCGACGCCGCGCACGAGCGTCGCCGTCGACAGGGACGCGGCTCTAGCGGAGGCGGAGCGACTCGGTTACCCGGTCGTCATCAAGCCGCTCGTTGGTAGTTGGGGCAGGCTAGTGGCGCGGCTGGAGTCACGCGCGGCGGCCGAGGCGCTCCTCGAGTACAAGGAAGTCCTCGGCGGCCCCGAGCACAAGGTGCACTACCTGCAGGAGTACATCGACAAGCCGGGGCGCGACATCCGGGCGTTCGTGATCGGCGACGAGGTCGTAGCTGCCATCTACCGCACGTCCGACGACTGGATCACGAACACGGCGCGCGGCGGCGTGGCGAGCAACTGCCCGTTGACTGAAGACCTCGTCGCGGTCACGCTCGGCGCTGCTCGCGCCGTGGGCGGCGGGATCCTCGCCATCGACCTCGTCGAGTCGGCGCGCGGGCTCCTCGTCATCGAGGTCAACCACACCATGGAGTTCCGCAACTCCATAACGACGACGGGCGTCGACATCCCCGGCCTTATCGCCAGGCACGCCGCCGCGCAACTGGAGCTGGTGGCGTGAGCAGGGCGCGCGTCAGCATCGTAGGCGGGTCGGGCTACGCCGGCGGCGAGTTCCTGCGGCTGGCGCTCGGGCATCCCGCCCTCGAGGTCGCGCAGGTCACGAGTCGCGAGCACGCCGGCCACCCCGTTCACCTGGTGCACCCCAACCTGCGCGGCGTAACCGACTTGCGCTTCAGCCACCCTGACGACCTGAGCGCGTGCGACGTAGTCATCGCCGCCTTGCCACACGGGGAACTCGCCAAGCGCATCGAAGATGTCGCGCCGCTCGCGCCGCACCTCGTCGACTTGTCCGAGGACTTCCGCTTGCCGAACGAGGCGGCGTACGCTGCTCACCACAAGGAGGCGCACAGCCGACCGGACCTCCTCGGCACGTTCGTTTATGCCAACCCGGAACTCAACCGCGAACGGCTACAGGGAGCGCAGCGCATAGCCGGTGCTGGCTGCATCGCCACGGCGGCCATCCTGGCGCTGCACCCAACGGTGGCGCTACTAGATGAGGCGCGCGACGTCATCCTCGACGCCAAGATCGGCAGCAGCGCGGGCGGCAGCAGCGTCTCAGGCGCCTCGCACCACCCTGAGCGCTCAGGGGCAGTGCGCACGTACGCGCCTACACGTCACCGCCACCAGGCCGAGATCGCAGAGGCGCTGCCAGGCGCCCCGACCGTCCACCTGACCGCTACCGCCATCGAGCGCATCAGGGGCGTGCTGGTCACCGCTCACACCTTCGTGCGGGAAGGCGTTACGGACGCTACTGTGCTGGCCGCGTTCCGCGACGCATACGACGCCGAGCCGTTCGTGCGCATCGTGCGGGCGCGCAGGGGAGTGCACCGCGTGCCGGACCCGAAGATCTTGGACGGCAGCAACTACTGTGACGTCGGTTTCGAACTGGACGAGGCCAGCGGCAGGCTCGTCGTGATGGCGGCGCTAGACAACCTTGTGAAGGGCACGGCGGGGCACGCCCTGCAGTCGCTCAACATCGCCATGGGACTCCCCGAGGCGGCCGGCCTCGGCTTCACCGGTCTCCACCCGTGAGCGCCCCAGTTGTCGTCAAGGTCGGCGGGTCGGAGGGCATCGACTTGGACAGCGTGTGCGACGACGTGGCCGCCCTGTGGCAAGAAGGGGTGAGCGTCGTGCTCGTGCACGGAGGTAGCGCGGAGACCAATCGCATCTCGGCCCAGTTGGGCGTCCCGCCCCGCTTCGTCACCAGCCCTAGTGGCCACCAGAGCCGTTACACGGACCGCGCCACGCTCGAGGTGTTCGAGATGGTCTACTGCGGCAAGGTCAACAAGGGGATCGTCGAGCGCCTGCAGGCGCGCGGCGTTAATGCGGTTGGGCTCTCCGGCATAGATGGGCGCCTCTTCGAAGGGTCGTTCAAGGGCACCGTCAGGTCCGTCGAGGACGGGCGCGTGCTGCTCTTGCGTGGTGATCACACGGGCACGGTCGAGCGCGTCAACACCGCCCTGCTGGAGCTGCTGCTTGGCGCGGGTTACCTGCCGGTCCTCACGCCGCCGGCCATCAGTCACGAGGGGGTGGCCATGAACGTCGATGGCGACCGCGCCGCCGCCGCCGTTGCGGTCGGCTTGGGCGCCGCTGCCTTACTGCTCCTCTCGAACGTGCCCGGTCTATTGCGCGCGTTCCCTGACGAGAGCTCGCTCGTGGCGCACATCGCTGCCGCCGACAGCGACGCCGCCCAACAGTTCGCGCACGGGCGCATGAAGAAGAAGGTGATGGGCGCCGTGGCTGCCGTGCAGGGCGGAGTCGGCCGCGTGGTGCTAGGAGATGCGCGTGTAGCGCAACCAGTGCGCCGCGCCCTGGCAGGACACGGCACGGTGGTGGCGTGACGCCGCCCATGACCGTCGTCGAGCGCGAGGCGCGCCACGACTCGCGGCTCTACTCCCCGCAGACGGCGTTCGTTCGGGGTCAGGGTGTGTTCCTCTACGACGAGGCCGGGCGCAAGTACCTCGACTTCATGGCGGGCATCGGGGTGGCGAGCGTCGGTCACGGCAACGCGCGCTTGGCTGCCGCCATCGCGGGGCAGGCAGAGCGCCTGATCGTCTGCCCTCAGAGCCAAGCCAACGACGTGAGGGCCGAGTTCCTCGAGCGTCTCTTTCAAGTGGTTGGCGCGCCGCTTGAACGCGCGTTCTTATCCAACTCGGGCAGCGAAGCTAACGAGGCGGCCGTCAAGTGGGCGCGGGCAGCTACTGGCCGCACGCGCATCGTAGCCGCCAAGCGCGGTTTCGCTGGACGTACCCTCGGGTCGCTTGCGGTCACGTGGGAGGCCTCGTACCGCAAGCCTTTCGAGCCCCTGCCTGGCGAAGTCGAGTTCGTGACGTTCGGGGACGCGGAGGCGCTGGCCGCCGCCGTCAACGACGACACGGCCGCGTTCATAGTGGAACCGGTTCAGGGTGAGGGCGGCGTGCAGCCCGCGCCCGCCGGCTACTTGGAGTTCGCCCGCGAGGTGACCGAGCGTCACGGTGCGCTGCTCGTGTTCGACGAGGTGCAGTGCGGCGTTGGGCGCACCGGCACCTTCCTCGCGTCGCATGCCGCTGGGGTAACGCCCGACGTGGTCACGCTCGCCAAGGGCCTCGCTGGCGGCGTGCCGATCGGTGCCACGCTCATGACGGACTCAGTCGCGCGCGCCATGCCGCGCGCCGGGCACGGCTCCACGTTCGGCGGCAACCCACTAGCCTGCGCAGCGGCACTGGCGGTGTTGGCCGAACTTGCTGAGCGTGACCTGCTTACCAACGCGGCGGTCATGGGTGAGCGCCTGATGGCCGGCTTGCGCGCTATCACTAGCCAGCGGGTCAGGGAAGTACGGGGCCGCGGCCTGATGGTCGGCATGGAGTTGAAGGAGCGCGTCGGGCCGGTAGTGGCTGGCCTGCGCGAGCGTGGGCTGCTTGCGGTGGCCGCTGGCGCGACGGTGGTGAGGTTCCTGCCGCCCCTCATCGTGCAGCCCGCCGAGGTCGACCGCGCCGTCGCGTTGGTGGCGGAGGAACTGCGCGCGTGATGGTCGCAGGACGGGTGCGGCAGACTGCGGCAGCCAGCTCGGGGATGTCGGATGCAGACGCTGTGCAACTCCTGTTCGGGGCCGTAGCCACGCCGAGCCTGTCGGGTGATGAGAGCGCCGTGGCGCACTACCTCACGAGTGCCATCAGCGGCAGTGCACGGGAGCAGTTCGTTGACGCGGCCGGGAACGCCGTCGCCGTCTGGGGCGCAGGGCCTCTCAAGGTGACGTTCCTCGGCCACATCGATACGGTGCCAGGCGCCATCGCCGTCCGCATCGAAGACTGTGAGCTGCACGGGCGTGGAGTGGTGGATGCGAAGGGCAGCTTGTGCGCCGCGCTCGCCGCCGCCACGCGGGCGCCTGACAGCGTGTGGGAGCAACTGACCCTGACCGTCATCGGGGCGGTGGAGGAGGAAGCGCCTAGCAGCAGAGGCGCACGCCACGCCGTAGCTGCGTACCCCGCGCCCGACCTGCTCGTCGTTGGCGAGCCAAGCGGCTGGGAGCGCTACACCCTCGGGTACAAGGGGCGCCTTGGCGTGACGATTGGCGCGCGGCGTTCGGGCGCGCACTCTGCCAGGGAGGACGCCAGCGCGGCGGAGGTGGCCGTCGACGCCTACTCTGCCCTGCGCGCATGGGTCCGCGACGACAACGAGGGCATCGATGGGCTGTTCGAGCGGCTGCAGGTCACGCTCCTTGGGGTGGAGTCCGGCAGCGACGGCCTCGAGGAGTGGTGTCGCGCCAAGGCCAGCTTGCGGGTGCCGCCGCGTTGGGACGCTGGCGCGTTGCGACAGGCGCTTGCCGACATAGGTCTGCCAGACGGGGTAGAGCTGGAGTTCACGGAGGGCCTAGACGCCCAGCGCGCGAGCAACCACAGCGCGCTAGCACGCGCCTTCCGCGTCGCCATTCGCGCCGCGGATGGGAGTCCGACGCCCAGCCTCAAGACCGGTACCTCCGATATGAACGTGGTGGCGCCCTATTGGAACGTGCCCATGGTGGCTTACGGCCCAGGCGACTCGAGCCTCGATCACACCCCAGAGGAGCGTTTGCCCCTTGGCGAGTACTTGCTGGCGGTCGATGTTCTCGGTTCCGTGCTGCGGGAGTTGGCTGGCCTGGGCCAGTGAATCTGTTCCCTTGTAGGTATTATCAAATGCACGGTTGCTGGCCTAGCAGACCGCAGTGCCAACGCAGCGCTGGGGAGCGTAGACTCCCATCACCATGAGTGAACGTGTTGCACTGGTTACGGGCGGAGCGAGCGGTATCGGAGCGGCGTGCGCCAAGCGGCTGGTAGCTGACGGGCTGAAGGTAGTCATCGCCGACAAGAACGAAGCGGCCGCGGTCGAGGTCGCTACTGAACTCGGGTGCGGACACGTCATAGCCGACCTGGCAACGCGCGCCGGCTGCGCTGCGGCAGTATCGGCCACCGTCGAGTCGGCAGGCGGGCTGGACGTACTAGTCGTCAACGCAGGCTACCAGCACCTCGACGCGCTAGTCGACTTCCCGGAAGAGCTTTGGGACGACATGCTCGCACTCATGCTCACGGGTCCGTTTCTGCTGACCAAGTACGCCTGGGAAGCCTTGAAGCGCACTGGTAGCGGCCGCATCATCTACATGGGCAGCGCCCACAGCCTCACCGCGAGCCCCTTCAAGGGCGCGTACGTAGCCGCGAAGCATGGCGTGGTCGGCCTGGCCAGGGTGGCGGCACTGGAGGGTGGCAAGGACGGCATAACCGCGAACGTGGTGGCGCCAGCCTACGTGCGCACCCCGCTGGTGGAGGCACAGGTTCTCGACCAGGCGCGCACACGCAACTTGGCGCCCGCCGAGGTGGAGTCCAAGGTCTTCTTGGAGCACGCGGCCATCAAGCGCATGCTGGAGCCGGCCGACGTGGCAGGCTTGGTTAGCTACCTCGCCTCAGAAGCGGCCTGGGGCGTGACCGGCAGCGTCCAGAGCATTGACCTCGGTTGGTCGGCCGGGTAAGCACGCGGCTAGAACGCGGTAAGTTCGTCAAGATTCTTTCGGGCGCGGCCTGCAGGTCGCGCTCTGAGCTGAGGGTGGGAGCGCACGTTGTCGACTAAGGGTTCGGTAGAAGCGGTTGCGGACGAAACGGGCGCCAACCCACTGCCGCAAGCGCAGCAGACTGCTACGCAGGCCATCACAAGTGCGGTGCCAGCTACGGTCTTCACGGTCATAGCCGCGATCAGCTTCTCGCATTTCCTAAACGACCTCATGCAGGCACTCCTGCCTGCCATCTACCCGATGCTCAAGGACAATTACGCCCTCACCTTCGGGCAGATCGGGCTCCTGACGTTGACGTTCCAGTTCACGGCGTCGTTGCTGCAACCGGTCGTTGGAATCATCGCCGACCGCAGGCCGCTACCTTTCTCGATGGCGATCGGCATGGGCTCGACTCTCAGCGGCCTCCTGCTGCTCTCGGCAGCGCACCAGTACTGGCTGCTGATACTGGCCGCCGCCCTCATCGGCCTTGGCTCGGCGGTGTTCCATCCGGAGGCGTCGCGCGTGGCGCGCATGGCGGCGGGCATGCAGCCGGGCCTCGCCCAGTCGATGTTCCAGGTCGGCGGGAACTTCGGTTCCGCGATCGGCCCACTTCTCGCCGCTTACATCGTCCTGCCGCTTGGCCAGGGGAGCATCGCGTGGTTCTCGGCAGTGGCGCTACTAGCGATGGTCGTGCTGCATAGGGTAGGCAAGTGGTACAAGGGCCACGTCGCCAACCTCAAGCGTAGAGGCCAGGCCGCTTACGCCAACTCCAGCCGCAAGCGGATCTTGGGTTCGATCGCCATTCTCGTCGTCCTGACTTTCTCGAAGGCCGTCTACGGCGCGAGCCTAAGCAGCTACTACACCTTTTTCCTGATCGAGCGGTTCGAGGTCACCATCCGCCAGTCGCAACTGTTGCTCTTCGGTTACATGGCCGCCGTGGCGGTCGGTACCATCATCGGCGGCCCCCTCGGCGATCGCTTCGGCCGCAAGCTCGTTCTCTGGGGCAGCGTTCTCGGGGCGCTGCCTTTCACGCTCCTCCTGCCTTGGGTGAACCTCCCATGGACCATCGTCCTCACCGCGATCATCGGCATAGTGATGGCGTCCGCGTTCCCCGCCATCATCGTTTACGCGCAAGAACTACTACCCGCGGGTGTTGGAATGGTCTCCGGCCTGCTGTACGGCCTATCGTTCGGCGTGGCTGGCATCGCCGCGGCACTGCTCGGAGGGCTGGCCGATAGCCACGGCATCACCTTCGTGTACCAACTCTGCGGCTGGTTGCCCGTGGTCGGGTTGTTCGTAGTGTTCTTACCGGACGCGCGGGTTAAGGCGGCGACGTAGAGCGAGTCAGTTGCCCGTCTGACACGCCAGCGCAAGCTGATCACCAGACAAGTGCCTCCTCCGGCAGTATTCTCAACCAGCCGGACTCGCTGCGCCCCGCTCGCGCCGTCCGCGTTTGGTGGCGTTGACTCTGGCGTCGCGCATCCGGTGACGCCGGCCACATGTGGTCGGAGGAGGCAACCTGTGACATGCCCCAACTGCCGGGCCGTTAACCCGCAAGGAGCGAAGTTCTGCAGCAACTGCGGTACGGCTTTGCCCGTCACGCGGCCGCTTGAGGGCGAGAGGCGCCTCGTAAGCGTTCTCTTCGCTGACGTGGTTGGGTCTACCGCACTTGCGGAGCAGGTTGACCCAGAGGAATGGGTTGAGCTCATGAACGGCGCGTTCGCGTTCATGATCGCGGCCGTCAACCGTTACGAAGGAACCGTTGGGCGGTTGATGGGCGACGCCGTCCTCGCCCTGTTCGGCGCGCCAGAAGCTCACGATGATGACGCGGCGCGCGCAGTGATGGCGGCGTTGGACATGCGTGACGCGGCCGCCGCGTACGGTGCGATCGTCAAGCGCAAGCATGGACTGGATTTCGCCGTGCGCGTTGGGATAAACACCGGGTTGACCGTCGTCACTACCGTTGGCGACGAGACCAAGGCCGAGTACACGGCGATGGGCGACACCGCTAACGTCGCCGCACGGCTCCAAGGGTTGGCGCAGCCGCAGGGAATCGTGATCGGTCCAGCGACTTACGCGCTGGTCAACCAGCTATTCGAGATCAAGGACGCATCCAGGGAGCCGCTGAAGGGTAAGGCCGACCTGCTCAGTACGTACGAGGTGGTAGGGCGCCGAACCAAGACCGCAGTAAGCCAGAACCTGGCGGACGTCGTCTCGCCGTTCGTTGGCAGGACCGCTGAACTTGGAGCGCTCACGAACATGCTTGCTGAGGCGGATGCGGGGCGCGGGCGGCTAGCTTTCCTCATCGGCGAGGCCGGGCTCGGCAAGTCGAGACTGCTTGCCGAGGCGACGGCCCGCGCTGGCGGTACGGCCTTGGTTCTCGAGGCGAAAAGCGTGCCTTACGAGCGTACTTCGCCCTACTACCCATGGCGGCAGCTACTCCGCGGTGTGGCAGAGCCCGCTGGCGATGACCACGCAGGCGCCATCGCCCAACTACTCGACGAGTCTGACGACCCGGCGGCCGCGAACCCGAACGCGGTGGACGGCGACAGGTTCGCTAGCAGGCTCGTGCGCGACATCTCGCAGCAGCTCGGGCAACTCGCGCGCGAGCGCACGCTCGTGGTTGCTTTCGAGGACTTCCACTGGGCCGATCCGGCCTCGATCAGGCTGGTGGCGGACGTCGCCGTGGCGTTACAGGACAGCCGCGTGCTCATCGTGTGCTTGGCGCGGCCGGAACACCACTCAGAGGCGTGGCGGCTCATCGAAGGTGCGCGAGGTGCGGGCATTCCCGGTCTGGTCGCGGGCCCGGTCGTCCTCGAGGTGGCCGCCCTCGACCGCGATGACTCGCAGGAACTCCTTGAGAGAATGCTCGACGTCGAGGGCATGCCTGAAGAAGTGCGCTCCAGAATCGTCAGCAAGGCGGACGGCAACCCGTTCTACCTCGAGGAGGTGTTGCGTTCGCTGATCGATTCGGGCGCGATCGCCAACGAGGGTGGGACGTGGCGGGCTACCAGCCGCATCGATCAGGCGAACGTACCGAACACGCTAAGCGGCGTGTTGAGCGCCCGCATCGACCGATTGCCGCATGCCACGCGCGACGTGCTTCAGACCGCCGCCGTCATCGGCCGCGAGTTCGCTAGCCCAGTTCTCAGTGCGGTGATGCGCAGTAACGCCTCCGCGCCGGACGTGCTCCCGTACCTCGAAGAGTTGAGCGACGAGGACCTCATCAACCACGTCCTGATCGCCGACGCCGACTTCCGGTTCAAGCACGAGCTGACGAGAGACGCGGCCTATCAACGGCTGCTGCTAAGGCGGAGGCGTGAACTGCACGCGTGCGTAGCACGTGAGCTCGAGGCGCGTAGTGGCAAGCACCTGCCGGAGATGGCGAGGCTTCTCGCCTACCACTACCTCCTCGGCGAGCAGTGGCTGGCGGGCGCGCGGCATAGCGTTAGCGCCGCTGGCCAGGCGGTACGTCTGTACGACACGGCGGAAGCGGTGGAGCTGTACGAGGCCGCGTTGGCCGCCCTCGACCACCTGAACTCCGCGCTTGAGCCCGGCGTCGAGGCGTCAGTCGAGCACAAAGAGGTCGCCGTCGATGCTGCCGTTGGTTGGGTCAACGCCGCCGTTACGCTGCGCTGGCACGAGGACACCACGAAGCGCGGCGCGATCATCGCTAGGGGAGGGGCCGCGGTCGCCACGGCCAGGACCCTCAAAGACGACCGCCGCCTCGTGAGCTCGCTGGTTGCGCTTGGCAACGTCCAAGTGCTCTCCGGCTTCCCGGCCGCCGGCTTCGAGGTGTTAGGTGAGGCGCACGACGTAGCCCTGCGCCTGGGCGACGAGCGCCTCTTCCTGCAACCGTTCTGGGCGGCGACCGAGAGCATGGTCGACGACGATCCTGCCGGGGCCGTCGTGCAGTTCGACAGTGTCATCGCGCTTGCCCGCAAGGTCGGCCACAAGGCCATCGAAGCTCACTCACTAGGTTCGAAAGCGGCGGCCCTCGCCCGTCTCGGAGAGTTCGCTGGCGCGCTGGAGTCGGCCGAACTCGGTCTACAGGCTGCAGTGGACAGCGGCTCGATCATCAAGTTGGCGGACGTCAACGCGCTTGTGGGGGCTGCGTACATAGACATGGGTCTCACGGACTTGGGCCTTGAGTACGCGCGGCGCGGGGGCGATCTGGCGTTGAGCGTGAACGGCATGGAGTGCGCATGTGCCGCGTTTCACTTGGTGGGCACGGGGGAACTACAGGTCAGGCGCTTGGAAGAGGCGACCGCCAACCTTCGCCGCTCGCTTGAGTACGGTGCAGGTACGTCCTTCGAGCCGATGCTGCACAACGTCCGCATCGAGATGGCAAGCGCGGGGTTCGTAGATCACGACGTCGCCGCCGCCGCGCAGACGGTTGAGCTGGAGCTCGGAAGGGCAGAGGCCGTACACGACGGCTTCGGAGTCGCGAAGGGCCGGCTAGTGCTTGCCGAAGCGCTCTGGAGGTGCGGACAGACGGAGAGGGCGGAGCAACTAGTCGCTGCGTCTGTGAGCTGGTTCAGGGAGCGCGGCATGCTGCCTTACCAACGGCGCGCCCTTGCGCTCCTCAGCCAGCTGGAGGGCGCCCTCGGTAACGACGAGGCAAGCGCCACCGCCGGCCGAGAAGCGCGGGAGCTCAGCGAAAAGCTGGCCTCGTCGGTGGCAGAACTTCGGCTCGCACCTCCACCGCTGCAGGGCGGCAGCGCCGTGAGGAGTCCGGCGTGATCGAGCAAGCTGTGTCGGCGCCAAAACCGATCATCTACGCCGTCGACGACGACCTCGGGGTGCTCGGCGCCGTAGCGCGGGACTTGAGGAACCGTTACGGCGAGGTTTACCGGATCATGCGGGCGACGTCGGGCGCCGCCGCGCTTGCGGAACTCGGCAGTCTGCGCCTAGCGAACGGCACGGTGGCGCTCTTCCTCGTCGACCAGCGCATGCCGAACATGTCCGGGCTCGAGTTCCTCGCCCAGGCGCGGGAACTCTACCCGGACGCCAAGCGGGTACTGCTCACCGCGTACGCCGACTCGCAAGCGTCGATCGAGGCCATCAACACCACGAGGCTCGACTACTACCTCATGAAGCCCTGGGACCCGCCGGAGGAGCGCCTCTACCCGGTGCTGAACGAGTTGCTTGACGACTGGCACGCCGACCACCGCCCGCCGTTCACCGGGTTGACGCTGATCGGCTTGAGTTACTCGGCCGCGAGTCACGAGCTGAGGGAGTTCCTCGGTCGCAACCTCGTGCCTTACCGCTGGCTAGATGTGGAGAGCGCGGCGGACGCCACGAACCTCCTCACCCTGGCGGGGGCCGACGCCAGTGAACTTCCCGTGCTCCTCTTGGCTGACGGCACAGCGTACGTGAAGCCGACCATCGCCACGGTCGCCGAACGGATCGGCCTCCAGACTATCGCCGACTTGCCGCTCTACGACGTCGTCGTGGTGGGTGCAGGCCCCGCTGGCCTGGCGGCGGCTGTTTACGGCGCCTCCGAGGGCCTCACCACCGTCCTGCTCGAGAGTGACGCGCCGGGCGGCCAGGCAGGCACGAGTTCGAGGATCGAGAACTACCTCGGCTTCCCGAGCGGCGTCAGCGGTGCGGAGCTAAGCAGGCGTGCAACCACGCAGGCGCGGCGCTTCGGCGCTGAGATCCTCACCCCCGCGGTGGCAGTCGGCCTGCGCAGGGCAGCGCCTTACCTATTCGTTAAGTTGAGCGATGGCCAAGAGGTGCGCGGTCGCACCGTGCTCGTCACGACTGGCGTGGCTTACCGGAAACTGGACGCCGTTGGCGCCGAGCGGCTGGAGGGTTCCGGGGTGTATTACGGCGCCGCGCTAACGGAGGCGCAACTCGTCAGGGACGGTCACGCGGTGGTCATCGGCGGCGGCAACTCAGCAGGGCAGGCTGCGGTTTACCTGGCGCGCTTCGCGAGGCAAGTGACGATCTTGGTGCGCGCGTCGTCTTTGGCGAGCAGCATGTCGCACTATCTCATCAAGCAGATCGAGGAGACGCCGAACATCGAAGTGCGGCCGCGGAGCGTGGCGGCCGAGCTGATCGGAGAAACTCGGCTGGAGGCCGTCCAGGCGCGAAACCTAGATACTGGGGAGGTGGAGGCAGTGCCTGCCGCCGCGACGTTCGTGTTCATCGGCGCGGCGCCACACACCTCGTGGCTGACGGGGACGGTGCTCGCCGATCGCCAGGGCTATCTGCTTACGGGAGCTGACCTGGCGCGCGCCGGCGACTCGCGGCCAGAAGGGTGGCCGCTCGAACGCGCGCCTTACTGGTTGGAGAGCAGCGTGCCTGGCGTGTTCGCGGCTGGGGACGTGCGGCACCAATCGGTGAAGCGTGTTGCTTCGGCAGTTGGCGAGGGTGCCATGGCCGTGATGTTCATCCATCGTCATCTAGCTGAGACCTGAGCTGGCCGGCAGGCGGGGAAGAGGGCGAATGAGTGCCAAAGATGCGAACGTTACCGGACCAACTGCCTACCTAAGGCAGGTCGAGCTCTTGTCGCCCCTCAGCGAGGCGGACTTGCAGCGCCTCGTCACCCTCGCACGTAACGTGGAACTACCTGCTGGCAGCTGGTTGATGAGGGAGGGCGAAGCTGGCGAGGAGATGTTCGTCGTCCTCTCGGGGAGCCTAGAGGTGAGCATCGTCGAGGGCCAGGTCAATGAGGTAGTAGCCACCCGCGGTCCCGGTGACGTGGTTGGCGAGATGGCGCTGCTCGGTAGTGGGCGCCGCACGGCTTCCGTGCGCGCCGCCACGCCGGTAACCCTTCTGGCGGTCGACCGTGAAGCGTTAGCTGCGCTCCTGTCTTGCTCGGTCGACGCGGCAACGACCATCTACCGCACGTCGCTCGAGCGCGAGCACGCCCTTGCCGGGCAGTTGGCGCGGCGAGAGAAGCTGGCTGCGCTCGGCACGATGGCCGCCGGGCTGGCTCACGAACTGAACAACCCAGCGGCGGCGCTGCGGCGGAGTTCTGCGGAAATCGGCAAGGTGTTGGACGAGCGTCAGCGCGCCGGCATCGAACTCTTCAGCCATCCGTTGAGTAGGGAAGAACTGATCGCGGCTAACGGGTTGAGCAAGCTGGCATCCGCCAGGTTGGCCGCCGCCGACGTCACGGTGGGCGCTGGTAGCACCGAGGACGAGCTCACTGATTACCTAACGCAGCTCGGTCTGCCTGCCGCGTGGGATGCCGCTGCCGCGCTGGCCGATGGTGGCTGGAACGCGCAAGCCGTGGGCGAGGCCCTTGCCCCTTTCGGGCCGGACAACCGCTTGCGCGCCGCGGCTTGGCTGGCTGCTAACGGCGCCTGCCTGGTGCTACAGCGAGACATCATCCTCAGCAGCGAAGCGATCTCCGCGCTGGTCTCGGCGGTCAAGGACTATACCCACCTCGACAAGGCTCCCATCGCCTCGGTCGACGTGCGCGCTGGCCTCGAGACTACCCTCGTCATCCTCAAACACCGCCTGAAGGAAGGCGGGGTGACCGTAGTCAAGGAGTACGCGGTTGACTTGCCGGCCATCGAGGCGTACGTCAGCGAGCTGAACCAGGTGTGGACGAACCTGATAGACAACGCCGTAAGCGCCATGAACGGGTCGGGTGTTCTCACGGTGAGGACCCTACGCGGCGATGGCCAGGTGAGCGTCGAGATCGAAGACAACGGACCAGGTATCCCGGCAAGCGTCGCGCCGCGTCTCTTCGAGCCGTTCATGAGCACGAAAGGCGTTGGCGAGGGCACAGGCCTTGGCCTCTACTTGAGCAAGGAGATCGTGGAGCAGCGCCATGGCGGCAGCTTGACGTTCACGTCGAAGCCCGGTTCTACGGTGTTCAGGGTGACGTTGCCTGTGAAGTTGCTCCGGCGGCCGTGACTTAGACAGCTGACCTCATTACGGGCGGGCGTTTCTCACCAACGTAAGCAAAATATTCGACGGGCGTGCGTATCGCATAGCGCAACGCAGTTCGCCATAGCGCGCCTGAGCATGGCATGCTCAAGTGATGATTGGGTGCTAGTAGGGCGTGCTATGGCGCTACTTAGCAGCAAGTAAGTGTGACGGATGATCCGAAAATCTCAGACGGTCACATTACTGTCACTTCATGCTCACTTGCGCCCCCGCCGAAGTCTGGCAACGACGTTCTCGTCAACGACACCACGGTGGTGTCGTGGAGCGGGTCGATAGGCGGGCGGCCCAGGCAGCGAGCGGGGGTCGGGAGGGCCTCGAGCAGCATCAGGTGGCGGTCTGCACCTTGGATCACGAGAGCAGAACAAGGGCGGTTCGAGTGCTTCGTCCACGCCGTTGACTTGCCAGTAGCGTTAGCTCGGTGAGATGGAGGCAAAGTGAATATGGCAAAGCAAAAGGGCAACGAACTTGAGGGACCGGCCGAGCCTGGTGCGAAGCACGCGGTAAGCCGTAGGGACTTGCTCAAAGGCGCCGTGCTTGCGGGTGTTACTTTGTCGACAGGACAAGGCTTTCAGGCGGCACTCGCGCAGTCGGGCGCCGCAACTGACCCAACGAAAATGCCGCCTCAGAAGGGCGACTGCTTCGTGTTCGCAGGGTCGTCTAACAAGGGCAAGCTAATCACGGATGCCGATATTCCGCTTGGCGGGCCGCAGATTCTGGCGTGGCCAGCGCAAGTGTCGAACAAGGGCTCGACCCCGGTCGTAGAAGTCGTGCGAGACGGCAACACGCAGAACGCCGTCCTGCTCGCTCGCTTCCCGGAGGACGCGTACAGCGTCGACACCAAGGGCTACACGACGGCCTCCGGAGTCGTGGCATATGCGGCGACCTGCACCCATCAATGCTGCCAGGTCACAGACTGGCTAGCCGATCAGAAGCTGTTCCATTGCCCTTGCCACGGCAGTGAGTACGACCCGCTGAACCATGCTCAACAGACGCCCGATAGTCCAGCGCCACGCCCGTTGCCTCAGTTGCCGCTAGTCACGGACGCGAGCGTGGCCTCAGTGCCGACAGTGGCAGCCGGCTTCCGGACAAAAGTCGGCTGCGGAGTCTAGCCGGGCGGCGGTAGGTCGTTTCGAACCAAGTACCCCGACGGCCTATTGGCATGGTGCTAGTTCACTATTCGTCCTTGAGGGCCCAGTTCGCTGGTCCTCAAGGACTTGCCATCGATGGCGCCTTTGCACTTGGGAAGTCACGGCATCCGCCGCTGTGCCCCATGGTGGTCTCCGCTCGATCGGGCCTAAAGTTCACCAGATGCCTGGGGAGTATGCATGTTACACACAGAATCCGCAGCATTGACTCCCAGCATGTCGAGCTGTTGGGCTGAGACAGGGGACGCGCCATCGCTTTGCGGAAACTGGCGCTCAACTTTGGCTAGGTCCCGGAGAGTCGTTCGATCCTTGAAGTCTCTCTGGGTTCGCACCAGGTATAGGGGCTGGCGCATTTGGTGGTCCCACGGGCGGAACGAAGTCTCCGCAGCCTTGCCGACGTCGAACTGCACGCCTTCGTCTTCCAAATAGTCAATCAGATCCGTACTTTCTGTTGAGTCCGCCTTGACGGCGGCCTCGGCCATGACCTTTACTCCCGCGTACGCGGCCCAAGCGAGGGGGTCCATGGCCAGGCCGAAGCGCTCGAGATATCTTGAGTTCAGGTTCACAGCAGTTTCGTTCTCGAGAGTCGCATCCCATGTGGCTATGTGTTGAGCCGAACTGATTTCTGGCAAGTTGGCCAAGTAGGCCGCATAGAACTGCCGAGACTGCGCAACGGGCGACGGGAAGCACATGGTCCTGGCTGTGAGCCCCGAGGCCCCGTACTGGGCAAGAAACGTGAGTTGCTCGTTCGGTGTTAGGAGTAGGATCACGAGTTCAGGATCTACCCGAGCAATCTCGGTGAATGCAGCTGAGTAGAAGGGTACGTTCTGGGCGACCTTCACGCTGCCTGCGATCGAGACGTCTCGGTGATCGTGAAGTAGTTCCGCCGCGGTTGTCATCTTCGCTTGCTGTCCTGGCTCGTCCGAGTAAACGAAGTACCAGCGCTTAGCTGGTGACTGCGTCCCTAACGTGATCATGGCGTCAAGGCACGCTGTAACGCTGTCCGACAGGTGGAAGGTGTTCCGACTACAGTCCGATCCACGCAATGAGTCGCTTTGGGCGCCGATGTTCAGAAAAATGAAATCATCTTCGACGGCAAGTGAACTGAGTGCTTGAGCATCGTCGGTGGTGAATCCGCCGATGATGGCGTAGGCTCCTTCTTCTCTGGTCATTCGTCGAGCGGCACGCAGCATCGAGTCAGTATCTGGCGCAGAGGAGATCAGTGCCTTGAACTGGCGGCCAGAGGGTCCCACTTGGCCAAGAATCTCGTCCCCGGCCAAAATGGCGCCGTGATTGGCTGCGGAGCCCAGGATCGCGGTGTTTCCAAAGGCCCCTAGGGTGCGGTCTCCAGTGGTTGGCAGAACAAGGCCGATATGAAGCATTCCATTTTTGGTAACGGCTGGGGCTGCACTGGAGCGCCCGACTGCGTGCCCCAATAGCGTGCCAGCTAAGGCGGTTCCAGTCAGCGCCAAGAAGCGGCGCCGTGAGATCTTCGAGTCCCACATAGTCATCCTCCAACACTGATTATCGGTTTGGGGAGTGGAAGTACCGGGATGTTGTAGGACTCAAGAACCGACTGGATCTCGTCCCATGTTCGCGCTAGGGAGTTGTTCAAGAGGTCACGCAGGTCGGTATCCGCAAGCCTTAGCCCCATTGCGGTCTGGTACACCATGAGGAGCCCGGACAAGTCAACTTCGGGAGCGACTGGAACGACTTTGAGGTCTGGCCGCTCTAGCGCCAGTTTCCCTGCTGACGGTCCAAAGATCACAGCTACGTCCAGTTTTCCACTCACGACGTCCTTGATTTGCTGTTCTTCTGCGCTGGCGGGCCCAGGGTAATAGTGACGGACGTTCTTTGCCAGATTGCGGATTCCAAGGGCTTCATCTGGCGGACTTGCCGTTATCACCCCAATGCGCAGCGAGGCAAGTGCCTCATCGTCGAATGAAGAGATGTCAAAAGCAGCATCCTCGCGATATACGAAGTAGTAGGTTGTCTGAAAATAGGGGATGGTCGTCAGGAAATCATCAGAGTTATCTCCGACGTCTAGGAACAAGTCGCATCTTCCTTCTTCGAGGAGAATCTGGTTCTGGCTTGCGACCTCGATTTTTGGCAGCCATACATAAGTCAGCTTGGCGTCTAGGTCTTGAGAAATGAGGGTGATGATCTCATTCTCGAAACCCTGCTCCTGACTGTTCGAGTACGGAAGATTGTCTTGTGCGGCACAAACGATTAGCTCCCAAGTCGGTACACGCTGCGCCTTGCCAGGGCTCAGTGGCATAAATGCGAATGCAAGGACTGCGGCAGCGAAGTTCAAGAGTGTCCGTGGCTCTTCCATCGTTGGCTTACGCCCTCCTATTGCTGTGGCCGGAACGTTGGCGGGCCGGCCGCTGAGGCCGGCCCGCATGCGAGTGATCGTTGTCTAGCTTCGACTTCTAGTTCGCTACCTGTCCAAGGTAGTTGCGCTCTGCTACTGGCCGGCGGCCTGGGCTGCAGCCACCTGATCTTTGAGCGCGAAGACCCAGATGACGCCGCCCTGCGCCGGTGGGGAGAACGGGACGTTCGCGAGTTTGGCAGTCTGAGCTAGGACGTTGGTCATGGTGTTCCCGCCGCTAGACTCGACCGCGATGTACTGAACGCCGTCTACCTCGAAGCTTGTCGGCACACCAACTACCGAAGAGTTGGTCGTGAAGTGCCAGACTTCCTTACCGGATTTCGCGTCATAGGCCCTGAACTCGCGGCTAGCAGCATCCCCGATGAACACTAGGCCGCCGTGAGTCGAAAGTGGCGGCGAAACAACGGGCAGCTTCTGATCCACGCGCCAGGCTACTTTGCCTGTTGCGACGTCAATGGCCTGCAAGGCGCCGTAGTCAGTGATTCCGTCCGGAAGGAGGAGCTGGTTCTTGGCGCCGATGTAGCGCTGGCCCGGCTGGTAGACAACCTGCACGCCCGAGATGGTCTTGCACGATTCTTGCGTCGGGATGTACGCGTAGCCCGTATCTGGACTGAAGCTCAGGCCCGTCCAGTTGTCGCCACCCGTCGTGTTCGGGCAAACGGTTACGGTCTTGTTGATGCCCGGGCGGTGATCTTCTGGAATGACTGGGCGGCCCTCGGCGTCAAAGCCTGTGATGGTTTGTGGCTGGGCCTTCATGTACGTTTCGCCGTAAATGAAACCAAGGCGGTCAGGCGCGGTAGCACCAACACTCGTGTCGGTAGGGGTAGAGGCGCTTGGTGAGACTACCTGGCCGTCAACCACGACGCTGGGAATGGTGTTCGCGCGGTCGAGCAAGTAGAACTGCCCGTTGCGCCCGGCGTGGATTAGGCCCTTGATTTCCTTACCGTCGCGGGTGATGTTTACCAGGGTCTGGTCAGAGGTCTCGTCGTAGTCCCAGGTTTCATTCGGTGAGTATTGATAGAAGGACTTGATCTCGCCAGTATCGGCGTCCATCCCTACTACCGATGCAACGTAGAGGTTGTCGCCTGGTCGAACTTGGCCCATCCACGGACCACCGTTCGAGGTGCCCCAGTACGTCATGTTCGTCTCTGGGTCGTAACTACCAGTTACCCACGGCGCTGCTGCACCGTTTTCGTAGGTGTCGCCGGGCCATGTGTTGCCGCCGGGCTGATCAGGGGCGGCCGTGGTGAAGGACTGCCAGACGCTGTCGCCAGTATTGGCATCAAAAGCCTGGACAAAGCCGCGAACACCATACTCGCCACCGGCAACGCCAACCATTATCTTGCCTTTGACGGCCAATGGCGCCATGGTCATCGCGTAGCCTTTGGTGTAGTCGGCAACGGTCTCGTCCCACAGCATCTTCCCGGTTGACACGTCAAATGCGAGGAGGTGGGCGTCTAGAGTCGTGATGTAGACGTTATTGCCGTACAGTGCAACGCCGCGATTGTCCAACCCGCAGCAAACCATGGGGTATACGTCTTGCGGCAAATCCCTCGCATACGACCAGAGTAGTTTGCCAGTCGCGGCATCCATGACGAAGAGCGTAGTGTATGCGCCCGTAGCGAACATGATGCCGTCGTTGACGATCGGAGCGCCTTCATGGGCCCCAGTTACGCCAGTAGAATAGGTCCAAACTGGCACGAGGTTTGAAACGTTATCCGGAGTTATCTGATCTAGCGGACTGTAAGCGTGCTGGCTATAGTTGCCCTTGTAGATTAGCCAGTTCTGGGGTTCAGGCGTTAGCAGGCGGGCATCCGTTACCTCTGAATAGTTCGGCACCAAGACGTCGGCAGGTGCGGTGTTCTGAGCCAGGGCCGTCGTGCCTAGCGCGGTAGCGCCAAGCAGTACAGCGATACAAAGGCGTTTAAACCAGGAAAAGGAATTCATAGTTCTTCCGTCCAATCCTTCACGGTGTATTGCTTGGAAAGCGCGACCCTCAGCGACCTCACGTTCGCTCTTGCACCGCACGGCTGCGCCCCGAGTAGGAGGCATTGGAAGCAACGGCGATTCGACTGAAGACTCGACTCGTAGGCTGTAGTGGCGATGCAACAACTTCCGAAGTAGAACCAGCGACGTCCCCGGCACCGTCGAACCCTCGGGTCCGCGCTTTAAAGTGCGCACCGCTAATAAGCCGGGGCCAATGGCAAGGAACTCTGCGAAACGCTCGAGGTCCGCAGTAGATCGCGCCGCGCCCACATACAACCGACTCCGCCACCTCGTTCAACTCTCTTCCCTCCAGAGCCTGCGGGAAGTACTCACCGACATGTATCTCGAAAACCTGGCAATCGGCACACTTACGTCCAATACCACTCGAGAATTGCCGTCACATGCAAGTGACACGCTTTCCTAATTACCTGAGTATGTGGAACGCTAACGCTTCCTCCTTTCCATTAGGGCATAATGCGCTTTGAAGACGGTTAGTTCCGTGACTCATGCACACGAGGATCGGGAAGGCGCTCTACGTGACCTGAGAATCCTCGATCGAAGCATGTTTTTTGTGTGCTTGGCGAGCCAAGAGGAGGCGAGGCGCCTGCGTGAAAGGGACAGCCTCTTCTCGCGAACCGCTCGAGCAGCTGTGAGGGGCTGGGCTCCCGGATACCCTAAATGAGCCGCCAGCGAGTCTCCAGTGAGGTCAGCTCGTTGTGCCATGTGCGTAAGGAATCGGGAACGCGTAAGGAGGTCCGGGGTCGAACGTTGTCGGCTACCTTCCTACTCGTCAAGCCGACCGACTACCTAAGAAGCGCGCTCGGAGGCGAACCGACTCACAGTAGGAGCGCATACTGCCGGGTGCTCCCTTCTGCTTTCGTAGTAAGCAAGGCGCCAGTTCAAGTAGCCACAAGCTACCCCCGCCACGAAAAAGCCTCCCGTCCGGCACCAACATTTCCGGCGGGAGGCCGACGGGTCAACGACCCGCGCGTTCGTCAGTCAGTTGCGGTGACGGTGGCGCTGACGAGCTCAAGACGGTCAGGCCCCATCGTTCCAAGGGTGTCGCTCTGTGGCCGGATGGCAAAGCCCATTGAGTCTTCGACGGCGGAGCCAAGCTCTATGGTCACGTCCCACGTCATGGTCTCGTCGACCGCGAAGGTTCCCTGTGGATAGGCGTCGATGCGCATCGTGAGCGGCACCGTCGCCACGGGGGAGAACCAAGTTTGGAGCCCATTCGCTGGATCGGCACCACCGGCTCCGCCTGTGAACGTTATCGCCATGCCGGAGGTGTTCTTCATGGTGAATTCAACCCGCACTTCGCTCAACTCGGATAATGGGAGTGCAGGCGCGCTGTTCCACCAACTTGGCCCCACCTCAAGCGTAATGGCCGGCCGTACCTTGAGGTCCGCTTCCAGCGAGTACGTTCCGGTAGCGCCGCGGGCATCTCTCGCCACCACAGACAGGCCGGTGAAGACGCCGTACTCGGTGGGAACACCGTCAACATCGCCGTCCGCGTTCACGGTCAGACCAGAGGGCCAGGTGCCTCGCAGGCTATACGTGTACGGCGCAACGCCGCCGGAGGCAACGACGCTGAAGCCAACCCAAGGCTCACCTTGAGCCGCCAGGCTTGGCGGTGTGCCTACCGAGGTGACGAGCAGGCTACTTGGTGCCGAGCAAGCACCCATCAGCGCGAGAGTGGCGAGGATAGCAAGTGCGGCAGGTAGCTTGAGCCTTTGCATGGTTTGACCTCTCGGGGCGGTGACAGCACGCCCGTTCTCATGATGCCGCCTTCGAAGCACTCCCAAAGGTGAACTCGCTTACGCGAACCGTGGACCAACTACCAACTATGTGGCGTCGGACGGCACAACCTCGATCATGCCCCTGGCGTGGGCTAGCGCCTTGACCTCGCTCTGGTTGACCACCGGCACGAAGCGCAGGAACAGCAAGAACAGAGTGAAGAAGAGCCCGAACGAGCCTGAGAAGAGCGCGTAGTCCCAGAACGTCGGGTGGTAGAGGTGCCAGGAGGACGGCAGGTAACCGCGGCTCAAGCTCCCTACGATGATCATGAAGCTGTCGAACCACATGCCGACGAGCACGACCAGGGAGATCACGAACAGGTAAAGCGGCCGCAGTCTCACACGGCGGAACCATAGCGCCTGGATGACGGTGAACGACAAGAGGGATAGCCAGAACGCGAAGGCGTACGGTCCAGTGACCCAACTCAACGAAACGAACTGCTCGGCTGGACTCCCGCCATACCAGGCTCCGAAGAACTCCGTCGCGTGCCCGTAAACCACCACGAGGCCGAGCGCCAGCATGAGTTTCGCGCAGTTGTTCAAATGGGTAGGCGTGATGACTTGCTGCAGTCCGAAGGCGCTGCGAACTGGGATGGCCAGCACGAGCACGAGCGCGAAGCCAGTGAACATCGCACCTGCAACGAAGTATGGCGGCCCGAGGGTGTTGTGCCAACCCGGCACGAGCGCAACCGAAAAGTCGAAGTTGATGGTGCTCTCTACCGACACGACGAGCGCAGTGGCGATGGCGGCCAACAGCACGTACGAGCGCCGGTACCGTTGCCAGTGCTTGGCGGAGCCGCACCACCCAAGCGCGAGAAGGCCGTAGGCGAGCTTGCCGCCGCTCGACGTGACCCTGTCGCGGAGCGTGGCGAGGTCCGGGATCAGACCCACGTACCAGAACAAGAGCGAAGTGAAGGCGTACGTTGGAATGGCGAAGAAGTCCCACGCGAGAGGGCTACGGAACTGTGGGAAGAGCCCGACCGTGTTTGGGTACGGCGCCAGCCAGTAGAAGAGCCACGGCCTACCCATGTGCAAGATGGGGTAGAGGCCAGCGCAGACGACGGCGAACAGCGTCATCGCCTCGGCAAGCCGGTTGATGGAGCTGCGCCACTCTTGACGGGTAAGCAACAAGATGGCCGAGATGAGCGTTCCGGCGTGAGCGATGCCGATCCACCAAACCAAGTTGATGATCGGGAAGCCCCACGCGGAAGGGATGGTGTCGCCGAAAACGCCGATGCCCCCGGTGACAGTACGGATGACGGCGGCGAGGAAAAGCAGTAAGAGAGCGCCAGAGATGGCCAAGCCAAGGACCCACCACCGCGGCGGGTGGGCCCGAAGGATGGGTCGGACTACCAACTCGTCGATTGCCGCGTAGTTGAGGCCAGACTCTAGTACAGTCCCGGCCTCGGGAACCGCCACCGTCCCACTCGATACTGTGGCTTCACTGCGCTGCCTTCTTAGCGTGTTCCTTGCGAGAGAGCTCGCTCGACCCGCTTCTTGCATCTGCTTCAATCCTAGTGCCGTTCTGGGTTTCACGTGGTACGCGTGAGGGTTAGGTTGCCGGCGCGCCGCAATCGCTGCGCAACGTTCACAGGCAGTTGGCGGCGGGCGGTTGGCGTGTAACCTAACCAATGACCCGCCCACCGCATGACGACCCCGCTGTGCAGGCGGCCGCAGACGAGGCCGCCAGGGCAGCCTCCCCGCTCACCCGGGCCGTGGATTGGTTTCGCCACTTACGCCCGGTGCGGGTCATCCGAAACTACGGTCTCAACAGGGGTCCACTACTTGCGGCCGGGCTCTCGTTTCACTCGCTGTTCGCCATGTTCGCGGCGACGTGGCTCGGGTTCGCGGTTGGTGGGCTCCTGATCAAGGTGGACCCGACCCTGCGCGATGGCGTATTTCAGTTCATCAACCGCAACGTGCCTGGCCTGATCGAGAGCGGGGCAGGGAACGGCGTGATAGACCGCGGCGAACTGCTAGAGGCGCGAGTGTTGGGCTGGACGGGCGCGGCCGCATCCGTTGGGCTGCTCATGACCACTTTGGGGTGGTTGGCGTCTGCTCGCGCCGCCATCCGCACTATCTTCCAGCTCGAGAACCCTCAAACCCATCTACTCATGTTGAAGTTGAAGGACCTGGGTCTCGCCGTCGGGTTCGGCTTGGCCGCGCTGATATCAGCGGGCCTCACCGCGGTTGGCACGCAGGCGCTCGGCCTCTTCCGCCCCTACCTAACGTCGTCTGGCACAGAATTCGCGGCGCGAGCTCTCGGACTTGCGGTGATGTTTCTGTTCGACGCCACCGTTCTGGCCAGCCTCTTCCGCGTACTGGCGGGGATTCGCATCCCGTTCCGTCGGCTGGTCGGTGGCGTGTTGCTAGGCGCCGCGAGCCTCGCGGTATTGAAGATCTTGGGTGGCCGGTTGCTGATAGGGGCGAGCGGTAACCCTCTCCTCGCCTCCTTCGCCGTGTTCATCGGGCTGATGGTGTGGTTCAACCTCGTCTCGCAGGTCATCCTCATATCCGCGTCTTGGATAGCGGTGGGCGCACGCGACGCTGGCGTCTCGATGGCCGAGGAGGACAGCTACCCGCCTCGGGTAGGCTGAACCGGTACCCTCGGCGCCGCCACGAGCTGGCGGGAGGGCAAGAAGGAGAATCCGATGATCGAACGCACGGGCCAAGGCAGCTACTTCCACCGCGTGGTGAAGCACGATGCGACGCTCTACCTCTCCGGCGTCGTCGCCGACGACCTGTCCGCACAGATGGCGGGCCAGACGAAGCAAGTCCTCGACAAGATCGCGAACGTGCTCGTTGGGGCCGGCAGCGACGCCTCCAAGATCCTAAGCGCCACCGTCTACCTTTCCGACTTTGGCGCGAAGGACGCCATGAATGAAGTCTGGAAGGCGTGGTTCGCGGCCGACCAACTACCCAGCCGCGCAACGGTAGGGGTCGCGACTCTCGGACAGGGAGTCCTGATCGAGGTCGTGGTGACCGCGGCGCGTTAAACCAAGGCGCGGGGCGGGCAGCTGCCTGCGGGAGCGGGCCGGGCACGCGCTACCATTGCCGCCGTGAAGCGAGGACTTGCGTTCGCCATTTGCACCCTGCTCCTGCTGGCGGCCTGTGCCCCCACCACATCCGAGCAGGTGGCCGCCCCGCAGCTGGAGGCGTTCACCCTCCAACCGCGCGACCGCAGCGACAGGTGGATCATCGCTGTGCCCAGCTTCACGGTCGGTGCTGGGAGCGTTCGCATTGGCTCAGTAGACCTGTCGCAGGATGGCGGCGAGTTCTATAAGGAGCTCGGTTCAGGTGTGGCCGACATCTTTATCTCGGAGGCGTACGAGAGCCAGCAGTTCCGCATTACGGAGCGCGCCGAGATCGACAAGGTGCTCTTCGAGCAGGACCTCGCTCAGTCGGGCCGCGTCAATCCGGAGACGGCCGCTGCCATCGGACGAATCGAGGGTGCGGAGTTGCTCGTGCTCGGCAGTGTTTCCGAGTTCGGCGTGCAGACTACTGGCGGTGGGGGAAAGGTCCTCGGCATCTTCGGCGGTTCGGCCGAAACGATAACGGCGCGCGTGGCGGTGGAGATCCGCTTCGTGAACACCGTCACCGCCGAGATAATGGCCATCGGGCGCGGCGTGAGCGAGGAGTCCCAAAGTCACGTGACCGTCGACCTCGCCAACGTGATGGCCAACCTCCGCGTGGGCCGCACGGGCACCACCATCGTCGACTACGCCGTCAGGAACGCCATCCGCTCCGCCATTCAGAACGCCGCCAAGACGCTGCCGCCGAAGGAGTGACTACGCCGAGGGGCTCGCGGCTTGTTGTGCTTGTTCGGCCTGTGCCGCTACCTCGGCGTGCACCTCTTGCATGTCCAGCCCACGCACGGCGGCGATGACCTCTTCCAACTGCTGACCGTTCAACGCCCCTGGCTGCGCGAACACCAGGACGTTCTCGCGGAAAGCCATCAGCGTGGGGATGGAGCGGATCTGGAAAGCGGCAGCTAGCTCTTGCTGTGCTTCCGTGTCGACCTTGCCGAACACGACGTCTGGGTGGGCCTCAGATGACTTCTCGAAGATGGGTCCGAACATGCGGCACGGACCGCACCAGGCGGCCCAGAAGTCGAGGAACACGATGTCGTTGTCTGCGATGGTCGAGTTGAAGTTCTGGGTGGTGATCTCTAGCGTAGCCATGTCAGAAGTATACCCCCAGGGGGTGTACGAGGTGGGCGAGGGACTACACTGACAGCGCGGTTAAGGTCGCCGGGTCAGGCACCCCGCTGTAATACTTCTCCAGCACCCGCGTGAAGATGTTTTCCCGGTCCGCCACCTGCGCGAACAGCGTCATGCTCGAGCACAGCTTCAGGTCGTCTGGCGAGCCAAGGAGCTGTGTCGCGCTTTTCCCGTCAACCGCGAGGAGCAACCCGGCGCACTCCCGCAAGCGCGCGCCAAGGATGGGATGCTCGAGATAGGCGACCGCCTCGCTCCTAGAGCCGATGGCAAAGTACTCGGCGTTGAGACTGAACCCAAGGCCGGCAACTTGTGGGAAGACGAACCACATCCAGTGCGACTCTTTGTGACCCGCGGTCAGCTCGGCCAAGACGTCGTCGTAGACCTCGTCCTGGGCAGTCAGGAAACGCTGCAGGTTGAAAGGGTCAGTGGTCACTCTCTACACTCCGCGCCTGGCTAGGCGGGAGTCTCCTGACGCCTGACCATCTCGTTGATCCAAAGCGGTGCGAACGGTGAGGTGCAGCCCCGCGGAACGGGATAGTCGCGGTAGATGCCCAATGCCTCGCCTATGGCGATGGCGCGTTGGCGCAACTGCGGCACGTTGATACCGATGCTTGCGAGACAGTTGTTCATGGTCCACTGCGTCTGGGGGGCGGCTGCCGGCATCTCCGCCTCCAAACGGTCAAGTAGCGCCGCCAAGTCGAGGCCTTCTGGGCTTCTGGCAACACGCCCGGCCGTTAGGCTCCAACCAGCGCGAGCAACCCAGCCGTTGGCGTCCGCCATCCAGGCTTCGCGAAGTGACTCTCGCGAGGGGTGGTTCTTCACGATGTACGAGTTCAACCAGTCTGCTAGCTGTGCGAAATCTGCGTCGCGCACCATGGCGTCAAGGTCCGCTGGCGCGATGTCGCGCGGTTTCAGGAGCAGTATGCCGAGCAGGCGCGCGTCTAGGTTCCCCGTCGCCCACAGTGCCAGGCCGAGGTCGTGTTGGTTCTTGCGCTTGGCGGCCACCTTGCGGATGTCGCCAAGGAGGACGCCAAACATGTTCTCGCTCGCGCCCGCCTTGCGGTAGCGTTCCCGCACCGACTCATTTCCAAGAGCGCTGAGCTCGGCGAGGGCGGTTTCGAGGTCTAGGTGAGTTGACTCCACGGCTGGTTACTGTAGCGCAACGAGAGAACGACTTACGTCGCCGCAAGGTGCGCGGCCGCTTCGGCTGCCTGCAGACGCCCGCGCACCACGTCGGATTGACGGCGCCGGTGCGTCTATGTGCGAACAGAACCGATTAGTATGTCTCAACGTGGTGGAGCTGTGATTGCGCCCTGGTTGGTTGGAGCTGGGACCCGCCCTAGTGAGGCGGGGTGTCCATGTCGTTAAGCCCCATCTCGCCTACGGAGCTGCTGGCCAAAGCCCAGGTCTTCGCGGACCTGGACGCGTCTTTGCTAAACAGGCTCGCGGCCGCCCTCGACGTGCAGCAACTAGCCGACGGTGCGGTGCTAATTCGCCAAGGCGACGTGGCGGACGCGCTCTACTTCATCACGAGCGGCGAGGTAGAAGTCACGTGCGCCACGGAAGAGGGCCGCTCGGTCGTTGTCGACCGCCTCAAGCCAGGTGCCGTGATCGGCGAGATGGCCCTGCTGGCCGGTAACCGCCGTACGGCCACCGTGACCGCACGCGGACCGGTGTCGGTAGCGTGCTTCACGAGAGAGGCGTTCGACAACCTGACGGCAAGCACCCCAGGCTTGCGTGAGCAGGTGATCGCCGCGATCACGCCCCGGCTTGAGCGAGTCGAGCTGGCGGCCATCTTCGAGCGGTGGTTCGGCGCCCTCGCCGATGTCGAGCAAGTGATCCAAGAGCTGCAGGACACCGCCGAGTTCGTCGCTATCCCAGGTGACGGCGTGCTCTACCGTCCGGGCGACCCCGCCGACGGGATGTACCTGGTGGCCAGCGGCCGGCTTCAGGTGATGCCAGATGGTGGCGAGGAGGCGCACGCATACCAGGCCTCTCGCGGAGAGAGCGTCGGCGAACTCGGCGTGCTCGGCGGCGCCACGCGCACGGAGACGGTTAGCGCGTTGCGCGATAGTCACGTCTTGCGGCTACCAGCGACGTTGGTGGAGTCTTACCCGGCGGTCATGGCCCGCATCGCCCGCACGGCGGTGGAGCGGCTCGACAGTAGGCGTCACGTTGGTGTTCACGGCAACGGCCTGCGGACAGTCGCCCTCATGGCCGCGCACGCCGACGCCCCGGTGCGGGAAGTGGCTGGCCTGCTCGAACGGCAACTGAGCGACTCGGGTTCGACGCTGCTCATCGACGAGGCTTACGTCACGAGCGTGTTCGGCGGTGCACTGCCTGCTTCCGGTTCGGTGCTCGACGTAGCGTTGACGCATTGGCTCAATAACCTCGAGGCTGAGCATAGTTACCTCGTCTTGATCGGCGACAGCAACCCAGATGACTGCTCCGATTCCGCGCGCGCCTGGATCGATCGCTGCAGGCGCCAGGCGGACGCCGTGCTGGTGGTCGCGGACGCGACGGCGGCGCCAGACGCCATCACGTCGACCGCGCCGGCTACCGCCCAACTTGTGCTGCTGCACCCGGCCGGCAGTGCCGCGCCGAGCGGCACTATGCCCTGGTTGGAGGGCACGCGTGCGACGGTCTGGCACCACGTGCGTGCAGGCGACGGTTACGGGATGCCGCGCTTGGTGCGCAGGTTGACGGGTCGAGCTCTAGGCCTCGTGTTCAGTGGGGGAGGCGCCCGCGGTTACGCCCACATTGGCCTGTTGAAAGCCGTGGAAGACCTTGGCATCGAGGTCGACATGGTGGCCGGCACGTCGATGGGGGCCCTCATCGCCGGGGGCTACGCATTCAGCGGCAGCTCCGCCGAGGTGGAGCGGGCCGCCGTGATGTTCGGTGACAAGAAACGCCTCCTCGACCGGACCCTTCCGATAGTGGCTCTAACGAAGTCTAGTGGTGTCACCAACACGTACACCAGCGTTTTCGGCGGCGGCCGCATCGAGGACTTGTGGATGCCGTTCGTGTGCGTGTCCGCGAACCTGTTCGAGGCCGTGCCCGTCGAGCACACAACGGGCTTGATCTGGGAAGCGATTCGCGCCAGCAGCGCGATTCCCGGGATCTTCACCCCGTTCGTGCAGGACGGGGCGCTGCTCGTAGACGGCGCCATCATGAACGCTTTCCCAGTTGACCTGATGCGCGACATGGTCGGATCAGGCACGGTCGTCGCCTCGAGCGTCATGTCGAAGAGCGCCAGGCGCGAGCCGTTCACCTTCGGCCCCAGCGTGTCTGGCTGGAGGGCGCTCGCCCAATACCTCAGGCCGCGCAAGCACCGAACTCGTTACCCGACCATCATCAAGACCCTGATGGAGGCGACGTCGGTTGGCTCGAAGCACCAGAGCATCACCGCGCGCAAGCTCGCCGACATCGTGGTTGAGCACCCGGTTCAGGCGTACAGCAAGCTGGATTTCCAGAACCATGCAGAACTGATCGAGATCGGCTATCGCCACGCTCTAGCGGAACTTGAGGCGTGGAAGGCGGCGCAGCAGCCCGACCGCGTCATGCGCTAGTCAACGACCCTCCGGGAACGCTAGGCCCAACAACTGCATCTAACGTAATAGAGCGAGCAGCAACGGGGCAGTTAGGCCGCGTGCTTAGCCTTCGTTCACTAGCACTTCCTCGACCCCGGAGGTCGGTATGTACTACGCCGTTACTCAGCAACACCCTTCAGCTCGCCGCCTAGCCGTTCGCGCGCTGGTGGCCACCGCGCTCTGCGTAAGCTTCGTTATCCCGCATGCGTTCGCTCAGCACGACACGCACGCGGACGAGCCCAACCGCATCGTCAACAGCGTGAGCGCCCTCTCGCTCAACAACGCGATGCGTGACCTGTGGGCGCAGCACATGGAGTGGACGTACGCCGCCGTGACCGCGTTCGCAACGGAGTCGCCAGCGTTCGAGGCCACCGCGGAGCGACTCATGCAGAACCAAGTCGACATCGGTGCCGCCATCAAGCCGTTCTATGGCGAGGCCGCGGGAGACGCCCTGGCTAAGCTGCTCCAGGAGCACATCGCCGCTGCCGTCGAGGTTGTGAGGGCCGCCAAGGCCAGCGAGGGCACCGCCACTGACCTCGCCATCGCAGTGGCTTACGCCAATGCGCAAGAGATAGCCGACTTCTTGGCTGCCGCCAACGCCAACTGGCCGCAGGCGACCGTCCGCGAGATGCTCAAGGGGCATATCGACACGACCCTCGTGTACGCCACGGCCCTCCTAGAAGGCAGGCACGCGGAGGGCATAGCAGAGTACGGCAAGGCCGAAGCGCACATGATGATGCTGGCTGACGTGTTGACGGACGGTCTCATCGCAGCGTTCCCCGAGAGGTTCGTGGACTGATAATGAGGGCCCAGACCGTGGTGCTGCGGCGGCCGCGCTTCGGCGTAGCCAGGGACCGAACGGAGAGCATGCCAGACGCTAGCAAGGCCAGAGCGCTGCCAGCGCAAGTGGCCGGAAGTGAGCCGGAGGGGGTGCTGGTCGCGCTAGCCGTGGCTGGTGACGAGGCCGCTTTCGAGAAGATCATGCGCCGTCACAACCAGCTGCTCTTCCGCACGGCGCGCAGCGTCCTCAAGAGCGACGAAGGGGCAGAGGAGGCCGTGCAGGACGCATTCCTGCGTGCCTGGCTGGCGCTCGACTCGTTCCGAGCGGACAGCAAGCTCTCGACGTGGCTGGTCCGGATAGTCACGAACGAAGCGTTAGGGCGCCTGCGCCGCGCCAAGATCCACACCATTCCCCTTGATGATGCCATGACCTCACCCGACCCGAAGATGCAGCTGGCGCTAGCCGACACGCCCAGCCACGGCCCAGAGCAGTCGACTCAACGCGCGCAGCTACGCGCCGTCATCGAGCAACAGATAGACCTGCTACCCGACGACTTCCGCACGGTCTTCATGCTCAGGGACGTCGAGGGGTTGGCAGCTAGGGACGTGGCCGACGCCCTCGGCATCCCGGTGGCTACGGTGCGCACCCGCGCCTTCCGCGCCCGCAAGCTCCTACGCGAGGGACTCGCAGGCTCGGTCGATGTCGGGTTGAGTGACGCGTTCGCGTTCGACGGTGAGAGGTGCGACCGCATCGTCGAGAACGTGATAATGCGGGGGCGTCGCCACTTCGGCTAGACCCGTGCTACTGGCGGCCATCCTCGACGTGCCTCGCGAAGTTGTCGAGGATGGCCTGCCAACCTGCCCGCTGCATGTCGGCGGGATGCTCGGCCTCGGCGTCGAAGGTAACGGTGACCTTCACGCCCTGCGGCAGTTCGTGGAAGTCGACGCGCGCTTCGCGGTCGCCGAACGAGTACTCGATGAGCTTGTTCTCCACGATCTTGGTGTAGGTGCCTGCGAAGTCGAAGCCGGCACTTCCGTCCTTCGCCTCCATGCGCGACGAGAACTTACCGCCAGGGCGCAGGTCGACGGTGGAGGAGGTCGTGTGCCAGTCGTCTGACGCGGCGTTCCACTGCATGATGTCGTCTGGGTTCGAGTATGCCCGCCACACCTCTTTGAGTGGCGCCTTGACCGTATTCTCAACGGTTAGTTTCATGCTTTGTGGCCTCCCTGTTACGGACGGGCTCATTCGCCGACGATACCGGTCCTGACCTCGCCGGACTTCTGGTAGTGGGCTAGCAGGACGCCGTTGGACGTGAAAACGCATTCCGACAGCGTGAAGGCCGCAGATGTGGCGCCATCGGTAAACAGCTTCTTGCCCGTGCCGAGCACGACGGGATAGGTCATCAGCACCAACTCGTCGACTAGGTCGTGAGCGAAGAGGGACTGGACGAGCACGCTGCTGCCGATGACCTTGAGGTCGGTGCCGTCGGTCTCCTTGAGCGCCTTGACGTCAGCGATGTTCGTGAGCAGGGCGGAGTTCCTCCAGCCGGATCCGGCGACCTGCTGCTCATCCATCGTCGTGCTAGCCACGTACTTGGTCACGTCAAGGATGCCAGGCCACATCTGTGCGTGCTTCGGCCAGTAGTCGGCGAACATCGCATAGGTCTTCCGGCCAAGGAGGAGGTCAGACGGCGCCAGGTGCCTGGCCATGAAGTCGCCCGCCTCCTCGTCCGCCGCGGAGAAGTACCCCGCAGTCCAACCGCCGTAAGGGAAGCCGTTGCTCGGGTCCTCGTCGGGGCGACCGGGCGCCTGCATCACCCCATCCAAGGTGATGAACACTTGAACCACGATTTTCCTCATGGCGCATGTTAGACCATTGGACGTGGCAAACGTAGGGGCAGGTCATGATTCGACCCTCTTCGAGGCCTGAGCGCCGCTGCCGGGGCTATTCGTAAGACTCAGCCCGCGCGGCGGTAGTGCGTGGCGATCGCGCCGTTGTGGAGCGGCTGCGCGGAGATCAGTTCGAGCCTACGCGTGCTGGGCAGTCCGCCCTGGTACAGGGTGGGACCGTGGCCGGCGATCATGGGCTGGACGAGGAAGACGTACTCGTCGATCAGGTCAAGCCGGTCCAACTCGGTGGCGAGCTTGCCGCTGCCGAGGAGCACGCCAGCTGGGGTCGCGTCCTTGAGGCGCTGCACTGCCGCGCGCAGGTCGCCGGTGAGGTGATGGCTGTTCGTCCACGAGTAGTCGCTTCTAGTGGACGACACCACGTACTTCGGTTTTGCCTCCAGCTTCACCGCCCATTCGCGTAGCGCTGGCGGCGCCTCCTCATCACCCCGAGCCACCGCGGGCCAGTAGCCCTCCATCAACTCGTAGGTCACGCGACCCCACAGCATGGCCCCCGCGTCGTCCATGAGCCGGGTGAAGAAAGCGTGCGTCTCGTCGTCGGCGACGCCCTCCCGATGGTCGACGCAGCCGTCCACGGTGACGTTTAGGCCGAAGGTCAAGAGTCCCATGCCGCGATTCTAAACAGTCGCGGCCCGCAGCTGCCGGCACGCCGCACGTCGCTTTCGACGGCGGTTCACCCCTCGTAGGCCGCGAGCAGTTCCGCGATGTCGAGCTTCACCATCTTCAGCAGGGCGTCTGCCATGCGCTTGAAGCCTTGCGGGTCGGCCGTGCGCTGGAGGTCGTCGATGACCCGCGGAACGAACTGCCACCGCACGCCGAAACGATCAGTCAGCCAGCCGCACGCTTGTTCGTGGCCGCCGTCCGCCAGGAACGCGTTCCAGTAGCGGTCAAGCTCCTCTTGGTCGTCGCACATCACCACGAGCGACATGGCGTCGTTGAACTCGTGGTGTGGACCCGCGCTTATCGCCTGCAGACGTTGCCCGAACAGTGTGAAGTCGACGATGGACGCGGAACCTGCTGGACCGCTTGGCGAGTCGCTTGGGATCGGAGTTACCGCGTCGACGTGGGAGTCGGGGAAGAGCGAAGTGTAGAAGCGGGCGGCCTCCTCGGCCTCCGCCGCGTACCACAGGTGCGGGAAGATCTTTGCGCTGCGGTTCATGCTCATGCCGGTTTCTCCCTCCGCGAACGTCCAAAGTAGGCGAGGCGGTCCCCCGCGTGTGGAAGACCAATATAGAGGCGGAGCCGTCACGGTGACGACGGTAGGTCACGCGCCCTCGCCTGCTCGAAGCGATCGGCGGCGGTGCGCACGGGCAAAGCCAACGCGGTGTCCACCTGCTCAAGCGCTTCCGCACGCCGACCTAATGCGAACAGCACCCTGGCGTACTCGACGCGTAAGTTGATCTGGCGTGGCGCAGCAGCGACCCCGCGTTCCATCAGCGGCAGTACCTGGCTGCGATCGGCGCCGAACAGCCACCCAACGCCGATCTCGGTCAAAGCGAAGTGCCAGGCCGCGTAGGAGACGAGAGCGTATGCGTTGTCGGGGTCGAGTTCGAGCGCCCGCTCGAACAGCTTCTGTAGCTCGCCAGGCAGGAAGGCCTTCGCGAAGGCTCCTTGGTGGAAACCGGCCTCGCCCTTGGCCCGGGCGGCGGCCATGGTGGCTGCGGCTGCCAACGGCCCGGTTGGGTCGAGGTCGTGGCTAAGCTGGGCGGCAACCGTGGCGCGGTTGAGCCAAGCGAGCGCAGGTGCCGACTCGTTCTCGAGGTAAACGGCTTGATCTGTGGCCGCACGCGACGCAAGCAGCTGGGCCGCCGCGGTGTCGACCTGGATGGCCTCTTGGTAGGCGGCAGCGAAGTCGCCGGCTTGCCAGGTGGCGCCGCCCGGCACGCCTCGGTAGGCGACTGGTTGGGCCACCGCCAGAGCTAAAGCGGTCATGAGTAGCCACGCCGCGAAGGTGGCGCGGTGGAAGGAACCCTGCGGCTTGGTGAGCGCCTGATGCCAGCACGGCAGGGGTGCACTTTCACGGGTCGTGTGCTTGGTAGATGACGGCACGGGCCTAGGTTATGCCGTACCTCCAGAGGTAGTCGGTGTTGGGACGGCGCTCTGGCGGCTTTTGAGACGCCCGCGCTTAGGGGCCAGCTCGTGGGCCGTTTGAGCATGGCCTCAGCTTGCGGTTGGAACAGCGCCGCGGGCAGCGACCCCTGTGACGCAAGTTGTGAGGTGGCCTCGTCGAACGCCAGCCAGGTGGCCTTGGCCCGAGCCCACGCTGGCGCGGCGCACGCCTAGCTGCGCCAGGCGCTCAGTGGTCATTCCGGGTTCGCGGAACAGGACGTTGACGGCCT
>DASSXV010000016.1:0-2643 GCA_035703635.1 Trueperaceae bacterium | reverse complement strand
GCAAACGCCAGCGGCCTGCTCGAGAGGCGAAGTGGCAGTGATCCGAACTACACCTGGACTGCCGTGCGCGCCGATTTCAACGGCGTCCTCTACGCTCGTGGCAGCGTCGAGCACTTCAAGGGGCCAGCGCGCGTGCCAACTCACAGCAACAACCCTGACCTGGCGCC
Organism: Trueperaceae bacterium; assembly: GCA_035703635.1. GTDB lineage: Bacteria > Deinococcota > Deinococci > Deinococcales > Trueperaceae > JAAYYF01. The sequence continues at coordinate 2,476 of DASSXV010000016.1, read as the reverse complement.
GCCGGCGTTGGCGTCGTTCTCGCAGCTCACGCTCGCGACCGACAAGGACGTGACCATCACCGGCGACCTCAAGTACGAGCGTCCACCATGCACCGGAACGCCAAGACGAGTCAACGGCGCCGTGGTACCGGCAGACTGCGACGACCTCGACGCAGCGAACGTGCTCGGGGTCTATACCCAAACGGGCAACATCAATATCGGCCACAACAACAATTCGGCTAGCGACAACGCGCCATACGACGTGACGATCCACGGCGTGCTCATGACGAGCCGCGGCCGGGTGCAAGTAGAGGACTACTCCAAAGGAAGCGTTCGCGGCTCGGTCAACCTCCTCGGCGGCATCATCGAGTACTACTACGGAGCGTTCGGAACCTTCAACGCCAGTACTGGCAGCTCGTCGTCTGGCTACTCGCGGGCATTCACCTACGACCGGCGCATGTCCATGGGCATCGAGCCGCCGTACTTCCCGACAGTCCAACAAGACGGCGTGAAGAGCGTTTCGGTGTTCAGCTACGGGCAGCGCGAGCAGCTTTACTGACCGGCCCTCTACTCTTCTGACGAGGAACCCGCCCGCCCGATGATCAATGGTGCGGGCTTCTCGTCTCACGACCAGCTTCATCAATGAGATGGCCCGCCACCTTGAAATGGCATCTGCAGAGGCCCGCAAGTTGGTCCTCATGACGGGCCCACGTCGCGTGGGCACGACCTACTTACTCAACAACGGTTGGGATTCTCGTGAGTACTTTCTGTTCACTGCCTCGCGGACCTCGCCGGGAATCTAGAGAATTCAGGTGGCTCAGGACTTCTGAAGATGGTCAAGTTGTGTAGGCCCGCCAGGCGCTGGACCCGAGCTCGCCGATGATCTTCGTGGCGGCTGGTGCCCTCCGCGCCGATCTCCGCCACTGGTTCGGCAGTCGATCTGCCTCAAGGCGACGCCCCGCCTCACTCGTCTGAGGCAGGGCGTCGTTAGCCACGTGTTGGTAGGGAGGGTTAGTTCGGGGAGACGATGTAGAAGGTGTAATCCTCCGCGAACTGACCGCGTGCGTTGTCGTAGTAGAGGGTGAGGACGGCGTACCAGCCGGTCGGCGCGCCTGCGGCGGCGTGGGCAATGGCGATGTCGGCATTCAAGAGTTGGTCACCTAGGCCGGGGACTCCGACCACGGTTCCTACACCGGGCTTGGCACCGGGCGACATGGTCGAGCACCCCAGTACAGGGTGTGGTTCGGGGCACACAATGCCTGCCGGCACGGTGACGTTCAGTGACTGCGGCTCAAGTGACGTGGCGCCGAGCAGGAAGTCGAACTGGTCGAAGTACTCGAGCCGGTAGCCGGTGACGTTCGTTTCCGGCATGCCCGCCTTGGTGGAAAGCACCAACTCCCGGGAAGTGATCGTGATCTCACCGCTCGTGTCGATCTCATACCCCAGTTCATTGGTGGGAGTCAGCCCCAGCATGAGCCGGTCGGGCGCGGTCGGCGTGAACGATGCACAGGCGGACAGGAAAGCCAGCGCGACCATGAGGCCTGCCACGCGCACGAGTTTGAAGTTCATCGAGCTCCTCCTAGAAGCGGCATGAAACTAATGGCTGACGCTAACACGCGCTGGACGCGCAAACGGCGAGATAATGCACAGCAACGGCTGTGGGACAGTGCGCACCAGTTGCTGGTCGTCCCGGCCACAGCTGCTAGATCTCGCTAAGCAGCCGTGCGCGCCCCTCGTCGTACTCGCTGCGGTTGATCGTGCCTGCGCGGTACAGCGCCTCGAGTTCCTGCAGCCGTTCGCTCAGACTGCGGCGCGGTCGCGGTTCATGCGGCTCCCCGCCGAACGCTTCGGCCACCGTCCGGCGCACAGCGGCCTCGTCGTTCGGACTTAGGTCGACGCGTTCAGCGTTCACGAACACGCTGGCCGTCTGAGTTCGCTTGGCCCTAGTCGCCACCGCGCCCATGACGCTGGTGATGAGGTCACTTACGCTGGCGTCGGAGTCGGCGTCAGGTCTACCCGACGCTGCAAACGCACCTCCGGTGCGCAGCCGGTTGAAGAAGGCTGTCACGCGCGGCCAAAGTAACGCCCACAAGACCAGCAACACGATCAGCGCGGCGGCGCTGAAGCTCAGGCCGGCGTAAACGAACGTCGTGCCGGTGATGTCGGTGGACGCCTGACCGGGGAGATCACAACGGAACTCCTGAGACGTGCCCCGCTGGCCAGGCTTGTACGAGTAATCGTGCGAGTTGTGTTGAACTCCTCCAGGGCAAGCCATGTCCGCCGCGAACATCACGGAACGCGGAGCCAGCGCTCCGATGATGGCGGCGCCAACGAAGCCGAAGAACAGGCTGGCGATGACCACGCCCGCCAACACGAACCCCATGATGGTCCGCCTGCGCGGAGCCCTGATGGCTGGCTCGCCACGCATGACTCGCGCCCTCACCCTGAAAACGAAGATGAACACGACAAGCGTGATGACGGGGCCGATTAGGAAAGG
>DASSXV010000032.1:0-13998 GCA_035703635.1 Trueperaceae bacterium | reverse complement strand
CTGCGGGCCGCACGACATCTTCCTCACGACGCCCTTCCACTACGAGGAAGTCTCGGCGATGCTCGGGCCTGAACGGACATTGCTCAACGTCAACGTGGTCCCAACCACCGACACGCTCGTGACGTTCGCGCAGCTCGACCCAAGATCGACCATCAACGTCGTGGCGTCGAACGCACCTACCCTCGAGCGGCTCGTGAGGATGGTAAAGACTTACGCGCGGACGGCGCCTCAGTCCGCCGCGCTGATCGACTCACCCGAAGCTCGGGCCATGGTGCGATCAGCTCAGGTCGTAGTTGACACGCAGTCCATTCATGACCGCGTCCTGTCATGGGAACCTGCCGGAGCCGTGCTTACGGTCAGTTACCAGATCGAACCGACTTCGTTAGCGTTCGTCCGCGAAGTGCTGCGCATGCGTGAGCTGGCGCCTGACGCACGTGAACTCACTGCGGTGACGTGAAGGCGTCCTCACCCTCGAAAGGACCATCTACATGACAACCCTCCCCGCCCTCGCCACTCGCAAGTTCGCCGTCCCCGCCACGCTGCTGACGGTGCTGTTCGCGGTGGCATTGCCGTTCTTCGTACACATGCTGCCCCCGGTTGGCGCCACGCCCATGGGCGCAGTGTTGTTACCGCTGTTCATCGCGCCGTTCATCGCGGTGTTGCTGTTCCACCCAGTCGCTGCGCTGGTGGCATCGTTGGCAACGCCGCTCCTCAACCGCTCACTAACCGGTCAGCCAACGCTCGAGATGGCCGTGCTCCTCACCGTGGAACTGTGCGCCTTCACCGTCGCCGCGCTCGCCCTCACGCGCGTTTGGCGGCGCTCGGTGATCAACGCACCAATCGCGTACCTGATCGCCAAAGTCGTTGCGGCTGGCGTTCTTAGCGTCACCGCGCTCATACCGGCGCTACCGCTCGGTTACTTGTCGGCCTCCGTCGTCAACGCGCTGCCTGGCCTCGTGGTGCTTGTCGTCGTCAATCTGCTGGTCGTGAGGCTCGCGGGCCGGCCGAGCTCAAGGTGACCGTCGCCTCACCCAAGCTCGAGCTCGACTTTCAGGACGTCTCCCGGCGCCTGAGGGCATTGGGGCTGCCGGAGGTCGATGTCGTCGTTGGCATCGCGACCGGCGGCGTGGTGCCAGCCAGCCTAGTCGCCTACCACCTGGGGGCGCCTTTGAAGATCATCCATCTGAACTTCCGCGACCCCGACAACAAGCCGCGGCGCGAGGCTCCCACCCTGCTCGAGCCGTTCGATGGCCCGGCTCCGGGCAGCCGCGTGCTGCTCGTCGATGACGTCAGCGTGAGCGGCGCTACCATGGCCGTCGCCCGCCAACACCTGGCTGGTTGTGAGGTGACGACCCTCGCGTTCAAGGGCAAAGCCGACCTGGTCGTGCTGCCTGAGGTGGCTTCGTGCGTTGTGTGGCCGTGGGCGCTTAGCCCAGCCAGTTAACGCCAGCCGAGCCCGGGCGCCACGTACTTGAGTACGGCTTCGATGCTGTGCGCGCAGTACTCGACCCCAAGCTGGTTCGGAACGGTGAGGAGGAGCGTGTCGGCCTCCGCGATCGCCTCGTCCTCTGCTAGCTGCTTGACGAGCACGTCCGGTTCGGCGGCGTAACTGCGGCCGAAGATGGCCCGCGTCTTCTCGTCGATGAAGCCTATCTGATCAGCGTCGTTCTGTTCACGGCCGAAGTAGGCGCGGTCGCGGTCGTCCACTAGCGCGAAGATGCTGCGGCTAACGGACACGCGCGGCTCCCCAGGATGACCAGCCTCGCGCCAGGCTTCACGGAACACGCGGATCTGCTCGGCCTGCTGGATGTGGAACGGCTTGCCGGTCTCGTCGAACTTGAGGGTCGAGCTTTGCAGGTTCATGCCTAGCCGGCCCGCCCAGGCGGCCGTGGCGTCCGATCCGGCGCCCCACCAGATCCGCTCACGCAAGCCGGCCGAGTACGGCTCCAGGCGCAACAGGCCAGGTGGGTTAGCGAACATCGGTCGGGGGTTCGGCCGCGCGAAGCCCACGCCACGCAGCACGTCGAGGAACTTGATCGCGTGGCGCCGGGCCATGTCGGCGTCGTCCTCGCCTTCCTCCGGCGCGTACCCGAAGTAGCGCCAGCCATCGACGACCTGCTCAGGCGACCCGCGGCTGATGCCAAGCTGCAGGCGCCCGCCCGCGATGAGGTCGGCGGCGCCAGCGTCCTCAGCCATGTACATCGGGTTCTCGTAGCGCATGTCTATGACGGCAGTGCCGATCTCGATGCGCGAGGTCTTAGCTCCGATGGCGGCCAACAGCGGGAACGGCGAGCCAAGTTGCCGCGCGAAGTGATGCACGCGGAAGTACGCCCCGTCAGCCCCCAACTCCTCCGCGGCCACGGCCAGGTCGATGGCTTGCAGCAAGGCATCCGATGCTGTGCGCGTTTGCGAGTGCGGGGACGGTGTCCAGTGCCCGAACGAGAGGAAGCCGATGCTCTTCGTCATATCCGTCGATTCTGGCACGGGTCGGGTGTCCGGCCCGTGACCGGGCTTCCGGCCCGGCCACGGCCTAAACTGACCCCATGAGGGTTCTCGTCACCGGCGCCACCGGCTTCGTTGGCGGCCACGTCGTGAAGCACCTGTTGGACGCTGGCATGCAAGTCACTACCTTCGGCCGCCTGCAGCGGTCGACCGAGTTGCCAGCGACGGTCGCCAGCCTGCAAGGCGACGTCGTAACTAGCGAGGGTCTCGCGGCCGCCATGAGCGGCGTGGACGCCGTCGTTCACCTTGTCGGCATCATCCGGGAGCGCGGCGGCGCGACGTTCGAGCGGGTCCACGTCGAAGGCACGCGCAACGTACTCGCCGCGGCCGCTAGAGCTGGGGTGCCGCGGCTGGTACACATGAGCGCCCTCGGCGCAGGCGTTGGTTCCAGCAGCGGCTACCACCGCAGCAAGGCGGCGGCCGAGGAGCTAGTGCGGTCGTCGGCTGCCGCTTGGACCATCATGCGGCCGAGCCTGATCTTCGGTGTTGGCGATGCCTTCTTCGGAGGGACGCTCCGCAATCTCGTCACCCAGCCGCCGGTCATTCCGGTGGTAGGGAGCGGCGAATACCCGTTCAGTCCCGTGTGGATCGATGACGTTGCCACGGCGTTCGTTCGCGCGCTCGAGCGCCCGACCACGGTAGGTGGCAGTTTCGATTTGGTCGGCCCTCGCGAGTACACGCTCCGGGAGTTGCTCGTCTTGGTGCGCGAAACCCTTGGGCTGAACAGGCCGCTCGTGAACATTCCGCTGCCGCTCATGCGCGTGGGCGTTGCGTTGTTCAGACTGCTCCCGAACCCCCCGATTACACGTGACGAGCTGATCATGCTCCTCGCGGGTAACACTGGGGATCCCCGACCGGCGGTCGAAGCGTTTGGGCTGGAATTGGCGGCGCTAGAGGAGCACCTCGCGACAATCCTTAGCAACCGCCGCAGCCGCCAAGTGCTGCGTGCCTAGCGCCAAGTAACGCGGACCCCGCCTCTGCCGGTAACATGCCCCGATGCGCAGCACCGGCCAACGCATAGTGATCGTAGGTGGCGGCGCCGCCGGCTTCTTCGCGGCCATAACTTGCCAGGAAGCTAACCGGGCGGCGCGCGTAACCATCCTCGAGGCCAGCCAGGTTGTGCTGTCGAAGGTGCGCATCTCGGGTGGCGGCCGCTGCAACGTCACCCACGACCAGCCCGACCCGGCGCTGCTCGTACGGAACTATCCTCGGGGCGGCCGCGCGTTGTTAGGCCCGCTCACGCGTTTCGGACCGCGGGAGACGGTGGCGTGGTTCGCGCAGCGCGGCGTGCAACTCAAGACCGAGGCCGACGGCCGCATGTTCCCAACCACCGACGACTCTGCCACCATCATCGACTGCCTCGTTGGCGCCGCGAGAGATGCGGGGGTCGAGGTGCGCACCGGAGCGGCCGTGGTCAGCGTCGAGGTGCACGAACCCACAGGCGACGGGCATCCTGCGGAAGGAGCCGCCGCCAGGTTCCTCCTCCGGTTGAAGGACGGCAGCGCAGTCGCCGCCGACCGCGTCCTGCTCGCCACCGGCGGTGCGCCGGCGGGCTACCGTTGGGCTGCGGACTTGGGGCACACCGTCGAGCCGCCGGTGCCGTCCCTGTTCACCTTCAAGATCGACGACCCGCGCCTGCACGGCCTAGCGGGCGTTTCCGTGCAGGATGGACGCGTGCGCCTGGACGGAGTAAAGGAGTCCCACGACGGCCCGCTGCTCATAACTCACTGGGGCCTCTCCGGTCCGGCCGTTCTGAAGGCGTCGGCTTGGGGCGCTCGGCCGCTCCACGACCACGGCTACCAACTCGGCGTGACGGTCAACTGGCGCCCAGACCTCACCGAGGAAGCCGTTCGCAGCGAGCTGATCGCCGCGAAGCAGGCCGACGCCCGCCGCACCGTCCTCGCAGCAGGCGCACTCGACCTGCCGCAGCGGTTATGGCGCTCGCTAGCTGCGGCCGCGGGCGCAGACGAGCAACTACGCTGGGGCGATGCACCCAAGTCGCTCGTAGCGGCGCTCACGCACGAAGTGCACGCTGGTCGCTACGAAATAACCGGCAAGGGCGTCTTCAAGGAAGAGTTCGTGACGTGCGGTGGCGTCCGGCTGAAGGAAGTCGACTTCGCCACCATGGAGAGCCGGGTCGTGCCCGGACTGCATTTCGCGGGCGAGGTACTCGACATCGACGGCATAACGGGTGGGTTCAACTTCCAGAGCGCGTGGACGACCGGGTGGTTGGCTGGGCGGGCGCTGGCGCGTGAGGGAGCGCTGGGCGCCAGTGGCGAACAACTCAGCTCACTCCGCTAACTCGGCCGCCGCAGGTACTGCCCTCTCGCCGGTCCGACGATGTTTCCGTCGTCATATACGAGGTTCCCGCGCAGGTAAGTCTTCATGACCTTGCCGGTCAGCTCCTGCCCCTCGAACGGCGTGTAGCCCTGCCCCGACTCGGCGTCCGCGGCCCTTACGACAAAGCTCTTGTTCGGGTCGAGGAGTACCAGGTCTGCATCGAGGCCCTCAGCCACATCACCTTTGGCTCCTAACCCGTAGCGCTTGGCGGGGTTGAAGCTCGTGAGTTCGGCTACCCGGTTTGGTGACAGGCCTCTCTTCGAGCCCTCGCTGAAGAGCCCAGAAAGGAGGTATTCGGTGCCGCCGAAGCCCGACTTGGCCAGCCAGATGTCGTCCGGATGCTCCTCTGAGACCTTGATCTCGGCCTTGCAGCACGCGTGGTCACTCACGATCCAGTCGACGTTGCCGGCAAGCACCTGCTCCCACAAGTACTCCACGTCGGCGCGTGGACGAATCGGCGGGTTGACCTTCGCGAGGGGCCCGGCGGGACTATCGATGTCAAGGAGGAGGTGACCGATGGTGACTTCCTTCTTGAACGAAATGTGCGGGAAGAGGCCCTCCATCATCAGGGCAGCCTCGAGCGCCTTGCGGCCACTGAGGTGCAGGAGGTTGATGTTCGCCAACGAGGTCTCGTACGCGAGGTAGGAGGCTATGAACACCGCCAACCCCTCCGAGTGCGGCGGCCGCGCGGCGTTGTAAGCGTGGAGGCCCTTGAGCTTGCCGTCGCGCTCGACGATCGCCGTGTAGGCGTTGAGAATGTCTGCGATCTCGCAGTGGAGGCTTAGGGAGATGTGCTCCCCCCGCTTGGGGTCGTCGGCGATCATGGCCGAGAGCTTGCGCATGATGAACTCGAAGTGGGCGAAGTCGTAAGTCTCGCCCTCCTCAAGGTGCAGGAAGTTGCGCTGTGAACTCGAGCGGCCGTGCAGGCCGTGCCCGCCGTAGAACATGAAGATCTTGAACGATGACACGCCGTGTTCGTCTAGCAGCATGGGCATTTCGTCGATATGCGAGCGGTTGATCGGCGCCAGGTGATAGCCGTAATCCACCCAGTACCTGCCTGCGGAGCGGCGTAGGACTTCAGGGTAGAAGTCCGCGTACGGTCCGCCACGGTTGAGGTAGTAGTCTCCCGTGCGAAAGTAGGTCAAGGCGCTCGTTACACCGCCCATGGCGGCGGCCTTGCTCTCCGTTACCGCGTCTTGCTCGAGCGGGGAGTAGATGCCAACGTGCATATGCCCGTCGACCAAGCCAGGGAACGCCAGTAGGCCGCCGCCATCGACCACCTCGCGCGCGCCATCGACCGCTATGCCTGGCGCGATGCGGTGGAACTTTCCATCTTTGATCGCCACGTCCGTCACAGGCGTGTCGGACCCGTGGGGTCTGGCTAGGCGTACGTTCTTGATGAGCAGATCGCACTCGTTGTTCGCGGCCATACTTCCTCCTTGGGCGAGGCGCAGTTAGTGCCTCAGGTGTGGTCGAACTCCAGTGAGTACTCGAACATGTCGCCGCGGTAGACGGCGTCGAAGTACTCGATCGGGCGGCCATAGCGGTCCTTGACGGTGCGCCTAACGCGGAGCGCAGGTTGGCCCGGCTGGCCGCGCAGGAACTCAGCTTGGTGCTCGTCTAGGGCGGTGGCCTCGATGGTGCGCGTGCTGTGGCCGATGGTAAGCCCGAGGCGCTCGGTCAGATAGTCCATCGAGGACTCGCCGTACAGGAGCCATTCGTCGTCGACGCCGCCTTCTGCGGCCGCGATCAGCGCCGCTGGCAGGCTCACGATGTGCAGCCCGATCGGCACGTCGGCCGCTAAGCGCACCCGCTCGAAGCGCAGGATCTCGGCCCCCGGCGCAAGCCCGAGAGCAAGCGCGACGCTTGGCTCGGCTGCCTGGAGCCCGCGAGAGAGCAACGTCGTGTTGGAATCGATCCCACGCACCTTCAGGTAGCCGGATAGCCCTAGCGAGCGCGCTGTCTCTGGTTGAGGATTGTGGCGCACGCGGTGCGGAACGGCGAAGGTACCGCGACCTTGCTGCCGCACGACGTAACCCTCTTTCACCAGTTCGTCGACTGCTTGCCTGACGACGGAGCGCGAGACTTGGTAGCGCTCCTGCAACTCACGCTCGGTCGGGAGGAGGGCCAGCTGCTGGTCATCCTTCAACAGCAGGATCTGGTCGAGGATGATGTTCTTGAGTTGGTGATAGTAAGGCAAGGGGCTATCACGGTTGACGTCCGGCAACGCTCCGCTGAGTAGTCGGGCGACGCCCTCAGGCCCCGAAGGAAAATTCATACGGACATTATGTTGTCCTGTTGACAGCCTGTCAAACCGGCGCTACACTCACTGTGAAATTGACCAACTAGGCCAGCCGCCGTCCAAACGGCCGGTCGGCACCTTCCAACGAGGAGGCGGATTATCGTGTCATTCGGCAACGCATCCAGACGACAAGGATGGGCGTTTCGCGGCATCCTGGCGGCGCTCTTGCTGGCGCTCGTCAGCGTGGGCGCGGCCCAAACGGTCGTCACCATCGGCTTCTCCCTCCCACTTACTGGAGGTGCCGCCAAAGAAGGTACCGAGAGCAAAGTCGGGGCCGAACTCGCAGCCCAGGTGATAAACGACGCTGGCGGCTTCAAAGTCGGCGATCAGACGGTCACGCTCAAACTCGTCTTCGAGGACGATCTATGTAGCCCACAAGGAGCGATCGACGCTGCCAGCAGGTTGGCCGTTGCAGGCGCTACCTTCGTAGGCGGTTCGTTCTGCAGCTCAGCGGCGCTCGCTGAGATGCCAGTACTCGCGGCGTTAGGCATCCCGCAGATCGCCTACGCCTACGCCGACGAACTCACGACCACTGCCCGCGCGGACGCGAACGCGGTCCTCTCCGCGCGCCTCGGCGTGCAGGCACGCAACGAGATGGTGCCGCTCGCCAAGTACGCCGTGCTCGAGAACGGTGATAAGACGTTCTTCGCCATGGCCCAGAACACCGACTTCGGTCGCAGCATGATCAAGCACTTCAAGGCGACCGTCGAGGCGCTTGGCGGCAGCCTAGTGGCCGAGCCTGAGTACTTCGCGTACGCCGCCACCGACTTCCGCACCTTGCTGACCAAGGCCAAGGCCTCCGGAGCCGACGCTATCGTTGGCATCGGCTTGGCCCAAGAGATGATCGGCATCCTGCTCCAGAGCGACGAGCTCGGTATCACGCAGACGCTCTACGGATCCGATCTCGTGTCCGACGTTAGCGTCGTAAGCGCCGTCGGCCAACAGAACGTCGAAGGCGTCTACTTCCCCTGGTACGACGACACCGGCACAGCCGCCCGCACCTTCGACCGCACCGCGATCGAGCCCGGCGTTCAGGCCCTGCTCGATGCCGGCGAGCGCATCCTAGGCATCACCCCTGGCCGCAACCACGGCCTGGGTTGGGGCACCGTCATGCTCATCAAACAGGCCATGGAGCGCGCAGGCACGACCGATCCGGCCGCCACCATGCAACAAGTGCTCTCGGGCCAAGACTTCGAGCTGTCTTACGGCAACTACCACTTCCTCCAGTGCGGCCAAGCCGTGCTAGGGGCGGGCGTCGCCACCTTCGACTCGGACGGACTGCTACTCGTCGCCGACCGTGACTACGCCTTCGTCGAACCTGTCCTTCTGACCGAAGCGGACCTCTGTAACTAACCGGCGCCTGAAGCTAGAGTCGCGCCGCCTGCCGGACGGAGTCCCAGGCGGCGCCACTTCTAGTGAGGACCTGCGACGCGAAGGGACGCACGCAATGAACAGCGCACTTGGCAGCCCACCGAGCCCGACCGACTGGCTGAGCGCCCACCCCGACGCGGGGACGGCGCAAGCCGTAGCAGTGGCCTTCCTAGCAGCCATGGAGGCCCGCGACCTGACGGCCGCCAAGGCCGCGTTAGCGCCGGGCTTCACCATGGTGTTCCCCGGACCCAAGCGGCTCACTGCGCTTGAAGACCTCGTCAGTGGCAGCCGCCAACGCTACCAATGGGTGGCGAAGCGCATCGAAGCCGTCGAGAGTCTCTCGTCTGGCGGCGCCGAAGTGGTATGGGTGCGCGGCACCCTCTACGGCACGAACGTGCACGGCGTTGACTTCGAAGGCGTGCGCTTCGTCGACCGCTTCGAAGTTGACGGTCGCCTCCTGGCCCGGCAAGACGTCTGGAACGACTTGGCCGAGAGCGGCGTCCTGCTCAAGACGGTGTGAGGCGCAGCGTCAGGCCATGGAGCTAGTACTACAACAACTCCTCAACGCGCTCCACTCCAGCAGCCTTTACGCTCTGGTGGCGCTGGGCTTGACCCTCGTCTTGGGCGTCCTCGACATCGCCGACTTCTCACAGGGCGCGATCTACATGGCGGGCGCCTACGTAGCCTTCTTCGCTACTTCCACGTTCGGGCTCAACTTCTTCGTTGCGCTGCCGCTCGCGATGGTGGTGGGCGGGCTCATCGCTGGAACGAACTATCTTGCTGTCTATCGGCCGCTGCGCAAGTTCAGTGGCACAACGACCTTCGTAGCCGCCCTCGGCCTCCTGCTGATATTGCAGAACCTAGCCCTACTCGTCTTCGGGGCGGACTTCAGGCTCGTGAGAGCCCCGCTGGCCAACGTGCGGCTCATCCTCTTCGGGGCGAGCTGGACCGGTTACCAAGCATTGATCGCTGGCATCGTCGTGGTCCTCGTCCTGCTTTCGTGGCTCTTCCTCAAAGTAACGCCCGTCGGAAAGGCCCTGCGGGCAGTGTCCCAGAACAGGCGCGGCGCCCTCATCATCGGCCTTGCGCCGTTCCGAGTAGAACTAACCGCCTTCCTGCTCGCTGGCGCTTTGGCGGGCGCGGCTGGCACGCTGGCTTCCGGCGTGAACGCCTTCGACCCGAGCATCGCAGCCATCGTCATCATAAAGGCGTTCGCCATCGTCATCTTCGGTGGTATGGGCAGCGTTCCTGGAGCCATCGTCGGCGCGCTCATCGTCGGGCTGGCCGAGAACTTCACGGCCCTCATCATCAACACGCAATACGCCGAACTAACGGCGTTCGTGCTCATGGTCTTGGTTCTACTTGTGCGGCCCCGCGGACTCTTCGGCGTGCAGGACGCCAAGTTGTGAGTAGTCCGCCAGCGACCGGGCGAGCGCGGAGCCGTGTAAGGGCGTGGCAGGCCGCCCTCTGGTTGCTAGTTGGCGTGCTCGCCTTGCTAGCTCCACACTTGTTCACAGGACTCGTCGCCCGCAACCTGCTCGTGTTGCTCGGCATCAACGTCATCTTGGTAGCTAGCCTCGACCTGCTCATCGGTAGCGCGGGCCTCATCTCCTTAGGGCACGCTGCGTTCATGGGCGTGGGAGCGTACGCCTCGGCGCTACTGATGAAGGCGGGGCAACCGATCGCGGTCGCTCTGCCAGCTGCCGTAGTCGCGGGCGCGCTTGCCGGGTTGGTCGTTGGCATACCCGCCCTGCGCCTCAAGGGTCACTACTTCTCGGTTGTGACGTTCATAGTCGGCATCATCATCACCATCCTGATGACCAACATGGTCGACCTCACCCGTGGACCCATGGGGCTGACCGGGGTGCCGTTCGTCACGCTCGAGCTGTTCGGCTTTAGCCATACCTTCAGGACCATCATCAACAAGGTCGGTTACTACTACTTCGTCCTCGCGTTCGTCGCAGTCACGTTGCTACTCAGGGCGGCCATCACGCGCTCGAGGTTCGGGCGCGCCCTCACGGCCGTGAAGGGTGACGAGAACCTCGCAGAGAGCGTCGGCATCCCCACGTACCGCGTGAAGGTTGCTGCCTTCACGGTAGCGGCGGCCTTCGCGGGTTTGGCCGGGTCCTTGTACGCCCACTACACGGCGTTCATTAGCCCCGACTCCTTCACGTTCGTGCACTCTTTCGACCTGTTCGTCATGAACTTGCTGGGCGGAGCAGGCACGGCCCTCGGGCCCATTGTCGGACCCGTCTTCCTCACGGTCCTAGCGTCTGGGCTCAAAGGCATGGCGCCCGCCCTCTCACAAGTCGTTTACGGCGTGATCCTGATTGCCGTGATCATCGCGCTGCCCACTGGGCTGGTCGGCGGCGCGCAGCGACTGCTAGGCCGGGCGCGCGCCAAGGTGGCGCGGTGAGCACCGCCCGCACCATCTTGCGCGTCGAGAACCTTACGCGCACGTTCGGGGGCTTCGCCGCGGTCAGCGGCCTGTCGTTCGAGGTCAAAGAGGGTGAGGTCCTCGGACTAGTCGGTCCGAACGGTGCCGGTAAGACCACGACCTTCAACGTCGTGACTGGCTATCTGAAGCCCACTAGCGGCAGCGTGGAGTTCCTAGGTCAGAAGGTCACCGGTTTCGTCCCTCACCGCCTTGCGCGGCGTGGGATGGTCCGCACCTTTCAACACACCAGGGTGTTCGCCGACCTGAGTGTGCGCCAGAACGTGTTGGTGGCAAGTCACCTAGTTGGCGCAGGGGAGGCTGCCCTAGATGAGCACGCCAAGGCCGTACTCACCGAGGTTGGGCTGCTTCACAGGCAGGAAGACCTAGCTGGCGGTCTCGCGTACGGCGAGCAGCGCGTACTAGAGATCGCGCTGGCGTTAGCGGCGAAGCCGCTCCTCCTGATGCTGGACGAGCCTTTCGCAGGCATGAACGATACGGAGGCGAACGAGACGATGGAACTCATCCACCGCCTCCGCGACCGGGGCGTCACCGTCATGGTCATCGACCACCACATGCAGACGATGGCGCGTGGGTGTGACCGGCTCGTGGTCATGGATTACGGGGTGAAGCTCGCTGAGGGTTACCCCAATCTAGTAACCAAGCAGTCGGAAGTGGTGCGTGCGTACCTTGGTGCCGGCGACGAGGTCGCCGCGCCAAGCCCGGCCCTGAACGCGGATGAAGCGGTCCTCGAACTAGAGGACGTCAGCGTGAAGTACGGTCAGGTGCGCGCCCTCGACCGCTTGAACCTCCGCGTCGGGCGCGGCGAGATCGTCGCGCTTGTTGGCTCCAACGGGGCTGGCAAGACGAGCACGCTGCGCGCCATATCCGGTCTGGTGCCCCTCGCCACGGGCGCCATCCGGCTCTTCGGCCGCGACCTCGCCGCCGTCGGGCCAGTGGCTAGGGTGCGCGGAGGGCTGGCTCACTGCCCGGAAGGACGGGAGATCTTCCCTCGCATGACGGTGCTCGAGAACCTCGACTTGGGCGCGAGTGCCAGCGGCGGCGCAACCGAGGGAGCCTTGGAGCACGTCTACCACCTCTTCCCTCGCCTGCGGGAGCGCGCGAGCCAACTGGCGGGGAGCCTCTCGGGTGGCGAGCAGCAGATGCTCGCGATCGGCAGAGCGCTGATGAGCAGTCCGAAGCTCCTCCTGCTCGACGAGCCGACCCTCGGCCTCTCACCCCTACTAGCTCGAGAGGTGGCCGAGGCCCTGCTGCGGCTGAACGCGGAGGGGTTGAGCGTGTTGCTGGTCGAGCAGAACGCCGTGCTGGCCCTCGCCATCTCGCACCGGGCATACGTGCTCGAGAACGGCGTGGTGGCGATGCAAGGCGCGGCCGAGGACATGCGGCAAGACGAAGCCGTCGCGCGCGTTTACCTCGGTCATTAGTTAGGCGCGGTCGCGCCACCTTGAAAGGAGTTGTGCCACGGCGATGGACAGTAGCGTAGCCGGTAGCGAAGGTAAGAAGGTGCTCGAGGGAATCCGGGTGCTGGACGTCTCGACCCTGTTCGCCGGACCGTTCCTAGCGACCGTCCTCGGCGACTTCGGCGCCGACGTCATCAAGGTCGAACACCCACGCGGCGACCCGGCCCGCGGTCACGGTCCGCAGAAAGACGGCGTAGCCCTGTGGTGGAAGCTGCTCGGCCGCAACAAGCGCACCATGACGCTCTACCTCGGCGACGAGCGCGGCCAGCGGATCTTCAAACGACTAGCGGCGACGGCTGACGTCGTCATAGAGAACTTTCGCCCGGGAACGCTCGAGAAGTGGGGCCTGGGTTGGTCCGACCTGCACGACCTCAACCCGCGGCTGGTGCTCGCGCGCGTAACTGGCTTCGGGCAGTTCGGGCCCTACTCCAACCGCCCCGGATTCGGGACGATCGCCGAGGCCATGAGCGGCTTCGCGCATATCACGGGCCAAGCCGGGGGTCCGCCCACGCTCCCGCCCTTCGGCCTTGCCGACGGCATAACGGCGCTGTCGGGCGCCATCGCGGTGATGATGGCGCTTTACAACCGCGACGCTCGAGGCGGCGAAGGTCAGATGATAGACCTCGCGATAATCGAGCCCATCCTTAGCGTTCTCGGACCCCAACCGACGGTGTACGACCAACTTGGCGTCATCCAGGGGAGAACGGGCAACCGCTCGGTCAACAACTCACCACGCAACACTTACCGCAGCAAGGACGGCCGCTGGATCGCGGTGTCTACCAGCGCTCAAACGATAGCTGAGCGGGTGATGACGCTAGTTGGTCGGCCGGACGTCACGCAGGAGCCGTGGTTCGGTTCTGGTCACGAACGCGCCGAACACGCCGACCTCCTGGACGAGATCGTTGGGTCGTGGATCGCGGCGCGTGACTCCGCCGAGGTGATCGCGGCATTCGAGGCGGCAGGCGCCGCCGCCATACCCATCTACGACGTGTCCGACGTCATGAGCGACCCGCAGTACCGCGCATTGGGGAGCATAGCTGAGGTACCGGATCCAGAGCTCGGCACGGTGAAGATGCAGAACGTCCTCTTCAGGTTGTCCGACACGCCCGGCGCCATCCGCTTCGCTGGACGCCCGCTTGGGGCCGACACGGCCGAGATACTCGGCAGCGTCGGCGTGGAGAGCGAGGAGCTCGAGGAGCTCAGGCGGGATGGGGTGGTGTGACCCTCACCGCGTCAAGCCTTGGCGTTCGCCGAAGCTACTTGTTCGTCCCAGGGGACGACGCTCGCAAGATCAGCAAGGCGCTGATCTCAGGCGCCGACGCCGTGGTGCTGGACCTTGAGGACGCCGTAGCGCCCGAACGCAAGGCCGTAGCACGAGAGGTCATTCGTGCGGCCCTCCCCGATTTCGTCACCTCAGACGTCGCGTGTGTCGTGAGAATCGGGGCGCAGGACGGCGCTTGGCGTGACGACCTGGAAGCGGTCGTGCGGCCGGGCCTCCACGCGGTCCGCGTGCCGAAAGTCCAAGGCGCGGAGGACGTGCTGCGCGTAGCGCAAGTCCTCGCCTCACT
>DASSXV010000077.1:0-33039 GCA_035703635.1 Trueperaceae bacterium | reverse complement strand
GAACAGTGCGAGGGACGGCACCGTCTGAAAGAACGCGACGGTTGGCAGCAACCACGTCGCTACGCCTGGCCGCCGGTGCGCGGCAACGGCTGCAGGTAGGCCGATGGCCACCCCGAAGAGGAGGCTGGTACCGCTCAGCGCTAGGTGCCGCCCTAGCTCGGCCTTGAAGTCCGCGCCTTGGGCAGCCAGCTCGCGTACCAGGCCTAGGCCTGCCAGCTGGCCGCTGATGACGAGGTAGAGCACGAACGCCCCAGCTAGCAGGGCCGCGCTGACCGCGTGACTCCGGCGGGCGGCAAGGCGCGTGGCGGCGAACCACCCCACGTAACACGCCACCAGCGCAAGCCAGAACCCCATGCCGAGTGAAACGCGGGCGCTGGCCTGCTGACCCACTGACAGCAGCCTGGAGCCACTGGCGGCGGCGTAGAGCGTGAGCCCGGTCGTAACGGCGGCGAGAGCCGGCGCGGCGACCAAGAGGCGCGGCCGCAACGCGCTCGCCGCCGCGGCCAGCCACACGAGGGCAAGCAACCACCACAGGCTGCCGTCGAGGCCGTGAAGCGCGAAGCCTTGACCGTTAACGAGGCGGTTCGGCTTGAGGATGAACCAGGCTGGCAGTTGCGCCGCCAAGCCGAGCCCTGCCGCTAGTAGCAGCACGCTCCTGCCGGGAACGCTCACGCTGCCGTCAGGCGCCGGTCATTTCAGGAAACCGGCGCTCACGAGGTAGGCGTGCGCCACGTCGCTAGGGTTCTCGCCGTCGACGGCCACCTTCCCGTTGAGGTCCTGTAGCACGCTCACATCGAGGCTGGCGAACACGGGGTCGAGGATGCTCCCGAGGTTCGGGTAGGCGCGCGCCACCTCGCCGCGCACGATGGGCGCCGGTTGGTAGATGGCCACGGCGCCTTTAGGGTCGGTCAAAGTGACCAGGCCGAGAGCGCTGATGGCGCCGTCCGTGCCGTATGCCATGGCGGCGTTGACGCCGTCGGTGCCGTTGGCGGCCGCCGTCTCGGTCTGGGTGGTGTTGCCGCCAGCTAACACGACGAGCTGATCGCCTTTCACCTCGAAGCCGTAGGTCTTCTCGAAGGCGGGTAGGGCGTCTTCTCTATCGACGAACTCCTGGCTGGCAGCCAGCTTGAACGGCTTGCCTGCGTTGATGTAGGTAGCGAGGTCGGCGACGCTCGTCAGGCCGTTGGCTTCCGCGAGGGCCTTGGGAACGGCAAGCGCCCAGGTGTTGTTGGCGGGTGAGCGGCCAAGCCAGACGACGTCGTTCTGTTCAGCGTCGAGGCGCTTGACGGTGTCGTACAGCTCCGTCGCGTTCGTGGAGATGTCAGCTGGCAGGTCGGCGTTCGGGAAGAACGTGAGGGCGGTGCCTGTGTACTCCGGGTACATGTCGATCTCGCCTGAGAGCAGCGCCTGGCGCACGACGGACGTGGTGCCGAAGCCCGAGCGATCGACGACCTGAATGCCGTTGGCCTCCAGCATCAGCTTGATCACCTGCGCAAGTACGGAGCCTTCCGTATCGATCTTGGACCCGATCGTGATGGGCTTTGCGGCGTCTTGCGCGGCGGCCGTGACCATTCCAGTTAGTAGGGCGAGGATGACAAGGAATCTTCTCATCACGAGCCTCCTTCGGTTGTGCTGCCGGGAGTTCGCCGACGGGGCACACGGTAGGGTACTCGCTTGCTTCGTGAGTGGCCGTGCTTACGGCACGCTTGGGCGACCTCCGCCATGCTCGTCGTCAGCCTGCTCCAGGCGGCACTTAGTTCTGCTTGGCCAGCTGCAACGTCCCGCGCGTCAAGTTGGCGCACGTCGTGGTGGCCCCCGCCGGCTCGTAGCTACCGCTAACGCTCTCCTGCGTGCGCGAGAGCGTGAGCTTGTAGGAGCATTCGCCAGCCACGGCCGGGCTCAACACGACGTCGAGCAGGTCGCCATCCTTGCCAACGAACAGTTGGCCCGTCCAGGCGCCACCGTCTTGCCGCGCGGCATCTCCGCCCATCACGGTATGCCACGTGCCCGCGAGGGCGTACTCGTCCTGCTGGAGGGTGACGAGGGCGGTGCCCGCGCCGTTGGCATCATCGCTGACGGTGCCGCGCCACGTTCCCGTGTAGTCGAAAGCCCCGACCTTCGGCTTCTGGCCGAGACCGCAACTCGTCAGCAGCAACAGCGCTCCAGCGGTCACGCTCAGCAGGTGCGCTAGGCGCTTGGTGCGGCGCTGCGTGCCTCGTATCGTTCGTGTCATGACGACCTCCTCGCTCAAGCAAGCGTACAGGTTCGAGGTGAGTACTCCGCTTGCCATCCACCTCGGGCGCGTCGACGGCGGGGAGCACGCTCAGAACCGCTCCACCGCCAACGCCCGAACGTCGACGCTCGTAGGCTCGCCGGCAGCTAGCTCCCCAACGAGTTTCCCGGTGATCGGCGCGAGGCTGACGCCCATCATCCCGTGGCCGGACGCCACGATCAGGTTGCGGTGGTGCGTAGACGCGCCGAGGTAAGGGAGTCCGTCCGGCGAGAGCGGCCTGAAACCGTGCCAGCGCGCGGGCGCCGCGAAATCGTTGGCGGAGAGGCGCGGGAAGTAGCGCAGGGCCGCCTCGATGATGCCCTGCACGCGCGGTTCGTTGGCGGCCTCGTTGAAACCGCTGAGCTCCATCGTGCCGCCCACCCGAAGCTTCTCACCCATGCGCGTGACGGCGACACGCGCCTCCGTGAGGATCGACGGTACGGCGAGGCGTTGCGGAGGCTGCTCGAGGGTGAGGGTGTAGCCCTTCCCCGGTTGCATCGGCACGTGCATGTCGAGGAGCCGCGCTAGTCGACCCGTCCACGCACCAGCGGCAAGCACGAACACGTCACCGCCGATGGCCTCTGGCTGCCTCGGTGCCGCGATGTTGACGGCGAGGATGCCGGCAGCGTTGCGGTCGAAACCGATAACGTGCGCGCCGAAGCGGAACTCGACACCGTCCTCGATCAGCGCCGCCTGCAACGCCAGCATGAGCGCGCCTGGGTCTAGGTGCGCGTCGTCGGGAAAGTGCACCCCACCGACCACGTTCAGCTCGATGTCCGGCTCGAGGGCCCTCACCCCGGCGGCGTCGAGCACGTTGGCCCTACTGCCCAACGCCCGCGCCATCTCGGCGACGTGCGCCTCCTCGTCCAGGCCCTTCTGCGTGGCGCACAGCATGGTGAGACCGCGGCGCTCGAAGCCGATGCCGCCGCCCAACTCCGCGTCTAGCTTCACGTACTCGTCGCGGCTGGCGAGGTTGAGCGCTAGTAGGAGCGGCGAGCTCGACGCCACGTGCCGCGCCGTGCCGGCGCGGTAGAACCGCCACCCCCACGTAAGCAAGTCGGGGGAGAGGCGCGGCTTGACGTAGAAGGGGCTCTTCGGGTTCGCCATCCACTTGATGCCTTGCAGCACGACGCCGGGCGCGGCGAGCGGCACGAAGTGGCTCGGCACGATCATCCCGGCATTGCCGTAAGAGGTGGTGGCGCGCTCCGGCCCCTCCTGGTCGACGACCACGACCTCGAAACCGCGGCGCCGAAGGTGGTGGGCGGACATCAAGCCGATGATGCCCGCGCCAACGACTACCGCGCGCCACCCGGTCCCTCCGCCGCCTAGCGTCACGGGATGCCCCAACCGAACTCGTCCGCTGGGTCTATCAGCAAGGCGCCTTCCGCCATCACGTGGGCGCGTCCGGTTATGACGGGCAGGACGGCTCCCCCGGACCCGAGGGAGTAGCGCGCCTCGAAGCGACTGCCGATGACGCTTTCCTGCACCCACGGCGCGCCGGGCGCAAGCAGCCCGTCGGCCGCCAGGCAGGCGAGCTTGGCGCTCGTGCCGGTGCCGCATGGGGAGCGGTCGTACGCCTTGCCTGGGCAGAGCACGAAGGAGCGCGAGTCTGCGCCGCTTACCCCAGGCACGAAGAGCTCGACGTGATCGATCTCGGCGCCACCAGCGCCAGTGATGCCGGCGGCGACCAAGGCCTGCTTGAGGGCCCAGGAGAACTCCGTCAACTCCTCGAGGTGGTCCGTGTTCACACTTAGCCCAAGAGCGTCAACGCGGCTGGTGCATAGGAAGAACCAGTTGCCGCCCCAGGCGACGTCGCCCGTGACCGTCCGCAGCTCGCCGCGCCACTCGACCTGCAGGCTCACTCCCGCCGCGTGGCGGTATGCGGGCACGTTGTGCACGCTCACGCGTCCATCGGCATGCAGCTCGGCGGTGACGTCGCCGACGGGCGTCTCGATCAAGTGGCGGCCACTGCCGAGCTGCCCCAAGTGCGCGAGCGTGGCGACCAGACCGATGGTTCCGTGACCGCACATGCCCAAGTAGCCGACGTTGTTGAAGAAGATGACGCCCGCCGCCGCGTTTGCATCAGTTGGCGGGCAGAGGAGGCCGCCGACGAGGACGTCAGAGCCGCGCGGTTCGTTGACGACCGCGCGGCGGAAGCGGTCGTGGTCTGCCTTGAAGCGCTCGAGGCGTCCAGCGAGCGGACCGCCGCCCAACTCAGGGCCGCCCGCGACAACGAGGCGCGTCGGCTCACCGCCGGTGTGCGAATCGACGAACTGCAGGCGTTTCACGTGGTCATCACCCCAACCTGACGTAGCTCGGATACCATCGCCTCATCATGCCTGCTAGAGAGACCTACACGTTGCCAGGGATGGTCGTAAGGAACCACTACTTCGAGGTTCCTCTCGATCACGCCGCGCCCGCTGGTGAGAAGCTCTCGGTGTTCGCCCGCGAACTGCGCCCCAGCGAACGACCGGACGCGGAGCTGCCTTACCTCGTCTACTTCCAGGGTGGGCCGGGGTCCGCGTCGCCACGGCCGGACGCGCGCTCGGGTTGGATCGGGCGTGCGCTGCAGGATCACAGGGTGCTGCTTCTCGACCAGCGCGGCACGGGCCTTTCGAGCCCGGTGAGTTACCAGACCCTTAGCAAGCGCGGGAGTCCGACGGAGCAGGCGGAGTACCTGGCGCTGTTCCGCGCGGACGCGATCGTGGCGGACGCCGAACTCATCCGGCGTCAGCTCATAGGTGACGAGCGCTGGAGCATCCTGGGGCAAAGCTTCGGCGGCTTCTGCGTGCTGCGCTATCTGTCTGCGGCGCCGGACGGCCTGCAAGCGGCGCTCATCACGGGCGGCATCCCGTCGCTCACGCGTAAGGCGGACGACGTCTACCGGGCAACCTACCCGCGCGTGGAAGAGAAGAACCGGGAGTTCTTCTCGCGCTACCCGCACGCGCAGATCGCTTGCAGGCGCATAGCAGATCACCTGCTCAAGAACGACGTCAGCCTCCCGAACGGGCAGCGCTTGACGGTCAGGCAGTTCCAGCAGCTAGGCCTCGACTTCGGCGGCGCGGGCGGCTTCGAACGCATCATGGACATCCTCGAGCGCGCGTTCGTGAGCGCCGACGGGCGCGAGGAGTTGTCTTACGCCTTCCTGCACGCCATGTTCGGCGCCACGAGTTTCCACACCAGCCCCATCTTCACCGTGCTGCACGAGGCCATCTACTGCCAAGGCGGCGCGTCCGCTTGGGCGGCTCAGCGGGTGCGGGGTGAGTTCCCGCAGTTCGATTACGCGCCGGGCAAGGAGTTCCTCTTCACTGGTGAGATGATCTACCCGTGGATGCTCGACGAGTTCGCGACCCTGAGGCCCCTCAAGGAAGCCGCCATGCTCCTAGCCAACAAGAGAGACTGGCCGGCGCTTTACGACCTCGAGGTGCTGGCGGCGAATCAGGTGCCGACCGCCGCGGTGCTCTACTACCACGACATGTACGTCGACCTCGGCCTTGCCATGGAGACCGTCAGGCACGTGCCAAACCTCAATACCTGGGTGACGAGCGAGTACGAGCACAACGGCCTGCGCATGGACGGCGCGCGCATCCTCGACCGCTTGATCGGCATGCTGCCGGTCGTCGAACGGACGTGAGCGCCACCACCCTGGTAGCGCCCTAGCGCGTGGGGCCGCCGTCTGGGCGCTGGCGGCAGGCCTTGCAAGCGGATTGTATGCACCATACAATGCGCTGTGGCAGATTTCGAACGGCCCCGGACGGTCGCAGCGGGGGTGTACCTGCACTTGCGGCGCGAGTTACTGACTGGCGCGCTAGAGCCTGGCACCTGGTTGCGGGAGCAGGAGCTTGCTGCGGCGCTGCAAGTCTCGCGCACCCCCGTCCGCGAGGCCGTCAGGCAACTTGCGCAAGAGGGGCTGCTCGTCATCGAGCCGAACCGCGGCGTTCACGTGCCGACCCTCAGCCTAGGCGAGGCCGTCGACACTTACGCCGTGCGCGCCCCACTCGAGGCCATGGCCGCCGGTCTGGCTGCCGTGCGCGCAACAGTCGAGGACAAGGCTGAGCTGCGCGCTCACCTAGACGCCATGAACGCCGTTGCGGTGGGCGACTTCGCCGAGCACATCCGCACGGACGACGCCTTCCACGGCTTCGTGGCGGGCCTGTCAGGCAACCTCGTCCTCCAAGAGACGATCCAGCGCCTCAGCCAGCGCGTCATGCGCGTCAAGATCCTCACCCGCGACGTGAACACTAGCGCCCAGGCGCACGCGCAGCACGCTGGCATCGTCGCCGCCATCGTCGCTGGCGACCAAGCGGCGGCGGCGGCTGCCATGTCGGAGCACGTCCACACCAACCTAGAGATAGTCAAGCAGCGCCTTGGCTAGCTGGCCGACCACAGGCCGAGAGGAGTTAGGCATGCGAGTGAACTGGGAAGGCGTCATCCCGGCGATCACCACCCCCTTCAACGAGGATATGAGCGTCGACTACGCGCTGCAGGCGAAGCACGCGCAGTGGATGGTCGAAGCTGGCTGCAATGGCATAGTCCCGTTCGGCTCCCTCGGCGAGGCCGCCACGCTCACCTACCAAGAGAAGCTGAAGACCGTCGCCACCCTCGCTGAGGCACTGGACGGCAAGGCGCCAGTCATCCCCATGGTCTCCTCACTGAGCACAGCCGAGGCGGCGCAGTTCGCGCGCGACGCCGAAGCGGCGGGCGCTAGCGGCTTCATGGTCTTGCCGCCGTACGTCTACTCCAGCGACTTCCGCGAGATGAAGGGCCACGTCGGCGCCGTCCTCGCCGCCACAGACCTGCCGTGCATGCTCTACAACAACCCCATCGCGTACAAGACCGACTTCCTACCTCCACAGGTGGCCGAGATCGTGCGCGAGCACCCCAACGCGCAAGCGATCAAGGAGTCGAGCGCCGACCTCAGGCGCATCACCTGGCTGCGCACCCTCATGGATGAGGACTTCAAGATCCTCATCGGCGTCGACGACCTCTTCGTCGAAGCCACCTACGCAGGCGCCGTCGGTTGGATCGCGGGCCTCGTCAACGCCCTGCCAGCCGAGTCGGTCAGGCTCTACGAGCTGGCGCGCGCTGGCCGCAAGGAGGAGGCGTTCGAGCTCTACCAGTGGTTCCTGCCGCTGCTGCGGCTCGACATCGGAACCAAGTTCGTGCAGAAGATCAAGCTGGCCGTCGAGTACGCCGGTTGGGGCAGCTCCAGCGTGCGTGCACCTCGTTACTCACTCGAAGGCGCGGAACTCGCCGAGGTCATGAAGGTCATCGAGGAAGGCTTCGCTAACCGCCCAACCTTGGCGGTGCGGTCGTGAGTCCTACCTTCAGCGCCATCGACCCCAGTACCCTCACCCTCCTCGAGGGTGAGTTCGAGACGACGACGCCTGAGGAACTAGCCACCTTGGCCACCGCCGCCCGGCAGGCGTTCCTCCCCTACTCGCGCCTCACTGGCGCGGCGCGGGCGCGCTTCCTGGACGCCATAGCTGCTGGGCTA
This sequence comes from Trueperaceae bacterium, assembly GCA_035703635.1. Classification (GTDB taxonomy): domain Bacteria; phylum Deinococcota; class Deinococci; order Deinococcales; family Trueperaceae; genus JAAYYF01. The sequence goes on along the minus strand of DASSXV010000077.1, from coordinate 25,270 downwards.
GAGGACGAGGCCGATGTAGTTACGGAACGCGCCATGGCCGAGTCTGGCCTGCCCGAAGGGCGGATACGCGGCGAGGTCGGGCGCACGAGCAACCAACTGCGGATGTTCGCGCGCCTCATCGAGAGCGACTCCTGGACGGAACCGCGCATCGACCACGGCGACCCGGCGCGCTCGCCCGCGCCGAAGCCGGACGTGCGCTCCATGCGCCGCCCGCTGGGCCCCGTCGCCGTGTTCGGCGCCAGCAACTTCCCTCTCGCCTTCTCGGTGGCGGGCGGCGACACGGCGGCGGCCCTGGCCGCCGGCTGCCCAGTGATCGCCAAGGCCCACCCGTCGCACCCAGGCACCTCCAAGCTGGTGGCGGACGTGATCCTCGAGGCCGCGCACCTTACCGGCATGCCGCACGGCGTCTTCGGCTTGGTGCTGGAGGCGGGCTATGAAGTGGGCCAGGCGCTCGTGCAGCGCCCCGAGGTCAAGGCAGTTGGCTTCACCGGCAGCCGCAAAGCCGGAGAGGCTCTCATGCGCCTAGCTGCAGCACGGCCTGAGCCGATCCCCGTGTACGCGGAGATGGGCAGCGTGAACCCCGTGTTCGTCACGCAAGGCGCCCTTGAAGCGCGCTCGGAGTCGCTGGCACAGGGACTCTTCGGCTCGTTCACGCTGGGCGTCGGCCAGTTCTGCACGAACCCCGGCGTGACCTTAGTGCCTGCCGGGCCGGCCGGCGACGCGTTCGTAGCTCGCCTCGCAGAACTGACTGCGGCCGCCGACGCTGGCGTCATGCTCAACAGCGCCGTGTGCGAGCGCTACGGGCAGGGGCTCAAGGAGTTGGCGGCAGTCGGCGGGCGTGAGGTCGCCCGCGGCGCAGCCGCACATGGCGGCGCGTACGGCAGCCCCACGCTGTGGGAGGCCGACGTACTGGCCGCCCTCGCCGATCCTCGGCTCCTAAGCGAGGTGTTCGGCCCAAGCACGCTCGTCCTGCGCTACCGCACCCAAGGCGAACTGGAGGAGTTCGTTGCCGCCATCGAGGGGCAGCTAACGGCGACCATCCTCGGCGAGGACCACGAGGCTATTGGCCTCGCGCCACTAGCCGAGCTCCTAGCCGAGCGCGTCGGCCGCGTGATCTTCAACCAGTTCCCAACCGGCGTAGAGGTTGGCCCCGCCATGGTGCACGGCGGGCCTTACCCCGCCACTTCAGACGGCCGCAGCACTTCGGTGGGCACACACGCCATCGAGCGCTTCACGCGCTTTGTCGCTTACCAGAACTTCCCGGAAGAGCTGCTTCCAATGGCGTTGCATTAGTTGCGAGGGCAGAACGCCGCCCTCGCAACTGCACCGCGCCACGGTTGTTCGGGCCGAGCAGCCCCCGCCGAGCAGCGCGCGGGGGCTAATCAGGCGTGGTTCATGGAGTTCTCACCCGGCTACGTACCGATTACACGCACGCAACTCGAAAGGGAACCACTTCGCACTGCCGAAATCAACCTTCAATGATCCACACACCAGGTCGTCTGCGGCATCGCTGAAGTGCCGGTCAGGAAAGGTTTCAGTTGCCGTCAGCAACTCTGCCTCCAGATCCTCCCCCGAAAGTGCCCGAATATAGAGGGGTACCGGTTCGCCTGACGAGTCGACCTTCAGTTTCATCCCCACTATGCCGCCCGCCCTCTCGGTCGCCACCTCGAGCGAGTCATGAAGTATTACGAACCGGGTTACTGCTAGTTCTGGATAGTAGCGCGCCTCAATTCCTAACTTGAAGCCACCCGGTCCATCCACCACTTGCGAAGCCACGGCTTCATAGCTTCCAAGACCATCCGTGGCAAGGGCCGCAACATATTCTTGCCAACTCCTTACTTGGTCGGCCGGAACGAACGCCTCGGCAGCTACAGGGGCTGGCTTGCTACAAGCGACCAGCACCGCGACCGCCACGGCGGCGGCGAGTGAAAGCCAAGTGCGATTTCGGAACAAGGTAATAGGTTTCACGCTGCACCTCTCATATGGCGATTGCTCTCCAAACTCGCCTGATTCTCTGGAGGCGTGCAATCGTAGACCGGGTACGGGCCAGTTTCTTCCATCCAAACGGTGACTACTCAGAAGTGGTCGTGATTCCGCTCATTGCTCGTCGGCCACAACTCTCTTGACTCGTACCACACTTGCTTGTAATGAATACAGTGCACAACAGGGTCGGGATGCCAAGACACCCCAGTTACGGAAACTTAGTAGCAGCAAGAATGGGCCCTCGCTACTCCAATGAGTAGCGGCCACGCTATTAGTAGTCCAACTATGGAATATCTTAGCACTCGAATCTCCCTTCCCGAGATTAGAACGCGAACGCGAGCCGCCATTCCCTCCTAACTATTCCGGCCACTCTATATAATTGCGTGGCCCAACCATAGTCAAATTGTCGACAACTGTCAAATGTGCGCACGAAACCGACAACAGAGCGCGCCAATGCCGCTAGCACGTCGGCGTTCATGCCAAACTGGCCCAATGGACACCCGCAATATCGGCTCGATTACCGTTTCCGTCATCGGCCTCGGCTGCAATAACTTCGGGCGCCGGCTAGACCAGGAAGCCACGAACAACGTCGTCGACGCGGCCATCGCCGCTGGCGTCACCTTCTTCGATACGGCAGACATCTACGGCGACACGCATAGCGAGTCGTTCCTAGGCAACGTGCTGCAAGGTAGAAGGGACAAGGTCGTGCTCGCAACGAAGTTCGGCATGGCCAGCAAGGGCGACTCCGCGGTCGTTGGCGGGGCCAGGCCGGAGTACGTGCGCAGCGCGCTGGAGGCAAGCCTGAAGCGGCTGCGCATGGATCACGTCGACCTCTACCAGCTACACGAGCCAGACGAGGAGGTGCCGCTGGCCGACACCCTCGGCGCCCTCGCAGAGGCCGTTAGCGCCGGGCTGGTGCGTGAGATCGGCTGCTCGAACTTCACGGCCACGCAACTGGCGGAGGCCGAGGCGCTGGCGCTTCAACACGACTGGCCGCGCTTCGTTAGCGTGCAGAACGAGTACTCCATGCTGCGCCGCGGGCCCGAAGCGGAAGTGCTTGACGTATGTAGGCGCCTCGACATCGCCTTCCTGCCCTATTTCCCGCTCTTCAGCGGCATCCTCACCGGCAAGTACCGCAAGGGCCACGACTATCCCGTCGGCACGCGCGTTACGGGCAGTTCCCGCTGGGAGCAGTACCTCACGCCGACGACCCTCGACCTCATCGAGGCGCTGGTGGCGTTCGCGGCCGAGCGCGGCAAGGAACTCGTCGACCTGGCGTTCGCGTGGCTGCTGGCCGAACCAGCAGTTGCCAGCGTCATAGCTGGTGCGACGAGCGCCGAGCAAGTGCAGCGCAACGCCCAGGCGGGCGCCTGGCAGCTTAGCGCCGCTGAGCGCGCCACCGTCAACGACTTGTTAGCGAGGCACGGCTTCACTGCCTGACGCACCTACGTGCGGGCGGTGCTCCGCCCTCACACCACCCCTAACGTCAGCATGGCCACAGCCACCTTGCGGAACGAGGCGATGTTGGCGCCCAACACGTAGTTGCCTGGCTCGCCGAACTCTGCAGCCGTGTCGTAGCACAGCGTGTGAATGTCGGTCATGATCTCGCGCAGGCGCTCATCGGTGTAACCGAACGTCCAGGCGTCGCGGCTGGCGTTCTGCTGCATCTCCAACGCCGAGGTGGCTACCCCGCCAGCGTTCGCCGCTTTGCCCGGCCCGAAAGCCACGCCCGCCTGGATGAACGCCTCAACGGCTTCTGGCGTGCATGGCATGTTCGCGCCCTCGCCGACGGCGACCACACCGTTCGCGATAAGCCGCTTGGCGTGCTCGCCGTTCAACTCGTTCTGCGTGGCAGAAGGGAAGGCGACGTCACACGGGATATCCCAGATGCTCCCGCCGCCGCGGTACTCGGCGCCGCGGTGATGCTGCACGTACTCGGCGATGCGCCGGCGCTGCACTTCCTTCAGGCGCCTGACGGTGTCGAGGTTCAGCCCGTCCGGATCGTAGATGACGCCGTTCGAGTCGGAACACGCCACCACCTTGGCTCCTAGGCGCTGGAGCTTCTGGATGGTGTAGATGGCCACGTTCCCTGCGCCTGAGACGACACAGGTCTTACCCTCGAGCGAGTCGTTGCGCGCCTCGAGCATGCGCTCCGTGAAGTACACGCAGCCGTAGCCCGTTGCCTCTGTGCGCACGAGGGCGCCGCCGATGGCGAGCCCCTTGCCGGTCAGGACCCCTGACTCGTAGCGGTTAGTTATGCGCTTGTACTGCCCGAAGAGGTAGCCGATCTCGCGCTGGCCAACGCCGATGTCGCCGGCAGGAACGTCCGTGTACTCGCCGAGATGGCGGTAAAGCTCGGTCATGAGGCTCTGGCAGAAGCGCATGATCTCGCCGTCGCTACGGCCCTTCGGGTCGAAGTCCGACCCTCCCTTGGCGCCGCCGATCGGCAGCCCGGTGAGGGCGTTCTTGAAGAGCTGCTCGAACGCCAGGAACTTCATGACGCCGAGGTTCACGCTCGGGTGGAAACGCAAGCCGCCCTTGTATGGGCCGAGGGCGCTGTTGAACTCGATGCGGAAGCCGCGGTTGACGTGCACGTTGCCAGCGTCGTCTGTCCACGGCACGCGGAAGATGAGCTGACGTTCCGGCTCCACAAGGCGTTCTATGAGGCGGTGCTGCAATAGTTGCGGCTGCTTAGCTACCAGCGGGCCTAGACTCTGGAAGACCTCACCGACGGCCTGCAGGAACTCACCTTCGCCCTGGTTACGCCGGTTGACGATTTCGAGAATCTCGCTTAGCGGGTCCGTCATCTAGGTCGCAGCCTCCCAGTCGCCGGGCCAACGTGCTTGGCACTTCATGCAATGCGCTGCATGAAGACCCGGTCAGGGGCCGAATCTACCACCCCTAGAGCGGCGTCAGTCAATATCACATGGTGCACCACGCGGGCCATGGGCCCGATGATGAGAGTACACAGGCCTTAGGTCTCGCCGAGGTACGCCCTCTTCATCCCCTCGTTAGCGAGGAGTTCGCCCGCTGCGCCAGAAAGGACGACCTCGCCCGTTTGCAGCACGTAACCGCGGTCAGCGATCGATAACGCGACGTTAGCGTTCTGCTCCACGACGAACACGCTGATGCCGCGCTCGTTGACCTGCTTGATGATCTCGAATATGCGCTCGACGAACAGCGGCGCTAGACCCATGCTCGGCTCGTCCATCAGTATCAGCCGCGGGCGGCTCATGAGCGCCCTGCCCATCGCCAGCATCTGTTGCTCGCCGCCGCTCATGGTGCCGCCGCGCTGACCCAACCGTTCAGCTAGCCGCGGGAAGAGCTCGAGCACGTACGCCAGGTCCTCGTCCAGCTCGGCGCCGCGCGTGCGCAGGTAGGCGCCCATCTCGAGGTTCTCCCTCACCGTCATGCGCGGGAAGATGCGGCGGTTCTCAGGCACGACGGCCATGCCGCGCGCGATGCGTTCAGAAGTGGGGAGGGTGTCTGCGCGTTCGCCTCGGAACCACAGCTCGCCTGCGCTAACGCCCACGATGCCGAGGATGGTCTTGAGGGTCGTGCTCTTGCCGGAGGCGTTCCCCCCCAACAGGCAGACCATCTCGCCCGGGTACACCACCATGTTCACGTCGTGCAGCACGCGGATCGGGCCGTAGTGCGTGGTCACGTTGCGCAGTTCGAGCAGCGGCTCAGCTGCGCCGCCTGCCGGGGGCGTCGCGGGCGTGGTGGCGGCAGCGCTCACGGCCGCACCTCGTCATCGGCCGCGTGGGCGGTGAGGCCGTCCGCCATCTGCGCCCTGGCAACGGCGCTCGTCTTGTCCGCGCGTTTGCCGAGGTACGCCTCGATGACCGCCGGGTCGTTGACCACCTCGTGGTACGCGCCCTCAGCTAGTTTGCGGCCGTAGTCGAGCACTATCACGCGGTCGCTGATGTCCTTCACTAGGTTCATCTTGTGCTCGACGAGCAGGATGGTGTAGCCGCCCTCGTCGCGCATGCGGCGGATGATCTCGGTGATCTCGCGGGTCTCCTTCGGGTTCATGCCTGCGCTCGGCTCGTCGAGGAGCAGCAGTTTGGCGCCGGTGGCCATGGCCCGCGCCATCTCGGTGCGGCGCCGGTTGGCGTAAGACAGGACTTCGACGGGCTGGTGGAGGCGGAAGCTCATGAGGCGCGGCCCGAAGAACGACAGCTTCTCCAAGGCCAGTTCGTGCATGGTGCGTTCCTGCTTCAAGTAGCCGGGAGTGCGCAGCACGGCGGCTAACCAGTTGGAGCGCAGCGAGTGGTGCTGCGGGATGAGGACGTTCTCGAGGACCGTCAAGTTGGTGAAGAGCCGCAAGTTCTGGAAGGTGCGGGCCACGCCGCGGTTGACGATGGTGCTCGGCGTGAGGCCCTTGATGCTGTGGCCCTCGTACAGGATGTCGCCAGAGTCTGGTTTGTACACGCCCGTGATGAGGTTGAACACGGTCGTCTTGCCTGCCCCGTTCGGGCCGATGACGCTGACGATCTCTCCCTGCCCGAGCGTGAACGAGAGGTCTGAGATGGCCTGCAGTCCGCCGAAGGCCTTGTTGACGTTGCGGACCTCGAGCATGCTCATGGCTTCACCTCCAGCTCGTCGTCGTCTTTGGCGTCCGCGCCAGCTGCCGCGTTGGAGAGCCACGCGTCCTGGCGCTTCTCCTCCTCGGTTGGTTCATCGATGCGTTCACGGAAGAGCCACGCCCAACTGAACTCGCGCCGACCCATGACGCCGCTTGGGCGCAGGATCATGATGGCGATGAGCAGTAGCGAGAGGGTGATGGCGCGCATGCCGAACCCCTGCCAACTGTCTTGAAGGAGGGGGATGCTGCCGCCGAAGAGGCCGACGAGCGCTAGTCCGACGCCCAGGACCACGGGCACGTAGACCGCCGGGCCGATCACCGGCCTCGTCCTGCGCGTGCGCCGCAACCAGTACGCGATGAGCCCGACGACCACGAGCACGATGCCGCCAGCCACCGCCCAGGTGCTCAGCGGGTAGGAGTTCTCTAGCGCGTCACCGTACTGCCGCACCCACACGACGAGCGCCGTGCCGATGAGCACGCCAGTGATGGAGCCGGTGCCGCCGACGCTGATGGCGACGAGGAAGTAGAAGGTCAGGAAGAAGAGGAAGAGGTCGAGGCGCGCCGTGCCGACCCAACTGACCCACAGGCCGCCAGCCACGCCAGCGAAGAACGCCGAGATGGCGAACGCCAGCACCTTGTGGTACGCGGTCTTGACGCCCATGGCCTCGCTAGCTATCTCGTCCTCGCGGATGCCCATCAACACCCTGCCGTACGACGAGAACTTGAGCCGCGCCATGACGAACACGGTTAGCGCGAGGAGCCCGAACGTCCACCACACGCTCTTACCGAAGTCGGACGGCACCCCAGCGAAGCCGAGGGCACCGTTGGTGAACGACGACATCATGGGCGTCGAGGCGAGGAGCCGGATGGCCTCGCCGAAGGCGAAAGTGACGATGGCGAGGTAATCACCGCGCAAGCGCAAGGACGGGAAGCCGACGATGACGCCGAACACGGCCGCGACGAGCCCGCCGATGAACAGCGCGATGAGGAACCTCACCCACAAGGTCTCCGGGGTCGTGAGGGCGTCTAGCCCGAGCCCACGGAGCATGTTCTCCACCGACAGGCCGATGGCGAAGGGCGAGAGGTTGCTGCGGGCGCTCGCCGCCAGGTTGTCGCGCGTGGCTGCAGGGAGGATGAGCAACCCGGTCGTGTAACCACCGACGAGCATGAAGCCGTGGTGGCCAAGCGAGAGGATGCCGGTCACGCCGTTGACGAGGTTGAGGCTGACGGTCGCGATGCCCCAGATGGCGAAGAGCGCGACCACCTGCTTGAGCTTGATGCTGGCGCCGCCGTCGACGAGGAACAAGATGAGCACGACGACAGCCACACCCGCTAGGGAGAGGAGCGCGTTGCGCACACGGTTGGTGGTGTAGTGCGGCCGGTAGCCGGGCGCAGCCACCACCGGTTCGCGGTCGGCTGGGACGCTCATACCTTCTCCGAGAGGTCTTCGCCCACGATGCCGCTAGGGCGGATCAGCAGGATGAGGATCATGGCGAGGAACGCGAAAGTGTCCTTGTACTCTGTGATGCCGCCGAAGTACTCGGTGCGCGGGAAGAGCGCCGTCAAGAAGTTCTCGAGGAACCCGAGCAGCACGCCGCCGACGACGGCCCCCGGCAGGCTGCCGATGCCGCCGATGACGGCCGCCGCGAACGCCTTGATGCCGGGAAGGATGCCGAAGATGGCGGGCTGGTTGATGCTCCCGAAGGTCATGCCCCACAAGACGGCAGCTGCGGCCGCCAGCATGGAGCCGATCAGGAACGTGGTCGCGATCACGCGGTCGACGTTCACGCCCATCATGCGCGCCGTTTCGGCGTCTTGGGCCGTTGCGCGCATGGCCTTGCCGAGGCGCGTGCGGGTGACGAACAGGGTAAGGGCCACCACGAGAATGGCGGTGAGGACGGGAACCAGGACGATCATCCACGAGGTGAACAGCGGTTCGCCAGCCACGTCGAGTTGCAGCGTTCCCGTCCAGAACGACGGCGGACGGAAGGGGGTTTGGCGGTTGGAGAACGCGAGGATACCGAAGTTCTGTAAGAAGAAGGAGACGGCGATAGCCGTGATGAGCATAGAGTTGCGCGGCGCGCCCCGCAGCGGCCGATAGGCCACGCGGTCGATGGTCATGCCGAGCACGCCGGTGATGAACATAGCCGCGACCATGGCCGCCAACCACCCGAACTTAGCCGAAGCCAACGCGAACGTCACGGCGGCGAACGCTAATAGCGCACCGGCCAACACTATCGGGTCGCGGCGGGCCGTCCGGAAGAAGCTCAGGAACTGCATGACGCCGTAGGCGACGGCGGCGCCTACCAACAGCGCCACGGGCAGCGAGAACGGGGTGTTGGTGAACAAGAAATAGGCGGCGAAGGCACCGACCATGAACACCTCGCCGTGAGCGAAGTTGATGAGCCGGATGATGCCGTAGACCATGGTGTAGCCGAGGGCGATGAGGGCGTAGAGGCTACCGAGCTGGAACGATCTGATGATCGCGCCGGTGAAGAACGCCGCGTTGAAGGCCTCGTTCACCCCGTAGAGGTAGAACATGCGCCAAACGGTGAGCGCCAACCCGCCAAGGCCTAGCAGCCAAGGGAGCCAGCGGCGGCGCTTGGGAACTATCGGGCTAGCCGACAAGCTGTGCTCCATCCGATGGTGAGTGCGCTGCAGTGGCCAGGTTGGCCAGATACGGTTCGCGGCAAGGGGCCGAGGCGCCCTTGCCGCGAACGCTACTTATTGACGTCAGTTTCTAGCTCCGGTCACTGAAGGGAGATGCCCTTCAGGATGACCTTGTCCCACGAGCCGTCCGCCTTGACGGCGTACTCGTAGAGCCCCATCACGCGGTTGGCTGGCGTGCCGTCGGTTCCGACGTAGGTGATGTCACCGGAGACGCCAGGGAAGTCCTGAAGCGCTGCTAGGGCGTCGCGGACGGCGGCGCGGTCGGTGCTGCCAGCGTCGGTGATGGCCTGGGCGACCACCTTGTAGGCGTCGGCGCCGGAGAGGGTGAAGCCCGTGAAGTGATCGAGGGTGTAGCTCTTCTCGAACGCCGTGCGGAACTCGGCGGCGCGCTCAGCTGCCGCCCCCGTGAGGACTTCTGGCTCGCCGAACGAGGTGAAGGTGAAGCCGTTGAAGGCCGCGCCGCCGCCTTCTGGGCACTGCGAGTCGTCGGAGGCGTCGCCGCCGAGGATGGGCTGGTTGAACCCTTGCTGCCTCAGTTGCGGCACGAGCGAGGCGGCCTCAGCGCAGAAGCCCGTGAAGTAGATGAAGTCTGGAGCGAAGGAGCGCAGGTTGTTGATCTGCGCCGAGAAGTCGACGTTGTTGGAGGTGTAATCGAGAACGGTGGTGGTGCCGCCGTAGCCCTCGAAGGAATCCTTGAAGAACGAGGAGAGGCCGACGCTGTAGTCGTCGTCCTGCTGGCGGAAGATGGCGGCCTTGCGGGCGCCGGCGTCGGAGTACGCGTACTGGGCGGCTACCGCACCTTGGAACTGGTCGGTGTACGGGATGCGGAAGATGTAATCGCCGATCTGCGTGGTGGCCGGGTTCGTCGAGCCGGTAGACACCATGACGATGCCCGCTGGCTGCAGCACGTTAGCTGCGGGTATCGAGTGGCTGGAGGAGTAGGAGCCGAGCACGGCAACTACACCCTCGTCAACGAAACGGTTCGCGCAGGCGACGGAGCCCTCGACGGTGCTGGCGTTATCGCACACCGAGAGTTCGACGGTCATGCCGTTGATGGTCGGCTCCTGCTGGTTGGCAACGTTGATGCCGTACAGCGTGTCGTTACCAGTCACCGCCATGCGGCCTGACAACTCCAGGAACACCCCGATCTTGATTACTCCCTGGGCGAGCGCCATGCCACTTAAGGCCAAGGCGAGCGCGAGCGCAACGGTCAGTCGCTTCATCTCGAAGTCCTCTCCCACGAACGATGTCGTGTGGCGCGAGTGGCGGACCATCCGGTGAACAGCGCCGCTGGCGCCACCGTCACGCGATTCTTTGTACGTCTCCGCACTATATGTGTGCTCGGTGGAGGTGTCAACGAACCGTTCGTTAAGGTTCAGCCGCGTTCTAGGCGTGTGCTCTACCCGGCTGCTGCACCGCCGTCAACTTCGCCCTTAAGGGCAGCCGCCACACGTGCGAGCCTGGCATGGGCCTCGTGCACCACGCCGTCCAACGACGCCCGCGCTCCGTCTGGCACGGCACCGAACATGACCCGCGGGTTCACGATACTTACCTCGGTGACCTCACCAACTTCGCGCAGTACGACGTTGCACGGCAGTAGCAGGCCGATGTTGCGGTGGACGGAAAGCGCCGCGTGCGCCAGTGCTGGGTTGCAGGCCCCCAGGATCTCGTAAGGTTCCATCTTCTCGCCGAGTTTCGCCTGAAGCGTGGCGGTCACGTCGATGTGCGTGAGCACGCCGAACCCTTCCGCCGCCAGCGCCTGTGTGACCTGCTCCTTGGCCGCCAGGAAGGGGGCCGCGATGGTCGCCGTAAAACCGAGTTCTTGCATCTAGCTCCTCCTAGGGGAGGGGCACGTTCTCAGCCACTGTCACTCGAGTGGCGTTACCGCACCACGCGCGACCGGCCCCGTGACCGCTCCCGTCATGAGGCCACTATACATACCCCCGTGGGGTATTTGTGTCAGCTAGCGGCACCTACCCCCGCTCGCAGACCCGGCCTAATGGTTGTCGCCGTTCGGCTGCCAGCGTCTGGTGTGCGGCTGCGCCTGGGCGGGCGGGTCGGAGGCAGGGAACGAATCGTCGAGGGCGTCATCGAGCTCGCTCTCGCGTTCTCTCACTTCCGCCGCGACCAACTCTGGCCGCTCGTGGTCCGTCGCCTGCTCGTCAGCGGCACCCTTCGACGCGGCCGGCGCTACTTGCGACTTGCGCTCCATGGCTACCTCCTACCAGCAAGTTAGCCCTCAACAGCCAAACTGTCCGTGTCGGCGTTGACCGTAGGCGCAGCATGCGTGCTCTGGCCGTGATCGCCTCGCTTCAGCGCTTGGCGTGCTCGTCCAACTCAGCGGCCCAGCTGGCGACGCGGGTGACGCTGGCGTCCAAGTCGCGCAGCAACGTCAGCACCTCCAGATGGTGCGAGCTCGACGCGCGTGACTCAGGCAGTTGCGCCTCGAGGCGCGCCAAGTGAGCCACGCGCATGCGCCCAACCAGCTGTTCCAGCTCGGGGCGGCGCTCGATCACTGACCGCGCCATGGCCCTGTCACCCGTTGCGAGCGCAGTGAACGCGCCGCGCATGCGTTCAAGCACGCGTTCGCCGGTGCTGGCCAGTTCCGCGCGGCCCTCCTTGCTGAACTCGACCCCTTCCGTGCGCAGCTTCTCCTCGCGCCTGCCTAGCCGTCTGATCTGGTCGCCCATGTGCTCGAGCTCGGTGGCTATCAGGAGGAGGCGCTCGGAGATGGGATCCTCGCCGTTCGCCCGCCGCACCCTGGCAACGTAATCGACAACTTGATGGGTCAAGCGGTCCACTTTGAGCTCACGGGCCGCGATGGGGCCCGGGTCCCAGCGCCCTGCGCCGAGGTACTCAGTCGCGCGCTCCGTCATGACGGCGACCTGGTCGCTTATGCGGACCGTCTCCCTCAACGCCAGCGCCAGGCCGAGAACGGGGTCCTTGATGGCGTCGGCCCGCAGGTACTTGGGCGCGGAGTCGTCTTCTGCGGCCGGCACGAGCCTCGCGCTGAGCGAGGCGAGGGGGCCGACGAGAAGCGTGCCGACGAGGCTAACCGCGAGGTTGAAGAGCGTGTGGGCGTTGGCTACCTCGCGGGCCTGACCCCCACCGATCGCCTGCAGCCCAGCCGCGACGGGCTCGAGCGCGAGGACCACGGCGACCGCGCCGATGGCCGTGACGAGCAGCTGCATGAGGGCGGCGCGCTGAGCGTTCCTGTCGAACGTCCGCGACACCATCAAGGGCATGAGCGCCGACCCAGCGTTGCCGCCAACGACTAGCGCTATGGCCGTCTCGAGGGGGACGGTGTTGGCTACGAACAGGCCGAGCGCAACGGCGGTGGCCGCGTTCGAGCTAGACAACATGGCTCCGAGGGCCGCGCCGAGGAGGAGCACAGCTAGCGGCTGCTGCTCCGCTGCGCTCACGAGGAGGTTGAAGAGGTCGCTGCCGCTAAGCGCAGAAACGGACTGCACGGTCAGGTCGAGGCCGAAGAACAGCAGGCCCGCGCCGAGGAGGAAACCGCCGAACGCGTGGCCCCGGCGCCACAACGCGAGCACGTAACCAACGCCGATCATCGGCAGGGCGTAATCGGAGAGGTGGAAGGCCGCCAGCTGGATAGCGAGGGTGGCGCCGAGCTTGGCGCCGAGGAGCAGGGCGATGCCCTCCCTCACGGCGACCAGGCCACCGCCGACGAGACCGAGGACGGTTACCGAAGTTGCGGTGCCGCTCTGCGTAGCCGCCGCCACCCCCGTGCCAGTGAGCATGGCGAGGAACGGCGAGCGCGTCGCGAACGCCATCCAACGCCGCGAGGCGGGTCCGAGGATCTCTTGGAGGGCGTTCGCGATGCGGTGAATGCCCAGCAGGAACAGCGCCAACCCGCCAAGCATGGTCAGCAGCATGGCGAGTGCACTCCAGGTGGTCGGCGCGAGGTGAGTGGCATGGGTGAAGGCGTCACGGTGTGTCCCGTCTTAGGAATGAATAGGCAGTGTACTCCTACCACTGAACGGCGAGGCAACGGCTGCGCGGTATTGTATAGTTGTCTAGACATCAAAATCGCCACGTCGCGCCGCTTCCCAGGAGGCCAGCAGTGGAAGGCAACGCCGCCTTACCCATCTACGTCCGCATTCAAGCGGACTTACGCACAGAGATCGCGGATGGCAAGCTGCCGCTCGGCAGCAAGGTTCCGACCGAAGCCGAGCTGAGCGCCCGCTACGCCGTCGCGCGCATGACCGTGCGCCACGCGCTCGACGGGCTGGTCGCGGCAGGCGTCCTGGGGCGCAAACGCGGCGTTGGCACGTTCGTGACGCGCACCAAGACGGAACGCGTTGCGAGTCGCCTCCTCGGTTTCCATGAAGACGCTGAAGCCCACGGCATGGTGCCACGAACCGAGGTGCTGAGCAGCAGCAGCGAGGCGCTCGGCGCCGCAGATGGCGCCGCCCTCGGCGAAGCGCCAGTCACGCGCGTGCAACGCATAACCAGGAGGCGCACGGTGGACGGCGAACCGATCGGCCACAACACCATCGTGCTCATACCGCCCTTCGCCAAACTCCTAGCCGACCTCGACCTCACGGACTCCCTCTACGCGGGCGTGGAACGGACCCTCGGCGTGACGGTCGGAGACGCCGACCAGCAAGTCGAGGCCGTAGCGGCAACCGACGAGCTCGCGGCCATCCTCGACGTGCCAAGCGGCGCACCGCTGCTGCGCGTGACCCGCATCACCTACCTCTCCGACGGCCGCAAGCTTGGCCTCACCCGCACGCACTACCGCGGCGACCGCTACTTCCTCTCGCTCAGGCTCCAACGCGGGGCCCCAGAGCCAGCCTGACCAGCAGGCGGCGACCGCAACCAACTGCGCCGCTCCCCCACCACCCCGAGGCCCGGCCACGCCGAGCGACCCACTAGGAGGCAGCACATGCAAGTCAGTCAGACCACACCGCAACACCGCACGCCAACAACCAGACGCGTCATGGCGCCAACCCGTGCGCTGCTGGCCGCACTCCTTGCGCTACTCCTGACGGGCGTGGCCGCAGCGCAAGGGGGCTGCGAACGCGGCGCCCTAGACGGCCGATACTGCGACGTCAACGGCGATCTCCTAGCCGACACCCCGACAGACGGCAAGTACTCAGACCCAAGCACCCTCGTCTTCACGTACGCTCCAACGGAAGACCCGGCCGTCTACCAAGACGCCTTCGCCGAGTTCATCGCTTACCTCTCCGAGCTGACCGGCAAGCAGGTCGTGTACTTCCCCGTTCGCTCATACGCCGCGCAGATCGAGGCGATGCGCGCAGGGCGCCTCCACGTGGCCGGTTTCGCTGCAGGCTCCGTCGAGGAAGGCGTGAACAGCGCAGGCTTCATCCCGGTCGCCGTGATGGCCGACACCGCGGGCGTGTTCGGTTACGAGATGGAAATAATCGTGCAACCAGACTCCGACATCCAGAGCCTCGAGGACCTGAGCGGCCGCCAACTCGCGTTCGTGTCACCAACCTCGAACTCCGGCTTCAAGGCGCCATCCGCCCTCCTCTTCGCCGAACTCGGCATGAAGCCGGACGTCGACTACCAAACCGCCTTCTCAGGCGGTCACGACAACAGCATCCTCGGCGTCGTGAACGGCGACTACGAGTCCGCGGCCATCGCCTCCTCCGTGATGGACCGCATGATCGCGCGCGACGTCCTCAAGGAGAGCGACGTGCGCATCATCTACACCTCGCAGACCTTCCCCTCTACCGCGTACGGCTACGTTTACGACCTGAAACCCGAGCTGGCGGCCAAGGTGCGGGAGGCGTTCCTGACCTTCGACTGGACGGGCACCGCCCTGAAGGCGGAGTTCGCCGACTCCGATGAGTTCCTCGAGATCGACTACAAGCGAGACTGGGACGTGCTGCGCAAGATCGCGGCCGCCAGCGCCGAGCTGGAGTGAGCGATAGGTCCACCAACCACCCGCTCGAGATCAGCGAGCTGGTGAAGCGGTACGGCCGCGGCGAAACAGCCGTGAACGGCGTGAACCTCACGCTCCGCCGCGGCGAGGTGCTTGCTCTCATCGGGCCATCTGGCGCGGGCAAGAGCACCCTCATCCGCTGCATCAACCGCCTCGTCGAACCGACGTCTGGCAGCGTGAAGGTGAACGGCGTGGAGGTTACCGCCCTCGGTCGCGGCGCGCTCAGGAGGGCGCGCCGCGGCATCGGGATGATCTTCCAAGAGCATGCCCTCGTCGACCGCCTGACCGTCATGGAGAACGTCCTCTCCGGCCAACTCGGCTACGTCGGCTTCTGGCGCTCCTGGTTCAGGCGCTTCCCGCAGGCCACAGTCGACCACGCGTACGAGCTCCTCGAACGCGTCGGCATCCTCGAGCAACTCGACAAGCGCGCTGACCAGCTCTCCGGCGGGCAACGCCAGCGCGTCGGGATAGCCCGCGCACTGTTGCAGGACCCGAGCATCTTGCTCGTCGACGAACCGACCGCCAGCCTCGACCCGAAGACGTCGCGCCAAGTCATGCGCCTCCTGATGGAGCTAGCCGCCGAGCATGAGCTCTCGGCCGTCATCAACATCCACGACGTTGCCCTCGCCAAGCTGTTCGTGCCGCGCATCGTCGGCCTGCGAGGAGGCGTCGTCGTGTTCGACGGCCCCCCGAGCCAGCTTGACGACGCTCGCCTGACCGACATCTACGGCGAGGAGGACTGGACCGCCGCGCCCCAAGCGGACGCGGCTGAGGGCGACGCCCCCATCCACGAGGCCACGCCCTCGAGCGCCGCCCACGCGCTGGCGCCCGGCCACGCCGCCGCCGAGGCCGCCGACCGCAACGGGATGGAACCAGCGTGAGGGGCCTGGCGGCTAGCGGGTCGGCTGGCAGCTCGGCCGCTAACCAACCGTTGCCGCCTAGCGCGGCCGCGCTGCGCGGGCAGCCGTGGCGGCCACGACCGGTCGTCGCCAACCCGCTCTTGCGCTACGCCATCCCCGTCGCGGCGCTCGCCTACCTGGTCGCCGCCAGCGCCAGCATCGACGTCAACTGGCAGCGCGTAGCCCTCGGCCTGGAACGCGCACGCGTGCTCTTCCGCGGTTTCGCGGCACCGGACTTCACGTCGCGCTGGGCGTTCATCCAGACGGGCATCCTCGAGAGCCTCGCCATGACGGTGGTCGCCACCGCCCTTGGCATCTTGTTGTCCGTGCCCTTCGCTTTCGGCGCGGCGCGCAACATAGCGCCGCTACCCGTCTACCTCTTCTGCCGCGCCTTCATAGCGGTGGCGCGGTCGTTCCAAGAGATCGTGATCGCGATCTTCTTCGTCGTCATGGTTGGCTTCGGGCCGCTGGCAGGCGCCCTCACCCTGGCTTTCGCGACCATCGGCTTCCTCGGCAAGCTTCTAGCGGAGGACATCGAGGACATAGACCCGCGGCCCCTCGAGGCGCTGCGCGCGACGGGCGCGAGTTGGCTCAAGCAGATGAGCTACGCGGTGGTGCCGCAGATCTACCCGCGCTTCATCGGCTTGAGCGTCTACCGTCTCGACATCAACTTCCGCGAGTCGTCCGTCATCGGCATCGTCGGTGCGGGAGGCATCGGCGGGGCCCTCAACACGAGCATCTCGCGTTACGAGTACTCCACGACGGCCGCCATCCTGATCGTCGTCATCGCTATCGTGCTGCTAAGCGAGTACGCGAGCGGCGTCATCCGGAAGCGGGTGCAGTAGGGTGCCGACGACCATCAGGGGCGAGAGCCGCATCTGGCGCAAGCGCACCCCGCGCCAAACGCTCATCACGTATCTCGGTTACCTGCTCGGCGCCATCGCCCTGGCCGTGGCGTTGCGGTTCATCTCTGGCCAGACGCTCTGGTTCTTCGTGTGGGACGCCCCGCAGCAGGCCGGCGACCTGATATCGCGCATGTTCCCGCCCAAGTGGAGCTACCTCGCAAAGCTGTGGAGACCGCTATGGGACACCATCAACATCGCGACCATCGGTACCATCATCGCCCTCGTCGTCGCCATCCCCGTAGCGTTCCTCGCCGCCAGGAACACCACCCCGCACCCGATCTTCAGGCAACTAGCGCTGCTCATCATGGTGTCGTCGCGGTCCGTGAACGCCCTCATCTGGGCGCTGTTGCTCGTTAGCGTCATCGGCCCGGGAGTGCTGGCAGGCATCATCGCCGTTGGGCTGCGCTCCATCGGCTTCTGCGCCAAGCTCCTCTCCGAGGCCATAGAAGAGATCGACTTCAAGCCCATCGAGGCGCTTGACGCCACCGGCGCAAGCGGCGGTCAGGTCGTTACCTACGGGATCATCCCGCAGGTCGCTCCGGCGTTCGCTGGCATCACGGTCTACCGGTGGGACATCAACATCCGCGAGTCAACGGTCGTCGGCCTCGTCGGCGCCGGCGGCATCGGCTTGCCGCTCGATGCGAGCATCGCGGCGCTGCAATGGTCGCAAGCGACCGTCATTTTCGCGCTGATCCTCGTGCTCGTCGTGTTCAGTGAGTGGGTATCAGCCAAGGTGAGGGCGGCCATCCGGTGAGCCTTTCCGGTGTTCGTTCCCTCCTACTCGACTTAGACGGTTGCGTCTGGTACGGCAACGAGTTAGCTCCAGGCGCCGCGGCCTTCGTACGCAACGCACGCGCGGCCGGACTGCGCCTAGGGTTCCTCACCAACATCTCGAGCGGCGCGGGCGCTGCGGTGGCGACGAAGCTCACGCGCCTCGGGATCCCAGCCGAGCCCCTTGACGTGTTCGCGCCACTCGACGCGCTAGCGGAGCACCCGCTCATGCGCGAGCACCCGCCGACTTACGTGCTCGGCACCCGTCAGGTGGCCGCCGCCGTTGCGCGCCTGACGCACGAAACTAGCGACCCGAACGAGGCGACGCTCGTCGTCCTCAGCCGCGACGCGCAGCTCACGTACGAGCGCCTCGCAGAGGCGGTTCACGTGCTCCACCGCGGAGGCAAGCTCCTAGCCCTCAACTTGGACGCCCGCGTGCCTGTCGCCGCTGGTCGCGTCGTGCCTGGCAACGGCGCCATCGCGGCCGCACTGACCACCGCCTCCGGCGTGGCGGCTGAGTGCGTAGGCAAGCCAGCGGCGCGCTTCTTCGTGGCGGCGATGGAACGGCTGGGGATGGAGCCCGCCACGACGATCATGGTGGGAGACAACCTCGACTCCGACATCGCAGGCGGCAACGCCGCTGGGCTCCGCACGGTGCACGTCGGCGGCGACACCTTCAGCGCCCACCCGCAACCCCCGACTCCCACCGTGAGCGTCATGGGCTTGCCAGACCTCGCCCTGCTCCTACAGCTCGAGGCAGTCGAAGCGCAAGCGTGATGTGTACCCCGCACCGTTCGCGCTGGGCATTTGACCGCGCGCCCGGTTTGCTAAGTTACGGGGGAACGCAACTAGCCAACCCTAGGAGGGTAACCGAATGAAGCGAGTTCTGATCGCGTCTTTGTTCCTAGTCTTGACCTTGGTCGCCGGCGTGGCGCTGGCCCAAGACCCCGTGAAAATAGGCGTGATTACGAGTATCACTGGTCGCTTCGCCGAGTTCGGTGAGCAGCACCAGGCCGGCATCAAGGCCGCGTTGGAAGACGTCAACGCCGCCGGAGGCGTGAACGGCCGCACCGTGGAGGTCGTGTTCGAGGACGACACCTCGGAAGTCAACGCCGCCCTCGCGGCCTCCGAGAAGCTCGTCAACCAGGGCCTGCCCCTCGTGATGGGCGCCTACTCCTCATCCATCACCAACCCGATCACCCAGTACTTCACGCGCCAAAAGCGCCCGTTCCTCGTCTTCACCTCGTCTGACGATGCCATCACGCGCCCAGGCTCCGACTGGGTGTTCCGCACCAACCAGCCGTCGTACGCGTACGCTCAGGTCCTCTTCGACGTGTTCGACCAGATCAACGCGCAGCGCGGCGCAGGCACCCTCAAGACCGTCGTAACGGTGCACGGCAACGGCGCGTTCGAGAGCGCCGTGGCTGACGCCGTCGACGAGATCGCCGCCGAGCGTGGCTACACGGTCGTGCAGCGCCAAGACTACGACCAGACTGGCGCGGACTTCCGCCCGATCCTCAACCGCTTCAAGGCCCTCAACCCAGACGTCCTCTTCATGGTGTCCTACGCGGCAGACTCCGTCGCCCTCATGCGCCAAGTGCAGGAAGTCGGGCTCGACGCCAAGGTGTTCGCTGGCGGCGCCGCCGGCTTCGCTCTCCCAGGCTTCATCGAAGGCGCCGGCCCAGCGGCTGAGTACGTCTTCACGGCCACCATGTGGACGAAGGACGTGCCTTACCCCGGCGCTCAAGAGCTGAACGCGCGTCTCACCGAGATCCTCGGCCGCACGCCCTCGTACCACGCCGCCCAGGCGTACGCAGGCGTCATCGTGGCGGTCGATGCCCTCAAGCGCGCAGCGTCGTTCTCACCAGAAGACGTGCGCGCGGCGCTCCTCGCGACCGACATGCCGAACACCGTCTACGGCCCCATCCGCTTCGAGGACTACCAGGGCTACAAGAACCAGGCCCCGCTGCCGGCAGTAGCCGAGCAGGTCGTCAACGGCGAGTTCGTGACGGTCTACGTGAACGGCGCGGTCGTCGGCGATCTCCTCGAAACGCCGTCTTGGAACGCTCGCTGACCGCGGCATAACTTGCTGACAGCATCTTCGGGACGGAGCCATTGACCATGGAGGGCTTGGCTCCGTTCCTACAGAACCTAAGTGGCGGCCTACTGATCGGCGGCATCTACGCTCTCATCGGCGTCGGCTTGTCGCTGATTTTCGGGGTCATGCGCATCATCAACTTCGCGCACGGCGAGTTCGTGGCGGTTGGCATGTATACGGCCATCGTCTGCTTCCAACTCTTCGGCCTCGACCCGTACGTCTCGCTCCTCATAGCCGCCCCCATCGGGTTCCTGCTCGGCGCGCTGCTGCAGCGCGTGGTGCTCGCGCGCCTGATCGACGCATCCAGCGACAGCACCCTGCTCGCCACTCTCGGCCTTGCCCTAGTCATCTCCAACGTCCTGTTCCTGGTCTTCGGCGCCGAACCGAAGTCCATCTACGTGCCGTACGCCACGCAAACCGTCACGCTCGGCGGCGTGCGCCTACCCGTCGCCCAGCTGACTGCCGGCGCCATCACGCTCGTCGTCATCCTCGCCCTCTGGCTGCTGCTGACGCGCACGGAGTTCGGCCGCGCGGTGCGTGCCACGGCGCAGAACCGCCTCGGCGCGGAGCTCGTCGGCATCAATACGCCACGCATTCACGCGCTCGTCTTCGGGCTTGGGATGGCGCTCGCCATGTGCGCGGGTGTCATCCTCGCGCCACTCCTCTTCGCCGTTCCCACCGTTGGCTCGAGCTACACCCTCAAGGCGTTCGTGGTCACGGTCCTCGGCGGCCTCGGCAGCGTGCCTGGCGCCATCGGCGGCGGCCTCCTGCTCGGCGTCGTCGAGTTCATGGGCGCGTCTTACCTCTCGTCTGGTTACCGCGACGCCTACGGGCTGTTCGCGTTCCTCATCGTTCTCCTCGTGCGGCCGGAGGGCCTCTTCGGGCGCTCCGTCAAGCGCGTATGACGCTCAAGCGCGCCAGCTTGCCGTGGACCTGGCTGGGAATCGCCGGGGTCGCCGCGGTGGGCGCGACCTGGTACTTCGCCTTCCCAAGCTACCTGTCACTCGGCATCTCGCTGCTGCTGCTGGCCGGTTGGGCGAGCGCCTGGGACCTCCTTGGTGGCTGGACGGGGCAAACGAGCCTCGGTCACGCCGCCTTCATCGGGCTGGGGGCCTACACCGTCGGCGTCACCGCAACCAAGTTCGACCTGGCACCGTGGTGGAGCTTCCTCCTCGCCGCCGCCTTCGCGACCGTGCTGGCGTTCCTGTGGGGCCGCCTTACCTTCGGGTTGCGCGGCTCGTACTTCGTGCTCTCCACCATCGCCGTCGCCGAGATCCTGCGGCTGGTGGCCATCAACGAGCGCAAGCTCACGGGCGGCGCCATCGGACTGTTCATCTTCGACCTCAAGGAGCCTTTCGGGTTCGATCTGTTCAGCAGGCACACGGAGTTCTGGCTCGCGCTTGGCTACCTGGTGCTTGTCCTGGTGGTAGTCGCGTTGGTCACGCGCGGCAAGCTCGGCTATCAGATGCGCGCCGTTCGCGAGGACGAGTCGTCTGCCCAAGCCGCGGGCATCAACCCGGTGGCGGTCAAGTCGTGGGCGTTCATGTTGTCAGGCGCCCTCACCGCGATAGGCGGCTGCATCTACGGCATCTTCCTCTCGGCCCTGCAGCCGCAACCCATGTTCGAGTTGCACTTGAGCGTGCGCATCGCGTTGGTCGCCATCATCGGCGGTCGCGGCACCCTCTTCGGACCGCTCATCGGCGCCGCGCTTCTCACCCTCGCTGCGGAACTCTTCCGCAACACTTTCGCAGAGGCCAACCTCCTCATCTACGGGCTCCTGATCGTCGTCGTCGTCCTGTTCGTGCCACGCGGCCTCATGGGCGCGCTGCGCGCACGCGCGGTTAGGAGGCGCTATGCCAAGAGCGCTGGTGGCTGAGAACATCACCGTGCAGTTCGGCGGCCTGATCGCGGTGAACGACGTATCGCTGACGCTTGACGCTGGTCAGATAGTCGGCCTCATCGGCCCGAACGGGGCAGGCAAGTCGACGCTCTTCAACGCCTTGACCGGCTACGCCAAGACTCGGCGCGGCAAGGTCGCCTTCTTCGGCACGGAGGTGGGTCGGCTGCAGCCGTACGCGCGCACGCGCCTCGGCATGGGCCGCACGTTCCAGATCGAACGCCCGTTCGAGGGCCTAACTGTTCTCGAGAACGTCCTCATCCCCGCGTTCCTGAAAGCCAATAACCGCGCGGCGGCCGAGCAGGCCGCTACTCACGCGCTCGAGCTCGTCGGCTTGGCGGACAGGGCGATGCAGCTATCTTCTGACCTCAACCTAGCGCGGCGCAGACGCCTGGAGCTAGCCAAGGCCTTGGCCGTCAAACCTCGGGTCTTGTTCCTCGACGAGCTGATGGCTGGCCTCAATCCACCCGCCCTCAAGGAGATGATCGGCTTCGTGCGCTCGTTGGCGGAGTCCGGCATCGCGATCGTGATGGTCGAGCACATCATGCAGGCCGTCACCGAGCTCTGCGAGGACGTCATCGTGCTCGCTTTCGGAGAGAAGATCGCGCAAGGAACACCGGGGCAGGTCATGAACGACGAGCGCGTCATCGAGGCGTACCTTGGAGGCGCGGATGAGTGACGACGCCCGCAGTGTCACCGGCGTAGCTGGCGCAAGGCCGGCCGCGCCGCGCCGTGTCCTCGACGTCGTCGAGGCCAACCTCGGCTACGGCGACCTTCAAGTGGTGTTCGGCGTCTCGCTGCACGTGAACGCCCACGAGCTCGTCGGGTTGGTTGGCGGGAACGGCAGCGGCAAGTCGACTATCCTGCGCGCCGTCTCCGGCATGATCCAGCCGCGCGGCGGCAAGATCCTGCTCGACGGCGAGGACGTCACCGGCCTCAAACCCCACCATCTGGCCCTGCGCGGGCTGGCGCACGTGCCGATGGGCCGGCAGCTGTTCCCTGACATGACGGTGGAGGAGAACCTCTCCCTCGGCGCCTATTTGCCGCCAGCGAGGGCGCGGCGCGCCGAGGGCTTCGAGCGCGTCTACAGCCTCTTCCCCGACCTGCAGAACAAGCGCCGCATAGCGGCTGGCGCGCTTTCCGGCGGCCAGCAACAGATGGTGGCGATCGGGCGCGCGCTCATGCTGCACCCGAAGGTGTTGATCATGGACGAGCCGAGCCTCGGCCTGGCGCCCCTCCTCGTGCGCGAGGTCATGCAGGTCATCAGGGGCGTGTCTGAGACGGGCCTGCCCATCTTGCTCGTCGAGCAGAACGTCACCCAAGTGCTCAAGATCAGCGACCGCGCTTACGTGCTCGAGAACGGCCACCTCGTGCTGGAGGGGCCCTCCGAGAAGCTGCGCGGCGACCCCCTCATCCGCCGGGCGTACCTGGGGCTCTAGCCGCCAGCTGGAGAGCGCACGCCGCGCACCTCTTCTCGGCTACTACGACCACGGGTGACGTAGCAGACACCAACCGGTTCTCACCTCTAGAATGTTCCCGACCCCACGCCACGTCCAACTTCCTTCAACTGGGTCACGGAGGGCGGATGGCCACGATTCTCGCCGTGATTACTGCGCTAGGCGTAGTAGTCACGATCTTGACCAACCTAACGAACATCGCCCGCTACATGCACGAGCGGCGTGAGCGCCGTGGCACACGGCTGCAAGTCGCGGCCGCGAGCGAGCGCTCCAGCAACCCGCGCCCGCCGGCCGCTGCGACTCCGGAATACGCACCCCACCCTGAACTGCCAAGCAGCGCGACCGAGGACCCTCCCCCGGCGGCGTCGCTCGACGCCTACATCGGTCCGCCAAGCAGCGGTGTCATCGAGCCGATCCCACCGTTGCCGCTCACTGCGCTTCCGCAGCCGCTCACCTCGTTCGTCGGGCGCCAGGCGACCCTAGCGCAGCTAACGGCGTTGTTACGGCTACCTGAGACGCGGCTCGTGACTCTTCACGGGCCGGGCGGAATCGGCAAGAGCCGCCTAGCGCTCGAAGCGGCACGGGCATTACGGCCGGACTTCACGGATGGCGTCGCGTTCGTGCCACTGGACGCCGTGCACGACCCGGAACTCGTGCTTGGCGAGATCGCTTATGCCGTTGGGTTGACGGAGTCCGCTACCACCAGCCCGCTCGACCGGCTCACGAAAGTGCTCCAGCGACGCGAGCTCCTCCTGGTGCTCGATAACGTGGAGGGGCTGCTTGGCTCCATGGGGCAGGTCAGTCAGTTGCTGGCAACGGCGAACGGCCTCAAGGTCCTCGTGACTTCCCGCACGCTACTGCACCTCGGCGGTGAACTGTCGTTCCCAGTGCCGCCCATGGCCTTGCCAGAGGGCGAGGAGCCCGTGACCGCCGAGGGCGCCATGGACTTCGCGGGTGTGCGGCTCTTCGTCGAGCGCGTGAGGGCCCTGCGCCCCGACTTCACCCTCGATGACGAATCCGTTGGCTCCGTCGTGAACCTCTGCCGTCGCTTAGATGGGTTGCCCCTAGCGCTTGAGCTTGCAGCGGCGCGCCTTGGCAGCATGACCCTCGCCGCGCTAGTGGAGCGAGCGACGCAGCGCCTACCGCTCCTCACGGGTGGCCCGCGCGATGCCCCGGCTCGGCAGCAGACGCTGCGCGCCACCATCGCCTGGTCACACGACCTCCTCAGCCCCACCCAGCGCACGCTCTTCGCGCGGCTAGCGCTGTTCGACGGGAGCGTCTACCTGGAGGCCATCGAGGCGATCTTCGGGCTCGAGCCCACCGTGATGGACGGACTAAGCAGCCTGATCGACGCCAGCCTGCTCACGCGCTTCGACCTGGAAGCCGGCCGCCTCGGAATGCTCGAGACCCTCAGGGAGTTCGCGCTAGAAGAGCTGGCCAAGGACCCACAGTTGGCGGTGCTGAAGGCGCGTCATGCGCATTACTACCTCCAGTGGGCGACTGGCGTACCAGAGGCGTTGCAGGGACCTCGGCAACAGGAGTGGCTCGAGCGCCTGCGTTACGAGGAGGGCAACCTCCGCACCGCGTCGGCGTGGTTCGTCGCCGAGGGCGATGCAGAAGGCGCGCTTGGCATGGCCGTGGCGTTAAGACCGTACTGGCAGCGCATGGGGGCTTTAGATGAAGGCCGCAGGCATCTCGATCAAGCGGCGGCGATGCCTGGTGCCGTGGCGCCAGAACTGCGCGCTTCCGCCGCGTTCGGAAGGGGGGTTCTCGCGTGGCGCCAGGGTGACCTGGCTGAGGCAGAGAGCCTCCTCGGGCAAGCCTTGACAC
Source organism: Trueperaceae bacterium (assembly GCA_035703635.1). Classification (GTDB taxonomy): domain Bacteria; phylum Deinococcota; class Deinococci; order Deinococcales; family Trueperaceae; genus JAAYYF01. The sequence goes on along the minus strand of DASSXV010000077.1, from coordinate 240 downwards.
TGGCGCGCACGGCGCAGGCGCCCAAAGTGGCAACGGCGGCGCTGCGCATGCTCGGAGTGTTGGCGCAGAACCACGCAGACTACACGCGCGCTGGCAAGCTGTTGAAGGAGAGCCTGGAGCTCGCCAAGGAACAAGGCGACGTCGAGGCGGTTTCGAACACGTACCTTAGCCTTGGCAACGTCGCGTTGGACCAAGACCATGGCGCCGCAGCCACCGACTATTACGAGAAGAGCCTGCAGT
>DASSXV010000037.1:0-39951 GCA_035703635.1 Trueperaceae bacterium | reverse complement strand
CGGTTGGCGCCAGCGTCTCCAGGATGGGTTTCGCGATGGCGAAGGCATCGTCGTGACCGCCGACCATGAGGTTGTAGCCCTGCTCGAGCCCCCACACCCCGCCCGACACGCCCGCGTCCAACCACAGCACGCCAGCCTCCTCGGCCAAGGCGGCGCGGCGGCGCGAGTCCTCCCAGTTGGAGTTCGCGCCGTCAACCAGCACGTCACCTGCCGACATGGCGGCGAGCGCCTGCACTATCACCTGCTCGGTCGGGTCGCCAGCGGGCACCATGCACCACACCACTCGTGGCGCCGCGAGTTGCGCGACGGCCTCCGCGATGCTGCCCGCCCCACGTGCGCCTTCTTCGACGAGCTCGGCAACGGGGTCGGGGGAGAGGTCGGTGACTACCGGTGCGTGCCCGCCATGCATGAGGCGGCGCGTCATGTCGGCCCCCATGCGGCCCAGGCCGATGATCGCGAGTTCCATTGGTACCTCCTAAGGCGCCCGCTTGGGGCGCCGTTCCTTAGACGATGCTAGCAGGGGCGCGTGATAAGCTGCCCGCCGTTGACCCAGAGCCGGGCGGGTCGGGCACGGCAAAGGTATGCAAGATGGCAGCAACCTGTGCACGTTCATGAGTGCCGAGTCTGGTTCTGGCGCGCGCAGGTCAATCGTTCAAGCAGGAGGCGCGTGGTGACCGACGGAGAAGGACAGGCCTTGACGCAGGGTGACGGGGCGGACCGCCACGCTGCCGCGTTGAAGCTGCTACAGCGCGGGGCGGAACAGGTCGTGCCGGAAGGCGGACTCCGTGAGAAGCTCGAGCTGGCAGCCAGTGAGGGCAGGCAGCTACGGGCCAAGCTCGGCGTCGACCCCTCTAGCGCCGACCTGCACATCGGCCACGCCGTCGTTCTGCGCAAGCTAAGGCAGTTCCAGGACCTCGGGCACCGCGTCGTGCTCATCATCGGTGACTTCACGGCCATGATCGGCGACCCGTCTGGGCGCAGCAAGACCCGGCCCGTCCTTACGCTTGCTGAGACGCGGCGCAACGGCGAAACGTACGTTGCCCAGGCCACTAAGATCCTCTCGACCGACCCGGACAAGCTCGAGATCCGCCATAACTCGGAGTGGCTCGAGCCGCTAGGTTTCGCCGAGATCATCCGCTTGGCTGGCCACTACACCGTCGCTCGCATGCTCGAGCGCGACGACTTCACCAAGCGCTTCCAGGGTGGCGTTCCCATCTCGGTTCATGAGTTCCTCTACCCGTTGGCGCAGGCGTACGACTCGGTTGCCATCAAGGCGGACGTGGAGTTGGGAGGCACCGACCAGCTCTTCAACTTGCTGGTCGGGCGCGACATCCAACGTGCGTACGGCCAGGAGCCGCAGGTGGCGTTGACGACCCCGCTGCTGGTCGGGCTCGATGGCGTCGAGAAGATGTCCAAGTCGCTCGGCAACTACATCGGCATCGCTGAGGCGCCGGATGTGATGTTCAAGAAGGCCATGCAGGTAGCGGACGCGTTGCTCGTGCAGTACGCGGAGCTGTCCACCGACATCGACCTCGACACGTTGCGCGCACAGTTCGCCACGGACCCCGTCGGGGCGCACCGCACGTTCGCGCGGGCGCTCGTGACCGTCTACCACGGGAGTGAACCGGTTGCCGCTGCCGAGCGGCGTTACGACGAGGTCGCGAAGGGCGCCATCCCTGACGACCTGCGTGAGGTCAGCGTGGCGGCCAACGAGTTCGAAGGCGGCACCGTTGGGCTGCTGCGCCTAGCCGTGGTGGCGGGACTGGCCGCGAGCAACGGCGAGGCACGGCGCCTCGTTCAGAACCGCGGCTTGCGCATCGACGGCGAGGCTACGGCCGACCCTCACGCGCGCCTCACCCTCGAGCGCCCCACCGTGCTGCAACGCGGCAAGGACGCCTTCGTGAGGGTCAGACGGGCGTAAGTCCTAAGCGTCGGCTTGGTGCGAGCTGATCACACCGCCAGGACGTAAGCGATCTCGAGGAGCTCGCGGTCGATGTCCCTCGGGTGCTGCTCGAGTTCCTGCAGTGGTACCAAGGTGACCTCGCGCCGATCCGTTCCGACCATCACGCCGCTGTGGTTGGCCGCCAGCGCGCGGACGGCGTGGAAGCCGAGGCGCGAGGCGAGCACGCGGTCGCGGGCGTTCGGGCTGCCGCCGCGTTGGGTGTGGCCGAGGATGACGGTGCGCACCTCGAAGCCGCACGACGCCTCGATGGCCTTCTGCAGCGCGGCGGCTCCGCCCTCGTACGCCCCCTCCGCCACGACCACGATGCTGGAGGTCTTGCCGCGAGCTTCGGCCTTGAGCAGCATCTCTGTCACCTCGGCGGCGGGTAGTGGCGCCTCCGGCACCAGGATCACCTCTGCGCCACCCGCCACCCCAACAGCCAGCGCGATGTGTCCGGCGCGCCTGCCCATGACCTCGATGAGGAAGAGGCGGTCGTGACTAGCGGCCGTGTCGCGCAGGCGGTCGACGGCGTCTAGCGCCACGTCGAGGGCCGTGTTGAAGCCGATGGAGACGTCGGTGCCGTTGATGTCGTTGTCGATGGTGGCTGGAATGCCGACGACATGGATGCCCTGCTCTTCTTGCAGGAGCTGGGCGCCGCGGAAGCTGCCGTCGCCACCGATGACGATCAGCCCGTCGATGCTGTGGCGGCGCAAGGTCTCAGCGCCGGCCGCCCGGCCTTGTGGGTGAAAGAAGGCTTCGCACCGAGCGGTGCGCAGGATGGTCCCGCCACGCTGCAAGACGTTGGCGACGGCGCGCGGGCCCATCTCGACGACGTCATCTTCTACGAGTCCTTGAAAACCGCGGTAAACGCCCGAGATGCGGATGCCGTCGTGAACCGCCGTGCGGACCACTGCGCGGATTGCCGCGTTCATGCCGGGAGCGTCGCCTCCGCTGGTGAGCACGCCGAAATGCTTCATGACTGAGGAGTATATCGCCGCAAAGCGCCTCGCTCCGCAGGGGCAAGTGACCCGTGCCTCGGGCCCGAGGTACGTGCAAAGATGAGCGCGGTATGAACATCGTCGCGCTGAAGGAGACCGTAACCGGTGAGCGGAGAAGCCCGCTTACCCCGCAGGTGGTCGAGAAGCTCGTGAAGCTCGGAGCCACCGTCACCCTAGAGCCGGGGCTGGGCACGCTGTCGTTCTTTAGTGACGACGAGTTCGCTAAGTCCGGAGCCAAGTTCGAACCCGAGCGAGCGCGCTTGCTGGCGGGCGCAGACCTCCTCCTGACCGTGCAACCGCCAACGTTGGCGACGCTGGAGGGGCTGAAGCGCGGTGCGACCGTGGCTGGGTTCCTCGACCCGTTCTTCAATGGCGACCTAGTGCGCGCCCTGGCCGCTGATGGCCTCAACTCGCTGTGCATGGAGCTCATCCCTCGCACCACGTACGCGCAGAAGATGGACGCCCTCTCTAGTCAGGCAAGCCTCGCTGGTTATGCCGCGGTCGTGCTGGCAGCTAGCCGCTCGGTGAAGGCCTTCCCCATGATGAGCACCCCGGCGGGGACCATCCCGCCAGCGCGCGTGTTCGTGGTCGGGGCCGGCGTGGCTGGGCTCCAGGCCATCGCTACCGCCAAGCGCCTAGGCGCGCGCGTGGAGGCATACGACACGCGGCCTGTCGTCAAGGAGCAGGTCCAGTCGCTTGGCGCCAGGTTCGTTGAGATCGATGTCGGTGAGACGGGCCAGTCCGCTCAGGGTTACGCCAAGGAACTGACGCCCGAGCAACTCGAGTCGCAGCGCAAGCAGATGGCGAAGGTCTGCGCTGGCGCTGACGTGGTAGTTACGACGGCGCAGGTGTTCGGACGCCGCGCTCCGCGCATCATCAGCGCCGAGATGGTGGCGGGCATGCGCGCAGGCAGTGTGGTCGTCGACCTGGCAGCAAGTACGGGCGGCAACGTAGAGGGCACGCGCGCGGGCGAGGACACGTTGACGTCGAACGGCGTGCTCATCGTCGGCCTCGAGCACATGCCAGCGCAAGTCGCTAAAGACGCCAGCCTCGTCTACGCGAACAACCTCTACTTGCTGATCGAACACGCCTGGGACAAGGAGGCGAGCGCCCTGCGCCTCGATACCCAGGATGAGGTGATCAGCGCCTGCCTACTCACTTCGCAGGGCGAAGTGCGCGACGAGCGAGTGCGCGCCGCGATCGGAGAAGTATGACCATCATGCTGCTGCTCCTGGCCTTCATCCTAGCCATCTTCCTTGGCTTCGAACTCATCAACAAGGTCCCGTCGCAACTCCACACCCCGCTCATGTCCGGCTCCAACGCCATCTCGGGCATCACGATCGTCGGCGCCATCGCCGCGACCGCAGTGCATGGACCGTTAGCTTCGGCGCTCGCCGTCATCGCGATCGTAGCCGCCACCGTCAACGTCGTGGGCGGCTACTTGGTAACCGACCGGATGCTCGGCATGTTCCGCGCCGGCGAGAAAGGCAAGTGAGTTCGGGGTGGAGACGCTGATCCCACTCGCTTACATCGTCTCGGCCGTGCTCTTCATACTCGGCCTCAAGATGCTCGGCCGCGCCGCGTCCGCACGCAAGGGCAACATGCTTTCGGCCGTCGGCATGCTTATCGCTGCTGGCGCCACGCTGTTGCAGTCCGGCATCGACTACACCTTCATCCTCATCGGTGTTCTCATCGGGGCTGCCATCGGCCTCTACATCGCGCGGACCGTGAAGATGACCGCCATGCCGGAGATGGTTGCCCTGTTGAACGGTTCAGGCGGCTTGGCTTCCATGCTGGTCGGCTGGAACGAGTACATACGCAACCCCCACTCCGACGTCGTGTCTTCCATAGCGGTGTTCGCGGCTGTCGTCATCGGCGCCGTAACGACGACGGGCTCCGGGTTGGCGTGGGCCAAGCTCTCCGAGCGCATCAGCGGTAAGCCCATCTTGTTCGGCTCGCAGCAGCTCGTAAACGCTGGACTGCTCGCTGGCACCGTCATCTTGGGCGTCATCTTCGTGATCGCCCCAGCGTCGTCCTACCCGCTGCTGCTCATCTTCCTCGTGCTCGGACTCGTGCTTGGCGTGCTCGCGGTGTTGCCGATCGGCGGCGCCGACATGCCCATCGTCATCTCGCTCCTGAACAGCTACTCTGGCATCGCGGGCGCAGCGGCAGGCTTCGCCATCGGCAACACGGTCCTCGTGGTGGCGGGCTCGCTGGTGGGCGCCTCTGGTCTGATCCTCACGCAGATCATGTGCAAGGCGATGAACCGATCGCTCGCGAACGTGCTCTTCAGCGGCTTCGGTTCCGCTACCAGCGCCTCGACCACCGCAGTGGAAGGCGAGATCAAGCCGATCACGGCGGACGACGCGTTCTACATCCTCGAAGCCGCCTCGAACGTCATCTTCGTTCCCGGTTACGGCATGGCCGTCGCGCAAGCGCAGCACGTCGTAAAGGAACTCGCTGACCTGCTCGAGAAGAACGGCGCAGAAGTGCGCTACGTCATCCACCCGGTCGCCGGCCGCATGCCAGGTCACATGAACGTGCTGTTGGCCGAAGCGAACGTGCCGTACGAGCAGCTGGTCGAGCCAGACGACGTGAACCCGACGATGGAGATGGTTGACGTGGCGGTCGTCATCGGCGCCAACGACGTCGTCAACCCTTCGGCGCGTGAAGACAAGGCCAGCCCGCTCTACGGCATGCCGATCATCAATGTCGACCAGGCGCGCACCTGCTTCGTGTTGAAGCGCTCGATGAACCCAGGTTTCTCCGGGGTGGAGAACCCCCTCTTCTACAAGCCGAACACCCGCATGCTGTTCGGCGACGCCAAGGCGAGCCTCGGTACGCTGGTGGCGGAGTTCAAGGACGCATGAGTTAGCACTAGGTAAGAGGAGCGTTTCATGTCGGCGCCGCCTTGGTTGGGTGGCGCCGACATGCTGTATCTGGCGGCTGGCTGGGCGGTGGGTGTTTTGGGGCCGCGCTGGAGCTAGCGCCTCAGCACGCTTGCCCGCCACACTTTCGTTGTTAGATAAGTTGACAACATGAGACTCAAGTATCTATCATCACTTCATGGATGCCGAACGCTTCACCGAGGCAGCGCTTCAACTCATCGCCAGCGCCCAACAGGTGGCGCGCACACGTCAACAGCAGCAAGTCGGTCCGCTGCACCTAGCCGCAGCACTACTCGCAGACCCGGCCGGCCTGCCTAGCCGCGTCCTAGAGCGCGCAGGCGCCGATCCCGTGGCGGCGCGTGGCGCGGTCGACGCCGGTCTCGCTAAACTCCCAGTCGTATCGGGTTCGGACGCCCAGTTCATGAGCGCCGAACTAGGTAACGTCTTCACGCGCGCCGAGGCCCTCGCCTTGGAGTGGCAGGACGCCTTCGTGGCGGCAGACACGCTCCTCGTGGCCCTCCGCGAAGTGGCGGGCAGGCAGCTAGACGCGCTGCCGGCCGCGGCCGCCCTCAAGGAGGCAGCCGTCGCCATCCGCGGCGGCCAGCACGTCGAGAGCCGCAACGCAGAGGGCACCTTCGAGTCGCTCGAGAAGTACGGCATCGACCTCACCCAGCGCGCGCGCGACGGCAAGCTCGACCCTGTCGTCGGCAGGGACGACGAGATCAGACGCGCCGTCCAGATCCTGCTGCGGCGCACCAAGAACAACCCCGTCCTCATCGGTGAGCCCGGTGTCGGCAAGACCGCCATCGCAGAGGGGCTCGCGCAGCGCATCATCAACAAGGACGTGCCTGACGGACTACAGAACAAGCGCATCGTCCAACTAGACATGGGCAGCCTCCTCGCAGGCGCCAAGTACCGCGGCGAGTTCGAGGAACGCCTCAAGGCCGTCATCGAGGAGACGGCCCGCTCTGCAGGAGAGATCATCCTGTTCATCGACGAGCTGCACACCATCGTCGGCGCAGGAAAGGCCGAGGGCGCGGTAGATGCCGGCAACATGCTCAAGCCCCCGCTCGCCCGCGGTGAACTGCGCATGATCGGCGCCACCACCCTCGACGAGTACCGCACCATCGAGAAGGACGCGGCGCTAGAGCGGCGCTTCCAGCCCATCTTCGTCGACGAACCGAGCGTGGAGGAGACCATCTCCATCCTGCGCGGCATCAAAGAGAAGTACGAGGTCCACCACGGCGTCGGCATCACCGACTTGGCCATCATCGCCGCCGCCACCATGGCGCACCGCTACGTGTCTGACCGCCGCCTCCCCGACTCCGCCATCGACCTCATCGACGAGGCCGCCAGCCGCATCAGGGTGCAACTGGACAGCCTGCCGGAGGAGATCGACGACCTCAGGCGCCGCAAACTCCAGCTCGAGATCGAGCACGAGGCCGTCAAACGTGAGTCGGACCCTGACTCGGCGGCCCGCCTCATCCGCATAGAGGAGGAGTTGAAGGTGATCGCCGACCAGATCGGGCAGGCCCAAGCCGACTGGGAGGCGGAACGCGCGGTGCTGGAGGAGTGGCGCTCCGATCAGGAGGAACTCGACCGGGTGCGCACGCAGATCGAGAGCGCGGAGCGCGAGTACGATCTAGCAACGGCGGCGCAGCTGCGCTACGGCGAGCTACCTAAGCTCGAGGCCGAGGTCAGGCGCCTCGCTCAACAGCTCGATGACGCGCGTTACGTGCGCCTCGAGGTCGGCGAGGAGGAAGTAGCGCAGGTCGTGGCGCGCGCAACGCGCATCCCAGTGGCGCGCCTGCTCGAGGGCGAACGTGAGAAGCTCTTGCACCTCGAAGATGAACTCCACCAGCGCGTCATCGGCCAGGACGAGGCGATAACGGCCGTAGCGGACGCCATCCGCCGCTCGCGAGCAGGCCTGTCCGACCCCAACCGGCCCATCGGCTCGTTCATCTTCCTCGGCCCGACCGGGGTGGGCAAGACCGAGACGGCGAAGGCCCTGGCAGCGCAGCTCTTCGACAGCGAGGACAAGATGGTGCGGCTGGACATGTCCGAGTACATGGAGCGCCACAACGTCGCCAAGCTCATCGGCGCCCCTCCCGGCTACGTCGGTTACGAGGAAGGCGGCCAGTTGACCGAAGCCGTCAGGCGCCAACCGTACGCCGTCATCCTCCTGGACGAGATCGAGAAGGCCCACCCGGACGTGTTCAACACCCTATTGCAGGTACTTGACGATGGGCGGTTGACCGACTCGCAGGGCCGCACCGTAGACTTCCGCAACACCGTGATAATCATGACGAGCAACATCGGCTCGCCGCAGATCTTGGAGGCCAGCCGCCAGGGCGCGGACTACGACACCCTCAAAGAGACGGTGTTCGGCGAGCTGCGGGCGCACTTCCGGCCGGAGTTCCTCAACCGCATAGACGAGGTCATCGTCTTCCACGCACTCGACCAAGCGCAGATCCGCACCATCGCAACGCTGCAAGTCGAGCACCTCCAACGCAGGCTCGACGAGCGCCGCATCACGCTGCGGCTGACGGACGAGGCGCTGGACGAACTCGCGCGCGTCGGCTACGATCCCGTGTTCGGCGCTCGGCCACTGAGGCGCGCCGTGCGCGACTACCTCGAGACCCCGCTGGCGCGCGAGATACTGGCTGGGAACATCACCGACGGTGACGTCGTGGACGCGGTTCCAAGCGGTCAAGCCGGCGGGCAGCTGCGCTTCGTGGTGCAAGAGGTGGCGCCAGCCAACTGAAGGTTGGACGGGTGGGGCGCTTAGCTGCCCCACCCGTCACCTAGCCGTTCAACGGCTACTTCGAGCGCCTGTTCCGTCGTGACGAAATCGGACGTCCCGTCACGCGTTATCTCCTCGTACACGCCCATGCGCTGCAGTAGCGCCTTCGGTTGCGGCTGCAAACCCGAGATGAGCAGGGCGATCCCGCGGCGTGAGAGGCGGTCGTGAATGGCGCGCAACGCCGTCACGCCGGTGGCGTCCATGACTGGCACGCGCTTGAGGCGCAACACGACGACCTTGATGCCCTGGTCGACCTTGACCAACTGGTCGATGAATCGCTCGGCCGCGCCGAAGAACACGGGGCCGTCGACGCGGTAAGCCACAACGTGTTTGGCGAGGAGTTGGCGCTCGGCGTCGACCGTCTCGTCATCGTCGTGGTGCGGGACGTCGCCAGCCAAGCCGATGGGGTCGACGGTGAACATGTTGCTCATGCGCACGATGAACAGGATGGCCGCCGCGACGAGCCCGACCTCGATGGCGAGGATCAGGTCGAAGAAGATGGTCACGACCATCGTGAGGAGCAGCACGAAGGCGTCAGACTTGGTGCTGCGCATGATGAGCGACGCCGCCTCACGCTCGACCATGCGCACCGCCACCACCATCAGGATGCCGCCCAGCACGGCGAGGGGGATCTTGGAGGCGAGCGGCGCGAGGAACAGGATCACGACGAGCAGCGTGAGGCCGTGAACGATGGACGCAAGGCGCGTACGTGCCCCCGAGCGCACGTTCACCGCGGTTCGTGCCAGAGCGGCCGTGGAGGGGAGGCCGCCGAAGAGTCCGGCGGCGATGTTCCCCAGCCCCTGGCCAAAGAGCTCGCGGTCGGGGTCGTGCTTCTCACCGACGGTCATGCCGTCCGCCACGACCGCGCACAGCAGGCTCTCTAACGCCGCCAGGATGGCGATGGCAATGGCGCCGCGCGATAGGTCGACCCATGCGCCGCTCAACGCTAGGTCAGGCAGCATCGGCAGGGGCAGCGAGCGCGGGATCTCACCGATGCGGGCGAGGTCCGCGAACGGCGGCAAGAGCGAGATAAGCGTGACGATCACGAGGGCAGCCATGCTGGCAGGCACTACTGAGAGCAGCTTGACGCGGCCCCAGCCGAGCATCGCGGCGACGGTGATGAGCGCGATGACGGCCGGCAGGTAACTCGGTTGCGCAACGTACTCGCGCACCGTCTGGATGGCGATGAACACGATGCTCTCACCCAACGGCGCCTTGACACCAAGCACGTTGGGGAGCTGCTGCAAGAAGATGATCACCGCGATGCCGTTGGTGAAGCCCGTGACGACGGGCCATGGGATGAAGCGCACGTAACGCCCGATGCCAGCGAGGCCAAGCGCGATAAGGATGAGGCCAGCGCCGATGCCAAGGATCGGCAGAGCGCCGGGCCCGTGGTGCGCGACTATCGGCAGCAGCACGGCAGTCATGGCGCCAGTTGGGCCGGTGACCTGGAAGTTGCTGCCGCCGAACACCGCGGCCACCACGCCAGCGACGATGGCGGTGACTATGCCTGCGGTCGCACCTGCTCCGGCGGTGACGCCGAAACCTAGCGCCAGCGGCAACGCAACGAACGCGACCGTAACGCCGGCGAGAACGTCGACGCGGAAGTACTTCGGCCGGTAATCAGAGGCCTTTGGTAGGAACTTGAGAACACGCGTGAGCGACCCGCTAGAGCGGGGCGATTGATTGAGCACCCGTGGCGCTCCCTTCTCTTGGTCAGCAGTGGCCTTACGCGGCCAGCGAACCCCCAACCCGAATGATGAACCGTTACGCCTCGGCTTACAAGGCCCTACTGCGCCCACAAGTACGGCGCCTGACGGTACGCTGGCGCAATGACCTCCGACTATCTGACCGACCTACTGCTCGTAGTGCCCCACCCAGACGACGAGGTGTTCGGTTCGGGCGCGATGTTGGCGCGCACCGCGGCGCGTGGCAAGGCCGCCACTCTCACCCTCACGCGTGGAGCCGCCGGATTGACGCTTGGCCTCACCACTCGCGCCGGCTTGGCTGACAGGCGCGAGGGCGAACTGCGTGCCGCGCTGGCCACGCTTGGCGTGCAGGACATCACGATCCTCGACTACCAGGATTACGTGCCGGACGCCAACCGGGGCATGCCGGAGCATCCAGGCCTCGTTGCGGCCGACCGCGCCGCGGTGCTTGCCGCGGTGCTTGACGCCTTCGACAGCACTCGCCCACGCGCGGTGCTAACCTTCCCGCCCAACGGGGCTAACGGACACCCTGACCACTGCTTCACGAACGCCATCGTGCTCGAGGCCTTCGCCAAGGCCAGCACCAAGCCGGAGCGCCTCTACTACTTCGCGAGCGCCACGCCGTTCGTAGGTCCGCAGCGTCGCGGCTTCCTAGAAGAGAGCGAGATGCACGCGCGTTACCTGGCGCCGACCCACACGGCAGCCGCCGGCGCGGAGCTCGTTACGAAGCTCTCGGCCATGGCCTGCCATGAGACCCAAGCGCTATCCGTGCTCGGCTTCATGCGCCAGCACGCGGCGCGCCTCCTCGACGAGACCTTCCACCGCGCCTACCCGCCGGTCGCGGCTGGCGTGGGCATGACGGTGGTCGAGCTCCTCTGAGCGCGGCCATCGCCGCGCAGATGTGGCAACGTTCGCGTCCAGGACGGTAGCTCGTGGTAGCCTTGCGCATGCTTTTCAGGCGTCAACGCGCGCCAGACCTTAGTTCAGCTCAGGAGGCGCTCGCCAAGGGGCAGTATGACGTCGCCTTCGCGGTCCTCGAGAACGCAGTCAAACGCGGCCCCGACAAGGCCGTAAACGGGCTCGCGTGGCTGCAGCTGGCTGCCGTCTATGCGCTCTACGGCGACGAGGGCCTCGAGAACGGCCAACCCGCACTGCGCAACGCCGTCGGTGCGGATCCGAAGCTGGCATCGCGGCCCCTCTACCGCGCGCTCTTCTGGGAGTTCGCCGCCTACCGCGGCGCGCCCCTCAGCGACGTCAAGCGCGGCCTGCGCGAGGTGCCAGAAAGGCCATCCGAGCTGGAAGGCGCTCCACAGTTCGACGCGACGGCCTCCTACCATGCGGCCGCCGCGCTCTTCGCCGTGGACGCGGCCAAGAGCGCCGCGCGGCGGCTCAGCGCGCTAGACGACGCCGTGCTACCCGCGTACCTCGAGTGGCGGCGCTGGTCGCTAATAGGTCAGTGCAGCGAAGTGCTCGGTGAGTGGGAAGACGCCGCCGCCGCGTTCACTGCCTCAGTAGCGCAGGCGCCAGAACTCGAGCGTGACGCCGAGCGGCTCAGCCTAGCCGGTGCGCTCGTCGAGCTCTTCAGAACGGAAGAGGCCCTCGAGCAGCTAGCCGCCATCGACGACGAACTCATGCCGCCACAGGAGCGGGCCGTGCACCGCTACCTCCAGGGCCGCGCCCATCTCGACCTCGACAACCCCAATCTCGCCCTCGAGTACCTGCGAGAGGCTGCCCTGATCGACGACGAGTTGGGCGGCCCGACTTACAGCGTTGCGTTCGCAACGGCGCAGGCGCTAACGGCGGCCGGGCGCTCTGCGGAGGCGACCACGGCGTTCGATAAGGCGTTAGCGAGCGTGCCTGCCGAGCACCGCGCCTTCACCCAGCACGAGGCGGCGTACGCCCTCATCGAGTGCGACCGCCTGACGGAAGCCGAGGCCCTCCTCGGCGAGGTCGTGACTGACCCGTCATACTCGCACCGCGGCGACGCTCTTGCTGACCTCGCGGACGTGCGGTTGCGCCGCGGTGAACTCGACTCCGCCCACGCCCTCGCCCAGGAGGCGCTCGAGTTGGGGGCCACGGCACCCGCCTGCATCACCTTGGGCAGCGTGGCTTTCGAGTATTACCGCCTCGAGGACGCCGCCGCCTGGTACGAGCAGGCGCTGAGCGCCAGCCAGACGGGCGATCCGTTCTGGGTGGCGGCGCAGCAGATGCTCGCGGACGTCTACTCGCAGATGGGCGAGGAGTACGCCGCCCGCGTGCTGGTGCATGCGCGAGCGGCTCTCGAGCACACCGACGTTGGCAGCGAGTGGTACCTGCCCCTCAAGCAGTACGTCGATGACGCCAAGGGCCTGTTGGGTGGCTTCGAGCGCGTGCTCAACTGACCAAAGATGGTTGCGGAGGCTAACGGCTGATGGAAGGACTACTCATCGCCGAGCAGTTGCGCGCGCTTAGGCCGCTCCTGCCGGCCGAGCGCCTCGCGTGGCGTTTCCCTGACGACCGCACGGCGGTGCTGCCCCTCGCCGGTGGTGGGTCGTTGTGGCTCGGCAGTCGGCCGCCGCGGCCGTTCGTCGCCATGCGCGAAGGGGCACCCGAGCAGAGCCGGCCCCGCACACCGCTGCAGCAACAGCTAGCTGCCCGGGCAGTCGGTCCGCTAGTGGCGGTCGAGCAGGCGGCGCGCGACCGCGTGTTCACCCTCACGTTCGGGCCCTCGAAGGGCTTCGTGCCTGTGCCAGGCGTCGAGCTCGTCGTTGAGCTCACCGGCCGTAACGCCAACCTCGTCCTGGTGGAGGACGGCCACATCATCGGAGTCGAACGCCAAGTGCTGGCCGAGCGCAACCGCTACCGCGAGTTGCGCGTCGGCATCGCCTATCGTCCGCCACCGCCATACAGCAAGCTCGATCCCGTCCTGGCGACTGCCTCCGACATCGCGGCGACGTTGGCCGGCAAGCGCATCGGCCAGGTAGCGAGCGTGATCGACGGCGTCGGGCCCGAAGCTGCTGTGGCGTTGGCCGCGGCGCTAGCAGCAGAGGGAGTCGACACTAGCGTGCCCCTCGCTGGTGACGCCTTGACGGCAGCAACGAAGCTCGTGGCGGAGTTCGCCGCGCGCCCCGCCGCGTTCATGGAGCGCTGGGGCGGAAAGGCCGATCCCATGAGCGCCGCGCGTGACGAACGCCAGGCGCATGCCCGCGACCAGCTGACGCGCGTACTCGAGAAGGAACTAGCGTTGGCGCGGCGCAAACTCGCCGACGCGCGCGCAGCCGTGACGGCCACCTCCGGGGTGGACGACCTGCGCGCCAGCGCCGACCTGCTGTTGGCCAGCGCGGCTAGCGTGCCTAGCGGCGCTGCGCGCGTGACGCTGGTTGGTTTCGATGGCGCACCTGTCGACGTGGTGTTGGACCCGCGGCTAGACGCAGCAGGCAACGCGGCCGCGCGTTACGACCAAGCACGCAGGCGCGTGGCCAGGGCGAAGCGCGCGACCGACCTAGTGCCAGAACTCACGGCCGCCGTTGCCGCCGCGGAGAGCGACCTGGCAGGTGTGGCTGAGCTGCCAGCCACGGCAGTTGCCGCCCGGCTGCAGGCCGCAACCAAGGAGTCAGAGAAGGCAGGCGCGCGCGCTGCCGTACCGGGCATCAGGTTCAAGGGCCCTCACGGCTTCGAGGTCGTCGTGGGCCGTAACGCCCGCGACAACGACAAGGTCACGTTCCAGGTCGCTCGTAGCCGCGATCTGTGGCTGCACGCGCAGGGTTACCGCGGTTCACACGTTGTGGTGCGTTCTGGCGGGAAGGACGTGCCGTTCGACACGGTGCTCTTCGCCGCCCGCCTGGCGGCTGGTCATTCCGAGGCGCGGCGCGAGGACCGCGTGGCGGTCGACTACACGGAACGCAAGAACGTCTGGCGCCCTAAGGGCGGGGCGCCAGGGGCGGTCAACTTCGCGCACCACCGGACGGTGGTCGTGGCGCCAGCGCGTGACGACGAGGGCGCCAAGGGTTGAGGCCGCGGCGTGCCACGGCGCGCATCGCCGCAACTGTTAGCTAGCTTTGCCTGCCGACCCGAAGACGCGCATGCGTTCGGCCACAACGGCCTTCATCTCTTCGCGCGCCGGCCCGAGGATCTTGCGTGGATCGAACTCTTCGGCTTTGGCGTCGAGGACCTCGCGCACGCGGGTCGTGAACGCGAGCCGCAAGTCGGTGTCCGTGTTGATCTTGGCGATCCCCTCGGTGACGGCCTGTCGCACGTCGTCCTCGTGGATACCGGAAGCGTCGGCCATCACGCCGCCCGTGGCCCGGAAGCGCGCGACTAAAGCGGCTGGCACTCCGGAGGCGCCGTGCATGACGAGCGGTTGCTTGACTAGCTCAGCGATGGCCCTGATGCGGGCGTGATCGATGAACGGCCGCCCCTTGCCCTTGAACGCCCCGTGCGAAGTACCGATGGCGACGGCGAGGTAGTCTGCGCCGCTCTCGGCCATGAAACGCTCGGCTTCGTCTGGGTGCGTGAGGGTGGCGTCTTCCGCGCTGACGTTCACGTGTTCCTCGATGCCGCCAAGCCGCCCGATCTCGGCCTCGACGGTAACGCCGACGGCGTGCGCCGCCTCGACTACCCGCCGTGTCTCTGCCACGTTCACGTCCTCGTCGGAGTGCGACATGTCGATCATCACGGAGGTGAAACCCAAGCGGATGGCGCGCAGGCACGACGCGTAGCTCGAGCCGTGGTCAAGGTGAATGGCGACGGGCACGCTCGCGCCGCCGCCAAGGAACTTCACGATCTCGACGAGGCCCGGACCACCGAACTTGAGGGCCCCTTCTGATAGCGACACGATGACGGGGCTCCTGAGCTCCTCTGCCGCCTCGATGATGGCTTGCGTGATCTCCAGGTCGTTCGTGTTGAATGCGCCAACGCCGTAACCACCTGCGCGGGCGGCTGCGAGTATCTCGAGGCCGGTGACTAGTCCCATTCCGGGATTATACCGTCAGCTACGGTCATTGTTACTTCTGCCCTTGGCTTTCGCTTGCTTCGGCGGCAGGGTAGACCGGCCACTAAGATAGCCGCCCGCGCCGGCGAGCGCCAACGCCACAAGCAGCGTGAGCGGCTCCTCGCGCTGGAAGAAGACGAGCGCAAGGAGGAGTAGCACGGCCGAAGACATGCGCCCGAAGAAGGCGCGCCGCTCTGGCAGGAGGCGCTGTGGGTCGAAGGTGAGGATGTGCACGACGACGTAAGTGATGAGGATGACGACGAAGTAGACCCACACTGGCACGGCTGCGAGGAAATCCATCAGGCAGCCGCCAACAGGGGCAGTGCGCGCTTAGCTACCGCGCAGGCGTTGGTGACCGCCGTCTTGACGTGCCACTGCGTCTTATCGCGCACGCCTACGGCGTTGCTCACGCCGCGGAGTTGCACGAGCGGTACGCCGAACGCTAGGGCGACTTGCGCTACGGCGCCACCCTCCATCGACTCGATGGCAACGCCGTGGCGCCGAGCGAGCCACTTGGCGTGCGCATCGTCAGCCGTTACGGAGTCGCTGGTGGCGAACGGCGCCACCGCCACGCCGAGTTCATGCCCGAGGCGCGTGACGAAGCGCTGGTCGAACCACAGCCGGTTGTAGCTCGGTGGGTCGGTTTCGAGGAGCGGGAAGCCGATGGCGTCTAATCCCTCCCACGCGGGCCCGTACCCTACACCGCTGTCTACCTGCGTCTCGCTGTTCGCTAGCGCGACGTCGCCGATCTCGAGTCCAGCGCCAGGGTAGGCGCCGCCGATGCCGACGAGGACGAGGTAACGCGGGCGCACGGCGCTGAGGGCGAGCGCAGTTGCCGCCGCCGCGTTGACCTTGCCAACGCCGGTAGTCGCCAGCACGATCTCCATGCCGTCGAGGCGGCCCTTGCGCCGCTCCCACCAGCGCGCCGCCCCGTGGCTAGGGCCGCCGTCATGGGCGAGGTGCCCGAAGTCCGTGAGGGCGGTCTCGAGGGGCGCCACCTCACCTTGCGTGGCGCTGAGCACCAATATCGGGCCGCCCGTCACTGCGGGCCCGTCATGCGGCGACCGGCGGCATGTCGAGGAGGGCGCGCACGAACGCCGCAGCGTCGTACGGCTGGAGGTCGTCTTGAGCTTCGCCGACGCCGATGAACTTGATGGGTATGCCGAGCTCGCGCGTGATCGGCAGGAGTATGCCGCCCTTCGCCGTGCCGTCCAGCTTGGTGACGATGACGCCTGTTAGCGTGACGGCGTCGTGGAACTTGCGCGCCTGCTCGAGCCCGTTCTGGCCAGTCACGGCGTCGAGTACGAGCCAGGTGTCCCGCGGTTCGCGCTCGTCCGCTTTGGCGATGACGCGCTTGACCTTCTTCAGCTCCTCCATGAGGTTGTGCTTGGTGTGCAGGCGGCCGGCTGTGTCTACCAGGAGCAGGTCGCTGCCGCGCGCCTTGCGCTGCTGGGCGGCGTCGAAGGCTACGGCGCCGGGGTCCGCGCCGTCCGGGCCGGTGACGGTTGGGATGCCGAGACGCTCACCCCACACGGCCAACTGGGCGCTGCCTGCTGCCCGGAAGGTGTCGCCTGCCGCGAACATCACGCTGCGCCCATGCGAGCGGTAGTAGTTGCCGAGCTTGGCGATCGTCGTCGTCTTGCCGACGCCGTTCACGCCGACGACCATGACGACCTTGCCTGCCGGCTCGACGACGTTGCGAGTGACGTCGAGCGTGAACCCGACGCGGCGCAGCTTCTGGCGCATGCGGTCCGGCTCTAGTTGGTCGAGGAGCGCTACTTCGAGCGCTTCGCGGAACGGGGTGCCGCGCTCGCGCTCCTTCTTGGCCTCGGTGACGACCTGCGCGGCCAGTTTGCCGCCAACGTCAGCGCTGATCAGCGCCACCTCGAGGTCCTCCCAGTCCATCTCCCAAGCGGTGCCCTGGCCGCCACCGAACGTGGCTGCACGTGTGCGGTTAAGGCCGCTACGTAGGCGATCGAACCAACTCATCTGCTTCCTTCGCCTTCGGCGGCGCGAACGGCTGGCGCGCCGTGGCTCTTGACGCGGCTCTTGGCAGAAGCTGCCGCGGCAGCCTTGCGCGCCTTCTCCTCGTCGATCAGGCGTTGCGGGTCGTCGTCAGGCAATCCAGCATCGATGAACGTGAGGGCCTGGCCGATGCGCCTAAGCGACTCGCGTTTGCCGAGCGTGACGATCAGGTCGGTGACGCCAGGAGCGTTCGTCGTGCCGGTAAGCGCCGCGCGCAAGGGCATGAGCACCTTGCCCATCGGCACCGCCTGCGCCTGAACGTAGTCGCGTAGCATGTCGTCCACACCGTCGTAATCGAAGAACTCGAGGATCGAGAGCTCGCGCTCGACGTCCTGCAGGAACGACTGCCCGGCGGCGAGCTGCTTGCGGGCTGGCTCGTCGTAACGCAACGTGGTGGCGAAGAAGTACCCGGCTTGCTCGACTATCTCGCTTAGGGTCTCGGCGCGTGGACGCAGGATGTCTACGATGTCGAGGAGGTAATCCTCGTCCTGCACGTCGTAACCCTCGCCCTCCAAGAGCGGGGCAAGGCGGCGCGTTACCTCTTCGAGGCTGAGGAAGTCGCGCAGGTACTTGGCGTTGACGTTGCGAAGTTTCTTGAGGTCGAACACGGGACCGCCAAGCGAAACGCGGTCGATGTCGAACTCCTTGATCATGTCTGCCACGCTGAAGTACTCGCGGCCGTCCGGCATGCTCCAACCCATGTTGGCGAGGAAGTTGAGGAGCGCCTCTGCCAAGTAACCCTGTTGGCGGTAGGAGTCGACCGACGTGTCGAGCTTGCGCTTGCTGACCTTGCTGTGGTCCGGGTTGCGCAGGAGCGGCATGTGGATGAACTCAGGCAGCGTCCACCCGAACGCCTGGTAGAGGAGGACGTGGATGGGCGTGCTAGTGACCCACTCCTCGGCGCGGATCACGTGGGTGACACCCATCAGGTGGTCGTCGACGACGTTGGCCATGTGGTAGGTGGGGTAGCCGTCGCTCTTCATGAGCACGGGGTCGCGGATCTCGGAGTTGGGGATGGTCACGTCGCCGCGCAGCCGGTCGACGAACGTCGTTGACCCCTCGTCTGGCGTGATGAGGCGCACGACGTTGGCCTCGCCAGCGGCGTGGCGCCGCGCTTGTTCCGCGGCGGGCATGGTGCGGCCGCGGCCGTCGTAGCCGAGAGGTTGCGCGTGGCGCTTCTGCTCGGTGCGCATGGCGTCAAGCTCCTCAGAGGTCTCGAACGCGCGGTAAGCGTGGCCTGACTCGAGGAGTTTGTCAACGTGCTGGTGGTAGATGTCCAGGCGTTCGCTCTGGCGGTACGGGCCGTTCGGCCCTCCGAGTTCGGGGCTCTCGTCCGGCGCGATGCCTAGCCACGTGAACATCTCGAGTATGCGCGCCTCTGCGCCAGCCTGGAACCGCTGGCGGTCAGTGTCTTCCAGCCGGAATATGAAGCGCCCACCGTAACGCTTGGCGAACGCGTAGTTGAAAAGCCCGATGTAGGCCGTGCCGACGTGCGGGTCCCCCGTCGGTGAGGGTGCGATCCTGGTGACGACTTCCATGGAGGCGCCTCCTATGCCGGCATCATAGCCCGGCTTGCAGTGCGTGAAACGTCGCGCCCAGCGTCCCCGGCGCGTTTTCCGGTGGCCGCTCGCGGCTCAGCGGGTGACGGCGAGGTAGACGAGCGTGAAGGCGGAAACCGCCCACAAGTAAGGCGAGAAGATACGGAACTGCCCGCGACGCAGGACCGCGAACACGACCATCAAGGCCAAGTAACCGACTACGAACGAAGTCGCGACCATGACGACGAGCGGGAGGACCTCGACGTCTGCTGCCAGCACGTCGCTCGCTCCTAAGATGGCGACGCCGAATGAAACGACGAGGTAGAGGAGGAACGAGAGGCGGGGCGCTAGGTCCTTGTCAACGCCGCGCCACAGGAGCGCTGAGATGGTCGACCCGCTGCGTGAGATGCCCGGGACAACGGCGAGGCCCTGCACGAGACCGCCGACGAGGGCGTCCTTGTAAGTCACCTCGCGCACCTCGTGCTTTCTGCCCTGCCGCGGGGCGAACCAGAGGATGAAGCCCGTGACCGCCAAGCCGATGGCAACGGGCAGCGGCGCGTTGAAATGCTCGAAGAGCGGCTTGAACAGCAGCGCGAGGATGGCGGTCGGGATGGAGCCAACGAGGACGAGGATGGCGAGGCGCCAACCTGGCTCGCGCCTGGCGTCCGCGGAGCCCAGTCCGCGCACGAAGCCGCCTAGCGCGGAGGCGACGTCGCGCCGCAGGTAGATGAGCACGGCGAGGAGCGTGCCCGTGTTGGTGGCGATGTCGACCCAGAGGCCGAGGTTCTCGCCCCAACCGAGGAAATAGTGGGCCAGCACGAGGTGACCCGAGCTCGAGACCGGCAGGAACTCGGTGAGCCCCTGGACGATGCCCAATACCGCTGCTTGGATGACGCTCACGTGGGTGGCCTCCTAAGTGCGTTACGGCGCATAGGGGCCACGCACTGGTAAGAAGAAGCGAGGCGCCTTAGTGGAGCGCCTCGCCTGTAGTTCAACCTTGCCTTCGTCAGGGATGGCCCGACGTTCGAATACTTAGCGCTTGCTGTACTGCGGCGCGCGCCGTGCCTTCTTGAGGCCGTAAAGCTTGCGCTCGACGATACGCGCGTCGCGCGTGAGGTGGCCCTTGTCCTTGAGCACGGGGCGGTAGTTCGGGTCGACTTTGAGGAGCGCACGAGCGACACCTAGTTTGATGGCGTCAGCCTGGCCGCTCGGCCCGCCGCCCTTGACGGTGATGTACGCATCGTAGCGACCGGCGGTGTTCGTGTCCTTCAGTGGTTCAAGGGCCTGCACGCCCGCCAGGATGCCGCGGAAGTACTCCTGGAACTCACGGCCGTTGACCGAGATGCGGCCGTTGCCTGGGCGCAGGAACACGCGGGCGACGGCTTCCTTGCGGCGGCCGGTACCGTAGAACTGATCCATCAAGCCAACTCCAACTTCTTGGGCTGCTGGGCGACGTGCGGGTGCGCCTCGCCGGCGTACACCTTGAGGCGACGGATGAGACGGCGCCCCATGCGGGTCTTGGGCAACATGCCCCAGACGGCGTGCTCCAGAACGCGGACGGGGTGCTTGTCGAGCATCTCGCGCGCGGTGGTCTCCCGAAGGCCGCCTTGGTATCCGGTGTAGCGGCGGTAGACCTTCTGGTCGAGCTTACGGCCGGTGAACTGCACCTTCTCGGCGTTGATGACGATGACGAAGTCACCGCCTGGCTGGTTAGGCGTGTAGGTGGGCTTGTGCTTGCCCTTCAACACGGAAGCGATCTGAGTAGCGAGCCGTCCGACCCGCTGGCCGGCGGCGTCAATGACGACCCAGTCGTGGTCGAGCTCGGTTGGAAAGTAAGTCTTCAAGGTAGTCACGTCCTAGCGAATGCTTTGTCGGTCTGATCGGGGCGACAAAACTTGATGCCAAAGGGGACTCTAGCACGCCGCGTTGTGCCGTGTACAGGCCAGTGTATGTCAGTCCGCGCGTCGAGCGCCTCCGCTAAGATGTGAGGCACTGTTCAACCGCACTGCAACGGAGCACCAACTAGCTACTCGAGGGGTGAGCAAGTGAGAACTCTTGGTCGGATCGTCATCGTCTTACTACTACTCATCGTCGTCGTGGTGGGCGCTGGCTTCATCTACCTGCGCTCCTCCCTGCCGAAGGTCTCTGGCGAGATAACCGTGTCCGGCCCTAGTGGCGAGATCGAGATCGTGCGTGACGCCGACGCCATCCCGCATATCTACGCAGCCAGCCACGCGGACGCCGTCTTCGGGCTCGGCTTCGTCCACGCCCAGGACCGCTTGTGGCAGATGGAGTTCCAGCGCCGCGTCGGCAGCGGCAGGCTCTCTGAGGTCATCGGCTCGGCCACGCTAGGTACTGACAAGTTCATCCGTACGCTCGGGGTCAAGCAAGCGGCTGAGAGCGGCCTCGAGGCGCTGTCTGGCACCGCTCGAGAGCTGATCGACGCGTACGTAGCAGGCATCAACGCCTACTTGGCGCAGCGCAGGGGCGCCCTGCCCGTCGAGTTCCTCCTCCTTGGCTTCGAGCCTGATGAGTTCGAGGCGGTAGACGTCCTCGTGTGGGCCAAGATGATGGCGTGGGACCTCGGCGACAACTGGAGTGACGAGCTGCTCCGCGCCCAACTCGTCAAGCAGCTAGGAAGCGGCGACGTCGAGGGCATGATCAAGGAGTTGTGGCCTGGCTATGACGATGCGAGCACGGTGATCGTGCCGCCAGGCATCGCCGACTACCTCGACGACCTAGACGTGACCGGCCTCCTAGCGCTGGCCGGGCCGCCTAAACCGGACGGTTACGGTTCGAACAACTGGGTGTTGGCTGGCGACAAGACCGCTAGCGGCTACCCTCTCCTCGCCAACGACCCGCACCTCAGCCTGCAGGCGCCGTCGCTGTGGTACTTCGCGCACCTCGTCGCCCCGGGCGTCAACGTTATCGGCGCCTCGTTGCCTGGCACGCCAGCCGTTCTCCTCGGCCGCACCGACCATCACGCGTGGGGTTTCACCAACAACGGCGCCGACGTGCAGGACCTCTACCTCGAGCGGCTGGACCCAGCGGACGCCGGGCGTTATCTGACGCCGACCGGCTCAGAGGCGTTCACCGTGCGCCAGGAGACGATCAAGGTCAAGGGCGAGGCCGACGTCGTGCTGCAAGTCAGGAGCACACGCCACGGCCCGGTCATCTCCGACGTCGACTCGCGCTCGCAGGAGGCGGCCGCGGGGCCGCTCGGCGGGAAGGACACCGTGCTTGCGTTCGCCTGGACGGCGCTCGAGCCGGGTGACAGGACCATCGAGGCCGTCCTTGGCATGAACACGGCCACGAGTTACGGTGAGTTCCAATCGGCTCTCGAGCTCTTCGTTGCGCCGATGCAGAACATCGTGTACGCCGATGTGGACGGGGTGGTGGCGTACTACGCCCCGGCGTTCGTGCCGATCAGGGCCTCTGGCACGGGCGCTGTGCCAACGCGCGGTTGGACGGGCGAGGGCGACTGGCTAGGCATGGTGCCGTTCGACGAGTTGCCGCACGTGCTGCAACCGGCTAGCGGGCGCATCGTTACTGCCAACCAACGCGTGGTGCCGGACGACTACCCTCACTACCTGACGTCAGACTGGACCGCGCCGTACCGCGCCGAGCGCATCAATGACCTGCTCGACGCGCAGGCGCTCGCCACGGTCGACTACTCGGTCGCCACACAGCTCGATCAAGTGTCGTTGATGGCACGCGAGTTCGTGCCCCTCGCGCAGAACGCTCCAGCGGCAAGCGATGGCGCCAAGAAGCTGCAAGCGCTGCTCGTTGGCTTCGACGGCAACATGACGGCGGAGGGCCGCGCGCCACTCGCGTTCGCGGCGTGGTACCGCCAGTTCGCTTACTCGCTCTACCGCGACGACCTCGGCAGCGTCGCCTCCAACTTCTTCAACTTGCGTCCAGAACTCACGCGCGCCATCTTGGCAGGCAAGCCAGACTGGTGCGACGACCTCACCACGACCGGCATCGAGTCGTGCGAGCAGATGGCGGCGCTCGCGCTCGACGCTGCCTGGAACGAGTTGGTCGGGTCGTTCGGGGCCGATTCGACGAAGTGGAGCTGGGGCAAGGCGCACCAGGCCGTGCACGACCATGACGTGCTTGGCGGCATCCCAGTGCTTAGCTCGCTCGCCAACTTGAAGGTCGGCAATGGCGGCGACGGCTTCAGCGTCAACGCGGCAGGCTTCGGACTGAAGTTCGGCTCCTTCGAGCAGACGCACGGCCCCGGCTACCGCAGCGTTTACGACCTGGCAAGCGGCGGTGGGTGGTTCATCCACGGCACCGGCCAATCAGGCAACCTCATCTCCCGCCGCTACCGCGATTACCTCCAGCGGTGGCAGCAAGGCACCATGCTGCCGATGCGCGTCGACCGCGCCGCGGCCGAGAAGGGCGCGATCGGCACGCTGCGCCTGCAGCCGCGCTAGTGGAGGCGCGGAGGCGGCTGCGCCTCGAACCGTGGGGCGTCGGCTACGGCGGCTCATGGCAGGACACCGGTCAGGAGCAAGGCGAAGGCGAGACTGCCGGCAACACGCTGGACAGTGGGGCAGTAGAGATAGAGGTGCCGCTCGACGCCTGGCGTGGGCTGCGCCCCACCGCACCTGCCGCCATCTCGAAGGTCCTGTTCTTGGACGGGGTGCGCAGGATCGAGGCACGGGGGCTGCTAGACGACAACGACGGACAGACGTTCGCCGCGCTCGGGAGTTGCGCCGTTGGCGCCGTCGAGTGCAGCCCAGCTGGCGGTACCGTTGCGCGCGCGGCGATCGAGCCGGTCGTGGAGCGCTGGTGCGCCATCGCGACCGACCGCTTGAAGGAACCTGACCTCGAGGTGCGCAGCATGGCGGGCGCTCAAGCGCTCGTTTACCGCATGGTGGCGGCCAAGGGCGACGACCAGCAGGCGCCCGTCGACGAGCTGCAGCGGCTCATGCGCGAGGCCGAGAGCCGGATGGCGACGAGGCTGCGGCGGACCTTGGCGCATGACGCGGCGGCTGGGCAGGTGGCTGGCGGCGCGTTGCTCGTCTGCGACGGGCCGCGGCCGCTCCTCGGAGCAGACGAACGCGTCGTCGGTTACCTCAAGAGCCTGCAGCAGCAGCGCCTGCCCCCCGCGGCGTTCGCGGCCGTGCGCGCCCTCGAGGAGGGTGAACGCTCACCCATCTACGTCGTAGGGTCAGGACCTCACGCCCGCTTCGAGTGGTACCTGCGACTCCGCGACCCGCGGCCGTGGCTCCACTCGCTGGCGGGCGCCGTGCGCCTGCAGGCGCATGCTGGTGAGGAGCCGAGCGCGACGCTAGGCGCGGCGCGGCAAGTGGCCGATTGGAGCGCCAGGTACCTCCCGCGTTTCGCCACGCGCGCTCATCAGGACGCGCGCGCGCCGCAGCAACTCTTGCCCGTGCGCGCCCTCGAGGAGACTCTGAGGAGGCGGCTAGGGAACGCGGCGCTGCTGCGCAGGCGCATAGAGGTGGCCCTGGCTGAAGGGACTGGAGAGTCATGACGTCAGCAACTGGACCACTCGGGCGCGTGCTAGGCACTGAGGACGCCACGCCCGTCGCCTTCTGGTTCCTCGTGCAGCCAGGCCATAAGGTGCGCCTTGACGACGTCGTCATGGTGCGCACCGCTGACCCGACGGGTGGCGAGCGCGAGGTGACGTTCTACGGCGTCGTCGATCAAGTGCGCAGGCGCCACGAGGGACTGCAGTTCGAAGGCGACACGAACCTGGTGGCGGACGGGCTGATGCCGGCAGAGGAGAGCTACGCGGCGCACGTCCTCGTCACGCGCCTCGAGCCAGAGGAGTTCCTGCCGCCTGCCCCGGGCGACGCCGTCATGGAAGCTACGGGTGAGGCGCTGGAGAAGGCCTTGTACGTGGACGGCATGACCGCCAGGTTGGGCGCCGGCCTCCTGCGCAGCGGCGCACCTGCGTACCTGAATTTGGACTTCGTCGACGGCACCCGCGGCGCGCACGTGAACATCTCGGGCATCTCAGGCGTGGCCACCAAGACCAGCTACGCGCTCTTCCTGCTCTACTCGCTCTTCCACGACCTCTCTGGCAGGCAAGGCCAGCCGCTCCTCGCCGATCCTGGCTCCGCGAGGGCGCTCGTGTTCAACGTCAAGGGTGAGGACCTGCTCTTCATCGACCAACCCAACCGCCGGCTCGAGGCGGAGGAGGCCGCCTGGATGAGCCGGAACGGCGCCTCGCAGGACCGTTACCAGACCCTCGGCCTGCACGCCGGACCGTTCGAGAGCTGCGCGCTGCACGCGCCCCCGCAGGACACGCCCGGCGACAGGCTAGTGGCGGACGTGCAGCAGCGTGACGGCGTGGCGCCGTTCGTCTGGACGGTGCATGAGTTCTGCGCCGAACGCATGCTCGGCTTCGCGTTCGCGGACGTAAGCAGCATGTCGCAGCTCGAGTTCCTCCTGCAGCACGTCGAGGAGCGCCTCTACCAGTTGGCGCGCAGGCAGCGCGGCTTCGGGGCCGCGCTCGAAGTTCCCGACTACCAGCCGCCGGCGGCGGTAGACAGCGCCAGGGCGCGAGCCGCAGGGGCCGCACGCCGCATCGACGAGGAGGAGGGCATCTCGTGGGAGGACCTCGGGGCCTTCACGAGCGGGGGAGGCCACAAGCTCACTAGCTTCGCCGCGCTCGTCGACTACCTGCAGTACAAACTCCTGGAAGAGGGCGGCGGTGACGACGACGCTGACCGCGGCAGCGACCGCGGCGGCGACCCTGCCTGGACTGCCAGGCAGCCGCGCGGCACGCGCGAGGCGTTCATCCGCCGTTTACGCGGCGCCCAGAAGCACCTCGCTCGTCTCGTGCGCGGCGACCTCGGCGCCAAGGCGGTCGAGGGCGCGCGCCTCGACATCCTCGGCTCCCAAGAACAGGTCCACGTCGTGGACATCCATCAACTGGCGCCCCTCGCGCAGATGTTCGTCGTCGGCGTAACGCTGCGCGGGCTCTTCGGGGCCAAGGAGCGCGGGCACCGCGGCAAGCTTTTCGTCGTGCTCGACGAGCTGAACAAGTACGCGCCGGCCGAGGGCTCCAGCCCCATCAAGGAGGTCCTGCTCGACATCGCGGAGCGTGGCCGCAGCCTCGGGGTCATCCTCATCGGCGCGCAGCAGACCGCAAGCGAGGTTGAGAGGCGCATCGTTGCCAACGCCGCCGTGCGCGTCGCCGGTCGCCTCGACGCCGCCGAGGCGGAGCGGCCTGAGTACCGCTACATGCCGGCCTCAACGCGCTCGCGCACGACCATCCTCGCGCCAGGCACGATGGTCCTCCACCAACCGGACGTGCCGACGCCGGTGCTCATCACGTTCCCGTTCCCGGCGTGGGCGACGCGGGCGCAGGAGCGCGACGCGCGTGTGAGCGACGACGAAGCGAGCGGGCTGCTCCTGTAGCCCACTGATGGCGCGGCGCATTCCGGGCGGCGCTTGCTGTCGCGCACCGCGCTTACACTGACGGTCATGAAGCTGCTACACACGGCCGACTGGCACGCTGGCCGCAACCTGCACGGCGTCGACCGCACCAGCGAGATCCGCGAAGCGCTTAACGAAGTGGCGGAACTGGCCAAGGCCGAGGCAGTCGACCTGGTGGTGGTTGCGGGCGACGTCTACGACAACCGCAACCCGAGCGCCGCCGCCGAGGACGCCGTCTACGACTTCTTCCTCGAGATCGCGCAGGCTGGCATCCCTAGTGTCGTCATAGCTGGCAATCACGACTCGCCGCAACGCCTAGACGCGGTCGGCAACCTCCTCAAGCTCGCTGGTGTCCACGTGGTCGGCAACTTCCGCCCAGCGGGCGCTGGCGGGGCATTCGACCTGTACGCGGGCGGCGAGCACGTGCGGATAGCCGCGCTGCCGTTCCTATCCGAGCGGCGCATGCTGGCGGCGGGCGACCTGTTGGAGAAGGCGCCGGGTGAGCAGCACGACCACTACCGCGGCGTCATGCGCAAGCTCGTCGACAACCTCACGGGCGGCATGGACGCCAGCAGCGTGAACCTCCTGTTGATGCACACGACGTTCGAGGGCGCCACCCTCGCGAACTCGGAGTACGTGTTCCACAGCACCAACGCCTACACGGTGCCCGCTTCGATCGTTCCGGACGGCGTTAGTTACGCTGCGCTCGGTCACATCCACAAGCCGCAGGCCGTCATGGGCCTCGCCGAGAACAAGGCGCGTTACCCAGGTAGCCTCCTGCAGCTCGACTTCGGCGAGGCGGGCGAGCCGCGCAGCGTCGTGATCGCCGAGATGACCGCCGGGCGTCAAGCCCAATACCGCCTGCATGGGCTGAGTGCCGGACGGCAACTCAAGCGCGTAGTAGTCGCCGAGGATGAGCTCGAACGCCGCGTAAGTGAGCTGGCGGGGTTCCCAGGCTGGCTGAAGCTCGTGTTGCGGCTCGAGCGCCCCCGCCCCGGGCTCAAAGAGCGTTTACAGGCCGAGATGCCTAACCTCCTCGCGGTGGAGCAGCAGTTGCCTGGCGAGCCAGACGACTTCGGCGAGGCGTCCGACCCTCAAGCGCTCTCGCTCGTCGACTCGTACCGCGATTACCTCCGCAGCGAGCGCGGCGCAGACGGTCAGGAAGACCTGATCAAGCTCTTCGAGGAGTTGCACGAGGAGGTGGCCTCGTGACCCCGCTAGCGCTCGAGCTCGAGGCGTTCACCTGCTACCGCCAACGCGCGCTGGTTGAGTGGGAAGGCTCCGACAGCGGCCTGTTCGCCGTGACCGGCCCGACTGGCGCCGGGAAGTCGACGTTGTTGGACGCCATCACCTACGCCCTTTACGGCCAGACGGCCAGACTCGGAGGTCGCGGGCTCGAGTCGCTGCTTAGCCCTGGTGCGCCGAGCATGTTCGTGCAGCTGAAGTTCCGCGCTGCAAGGGGGGTTTTCAGGGTAACGCGCGTGGCCCAGCGCAAGGCCAGTGGGGTGACTACCGAGGTGCGCGTGGAGGAGGCGGTGGCGGGCCAAGACGGCGCAGCGAGTTGGCGGCAGTGGCAGGCGAGCGAGAGCGTGCGCGCCGCGAACCGTGCCATCGAGGAGATCGTAGGCCTCGATTACAGCGGCTTCACGCGCGCCGTCCTGTTACCTCAGGGCGCCTTCGATGAGTTCCTGCGGGGTGATGCAGGCGAGAGACGCAAGTTGCTCGTTGCGCTCCTCGGCCTCGACCGCGTCGAGCGCGTCCGTGAACTGGCGAGCAAGCTGAGCCGTGAAGCGGAGGGCGTGGCGAACGGCCTCGAGAGGCGCCTCACTGAGGACTACGAGGACGTAAGCGCCGAGGCCATCCGCGCGCTCGAGAGCCACGCCGCGACCGTCAAGGCAGAGGCAGCCGCGCTGGAGCTCGAAACCCACGCCCTAGACGCACGGCTCGGCGTGGCGCGTGAGCGAGCACGGCTCGAGGGCGTGCTGACGGCGCTCGGGCGGCGGCGCGAGGCGCTGGCGGCCGCGTCCACGCGCATCGCCGCCGTTGAGAAGGAACTAGCGGCCGCACGCACGGCGCAGGCATTGGTGCCAGCCATCGCTGCCCATGAACGTGGCGCGGACCGCGCCAAAAGTGCCGCACTCGCACTTGAAGCCGCGCAGTCCGCCGCGACGACCCTGGCCGAGGCCGCGACGGTAGCGCGTGCAGGACTGCTGGTCGCCCAGAACGCCCATGACGAGCGCCTTCCGCGCCTCGAGGGTGAGCAGGCGGCCTGGCAGGCGCTCGCCCCCGCGCTGGCCACGTTGCAGCGCATCGGAGGAGACCTGACCGACCTGGCCGAGGTCGGCACGGGGCGCATGTTGGTAGAGGAAGAGTGGACGCTTCTGCAGTTGGTGGAGGGCCAGCTCCCGCACCTAGCGAGGCTGGAGTCCATGGCCGAGGGCGCAGCGGCCCGCGTCACCGCGGCTGCGGCGGCGGAAGCCGCGGCCAGTGCTGCGGTCGCCACCCTCAAGCTCGAGCTAGCTGAGCGCACCGCAATAGGGCTGCGACTCAAGGACGAGGCGCAGCGCTTGACGGCGGAGCGCGAGGCTGCCGTCATGGCCGACGCCGCCGCTGCGGTACGCGCGCATGTGCACGTCGGCGACGATTGCCCGGTCTGCGGGAACCGCGTTTCCGCGCTCCCCGCGAGCGGCGAGCCGGCGCTTGCGGCGGCGGACGCCGCCGCGCGTAAGGCGAGCGAGGACCTAGAGGCAGCTCGCGCGGAGTACTCGAGGGTCAACAGTTCGTTGGCCGCCGCGAGCGCCAAACTGACGGCCGCGGTTAGCGCAACCAGCGAGGCCCGCGACGCCGCAGTGGCCGCCACGGCAGCGCATGAGGTGGCGGCCACCGCCCTCCGCGAGCAGCTTGCCGAGGCGGTGGACGGCGACGCTGCCACCATCGACCTCGGCGAGGCGCCTGCGCTCGTCGCCGCCGCGCGTCGCGCCGCCGTGCAACGGCACGCCAGGGCAGTGAACGACGAACTAGTGGTTGCAGGCGTAGTCACCGGCGGGCCAACGAGTAGCGGCCAGGCCGCCACGCTCGACCCGCGGCAGGCGCTCGAGCGTCTCCGTGAGGAACTGGCGGCCCTGCGCGCGCAACTCGAAGCGGCGCGCGACGCTCGAGGCGCGGCCGAGCGCAAGGCGGAACGCGCGGCCGACCAGTTGACGGACGCCGAGGCGCGCGCCCAGGTGGCGCGAAGCGAGGCGGACGCGGCCGCGGCGGCTCTCGCCACCGCCCTTGAGGCGAGCGGCTTCTCCGAGCTGCGTGCTGCGCAGGCCGCCGTGCGCGACCAGGAGCACATGCTGGCGCTAAGCGCGCTCGTGGACGACCACCTTCAGGAGCGCACCGCCGTGGAGCGCGGTGAGGTCGAGGCGCGAGCGGAACTGTTGCACCAACCGGCGCTGCCGGACCCAACCGGGGCCGGAGCCGAGGCCGTCGCCAAGGGACTGCTCGACGAGCTGAACGCTGCTCGCGCAAGGCGCACGGCGCTGGCCGCCGACCTCGGCACCGTCCAGAGCCGGTTGGCAACGGCGCGGGAGCGGCTAGAACGTAAGGCCTCACTGGCGCTAGAACTCGCTGCGGCTAGGGCCAAGTTCGAACTGCACCGTCAGCTGGCGCTCGACCTGCGCAGTGACCGCTTCCAGGACTACCTCATGACCCACGTGCAACAGCGCCTGGCGCGACGCGCCTCGGCCACCCTCAGGCACGTCACGGACGGACGCTACGACTTGCACCTGCTCGACGGCGACTACCTGGTGGCCGACGCGTGGGCCGGGGGAGAGCTGCGCAGCGCGAGGACGTTATCTGGCGGTGAGAGCTTCGTCGCCAGCCTCGCGTTGGCTCTCGCGCTGTCCGACACCTTGGCAGGCAACGCCTCGTTGGGTGCGCTGTTCCTCGACGAGGGCTTCGGCACCCTCGATCGTGAGACGCTCGACAGCGTCACCAACGTGCTCGAGGCGCTAACGGACGAGGGGCGCATGGTTGGCGTCATCACTCACGTCACCGACTTGAGCGAGCGGCTGCCTGCCAGGCTGGTAGTCACCAAGGGCCAGAACGGTTCGACGGTGGCGTGGGACGCCTGAACTGACGCGCCGCGCGGCTCGGCGCAGTTAGTTCTTGGCTCCGCCCTTGTCCTCCAACTGTTGGATCTCCTCGATGAAACGCCCGACGGACTCGAAGTCGCCGTACACGCTCAAGAAGCGGATGTAAGCCACGCTGTCGGACTCCTGCAGGAACTGCAGGACGCGGCGCCCGATCTCCTCGCTGGCTATCTCAGGCGTGCCGGTCTCGTCCTCGAACGAGTACGCGAACTCGCGCAACTGCTTCTCGCCGACCGGACGCTTGTTGCAGGCGATGCGCAGTTTCGCTAGGAGCTTGTCCGGGTTGAACGCCTCGACGCGGCCGGAGCGTTTACGCACCATCAGGGCCTCGAACTGCGCCCGCTCGTAAGTGGTGAAGCGGCGCGAGCACGCCACGCACTCGCGTCGTCGCCTGATGGCGGCACTCTCGTCCGACGGCCGCGAGTTGATCACGCGGGTGTCGTCGGCCGAGCAGTAAGGGCACCGCATGGCTGTTTAGTGGATGCGGCGCGGGCTGAAGGGCCAAGTCGCGTTGTCGTCGCCTTGCACTGCGGCGTCGTCGTCTTGCGCTGGGCCGACTAGGCGCCGCAGGTCGCCGTACAGGTCTATGGCGGGCTCGACGCCAGAGGCGTACGAGTGCGACTCGGAGGGCGCGTCGCCCTCCTCTGCGACGAGGTGGCGCAGCGCGGGCCCTTCTGGCAGGCCGAGGTCGTCAGCCCAGTCGTCAGACTCGTACTCCAGGTCGTATTCGGCGTCCTGCGCGGCTTCTTGCTCCTCGCCGTAGCTCTCGGCCAAGTCGGCGGCCGCGTGCTCGTGGTTCGCGCGGTTGGGCCAGCGGACGCCGGGGGCGGCGAGCATGGCGGCGGCGTCTTCCGCCTCGTCCTCATCTAGCCACGCGCTCCAGTGGTCGTGCTCGGACTGGCGCACGGAGGAGTCGAGCGCAGCGCGCACCTCAGGCAGGAGGTTCTCCGTCAGGCGCGGCGGTTGCGGCAACTCGACGTCGAACACTTGCCCGCTTAAGCCAGTTGCTTCAGGCGAGCCGAGGAAGCGCACGGCGCGAACGAGGGTCTGGTCGTGGCGCGGGTCGGAAGGCGCGCGCGACGGCAGGACGAGGTTCACGCGTGGGTGGGCGAAGCGGTCGCGGAAGCCGAGCACCATCTCTTTGATGGCGCCTTGCACGGCGCTCATCTGCACGGAACCTAGCGTTGGCGGCGCGACGACCACTACCCAGCCGCCAGGCAGGAGGCGGGCGGCGACCTTGAGCGCGAGGTAGGTGGAGCGGACGTTCTCGGCCATGAGCTCGAAGAACTCGCCTTCGCCGAGGTCTTCGAACGGCGTAGTGCTAACTTGCGAGGCAAGGTGCACTACTCCACCAAGCGCTCCGAAGATCTCCATGACCTTGTGATACGCGCCGAGCACGTCCATCTGCGTGGTCATGTCGGTCTGGATGGGGATGGCCTGACCGCCGAGCTCCTCGATCTCTGCCGCGGTCTTGGAGGCGAGTTCCACGTCGCGGTCGGCGCAGACGACGTGGTACTTGGAGCGCCCGTACGCCAGCGCTACGGCGCGGCCGTAGCCCATTCCGACGTTGGTGACGAGGACGACCTTGGCGCTTTCCATTCCCGTAGGATACGACGCACCAGGGGTGCCCTCAACTGCGCCCACGACAGGTCCTCGAGATAAGGGAGGTCGGATGTTCAAGAGAGTCAAGCCAACGCCGGCGCAGGAGCCGTTCACGTACGTCCACCGCGACACCATCATCGAGGGCAAGGTGACGGCAACTGGCCGCGTGCGCGTCCACGGAACGGTCAATGGTGACGTGAGCGTCAAGGGCGTTCTCGAGGTCGCAGAGTCCGGCGTGGTCGCTTGCGACACCCTGGTAGCTGACGAGGTGAAGATCATCGGCAGAGTCACCGTCGGCCTCCTCGAGGCCAGCGGTAAGGTCGAGATCTGGCGTGGAGGAGAGCTCGTCGGCGATGTCAGGGCGGCGGCGTTGGACATCGAGGACGGCGCGATCTTCACGGGCAGGAGCGACATGACGAGCCAGCCGCCGAGCGGGCCGCATACCAGCGCATCGTCCGAAGTCGCCGAACAGCGCTCTGCGGCCACGAGCGATGAGGCCGCAAGCATGGCCTTGGAGCCGTAAGCGCCGTGCGCCACTCGCTCCCGTGCCTCGCACGCTCGCGGTCGCGCCTCCCATGATGGGGCGATCCGGTGCGCCATTGGGCAGTGCGTCGCGGCAGGAGACGCGCGCGCGGCTGCTATCATGCGGCGTGACGTATTGTTCAATCACGCTAGCTGCGCGCCACGAGTGCTGTGGGAGTGGCGATGGCGCTTGAGCGTTGGTTCCGCCGGAACCGCCCCACCAAGAACGAGGACGACAACAGCCCAGCTGGATTGTGGCTGAAGTGCGAGAGCTGTAACGCCCAGATCTACCGCAAAGACCTCGTAGCCAACACCTACATCTGCCCGGAATGCGGGCACCATTACCGCATGCCGGTCGAGGCGCGCATCGCGCTGCTAGCCGACAGCGGGACGTTCGAGCAGTGGTCTGGCGGCATCGAACCTGAGGACCCGCTCGAGTTCAACGACGCCCAACCGTACGCCGAGCGCCTGCAGAAGGCGCAACAGAAGCAGGGGCGCCCAGACGCTATCGTCACTGGCGCTGCGCGCATGGGCGGGCAGCCGGTCGCGCTAGTGATCATGGACTTCTTCTTCATGGCCGGTTCGATGGGCTCTGTCGTCGGCGAGGAGATAGCTCGCGCCGCCGAGCGCGCCGCGGATGAGGGACGGGCGCTGGTTGCCATCACGGCTTCCGGTGGTGCGCGGATGCAGGAGGGCGCACTGTCACTCATGCAGATGGCCAAGACGACGGTTGCCCTCGAGGTCTTGGCGAAGAGGCGCCTTCCGTACGTCAGCGTGTTGACCGATCCAACGACGGGCGGCGTTACGGCGTCGTTCGCGACCCTCGGCGACATCATCTTCGCGGAGCCAGGCGCTCTCATCTCGTTCGCTGGCCCGCGCGTCATCCAGCAGACGATCAGGCAGGACTTGCCTGACGGCTTTCAACGAGCCGAGTTCCTGTTGCAGAAGGGCATGGTCGACGACGTGGTCGACCGCCGCGCCCTCAAGGAGCGCGTCGTCGAGGTACTGAAGCTCTTGACGAGCGGCTTACCTGCGCATGTCGAGGGGGTGGCGCGTGCCGCTGCCGTTTGAGAAGCCGATAGACGACCTAGAAGCCAAGATCCGCGACATGCGGGCGTACGCCACTGAGCAGGAGCTCGACCTTGGCAGCGAAATCGAGGCGCTGCAAGGGCGCCTTGATACCCTGAAGCGCGAGACGTACGCGAGCCTAACGCGCTGGCAACGCGTGCAAGTAGCGCGAGCTCCAGGCAGGCCGACGGGGCTCGACTACCTGCAGCACACCTTCGATGGCTTCACCGAGCTGCATGGCGACCGCACGCTCGGCGACGACCCCGCCATCGTCACTGGCCTAGCGCGGCTCGGCGACGTAAGCGTGGCCGTCATCGCCCAGCAGAAGGGCCGCGACACGAAAGAGAACATCTACCGCAACTTCGGCATGAGCCACCCTAGTGGTTACCGCAAAGCCATGCGCATGTTCGACTTGGCGGACAAGTTCCGCCTGCCGGTCGTCGCCCTCATCGACACTCCGGGCGCGTACCCCGGTCTGGCTGCGGAGGAGCAGGGCCAGGCGTGGGTCATCGCCGAGAGCATCAGGCGCATGAGCCGCCTGACGGTGCCGGCCATCAGCGTGGTGATCGGCGAGGGTGGGTCTGGCGGCGCGTTGGCGATCGGCGTTGCCAACCGCGTGCTCATCTTGGAGAACGCCATCTACTCCGTCATCAGCCCTGAGTCTTGCGCCGCCATCCTGTGGCGCGACGCCGGCGAGGCGGAGAAGGCCGCGGAGGCGCTGCGCTTGACCGCCCGCGACCTCGTCACGCTCGGCGTCGTCGACCGCGTGATAGACGAGCCGCTTGGCGCCGCGCACAATCACCGCGAGGCCGCCATGGAACTAGTCAAGGTCGCGCTGGTCGAGGAACTAGCGCAGCTAACGCCCCTGACGCCAGAACAGCTACTCGAGGCGCGCTACCGGCGTTTCCGGTCCCTTGGCCGCTTTCACGTCGCTGCCTGAGGCCCCGCCTGGCGCTTAACCCCTCGGCGTGGCCGCGGGTTGGTCTTGTTGGTTAGCTGCCGCTCGCAGAGCCGCGATGTTCTCGCCTACCGTGCCGTGACCGCCGAACACCGCGCTGCCCGCCACGAGCACATCCGCTCCCGCGGCAGCGAGGAGCGGCGCGGTCTTGACGTTCACTCCGCCGTCTACCTCGATCTGGCAGTTGGGATTGATGCGGTCACGCATGCGCTTGACGGCCTCGACCCTAGCGACCGAAGCAGGGATGAACGACTGGCCGCCGAAGCCCGGGTTGACGCTCATCACGAGGGCCTGGTCGAGGTAAGGCAAGGCCGCTTCTAGGACCGCAAGGGGCGTGAGCGGGTTGAGGGCGAGCCCGACCTTGGCGCCTGACTCGCGGATCTGGGTGAGGAGGCGGTGGAGGTGAACGCTGGCCTCCGCGTGAACCGTTACCCAGTCTGCGCCAGCGTCGACGAAGTCGGGAACGTAACGCTCCGGCTGCGAGATCATGAGGTGGACGTCGAGGGGCAAGTCGCAGGAACGCTTGACGGCGGCGACGACTGCCGGCCCGATGGAGATGTTCGGAACGAAGTGCCCGTCCATCACGTCGACGTGCACCAGGTCAGCGCCTGCGGCTGCGATGGCGGCGACGGCCTCGCCTAGGCGCGCGAAGTCGGCCGAGAGGATGGATGGAGCAAGCCGGACTGAGGGCATCACGCGAGTATAGCGCCGGTCACGGGCCGGAAAGTCGTCGCGCGGCGGCGGCCCGCGGGTGGCGTGCGGTTAGCATGTGGGGAACGGAGGATTGAATGAGTAAAGCTGGCTCCGGTAACTACGCTCACCCCGAGGTGCTCGTCAGCACCGAGTGGGTGGACGCCCACCCGCAAGGCTCCAACATCCGCATCTTCGAGGTGGACGAGGACGTTCTTCTTTACGACCAGGGCCACGTGCCAGGCGCCCTCAAGCTCGACTGGTTGACTGAGCTGCAGCGCCTAGACGTTCGCGACTTCATCGGGCCAGAAGGCTTCGCGTCTTTGATGGCGGACAAGGGTGTCAGCAATGACACGACCGTCGTGCTGTACGGCGACAAGTCGAACTGGTGGGCGGCTTACGCTTTCTGGTTCTTCAAGTACAACGGTCACGCTGACGTGCGGCTCATGAACGGCGGGCGGCAGAAATGGGTCGCCGAGGGCCGCGCCCTCGAAACGACCGTGCCGACTGTTTCCAAGGGCGAGTACGAAGTTAAGTACCGCGATGCCACCATCAGGGCGTTCGCGCCAGAGGTGATACAGCACCTGCTCAGCGTGGCGCAAGGCAAGGGTGCGCTGGTGGACGTACGCTCGGAGGCCGAGTACACGGGCGAGAAGCTGCACATGCCTGACTACCCGCAGGAGGGGGCCCAGCGCGGCGGCCACATCCCTGGCGCAAGCAACGTGCCGTGGTCCAAGGCGGCGAACGCCGACGGCACTTTCAAGAGCGTGGCGGAGCTGGCCGCCGTTTACGGTGAGGCCGGGGTCGGACGCCACCAGGACATCGTGACGTACTGCCGCATCGCGGAACGCTCGAGCCACACGTGGTTCGTGCTGCGCTACCTCCTCGGTTACCCGCGGGTGCGCAACTACGACGGCTCGTGGACCGAGTGGGGCAACCTCGTCGGCGTTCCCATCAAGCAGGGTCGCGAGCCTTAAGCGACTGGCGTTAGCGAGCGAGGCGCGCGGCCCCAACATCGGGGCCGCGCGCCTCGTCAGTTCATGTTCCGCTCAGGCGTTGACTGGCAGTTTGCCAGAGACCTTCTCGAGCGCGGATTCGATGATCTCGAGGCCTGC
Organism: Trueperaceae bacterium; assembly: GCA_035703635.1. Classification (GTDB taxonomy): domain Bacteria; phylum Deinococcota; class Deinococci; order Deinococcales; family Trueperaceae; genus JAAYYF01. The sequence continues at coordinate 3,572 of DASSXV010000037.1, read as the reverse complement.
GACCAGTTCGTCCTCGCTCATCGTGAGTGGCGGCAGTAGGCGGATGACGTTGCCGTACGTGCCGGTGGAGAGGAGGATGAGGCCCTGGTTGCGCGCTTCCGCAACGAGCGCGTCGACGGTCGCTCCGTCCGGGCTGATGCCGTCGGCGCCAACGAACTCGATGCCGAGCATGATGCCGAGCCCGCGCACTTCACCGATGCCGTGATGGCGCTGCTTGAGGGCGGTCAGGCGCGCATGAGCGACCTCTCCGAGGCGGGCGGCGTTGTCAGCGATGTCCTCTTGTTGCATGACGTCGAGGGTGGCTATGGCGGCCGCGCAGCTAGTCGGGTTGCCGCCGAAGGTGGTGCCGAGCATGCCGGGTTTGAGAGCGTCCATGATGTGGGCCTTGCCGATGGCGGCCGCGATGGGGAAGCCGGAGCCCAGGCCCTTGGCGGTGGCCACGAGGTCCGGTTCTAAGCCGTAGTGATCGACGGCCCAGGTCCTGCCCGTGCGGCCGAGGCCAGTTTGGACCTCGTCGTCGATCCAGAGTGCGCCGATCTTATCGGCGTACTCGCGCAGGCCAGCGAGGAAGTTGCTTGGCGCGGGGATGAAGCCGCCTTCGCCAACTACTGGCTCCAGGAGGAAGGCAGCCACTTCGCTCTCGCCGATGGTGTACTTGACTTGGTTCCTGAGCGCCTTCAACGCCGCTTCGCCGGTCTCCTCCACGGTCCGCGCGCCCCAGGGGTTGCGGAAGTGGTACGGGTACTCGGCGCGGTAGATCTCGGCGGCGCGCAGAACGAAGCCCGTCTTGTACGGGTCGGCCTTGTTCGTCAGCGACATGGCCATGTAGGTGCGGCCGTGGAACGCGTGGGTGAACGCTACGATGCCAGCGCGCTTGGTGTACGCCCGCGCGATCTTGACGGTGTTCTCGACGGCTTCTGCGCCCGAGTTGACGAGGAACGTCTTCTTCGGCGTTGGGCCGGGCGCGATGGCGTTGAGGCGCTCCGCCAGCTCGATGTACGAAGGGTGCATGCCGACGGCGAAGCACAGGTGCTGGAACTCGTCCACGGAGCGCTTGACGGCCTCGAGCACCTTGGGGTGCGAGTGTCCGAGGTTCATGACGGCGATGCCGGCGGAGAAGTCGAGGAACTTCTTGCCGTCCGCGTCCCACACGTAGCTGCCCTTGCCGCGAACGGGGTAGATGGGGTGCACGCTCTGTGCGGCTGGCGTTACCGCAGCCTGGCGGCGTTGGGCTAGTTCCTTGTTGTTCATTCCGACCTCCTTGGCGCTCGACCTTTCCAGCGGCTAGGCTGGCCCGGGCAGTGGCCGCGCTCGACCGTTGATGCTTAGGTGTTCCGGACGGTTTCCGAAAGCATCCAAGGTGAGATGGCAACGCCTTCTTGATTTCGTAGCCAGAAGCGCCTTGCGTCCGATGAATCGTAGCACGAAGTGACGGGGGGTTGGATGCTGGTGAGCGTCACACGCGCCGTCTCGACCGGCGCTGAGCGGCTAACCAGACGCCAGCCAGCGCTGGACCACGGAGCGGTAGCATCGAGCGTATGAGTGCCTTGGATGGCCAGACGAGGGGCGTGGTGTCGAGGGTGGTGGCACTTGACGTGCCCGCCGCGGCGCGAGCGGCCACGCTGGCGGAGCGCCTCGGCCTCGAGTTCATCGCCGCCGACGCCGTCCAAGCCGACCCAAGCGCAGCGGCCCTGGAGGTTTCCTCCGCTGGTCTGGCCATCCGCTCAGCCGGCGCCGTGCGCGTCACCGCCGCCACCGCCAAGCTGGCCAGCGCGCTGTTGCCTGGCCGCGACCTCCTCGCGCGCGCGCTGCTTACCGGCCAACCTGGTGGGCCGCCGGGCGTGGTGGACGCGACCGCCGGGCTGGGTGCCGACGGCTTCCATCTGGCGGCGTTAGGGCACCGCGTCGTCATGATCGAGCGCGAGCCGCTGTTGGCCGTACTCCTGGAGGACGCCCTAAGCCGCGCGCTCGCCGGCGAACTCGGCGCCACGGCCGCCGCAGCAGCCGGGCGCGTGACGCTCGTCGAGGGAGACGCGCGTGACTACCTCGCGTCCATGCAGGCGAGTACCGCCATCGTCTACCTAGACCCGATGTTCCCAAGTAAGTCGGGGCGAGGCCTGACGGGTAAGGGCATGAACACGTTGCGCCTCGAGCAGCAGAGAGACCCCGCCGCCGCGCAGGCGGAAGACGCCACGTTGCTTGCTGCCGCGCGCGCCCATGCCTCGCGCCGCGTAGTCGTCAAGCGCCCGCTAAGAGGGGAGCCGCTCGGGAAGCTGGCGCCGAGTGGCAGCTTGCGCGGCAGAACCGTGCGTTACGACCTCTACGCCCCGCTTGCGGCGAACAACGTTTCTAGTAGCGGAGCGAGCGCTCCGGATGGGAGCACCACGAGATGACGACCTCGAACACCGAACTGAACGCAGACGCCACCCTGCCCCAGAACGTAACGGTGGTTGGCGCAGGCACGATGGGTGGCGGCATAGCAACGAGTCTGTTGCTGGCCGGCCACCACGTTGCGCTTTACGACACGCGCGCCGACGCACTCACCAGAGCGCGCGAACGGGCGCACAGGCGCGCGGCCGAGGCGGTAGCCGCTGGCCGCTTGACGCTCACCACCGACCTCGCGGAGGCGGTGGCGGCCGCGGACTTCGTGATCGAGGCCGTGCCCGAAGTACTCGAGCTCAAGCGCGAACTGTTCGCGCGCCTCCACGAGCCAGCGCCAGCCCACGCGGTGCTGGCAAGCAACACCAGCGAACTCTCCGTCACCGCCATCGCTGGCGCCACGCTGCGCGCCTCGCAAGTCGTGGGCATGCACTGGTTCAACCCGCCAGAGCGCATGGTGCTCGTCGAGGTCGTGCGGGCAGTGCAGACGTCGGAAGCGACCCTCGCGGCGACCCTCTCGCTGGCGAGCAGCTGCGGGAAGACGACCGTCGTCGTCGAGGACAGGGCAGGCTTCGTCACGACCCGTGCGCTGGCGGCGTTGCTTCTCGAGAGCATGCGCATGCTAGAGGAGGGGGTCGCCACCAAGCCAGACATCGATACGGCCGTCAAGCTCGGCCTGAACCATCCGATGGGGCCGCTCGAGCTGGCAGACTACATCGGCCTAGACACCATGCTGCTGATCGCAGAAAGCATGCGTGGCGCGTTAGGCGACCGCTTCCTGGCGCCACAGACGTTGCGCAAGCTCGTCGAGGCGGGCCGGCTCGGGAGGAAGTCTGGGGGCGGCTTCTACGACTACGAAGGGCCGCGTTAGCAATAAGAACGCCTCCCGCAAGGGAGGCGTCTTGGCTGGCCCACAGAGATTCGAACTCCGACCGACCGGACCAAAACCGGGTGTCCTGCCGTTAGACGATGGGCCAACGTCTGGTGCTGCTCTAACTACTACAGTCGCGCCGTGCTGCCTCGCCGGAGTGCCTTGCCGGTTTGGTGTGGTGCGTTTGGCTGGCCCACTAGGACTCGAACCTAGACCGGCGGAACCAGAATCCGCTGTCCTGCCATTAGACGATGGGCCACCACGGCTGCCCAAGGCGCATCTGGGAGTGTATGAAACCCTAGCAGTGCGCGTCAAGGGATTG
>DASSXV010000071.1:0-8892 GCA_035703635.1 Trueperaceae bacterium | reverse complement strand
TGAGGCGTTGCGTTCCGTACTTGATCATGGGTTCTCCAAGGAGCGGATGTAGGCGACGACGGCGTTGACCTCGTCGGTGCTCATCACGCCCGCGTAGGCGGGCATCAGGCCGGCTGGGTAGCCGGCTACTACTTGCGCGTCGGGCGCCTCGATGGCTTCGGTGAGGTAGGCCTCGTCTATCACGGCGGTCGCGCCGCCCTCGAGCGGGGTGGTGGTGCCGTAGATGCCGCCCCAGCCGGGGCCGACGAGTCGCGCGCCGTCCGAGGCGTGGCAGGCGAAGCAGCCGTACTGAGTTGCCACTTCCTTACCGTGGGCGGCCGCGTCTACTGGCGCGGTGGCTACGGTCGCGACGGGCGCGCTGGGGGCGGTTGCCACGGTGTTGATGACTGGTGCGGCAACGGGGTGGGTGAGGCCGTCGACTTTGGGGGTGGGCGGCCAGCCCTCTGTGTTCATCTGGGAGGTGTACTTGAGGAACGCGATGAGGTTGGAGACCTCGTCGGTCCTGAAGGCCAGGTTGGGCATGAACGACGAGAGACCGCCGCGGCGCTCGATGCGCTCCTTAGCGCCAGGGTAGGTGGCGTAGTAGGTGTCTAGGTCGGTGATGCCGGACTCGGCGACCTGGTTCTGGCTCTGCAGTTGCACGCGCAGGGCGGCCTCAGTTGGCCAGGCGCCTGCCGAGGGGAGGAACGCAGCTAGCCAGGCCGGCCCCGCGGTCTCGTAAGTGTTGGTGAGGTCCGGCCCGAAGTACGCGCCGTTGCCGACGATGGTGTGGCAGCCCATGCAGTTGTACGCCTGGAACACGCGCTTGCCGTCGACGGCCCCGAAGGTGTCGGCGTAAACCACGGTGTCAGGGGTGACCTGAACGCGGGAGCTCACGAACGAGAAGGCGGACAGCACGATGAACACGAGGATCATGAACGCGAGAACCAGCAGGGCGGTGCGCCGCCTGCGGCCCTCGACGTGATCGTGGAGTTCGTCGGCAGCCATCAGCGAGGCCCCTGAGCCGCGGCGCCGTGCGCCTCGTGGTCGTGGTGAGCGTGGTCGTGGCCCGCGTGGTCGTGGTCACCATGACCATCGTGGCCGTGACCCTCGTGGACGAACATGGTTCTCAGCGCCCTGAAGAAGACGTAGAAGACGAACACGGCGAGGATGAACCCCAGGATGAAGTACACCCACCAAGCCGCGTGCGACTCCGCGAAGTAGCTGAACGAGCGCCAGTAGGGCCAAGAGAGCCCGAAGCCCACTGCGCTGGCCAGAACGGAGAGTGTCAGGTCGATAGACCTCTGCATGTGCTGCTACTCCTCTCCGGACCGCGAACCTCGATGGGGGGATGGCTCCTCGAGGGGCGCGGCCCGCCGACACAATCTTGGACGTTAACGTCCTCGTTATAGTGCCGCGGCTGGGTGCGTGGTACGGCCGCGGTGGCGCGGAAGTACACAAGCGGCAGCGCAGTAGGGGTTGAGTAGGTCGAGAGTATGGCTGAGTTCGTGGGGGTAGGGCGTAGCTAGACGGCGGCGCGATGCGGGGTTCAGGGACCCTGCGCGACATCGGGCGACTGCCAAGCTGCGCGCTAACGATCGAACGGACCCAGTTGACGCAACTGGTATAGAAAAGGTATATCTTTTAGTGCAGACCATGCATCGAGCTACAGGGGCTCCCGACATTGGGTTGGCGTCCGCCGTGGCTCAGCGATTTGGAGTGATGGCATGACGCGATTCATCCGCCTAGCCGCCCTGTTGCTCTCGACGCTATTCCTGGCCTCCGCCGTTGCGCAGACCAACCTTACGTTCTGGTCATGGCGCACCGAGGACGTCGCCGCCTACGAGAAGTTCATCGACGCGTTCCACGCCGAGAACCCCGACATCAACGTCACGTTCACGCCTTACCTCAACACCGAATACAACACCATCATGGCCACGGCGCTGCAGGCCGGGGGTGGCCCCGATATCGTGCACCTGCGCGCTTACGGAGGCATGGAGTCCCTGGCTGGCGCCGGTCTCCTAACGCGCCTAGACGGCAAAGTCGCGGCCCTCGCAGGCTTCGACAAGGGCATCTTGCTAGGTGCCACCAACCGCGCAGACGGCGGCGTTTACGGCGTGCCGTTCGCGCTTCAGACCGTGCAGGTCCTCTACAACACCGCCATGTTCGAGCGCTTGGGCCTCAGCGAGCCGACCACCTGGGCCGAGTTCCTTGCTGTTGGCGATGCCCTCAAGGCCTCCGGCGTCTACGCGCTAGCGAACGGCGGCAAGGACCCCTGGGCACTAGAGACGATGTTCGGCGCCGTTGCCCCCACCTTCTACGGCTGCACACCGTTCTTCGAAGAGATCACGGCTGGCGGAACGAACTTCCTCGACCCGCGCTTCGAGGCGGGGCTGCAGCGCATGCTCGATTTGCGCCCGTACATGGCCGACAACTTCATGGGCGTGGCCTACACCGATATGCAGACCCTGTTCGCGTTCGAGCAGGCCGGCATGCTCATCGGCGGTAGCTACGAGCTCGGCAACATGGCGAGCCTCAACCCCGACCTCAAGATCGGCTCGTTCGCCGTTCCAGCCGACGATGCCGCCACGCCAAGCTGCATCAGCTACTACGTCGACGGCTCGTACGGCATCAACGCAGCCAGTCCGCACCAGGCGGAGGCCTTGCGCTTCATCGAGTTCCTCGCCAGCCAGGAGTTCGGCCAGATGTTCACGGACACCCTGCAGCAGATCTCGGCCGTGCCAGGCACGCTCCCGACCAGCAAGCCGCTGGCTGAGATGGTCGACCTCATGAACGCCGAAGGCACTCCGTACCTCATGCTTACGGCCTTCCGCTTCGGTCAACCGAGCGGGTCGACTCTCCTACAGAACGAGATGCAGGCCGCCATGGCAGGAGACCGCACCGTGGCCGACGTAGCCGCCAATATCCAGCGCGGCGTGGCCGAATGGTTCGTACCGTTTCAGTAACGCAGTCCGTTAGTTAGCCGAGTTGGGGCGCCGCGCTACTAGGGGCGGCGCCCCAACCGCCATTGAGCCAGTGCCACACGGGAGGTGCGCATGCGTCGGAGGCGTAGCTGGTGGGGGAGGAACGGCCACCTGGTGATGTTCCTCGCGCCCGCAGCGCTGCTTTACGGCATGTTCATGGCCTACCCGCTGCTGTCTTCGCTGAGTTACAGCTTCTTCGAGTGGGACGGCCTCGTGCGCCGCGGTTTCATCGGCCTGAAGAACTTCGTAAGCGTACTCACCCGCTGGCCGTACAACGAGCGCTTCTGGTCTGCCCTCACGCACAACGCCTATTTCTTCGTGATCACGTTCGCAGTTCAGACGACCCTTGGCCTGTTCGTAGCCGTGCTGCTCGCGCGAAAATGGCGCGCCTTCGCGTTCTTTCAAGCCGCTTATTTCCTCCCCCACACGCTCTCGCTCGTCGTCGTCGGCTTCTTGTGGCGCATGCTCCTCAACCCCACCTGGGGCGCCCTCGCGCAAGGCCTCAGGCGGTTAGGCCTACCCGCTGCAGTGCAACCGTGGCTAGGGCAGAGCAACACCGCTCTCACGGCGGTGGTGCTGGTCAACTCGTGGGCGTGGCTAGGGTTCCCGATCCTCGTTTACTTGGCGGCCGTGCAGGCCATCCCACGCGAGTACCACGAGGCCGCGCTCGTGGACGGCTCCAGCCCCTGGCAGAGCTTCCGCTACATTACGCTGCCGCTCCTCATGCCCACGCTAGCGATGGTCACTATCTTGACGTTCATCTGGAACTTCAACGCGTTCGAGCTCGTGTTCGTCATGCAGGGCGCGTCCGGAGCGCCCGCCTACGCCACCGACCTCCTCGCCACCTTCTTCTACCGTACGGCGTTCGGTGACCCCACTACGGGCGGCGAGCCGGGGCAGATCGGGCTGGCGGCGGCCATCGGGGTGCTCATGCTCATCATCATCGGCGTCGTCTCGGCGTTCGGCGTGCGCTTCATGACCGCCAGGCAAGCGGAGACCTGAAGTGCGCAGCCAACGCGTTTCCGCCACCTTCATCTACCTGTTCCTCGCCGTGATCGCGGTGGTGTTCCTCTACCCAGTGGCGCTCATGGTGCTAACGGCCTTCAAGACGACCCCGGAGATCTTCAAGAACCCCTTCGGCCTGCCTGCCGAACTCACCTTCAAGGGGTTCCGCACCGTGTGGGAGCGCGCCAACTTCGGCAACTACTTGCGCAACAGCTTGCTGATCACGAGCGCGTCGGCGCTCCTGTTGGTTGCTACGGCGGCCCCCGCCGCGTACGCCCTCGCCCGCTACTCTTTCAGGTTGCGAGGGGCGCTCTTCCTCTTCTTCCTCGCTGGCATCATGATTCCCATCCGGCTCGGCATCTTGCCGCTCTACTTGCTCATGCGCGACCTTGGGCTCATCGACACGCCGTTCGCGCTCATCCTCACCTACGCAGCTTCCGGCACGCCGATGGCGGTGTTCTTGCTCTCCGTGTTCTTCCGCAACCTACCCCGTGAACTGGAGGACGCGGCGCGCATCGACGGCTGCACGGAGTGGCAGACCTTCTACCGCGTCATGCTGCCGCTCGTGAAACCCGGTCTAGCGACGGTGATCATCATCAACGTGGTGCCATGGTGGAACGACTTCTTCTTCCCCCTCCTGTTCCTCACCTCCAACACCTGGAAGACCATCCCGCTCGGCATGCAGATCTTCTTCGGTCAACACCTCATCGACTGGAGCCTCGTCTTCAGCGGGATGGTGCTGGCCAGCCTGCCGCTGCTGGTGGTCTACCTGGTCATGTCTAGACAGTTCATCGAGGGGTTGACGGCGGGGGCGGTGAAAGGCTGATGCAGCTCGGGATCGACTCGCTGCTGCAAACTCCCGAGCGTTACCTCGAGGGCCGAAGAGTGGCGTTGCTCGCCAACCAGGCGTCACTAGCGTCGGACGGACGCCCGACCCTCGAAGCGATGCGGAACCACCCAGGCATCGACCTCGTGGCCCTCCTCACGCCCGAGCATGGTTGGAGCGGCTACGAGGACGACGCCACCCCGATCGGTGACAGGCGCGACCCGCGCACGGGACTGGCCCTGCACAGCTTGTACGGGCCGCGCCGTAGACCCGCGCCCGCCATCCTCGCGGACCTCGACGCCGTGATCATCGATGTTCGAGAGGTGGGAGTGCGCTGCTACACCTACGCCACCACGGCCGTTCTGCTGTGCGAGGCCGCTGCCGGGGCGGGCACGCGCGTGGTGCTCTGTGACAGACCGAGCATGCTGGGGCCGCGCGTCGATGGTCCGGCATTGAACCCAGATCGCCGCTCGTTCCTCGGGTACCTCGATGTTCCGTTCCAGCACGGCCGTACCTTGGGGGAGGTCGTGGCTTGGGGCGTGCGCGGCGTTGCTGTCGACCTGGTGGTCGCTCCGGCAGCGGCTGGTGCAGGTCCAGCAGGTGTGGCGAACGACGTGTTCGTCCCGCCATCGCCAGGCCTGCCGAGTGCCGACGCCGTGGCGCTGTACCCCGGCCTGGTGCTGCTCGAGGGCACGAACCTGAACGAGGGGCGCGGCACGACGCTGCCGTTCCAACTCCTGGGCGCCCCGTGGCTTGACGGTTACGCGTTGGCTGGGGAGCTTAACGAGCTCGGGCTTCCCGGTCTGCTGTTTCGCCCCGTTTCCTACGTGCCGCGCAGCGATACCCACGCTGGCGAGCTCTGCCATGGCGTGCAGCTGCACGTAACAGCTCGGGCGCTGCTGAGGCCACTTGAAGCGGTGATCACGGTGTTGGTCCACATACGCGCGCAGCACCCTAGTGAGTTCATGTGGGTGCGAGCGGCTGACAAACCCTGGAGCAAACTCCCTGGCGCTGGCGAGCCTTGGCACGAACCCGTGACCGGCTACCTGATCGATTGGCTGGCAGGCGACGGGAGCGTGCGGGCGGTGGTCGATGGCGCCAGGCCCCTCGAGGCGGCGAGCTCGGACTGGGCAAAGGTGGCATTAACTTGGCAGCGCGAGTTCGAGGAGTTCAAGGAGAAGGGCTAGGCGCTGAGCCGTGTTCCTGGCGCAGCTTCAGGTTGCCGCGGCTGGCGACCGCAAGCCCAAAGCGCGCTAGTTGGAGGCAACAAAAAAACGCGCTCTCGCGCGTTCGATATCTTCAACATACGCCTGTATGCGGTATTCGTCAAGGGGTTGCAGGCGAGTGGGGGTTTCTGGCGCCGTAATGGGGGTAGCTGGTTGGCTCGTCGTAATGATGATGGCCCGCGCGCTGGTGGGGTGGGCCATCATCTCAGTTCAGCTAGTTAGCGATCGGTGCGGCAAGCAGTCAACGCCGTCAGCGCATGCGATGGTTCTGACCGCCTGGCCTAAACGGCTGCATGCCTTCCCAACCGCGGTTGCCGGGGGCACCGCCTGGGAACATGCCGTGAAGTTGCATGCCGCTAGCACCAGCGCGCAGGCCGCGGCCGAAGGCGCTTGACTGTAGGAACGAGCCGCGAACTTCGGGGTGAGCCGTTACGAAGGCATCAAGATCGGCCGTCAGTTGCTCTTGCGTGCGGGTGACGTCGGCCGATTGGGTTGCCACCTCGCCCGCTGCTAGCTCGCGCGCAACGGTTGGGGACTCACCCGCTTCGAGCGCAGCAACGTAGGCCTGCAGCCTGGCGACTTCTAGTTCCTGCTGCGAAGTCCGCAATGCCTCCATGCGGTCGAGGAGCGTCGTTGCCTCAGCTCGCGCCTCCTCCGGGAGTGCGTTCAATAGCGTGAGCCTGGCCGCGCTTTGGCGTAAGTCGCGCATGGTCTCCGCCAAGGCGTTGGCCTGGCTGGCGGGCGTGTTCGTTGCCTGCTGGGCCACGGCGACCGGTCCGGCCATGAGCGCCACTAGACTGCCAAGAATGAGTGTGCGTCTGAACATTCGGCTTTCACCTCCACGAACGACGTTGGTGCGTCGTTCGGTTAAGCATTCGCCACGTGTGTGGAGGTTGTTGGGAGATGCGGCCAGCCGGGGTAGGCGCCGTGCACGAGTTCTGCACGATCGGCCGTTAGCATCGATCACGGGCGTGAGTACGGAGGAGACATGAAAGTGTTGGTGGTTGAGGACGAGGCCGGGATCTCGCGCACGCTCGACGCCTACTTGCGGCGCGACGGGTACGCAACCGAGGTTGCGGCCACGGGAAGGCAGGCGCTCACCCTGTTCCGCGCGGCGCGGCCTGACCTGGTGCTCCTAGACGTCTTGCTGCCAGAGTTGGACGGCTTCGAGGTGCTCAAGACCATCCGCCGTGAGAGCGACGTGCCCGTGATCATGCTTACCGCCCGCAGCGAAGAGGTAGATCGGCTCGTCGGGCTTGGCCTCGGCGCAGACGATTACGTCGTCAAGCCGTTCTCGTTCCGCGAGGTGATGGCGCGGGTCAAGGCCGTGCTTAGGCGCACGCTGCCAACGCCTGACCGTGGCACTCGGCCGCTTACGGTGGGGCGGCTAGTGGTTGACCTGGATGCCGTTAGCGCTAGCCTTGCCGGCGAGGAGCTGCAGTTGACGACCACGGAGTTCCGCCTACTAGCCACGCTCGCCGCGGCGCCCGGCCGCGTCTTCAGCCGTGCCGAGCTTATCGAGAAGGCCTTGCCAGAAAGTGACATCCTCGAGCGCACCCTCGACTCGCACGTCAAGAACTTGCGGCGCAAACTGGCTGGCGCTGGCGGCAGCGAGCTCCTTGGCACCGTGCGCGGCGTAGGGTTCCGGCTGGTGGAGCGGCCATGAGCCGCTTGAGCGCCAAGCTGCTGCTCGCGTTCGTCAGCTTGACCCTACTGACCATCCTCCTGATAGCCGTAACGCAGGCGCGCTCCATTGCGCGAGAGAACACCACCCTGCCGCTCGGCGAGCGCGCGCGACTGGCGCCGGGCGACGTGGCCAGGCGTTTTCTGCGGAACGGCCGAGTAGTTCCCGGTGAGGGCTGGACGGCGGTCGTAACACCACGCCTCGGCGCTCGGATCCAAGGGCTTCAAAGCGGTGAGGAGGTCTCGCGCGCGACCCTCTTGGCCGCGGTGCGCGACTCGCTCGAGCAGCGGACTGCCTCCTTGGTTGGCTCCAGCGTCATCGCACTGCTAGCAGCGGTGGCGTTGGCCCTTGCGTTAGCGCGCGTCATCGCTCGGCCGGTAGAGGCGGTGACGCGAGCGGCGGGCCGGGTGGCGGCCGGCGACTTGACGGTGCGCCTCCCTGCCCCCGCCGCAGTTGGGCCGAATGTCAGCGAGACAACGCGGTTGGCGCACAGCTTCAATGTCATGGCCGACAGCCTTGAGCGCCTGGAGTCCGACCGCCAGGCCATGGTGGCGGACGTGGCGCATGAACTGCGCACCCCGCTTACCATCATGCGGGGCCGCCTCGAGGCCATGGAGGACGGCGTCGCCGACCTTTCGCTAGACGAGGTTCGCGACCTCCACGCCCAAGTCCTCGCCTTGAGCAGGTTGGTTGAGGACCTGCGCGTGCTGTCGCTAGCAGATGCCGGCAAGCTGTCACTGCAGCGCAGCAACTTTGACCTCGTCGAGCTAGCTCGCACCGTGACCGCAAGCGCCCAGGTGCAGGCGAATCCAAAAGCTATAACGCTGGCGGCGCAAGGCGCTGGCCCCGTCATCGTTAACGCTGACCGCGACCGCCTTCGTCAAGTGATGCTAAACCTGCTAGACAACGCCATCCGCTACTCCCCACCAGGCGGCCGCGTGACGATCGACGTGCACCAAGACGCCGGCGGCCCAAGCTTCTCCGTCAGCGATGAAGGCCCCGGCGTGCCCGTTGGTTCCGAGACGACCATCTTCAAGCGCTTCGCAAGGGCCGACCCAGCCCGCAGCCGCGACGGCGGCGGCAGCGGGCTCGGCCTCGCCATCGTCGGCGCTATCGTCGAACTGCACGGGGGCAGTGTGACGGCCGCGAACGGCGGCGCGGGCGGGGCGGTGTTCACGGTGCGGTTGT
>DASSXV010000044.1:0-118055 GCA_035703635.1 Trueperaceae bacterium | reverse complement strand
GAGCATCCTCAACCAGAAGGGCCTGCCGACCGTGAACGTTGGCATCGGCATGCACGACATCCATTCGGTCAACGAGTGGATAGACGCGAGCGACCTAGTGCGCGTCGTGGAGTGGGTAGGAACGGCGTTGGGGCTCGCGGAACCTTGACCGCCATCCGCCTCGGCGCGCTCGTCATATCGGCGCCGCGCTTCTACGCCGCCCTGGCGCTGTTAGTGCTCGTGGCTGCGGCAGAACTCGCCGCCCGGCGTGCGCGCAGGCAGGCGGCCGACAACGGCGTGGCGCCGGCGAGTGCCAGCTGGGCGTGGAACGCCGCAGGCGTCGTGGTCTTGGGCGCACGCGTCGGCTTCGTCATCGAGAACAGCGGGTATTACGTTACGCGGCCGCTCGAGGCGTTGGCGTTCTGGCAGGGCGGCTTCGCGCCGTGGTGGGGCGTTGCGTCTGGGGCGGCGCTGGTTGCGTGGACGTTCAGGCCGCTTGGCGCCGTCCGTGCGGCACTGGTCCCGGCGGCGCTTGCCCTCGCCGTCTGGCTGGTGCTGCCGCCGCTCCTTACTCCCGCCCAAACTTCGGCGGTGACGCTGCCGCAGCTTGAACTGGAGCGCCTCACTGGTGGCGTCGTCGATTTGGAAGCGCTTGCGGCTGGCCCGCTCATCGTCAACACCTGGGCCACTTGGTGCCTGCCGTGCAGGCGCGAGATGCCGCAACTGGCACGCGCTGCCGCCGAGAACCCGAACGCGACTTTCCTGCTCGTCAACCAGGGTGAGAACCCGGAGGCGGTCCGGGAGTTCCTAGCTGACTACCCAGCCGTGAACCTGGACGACGTGTTGCTAGACGGCGGCCTGAAGGTGGCGGAGCACCTAGGCGGAGTTGGGCTACCAACGACGTACTTCTTCGCCGCAGGCAGTGAACTCGTCGCCACGCACGTTGGCGAGATCTCAGGGGCGGCACTGGAGCAGATGGTGAAGCGGTTGGTTCTAGACTAGCGCCCGACCATGCGGGGGTCGAGGATGTCGCGGATGCGGTCGCCGATGAGGTTGAGGGCAAGCACGACGACGAAGATCATCGCACCCGGCACCAACGACACCCATGGGGCGACGCGCAGGAACTGACGTCCGTTGGAGAGCATGACGCCCCATTCGGCTAGGGGCGGTTGCGCGCCTAATCCTAGGAAGCTCATGCCTGCGGCAGCCATGATCATGAACCCAACGTCGAGGGTCGCGGCAACCAAGATGGGTGAGAGGGAGTTCGTCAGCACGTGGCGCAGCAAGATCCACGGTGTCGAGGCTCCCGCCGCATGGGCGGCCTCCACGAACTCACGCTGCCTTAATGCCAGGGCGCTGCCGCGGGCGATCCGCACGTAGTACGGGATGCCGGCGATCGAGATGGCGAGCATGGTGTTCGTGAGCCCAGGGCCGAGGATAGCCACGATCATGAGAGCAAGAAGGATGTACGGGAAGGCCAGCAGAAGGTCGATGAAGCGCTGCGTCCAATAATCGAAACGTCCAGCTAGATAACCAGATGTCAGACCAAGGGCCACTCCTGCCAGCGCCGCGATCGCAACGGCCGCGAATCCCACGCCCAGGGAAACGCGGGCGCCCCACACGACGCGGGAGAGCAGGTCGCGCCCGAACTCGTCAGTCCCCAGCAGGTGGCCTGGAGTGAGCGGTGGCTTGAGGCGGTCGATCAACGACCCGCGAACCGGGTCTGGCAGCCCCAGCCACGGCGCCAGGATCGCGGCGCCCAAGATGATGACGAGCAGCGCGAACGCTACGAAGGCGACCGGTTCGCCGAGGAAGCGGCGCCAGAAACCGCGCTTGCCGCGCGGCGCCACGCGGCTGCGGAAGCGGCTGCGAGTCGTTGCGCGTGGGCTGGCATCGCTCACCGGTAGGTGATCCTAGGATCGACGAGGGAGTAAGCGACGTCGGTGAGTAGGTTAGTGAACACGTACGTCGTTGCAACGAGCAGGGTGACGCCCTGAACGAGCGGGAAGTCACGCGCCAGGATGGCGTTGACCGCCAACGTGCCAATGCCGGGCCACGCGAACACTTGTTCTACGAGGACGGCGCCCCCCAAAACGTAACCTGTCTGCAGTCCGATGATCGTCAAGATTGGAATGAGGGCGTTCTTGAATGCATGCCTGGCCACAACAACGCTGCGCCTCAGCCCCTTGGCGTGGGCCGTACGCACGTAGTCCTGGTTGAGGACTTCGAGCATCGTGGCGCGGGTCATTCGCGCCAGCAGCGCTCCAATGCCCGCCGCGAGCGTGACAGCGGGTAACACCAGGTGCACCAGCAAGTCGAGGATGCCGCTGCCACCAGGCCGATACATGCCTGTCACGGGGAACCAAGCGAGGCGAAGCCCAAGCAGGACTTGCAGCACGATGCCGAGGAAGAATGGCGGCAGGGAGTATCCGACCAGGCTGACGCCGATGGCGCCGCGGTCGAGCAGCGAACCTGCGCGTACGGCGGAGAGTACTCCAAGGGCGAGACCTGAGCCGACCGCGATGAGCATGGCCGCGAGCGCGAGTATCAGAGTGGCCTGGAGGCGCTCCCACACGAGCGGAAGCACTCCAGCCTTGAGTTGGATGCTCCGCCCCCAATCTCCGGATAGAACGCCACCCAACCAGCGCACGTACTGAACGTGGATGGGCCGATCAAGACCCAGTTCGGTCCGCAGTGCGGCGAGTGAGGTGGCGGTCGCCTTGGGGCCCAAGATCACTTGGGCCGGGTCGCCCGGAGTGAGGTGCAGTGATAAGAACACCAGCACGCTCACTCCGAGCAAGGTCGGCAGCGTCCCTAGCAATCTGCGTAGCAAGAAGGACGCCATGGGGCGCTAGCGGCCGCTTACCTCGACGGTCTCGAAGCGGAAGACGCCGGTCGGATGAGGTACGAAGCCGTGGATGTTGCTGCGCATGACGACCGTCTGCGTCTCGTGGTCGACGGGCATGACGGGCATGTCGGCCATGATCAGTTGCTGCGCCTCGGTGTAAAGCGCCAACCGTTCGGTCTCGTTGAGACTCGTGCGGGCGCGCCTCAGCAGATCGTCAACCTGTTCGTTGGAGTAGTAGCCGAGGTTGAAGCCAGCGTTCGGGAACTGGTCGCCTGACAGCAGGATGTAGAGGAAGTTGTCTGGGTCGCCGTTGTCGCCGATCCAGGACATCTCGAACATCGCCGGAACGGCGTCGGCGTTCTCGACTGGCACGATGACGCGGTCGAGGTAGGTGCCCCACTCGAATTGCTGGATGGTCACGCGAACGCCCACGCGGCTCAGGTAGTCCTGGATGACGGTGCCCATCGCGACTGACTGTTGCATGCCTGAGCCGGACTCCGGCACCCAGAACTCAACGTCGAAGCCGTTGGGATAACCGGCCTCCGCTAGTAGGGCCTTGGCGCGCTCCGGATCGAAGGAGTACTCGGCCACGTCTTCCGTGTAGCCCCACACTACGGGTGGGAGGAAGTTCTTGGCGAGCACGCCAGTGCCGCCCAGGATGGCGTCGACGATGGCTTGGCGATCAACGGCGAATGCCATCGCCTGGCGCACGCGTGCGTCATCGAAGGGTTTCTTCGTAACGTTGAACACGACGTACCAGGTGTGCATGCCAGCCTGCTCGGCGAAGGTAAAGTTCTTGTTTGCGCGGAGGCGGGGGAGGTCGTCGGGCGGCAGGTTGACCGCTAAGTCAACTTCGCCGGCTTCCAGCGCGGCGAGGCGCGCCTGGTCCTCAACGATTGGGCGGAAGATGAGCTTCTCCACCTGTGGGCTGCCGCGCCAGTAGTCGGGGTTGCGCTCGAGAACTACTTCGACACCGCGGCGCCACGATACGAAGCGGTACGGCCCGGTGCCGACCGGGTGCTCTGAGAAGTCACGCCCGTGTTCCATGACGGCCGTGGGGCTGACGATGGCGGCCGCATGCATTGCCAGGTTCGCTAGGAACGGCGCGAACGTCTCGTCCAGGGTGAGACGCACGGTCATCTCGTCAAGGACCTCTATCTGGCTGATGTTGCCGAGGGTGAACTCCGCGTACGGGAACTCGCCGGTGTCGTGGAACGGGTGATTCGGGTCTATCTGACGCGCGAAGGAGAACTCGACCGCCTCCGCGTTGACGGGAGTGCCGTCGTGGAACGTCACGCCGGGGCGCAGGTAGAACGTGTAGGTGAGGCCGTCATCCGAGACGTCCCAGCGCTCAGCGAGGCCAGCTTCAACGTCCGTTGAGCCATCCCCGAAGCGCACCAGGCCGTCATACATGCCCATCGCGGTGCGTGAAGAGTTGTAGTCCGAGAGTTGGGCGACGTCGAGTGTGGTGGGTTCGGCCTGGAGACCGATCACGATCTGTGAGCCTGGCTGGGCGAATGCCAGACCGAGGGCCATGACGCTGGCCATTAGCCATAGGTACCGTAAGCGTTTCATTCTGTTCCTCCTAGGTTCTTCTGGATGTGGTCCCAGGCTACGGGGTCCATTCTTGGGCCGGTAAGCCAACGCTCTTCAAGGTTCTCTACCCCGAAGAGCGCTTCCAGAGCGCGTTCAGTTGGTTCGTCCCATAGTCCGGTTACGGCATCGCCGCTGTAGCCGTGACGCAAGAGGACGGCTTGCAGCGCCGCGATGTCGCTGGAGTTGAGGTCGCGGGCAGGGCTCGATGGCTTGTCGAGGTAGACGCGGTGGAGTCCCAAGAGGCGCCCCAGTTCGGTGATCGGTTGTGGGTGATCGTCGACCCGCAGGTCAATCCACTTGTCGGTCAGTCCCGCGTAACCCTTGCCAGCGCCAACGACCAGTAGCGCTGCTGATTGCCGGCCGCGGCGGTCACCTCCAGCTGCGTCGGCGGCGGCTAGTGCAGCTACGAGACGCTCGGGGAATGGGCGGCTGAGGTCGTTTACGCCCGCCACGAGGGCGTCCACCACGCTCTGTGAGGCGAGGATGTTCCCTTGCGCGGCGAAGTTGGGTCCTGCCACCCCACCAGCCCATGTATGGCAGTTCGGACCGGTGTAACTGGCGCTCTCGCCAGATGCACTGACGATGCCGAACTGTCTTACGGCGAAGTTGCCATCAGCGTTGCGGAAGGCCTCCACCACCTCGTCTGGGCGCTTTCCCGCGGCAAGGAGCTCCAGGCCGCGCTCGGCGAAAGTGGTATTGACGTGGGCCTGGGTGGCGACAGCACCGACTCCCGCGCGTGCGCTCGGTACGTACGCGCCGACTGCGAGGAACTTGCTGGCGACGGCTACTCCGAGATCGCCGGTGTCCGGATCGCGAGCCGCCAGTGAGAAGGTGGCGACGTTCAGTTGGGGGTCAAGCAGCATAGGTGGCCTCCGATGCGTACGTGCCTGCACCTAGCTAGGCTAGGCCGGGTCATGTGCTGAACTTCCATCACTCCAGCTAGCTATCAGTCGACTACGGTCAAGCGGTCATGCAAGCGGCGCCGCACTATGCAATGTGAGTGCGCACTCGGGATACTCGCTGAGTGAAAACCTAGTTGTATTGCGACTCTTATTCATGCCCACTGGCAAAGACAGATCTCCATACGGCAGGTTTCGGTGAGGATACCCCAAGCCTCGGCGCCGGGCAAGCCCGTTAGCCGCGGGATATATCCTGATGGAAGGTAGTCCACCTGCACGCTAGGTACATCTACACGACCCCACGGCCGCCGGCCACGACTTCGAGGCTGGCCGTAGCGGCCGCGGAGCGGAAAGCGCCTGGTGGACGCACCAAGAAGGCCTACTTGCGGCTTAGCAACTTGGCGAGGCGTCGTTGGGCCGCGGCAACAACTGTTCACTGCGGCATGATCAACGCGGTGCCGGTCAGTTCACTCTCACGTGGGCCCCATGCACCAACCACGCGCGCTCGCGCAGGCTAGCGCCGAGCGCCCGCAGCCACGTGCTCGGGTCTTCGGTCGTTGGGAGGAGGTACTTGCTCGGTGCCTCTACCCGCCAAACCTCTGCGTCATGCTGCAGCCCGGCCAACTCCTTGGCGCGCGCGACGGCCTGCGGTATGCCCCCGAGTTCGTCGACCAACCCAAGTCCGAGCGCGTCTGCTCCAGACCAGATGCGACCGCGGCCGATGTCGTTCACGCGCTCGGGGGTCAGTTTGCGGCCGCTGGCCACTCGTGCGACGAAGCGCTCGTACACCTCCGCGATGTAGCGCTCGAGCAGGGCGCGTTCGGCGGCGTCGAACGGCTTGGAGCTGAGCATCATGGTGGCGTAATTGCCGCGTTCGATGCTCTCTACGTTCACCCCGTAGCGGGCGTAGAGTTCCTCCAGCACCGGCTTGAGGGTCACCACGCCGATCGACCCCGTGAGGGTCGAAGCTTCGGCCAGTACGCGTGTTGCATGTGTCAGCACGTAGTAGCCGCCGCTGCCGGCCACGCTGCCCATGACCGCCACTACGGGCACGCGCCTGGCGAGGAGTTCGACCTCGCGCCCTATGAGGTCGGAGGCCAAGGCGGAGCCGCCGCCGGACTCGACGTGGAACACGACGGCCTTGGTGCGCTTGTCGCTACCGGCTTCGCGGAGCGCCCGCACGAGCGTCTCGGACCCTGCCGTTCTACCTCCGAGCAGGGGCACTGGTATGGGGGAGTGGCGGCTCGGCCCCGTAACGATGGCGCCTTCGAGGGTGACGAGCGCAACGCGGCCAGGCTCCGTCGAGTTCCGCCTTCCCGGGAGGAACCGCTTGGCCGCAGCCAGCGGTTTGGCGTGCTTGTCGAGCAGCTCGTCTTCGTACTTGACGTCGTCGAGCATCCCTAGTTCGGCCGCCTGTCGTGCGGAGGTCACGCCAGCGTCGATCCACGCTCGCGCCTGACTTGGACTCCGCTCGCGGCCCGCGGCGATCCCCTCGACCGTCGTGGTGACGATGCTGTCGATGAAGGCCCCGTACTGTTCGCGCTGCGCTTCGCTCATGTGCGCCAACGCGAGTTGGTCGCCAGCGTTCTTGTACTCCTTGATGGCGAGCTTATCGAAGGACACGCCGGCCCGCCCGAGGGCGTCACCTAGGAAGGTGGTGGTCAATGCCCAGCCGTAAATTTGGAACTCGGCGCTCTCAGGCGCGACGATCCTGTCTGCAGCGCTGGCCAGAAAGTAGCTGGCTCTGTCGAAGGTCGTCGCGTACACCTCCACGCGCTTTCCAGCGGCGCGCAGCCTCGCGAACTGCCGCCGCAAAGCGCTAGCGGTCGTGAGGTCAACGTTGAGGTCGGCGAACCTGAAGACTACCGTCCGCAGCCACGCCGCGCGCAGCAGCGCGTCAATCAGCCGCTCCAACTCCTCCAACGACGAGGTGGTCGCTCCCATGTTCACGAGGCGAGCGGGGAACTTGCGGCGCTCCTTGAAGGCTGGGTAGGAACCGCTGAGCGAGACGACCAGCCGCTCTGGCCGCTCGCCAGGCAGCGCGTCCTTGACCAGGTCGGTGACCGCGACTAAGGAGTTGCGCACGCTAGCCATAACGCGCTGCATGCCCCGGCCAAGGTCTCTCGTCGAGTTCGCCATGCCTCAATCTTACGTGCGTCCTTGGCTGTTAGCTTGTAGCGGTAACATCCTGCCATGAGCCCAACTAACTCGCAGCAGACGGTCGGTGAGTTGTTCCTTGTCGAGGTCGAACGCGGTTACCGCGCGCAGAAGCTCCAGGCGGAACGCGCGTTTGAGCAGCTGGCAGAGGCCGATTGGCACCGCGCGCTGGACGAAGGCGGCAACTCGGTCGCGGTGATCGTCCGGCACTTGGCCGGCAACTTGCGCTCGCGGTGGCGCGACTTCCTCACGACGGACGGCGAGAAGGCCGACCGCCAACGCGACGACGAGTTCGAGGACGGCAGCCACGGCGTGGCCAGCATGCGCGCGGAGTGGGATGCCGCCTTCGAGGTCGTGTTCGCCAACCTCGCGGCGTTGACGCCAGCGGACCTCACCCGCACGGTCACCATCAGGGGCGAGGAGAACGGCGTTATCAGGGCCATCTTGCGCAACTTCGAGCACACTGGCCATCACGTGGGGCAGATCGTGATGCTTGCCAAACATTGGCGCGGCGCGGAGTGGAAGACGCTCTCCATCCCCAAGAAGCCGAAGGCCTGAGCTGATCAGCTTCCTGGCCGCAGGCCGCGCGCCGTGCGCTGCTCTTTGAGGGAGATCGCCACCCCAGCGCCGACCACGACGAGGATGCCTAGCCAACTGAGGGTGTCAGGCAAGTCGCCGTACGCCAGGTAGCCGTAGATGACGGCGGTGACCATCTCGAAGTAACCGACTGGCGCTAACCAAGTCGCCGGAGCGTGGTCGAACGCCTTGATGAGCAGGAAGTGCCCGCCTGCCGCGAGAATGCCGAGCAGCACCATGATCGCGAAGTCGGCCGGCGCGACCCTCACCCACACGAAAGGCGCGATGGCAGACATGGCTACCGCCCCGACAACCGCCGTGTAGCCGAGCGTGACGAGCGGCGGCGCGCTGCCCGCCAAGCGGCGCGTGAACAGCATGTAGAAGCCGTGCAGGACACCTGCGCCCAACGCCAAGGCGGCGCCGAGGCCGAACGCACCAGTGCCGGGCTTGAGGATGAGCATGATCCCGACGAAGCCGACCAAGACCGCAAGCACGCGCCAGCCGCCGACGCGCTCGCCGAGCAGCAGCGGCGCGAGCACGGTCACGACGAGCGGGGAGACGAAGAAGAGCGCCAGGGCAGTGGCTTGGGGCAGTAGCGAGAGGGCGAAGAAGAACAGAGATGTGCCTGCCAGCAGCAAGCTGCCCCGCGCGACTTGGAGCCCCACCTGTTTCGGCACGAGGCCGCGCGCCCCGAAGCGCCACAGCAGGATCGGCAACATGCACAGCAAGTGGAAGAGGTAGCGCGCCCACACGATCATCGGGACTGGGTAGCGCTCGCTAAGGCCCTTGGCGAGCCCGTCCATCATGGGGAGCAGCACCATCGCGGCTAGCATCAGCGCGGTACCGAGGAGCAGGTTGGTTCTCGGAGTCGCGCCGCGCAGTACCTGAGTGGTTTCGGTGCTCACAGGCGGGCGGCGAGCAACGTCTCGGGAACGTCGCCGATCAAACCGTCGACCCCCAAAGCAAGCATGCGCTGCGCCAAGCCGAGGTCATTGACCGTCCACGTGAAGACCGCAAGCCCGCGGGCTTGCCATGCTGCCATGCGCTGGGCGGTGACGAGCGAGAAGTGCGGGTGAACGGCCGCGACTGGCAGGCTGTCTAGCAGCTGCAGCGCGCTCGCATCGTACGCGAGGAACGCGAGTGGCACGGGCGCACCCACGTCCGCCATGACGAGCAGCGCCAGCGGGTCGAAGCTCGAGACCCAGAGTCGGCTCGTCAACTCCGGCGACCAGCGCCCGAGTTCGGTGCAGAGCTCCCGGGCCCGCGCATCGTCGAACGGCGCAGCTGTCTTGAGTTCCAGGTTCACGCGCGCCTGCGGGTGCGCCTCTACTAAGCTCTTCAAGTCGGCGAGGGTGAGCAGGTGTGGCGCACGCCGCTTCACCTCAGCGAGGGTCATCTTCGCGATGAAGCTGCTCGGTGCGCCGCCCTCCCCCTCGAGATAGGGGTCGTGGCTGATTACGAGAACGCCGTCCAGCGTGCGTTGGAGGTCCGTCTCGAGCCCGTCGAGCCCAGCTGCCAGCGCGGCGGCGAAGGCGGCGGCGCTGTTCTCGTGCGCCACGCGCGGCGCGCCGCGGTGACCGAGGAGCATGGGTGAGCGGTCCGCCCAGGGTGTGTGCAGGTCGATGTCTGAGGGGCGGCGGTCCATGCCGCCGATGATAAGTGAAGCGCGCGACCGACGGCGCGTATCATCAGGCCTATGAGCAGTGCTTACCACTTGGTCGTCTACCACGAGCCCGCGGCGTTCGTGGAGGTGGCAGAGCCGTTCCTGCTAGAGCATGAGGTTGAGCACTGCTTGCTGCTGGGCCTCTTGCCAAGCCTGCTAACCGGTTTCGCGCCGGACGCCTTCATGGCGGTCGTCCACCTGGAAGACGGCGCGCCCACGCTAGTCGCGTTGCAGACGCCGCCGCACCGCGTGATCCTAAGCCGAGCGGCGGCCGGCCACGACCTTGGCGAGGTTCTGGCGCCGCTCATCGCGTCAGCCCCTCACGCGGCGGGAGTAGTTGGCGCGCCCGAACCTTCGGCCGCTTACGCGCGCGCGTTGGCTGCTGCGCACGCCACTACGGCGCGGCGCGCGCAGGCCGAGCGCGTCTACCAGTGCACGGCCGTCGTGCCGCCTAAAGCGGCAACCGGAAGCATGGTGCGCGCCGCCAACGACGACCGCGAGCTCCTTGTCGCGTGGCGCCTCGCCTTCATGGCGGAAGCGTCGCCGACTGATCCGCGCCTGTCGCTCGAGGGGGCGGGTGCGGCGGTAGACCGCGATCTGGCCGCCGCAGACGGCGGCCTGTGGCTCTGGTGGGACGCCGGCCGCGCCGTCAGCCTCGCCGGCGCGCGTGGCCCTACGCGCAACGGCATCCGCATCGGGCCCGTTTACACGCCGCCGGAGGAACGTGGTCGAGGGTACGCCAGCGCGCTTACGGCGGCCCTCACGCAACAACTGTTAGCGAACGGCAAGGCCCACGTGACGCTCTTTACTGACCTGGCTAACCCGACCTCCAACGGCATCTATCAGGCCATCGGCTACCGGCCAGTAGCAGACCAGGACGTTTACGACTTCGGGTGAGTGCTTAGTTCGCGCTTTGGCCGCGCGCTTCGCTGGCCCCTGGAGTACCGACCTTGGTGTCCGCGAGTTCCGTGAGGAGGCGTCGCTCGCCTACGCGGGTGGCGAGCGCAGCAAGCATGCTGGTGGCGGCTTTCCGCATGGTCTCGTTAGCATGAACGGAGCCGTCGGCCTTGACGACCTCGGCCACGAACGGAACGTTGACGGCGACCTGCACCGGCTGCAGGCCTAGCGCAGCGACGACGGGCTGCAGGGCCACCAGCGCGCGCGTGCCGGCCGAGACCCCGCCGTAAGTGACGTACCCGAGCGGCTTTCCGGCCCATTCGAGGCTGAGGTAATCTAGCGCGTTCTTGAGGCCAGCCGGGTAGGAGTGGTTGTACTCCGGCGTGACGACCACGACGGCGGCTGCGCGCTCGACGCGTTGCGCCCAAGCCTTGGTGTAGTCGAACTCGTAACGCTGCATGCGCGGGTGGTGCGGTTCGTTCAGCAGCGGTAGGTCGAGGTCGGCGAGCTCGACGATGTCGGGTTCGAACGCCCCTTGCGCATTCGCTAAGTCCTGAAGCCAGGCCGCCAACGCGCTGCTCTTCCTCGAGGGTCTAGTGCTCGAGCTGATGATAAGTAGGACGGGGAGGCCCGCCTTCTGGGTGGGTGATGGCATCGGGCAAGCTTAGCCCGCCATGCCGCCAGCCGCGGTAGGGCGGGGTACCCGCAAGCCGAGCGGGTGATGCCAAGCGTCGTGCCGCGTTTCGTGAGCGCGGGCTACGATGGCCGCAGAGTACCTGCCCCGTCAGCGCAGGCGACGGGTGCACGCCACTCGACTAGACAGAGGAGGCAGACATGCCAATCACTAAGGCTGATGCGCGTTGGAGCGGCTCACTGAAAGAAGGTAAGGGCGAGATGCACATGGCGAGCGGCGCCTACTCTGGCCCGTTCTCGTTCGTGTCGCGCTTCGAGCGCGGGGCTAGCCCCGAGACTGGTACGAACCCGGAGGAGCTCCTGGCGGCTTCGCATGCTGGCTGCTTCTCCATGGCGCTCTCCGGTCAACTATCTGGCGCTGGCAACGTGCCCGACAGCATCGAGACGACCGCGGCCATCACCATGGAGCGCGTCGACGGCGCCATGACCATCAGCAAGAGCCATCTCGTCACCAAGGTCAAGGTCGCTGGCATCAGCGACGCCGACTTCCAGAAGTTCGTGCAGGCCGCTGCCGCCACGTGCCCGGTGTCGCGCGCGTTGGCTGGCGTGGCCATCACGGTCGAGGCGACGCTCATCTGAACTCTGGGTTAGGTGAGGTCTGGTCGGGCGCCTACTGGCGCCCGCCCTTTTGGGGTTGACCGTCTAGTTTCGTTGGAACGTGGAACACGTACCACACGCCGAACAGCGCGGTCGCGGCGATGAGCGCGCCAACTACGGTGTTGCCCCGCTGCACGCCAACCAACCAGGTGCTTACGGCCGACACGGCCAGGATCATGCTCGAGGCGTACCACTTCACCCACCCAGGTATGCCGCGACCAGCGCGGTAGTCGCGGATGAGCGGCCCGAACAGGCGGTGGTTGAGGACCCAGTTGTAGAAGCGCGGGCTCGACTGAGCGAAGAACCAGGTGGCGATGAGGAAGAACACCGTGCCCGGCATGCCCGGCACGAAGTAGCCGACCACTCCAAGACCGATCGCTACGAGGCCGCCTGCGATGAACAGGAGCCGCAGCGCCGGGTGCTTGAAGAGTCTTAGTTCTGCGCTGTAATCGACCCACTCCCGCGTGAGGGGCCGCGTGCTCGCTTCCGCTACGGCGGGCCGGTCAGCTGCTTCTTGCGCATCTGGCAACGGGAAGCCCGGGGTGGGGCTGGAAGGCCTAGCCATTCAAGCCGAGTGTACCCTCGCACCGCGCGGATGGATGGCTTCTGGCCATCGACCTAGTCATCGCCCGTCGGCGACGGTAACCAACCCGGGCGCTACCTGCGCGCGCCGCAGGCCCCTGAGTGAGCTGCCTAGGTAGAACTCGCCTGCCTCCAACTCGGCAAGGCTCACGTCAGCCTCGACGCACCTGCCGCCCGCGATGAGTTCGCCGCGCAGCACGCCCGGCAGAGCGCCGGCCGCAAGCGGTGGCGTCACGAGCGCATCGCCGCGGCGCACGAACACGTTGGAGATCGCGCCCTCCGCCACGGCGTCTTGGCGGTTCAAGAAGACGATGTCGGCCAACCCCAACTCGGTTGCGCGGGCGGTGGCGCGGTCGTAGAGTCCTCGCGCGGTCGTCTTGTGGCGCCTAAGCGGGTCGCGTTCATCGCAACGCTCGAAGGCCAGGCCGACGCTAACTGGTTCGGGCGACTCGACGGGTACGGCTCCGGTGGTCACCTCTAGCTCGCCAGCGCGGGTGACCAGGAGCCTCACCCGCGTCGGAACCGGGCGGTCGGCGACCGTGCTCAGCAGCAGGTCGTGCGCCGCTTCGGGAGAGAACGCTATGCCGAGGTAGTGGCAGGCGCGCGCCAGCCGCGTGCAATGAGCGCTCAGGCGCACGATGCCGCCCGGACTACCTGGCTCGTAGCGCATGGTTTCGAACGGTTCTGGTGCGCGCTCGGTCATGACTGAGGTTAACTAGGTTCAGCACGTCGCGCATGACAGCGAGGTGAGCGCCGCGCAGTGCGAGAATACTCCGCGTGAAGCTAACTCTTGAGCCCGACAGCATTGGCAATGCGTAGATGTTCGAGGGTCGAGGTAGCAGACAGCCACCTAGAACTCCTGAACAAGCGGCGCCGATCTCGTTGCGCCAGCAGCTACGTGACTTAAGAACCACCCTAGGCCTGGTGCGGCAAGCAAGCCCGAGCTCGATGGCGGGCATGGCCGCCCTAAGCGCGTTGCAGGCGCTGATGCCCGCCGCTAGCCTCTGGGTATCCAAGTTGCTGCTGGACGCCGTCGCCGCCGCCATCGCCGGCACGCTTGGCTCCGCTTCCGAGGCGCTGAGCCGCATGCTTGGCCTGCTGCTCCTCCAAGTGAGCCTCGTTGCGGCAACTAGCGTGATAGGCACGCTGCAGGGCGCCATCCGCGAACTCCTCGGTGACGCGTTGCAGAACCGCATCAGCCGCTTGATCCTCGCCAAGGCCGGCGAACTAGAACTAGCGCAGTTCGAGGATCCAACTAGTTATGACGCGCTTCAGAACGCCTACCGTGAGGTGGGGACGCGGCCGCTTGGGGTGTTCACGCAGGTCGTCACGCTCGGCCAGTCGCTCCTCACCCTCGGTTCCATCAGTGCGCTCATGATTCAGCTGGGTTGGGCGGTAGTGCCGCTGGTTCTCGTCGCCTCCGTGCCCTCCGTCATCACCTCGTCGCGCTTCGGCACTGAGGGCTACCGCATGTTCAGGCGCTTCGCGACGGACGCCAGGCGCCAGAACTACCTTGGCCAACTGCTCACGAACGACCAGGCGGTCAAAGAGATCCGCCTCTTCGACTTCGGCGGTTACCTGATGGACCGTTGGCAGGAGTACTACCTCAAGTTCAGGCGCCAGCTCGTATCGCTCATCAGGCGGCGGAGCGGCTGGGGCCTTGCGGCCTCGTTCTTCTCGACCGCCATGGTCGGCAGCGCCACCTACCTGGTGCTGCGGCGCGCCGCAGCTGGGCTCCTCACCGTCGGTGACTTCGGGATGTTCATACAGGGCATCTCGCAACTGCAGAGCCAGTTCTCGAACCTGCTGTCTGGGTTCAGCGGCATCTACCAGAACCTGCTGTACATGCGTAACCTCTTCGAGTTCCTCGAGTTGCCGACGACCGACCTCACGGCGGGCGAGACGTGGAGCGGTCCCATCACGGAGATCGAGTTGAAGGACGTGAGCTTCCGCTACCCGCTAACCGACGCCGACGTGCTCCACGGCGTGTCGTTCACGGTCAAGCGCGGCGAGACGCTCGCGCTAGTGGGGGAGAACGGGGCGGGCAAGTCGACGATCGTCAAGCTCATGACGGCCCTTTACCGCCCGACGCGCGGCACGATCCTGGTCAACGGCCAAGACGCGGCGCGGTTCAGCGCCGCGAGCTTGAGGACCGAGATGAGCACCGTGTTCCAGGACTTCGGGCAGTACCAGATGACGGTGCGCGAGAACATCGCCATCGGCAAGGTCGCGGACGGCATGCCGAGTCAGGGGGCTGGCGGTAGGGAAGCGGGGCTGGACGCCGCCGTGCATGCGGCCAGCGTGCGCGCCGGCGCTGACGAGTTCATCGGTCACCTGCCTGACGGTTACGACAACATGCTAGGGCGCTGGTTCGAAGGTGGCAGGCAGTTGTCCGGTGGCCAATGGCAACGCATCGCGCTCGCGCGTCTCTACTACCGCGGCGGCTCCGTGCTCATCTTCGACGAACCAACGAGCGCCCTCGACGCTGACGCCGAGTTCGAGGTTATCGAAACGCTCCGCGCCCAGGCGCGCACGCGCATCGCCGTCGTCGTTTCGCACCGTTTCAGCACGGTGCGCTTGGCCGAGCGCATAGTCGTGTTGACGGGTGGCCGCGTTACCGAGCGCGGCACGCACGAGGAACTCATCGAGCTGAACGGTAAGTACGCGCGCATGTTCAACCGCCAGGCGCGCGGTTACTTGGAGGGTTACGCGGAAGCGGCAGAGGTCGCTGGCGCCGACTGACCTAGTTCCACCGCCGCCTGCGCCTGCGCACGTGGAGGCGCGGCTCGTCACCGCTTGCGCGCACGCCGAGGTAGAACTCCTGGACGTTCTCGTTGGCGCGCAACTCCTCAGCGCTGCCCTCTAACACGAAGCGGCCGCCCTCGAGCACGTACCCGTAATCTGCGATGGCGAGTGCCTGGTTGGCGTTCTGCTCGACGAGCAAGATGCCCATGCCCTCCCGGTTGATCTCGCGGATGACGCCGAAGATCTCCTCGACGAGCATGGGCGCCAGGCCGAGGCTCGGCTCGTCGAGCATGAGGAGCTTAGGGCGGCTCATCAGGGCGCGCGCGATGGCGAGCATCTGCTGCTCACCGCCGGACAGCGTGCCTGAGTCTTGCTTCAAGCGCTCCGCTAGCCGCGGGAAGTAGCTGAACATGCGCTCGAGGTCGCTCTTGACCTCGGCTCTATTACCGCGGTGGAAGGCCCCGAGCTTGAGGCTCTCTGCCACGCTCAGGTCGGGGAACATCCCGCGGTCCTCGACCACGTATGCGATGCCAGCCTGCGAGATGCGCTCGGTGGCGGCGCGCGTCATGTTCTTGCCCATCACGAGCACGCTGCCCTTGCGCGGCTCGTCCTCCACCAGGCCCATGACGGTCTTGAGCATGGTGCTCTTGCCTGCGCCGTTCGAACCGAGCACCGCGACGCAGGTGCCGGACGCAACGCTCAGCGAAACGCCCTTAAGGACCCGTAGCTGCTTGTGGTAGCCGCTCTCGACGGTGCGCAGCTCGAGCAGGGGTTCGCTCATGACGCCACCGCCGCGTCCTCGACGTTAGAGGCGAGCTTGGTGCTGCCGAGGTAGGCGCTTACGACGGCGGGGTTGTCTTGCACCTCGCGCGGGGCGCCGTCAGCGATCTTCGTGCCGTGATCTAGCACCACTACGCGGTCGGCTAGGCGACTCACGACGCGCAAGTCGTGCTCGACGACGAGCATGGTGAGGTTGAGGTCGCGTCGCAGCCGCAGGAGGGTGACCATCATGTCGTCCTTCTCCTCCACGGTCATGCCAGCTGCCGGCTCGTCTAGGAGTAGTAGTTTCGGTTCGGCCGCCAGTGCCCGCGCTACCTCGATGAGTTTCTGCACGCCATACGGCAACGCCCCTACGTGCTGATCGCGGTACGCCTGCAGGTCGAGTAGGTCCATGAGTTCCTCAGCGCGTCTGCGCTGCGCCACCTCGTCGCGCACCCAGGCGCGCGTCGCGAACATGGCCGAGACGAAGTTCGACTTCACGTGCAGGTGGCGGCCGAGGAGCAGGTTGTCTAGGCACGTCAGTGACTTGAACAACTCGATGTTCTGGAACGACCTACCTATGCCCAAGCGCGCGACCATGTGCGGCGGCTTGCCTGTGATCTCTTGGCCTTGCCAGCGCACCGCGCCGCTTTGCGGGCGGTAGAAACCGCAGATGACGTTGAAGAGACTCGTCTTGCCCGCGCCGTTCGGGCCGATGACGGCCACGACTTCGCCCTCGTCGACCTCGGCAGACACGCCGGACAGCGCGGTAAGCCCACGGAAGGTGAGCGTTACTTTCTCGAGTTCCAATAGTGAAGCCACGTTAGATAAGAGTGGTGGGGCGCGCGATAGGGCGCCCCACCAGCGCCGTTCCTAGAGCGTGAGCCAGTCGGAGACTGGGCGCAGGCCTTGGGGGGTCACCTGCAGGAGCATGACGGAGTTGTTGCCCTGGTAGCCGTCTCCGAACGTGAGGTCGTGGTACAGACCCGTCGTGTAACCGGAGATGTTGGAGAGCGCCTCCATGAACGAGGCGCGCGTCACGTCACGGCCGGCGGCCTCGAGCGCCAGGACGAGCGGTTGGGCGAACGCCACGCCTGCCAGGGCGCGGAACGGATCCCCTGCGACTTCGCGCGCGTACGCCACGACGACGTCACGGTAGATCTGGTCGGCGATTGGGTCGCCGTTGCCCTCGCCGACGATGACGCTCGGCAGGCGCAGGAAGACGGAGAAGAGCGCGCCCTGCATGCCGGGGTTGGACATGAGCGCCGGGTCGAGCAGGGTCACGGTCGCCAGCATCTGGGGCGTGAAGTCGAGTCGTTGGAACTCGCTGACTAGCGTGGCGGCGGCGGTCGGATCGGAGAAGAGGAGCACGGTGTCTGCACCGGAGCCGCGCAAGCGCAGCGCCTGCACGCCCTGGTTGGTCGTGCCGCGCTCGTAGCTCACCTTGTCGCCGACCGTCACGTCGTAACCGGCCGCCTTGAGGCGGGCGACTTCCTGTTCGAGACCGCGCAGGCCGGCCTGGCCGTAACCGTCGTTCTGGTAGAAGATGGCGATGTTCTTGCTGCCGAGTGTCTCCACCGCGTAGCGCGTCATGAGGACGGCCTCGACGACGTAATCGGTGAACGTCGAGTAGATCAGGCCCTTGGACTGCTCAGAGAAGACCTCGGAGCCGGTGGCGGGCCCGACCCAGGGCACGCCCGCGCGCTGGATGAGCGGCATGGCGGCTAGGCCGTTGGCGGTGCCGACGCCGCCGACGAAGGCGAAGACGTTCTCGCGGTCAATGAGCTCGCGTACGGCGGCCACCGTGCGGGCCGGGTCGTAACCGTCGTCACGCGCTGCTAGGACCAGTTTGCGCCCGTGGATACCGCCCTGGTCGTTGATGTACTTGAAGTACGCCTCTATGGCCGTGGTGACCGTCCCCCACGCCGCCGCAGGCCCAGACATGGGGCCCCAGTTGCCGATGACGATCTCGGAGTCCGTGATGCCTGGCTCGGCCGCGTGGCCGAACGCCATAACGAAAGCTAGAGTAACTGCCGCGATGATCCGCTTCATGCTGCTCCTTATCCCCGCCGCTGGCTGGGGTTCGAATTGGTTCCTTGGCTAGAACGGTACCACGCCATGAGTTAACGCGGCAGCGCCACGTTCTTGAACTGGTACAGCGGGAGCGCGTGCCTCAAACGCGCTTCACGTCGGCCCTCCCTAGCAAACCGTGGGGCTTGAGGACGAGTACTAACACCACCACGAGGAACGCGAACGACGCCTTGAACTCGAGCGAGATGTACACGCCGACGAGGAGTTCGAGGATGCCGAGGAGGTAACCACCAAGCACGGCGCCAGGCAGCGAGTTCATGCCGCCGATCACGGCGGCCACGAAGCCTTTACTGAGCGGGTCGAGCATCATGGTCGGGTTCAGGAGCGTGGTTGGCGCGAACAGGAGCGCGGCGGCGGTGGCGAGGACGGCGGCGGCCGCCCAAGTGGCCATGAGCACCGTGCGGACCGGCAGGCCAACGGCCTCGGCCACGTCCTCGCGCTGGGCGACCGCGCGCATGGCCACCCCGAGCTTCGTGAACGTGAGGAGCGCCCACAGCGCCACCATGAGCACCACCCCGAAGAGCGACGTGATCAGCGAGACGAGGCTGAGCGATACCCCCCCGAAGCGCAGGATCTGGTCGGGCACGAGGGTGGGCACGACCTTGTTGCTGGTGCCGAACAGCAGCGCGTCGAGCCCGCCGAGGGCCAGTGCGAGGCCAAGGGTGAGGATCAGCAGCCCGAGCTCGCTCTGGTTCTTGGCTGGGCGCACGAGCAGGAGGTAGATGAGCATGCCTATCGCTGCTGCGGCGACTAAAGCCAGGAGGAACGACAGGCCGAACGGGATGCGCAGTTGCGTCAGGAGCGTGTACGCGATGAAGGTGCCTGCCACCCCGAGGTCGCCGTGCGCGAAGTTGAGGATGCGCGTCGTGCGGTAAAGGAGCACCAGCCCGAGCGCCACCAGCGCGTAGACGCTGCCTATGCTGGCGCCGCTCACGAGGGCTTGCACGAGGCTGTCTAGACCGTTCACTGCGCCCCTCCCACGCCTCTCACAGCGGCCACGACTTCCAGAAGCGCTTGATCTTCAGCCAGCGACCGTAAAGGCCAGCGGGCTCGAGCATCATGATGCCGATGACGACTAGACCGAACGCTAGCTGAGACCAGGCGCGGAAGGTGGAGAGGTAGACGTCAAGGCCCGTGATGAAACCCGCACCGAGCAGCGCGCCTGGCAGGAACCCGAGCCCGCCGACGATCGTCATGAGGAGGAACTTGATCGAGAGCATGAGGTTGAAGCCTTCGGGCGTGATGTAGCCAACGAGCGGTCCATACAGCGCGCCAGCTAGGCCAGCCACGCCGGCCGAGATCACGAAGGCGAGGGTCTTGTAGCGGGCGAGGCCGATGCCGCTCATCTGCGCGGCTAGGTCCGCGTCGCGGGTGGCCCTGAACGCCCGACCGACGTGCGACCGCTCGAGGTTGAATAGCAACCACGTTACGAAGCCAGCCAGCGCCAACACTAGGTAGTAGTAGGGGCGGTCGCCGTAGAAGTCGATGCCGAACAGCATGGGCCTGTCGACGAGCGTGCCGGTCGAGGCTCCGACTAGCGCCCAGTTGTTGAGGATCTGCTGGATGGCGAGGCCGAAACCTAGCGTCGCGATGGCCAAGTACGGCCCCTCGAGCCGCAGGGCAGGCACCCCGATCAGCACACCGAGCAGGGCGGTCACCGCAACGGCCGCGAGTATGGCGAGCACGTAAGGCACGCCCTGCTGCGTGAGGATGGCGTGCGTGTAGGCGCCTGCCGCCAGGAACCCGGCGTGCCCTAACGACACCTGCCCCGTCAACCCGACGAGCACCGCTAGCGACAGTGCCACTAGCGCGTAAACGAAGAAGAGCGTGACGTTATAGATGAGGTAACCCTTGACGAGGAGCGGCAGCGCAAGCAGCGCCGCTCCTGCTATGCCAGCGATCACCCAGGCCTGCGACCCACGGATGAGCCACAGGTCGTTCTCGTAACGCTCACGGAAGAGCACGCGTGCTCCAAATGGTTCCTTGACGCTCAGGCATACATCTCCTCGATGAGGTGCTCGTACTTGCTCGCTATGCTCGAGCGTTTGACCTTGAGGGTGGCGGTGACCTCGCCGTCCTCGTGGTAGAGGCGCTTCGGGAGGATGGAGAACTTCTTGACCGTCTCCACCCGCGCGAGCGTCGCGTTAACGCGCTCGACCTCGGCAGCTATCAACTCGCGCACTTCCGGGTTGCTTGCCAGGTCGGTGTAGGTGGAGTACGCGAGTTGACGCTCCATGGCCCAGTGCGTGACGTTGTCCTCGTCGAGCACGAGCAGCGCTGTGAGGAACCTGCGGCGGTCGCCGATGACGACGGCGTCGTTGATGTAGGGGCTCGACTTGAGCTGGTTCTCGATCTTCTGCGGGGCGATGTTCTTGCCGCCCGCCGTGATGAGGATGTCCTTCTTGCGGTCGGTGATGCGGAGTTGGCCGTCTGCGTCGAGCTCGCCGACGTCTCCAGTATGCAACCAGCCGTCCGCTAAGGCTTGGGCAGTGGCGTCAGGGTCCTTGTGGTAGCCGAGGAAGTTGCCTGCGCTGCGGCTGAGGATCTCACCGTCGTCCGCGATCTTCACGTCCACGCCGGGGAACGGGAAGCCGACGGTGCCGAGGCGGCCTGCGCTGCGGTGGATGGCGATGATGCCGGTGGATTCGGTGAGCCCGAAGCCCTCGCGAATGTCTACCCCAATGGCGCGGAAGTACGCCAGCACCTCGGGCGCGATGGGCGCGGCGCCGGAGATGGCGACCCTAACGCGGTCGAGCCCGAGGCGGTAACGCAGGAGCCTCAGCACCGCCAACTGCGCCATGCCGACCGCGACGGGATTGCCGCGTCTGGCCGCGCCGAGAGCCGCGCCGTACGCCTTGCGCTTGATGACGTTGGCGTCCTTCATCTTCAGCTCGACGAGCGAGTGGAGCTTCTCCCAGATGCGCGGGACCGCGAAGAAGATGGTCGGGCGGATCTCTTGGAGGTTGGTGAGCACCGTGTCGAGGTTCTCCGTGAACGACACCGTGTAGCCGTAACGCAGGGGAGCCGCCACGCTGATGAGCCGCTCGACGATGTGCGAAAGGGGCAGGAACGACAGGAGCTCGTCGCCGTGCTGCAGCGGCATGGCCTCGTTGAGGGAACCCATGGCCCACAGGAGGTTGGCGTGCGAGAGCTTCGCGCCCTTGGGGTCGCCAGTGGTGCCGGAGGTGTAGATGAAGAGGGCGGTGTCGTCTGGGTCGATGGCGGCTAAGCGGTCTTCCACCGGTTGCGGGTCGGCGGCGTAGCGCGCTGCGCCGCTAGCCATGACGGCGTCCCAAGCGAGGGTGTCCTCGACGTCCTCCGGCTCGATGACCACGACCCACTGCACCGTCGGGCAGGCGTCTCGCACGGCCAGCCACTTCTCGAGCTGTTCGGCGTCTTCGAGGATGACCCCCACCGCGTCGGAATGCTTGAGGTGGTACGCGAGCTGCTCAGGGCTGCTGGTGGTGTAAACGCCTACCGTGGCAGCGCCCGCGCTCTGGATGGCCATGTCGGCCATCAACCACTCAGGGCGGTTCTCGCACAGTACGGCCACGCGCTCACCGGCACGCAAGCCAAAGTGGATCATCTCGCGCGCCAAGGCGTTCACCTTGGCGGCGTAATCCGCCCACGAGATCTTCTCCCACAAACCGAAGCGCTTTACGCGCAAGGCGACGCCGGTCTGGGTGGCTCTAGCGTGCAGCAACGCCGGTACGCTGCGCACTGTCACCTGGTTTTTTCGCATATTGCTCACGATTGTAACCGGGGCGGTGTGGGCGCGGGCCCGTGGTCACCGGGTGCAGGTGAACCAGAGCGGCTCGAGGCCGAGTTGGTAATAGGCGGCAACAAGCCCGACCGAGTGCCTGCGTTCCTTAACGCGCAACCGTGCGGCAGGACCACGTCCACCTCGTACTGGCCCTCAAAGAGCGCGGCGGCGCTTACCCTCGATAGGGCTGCGCCCACACCCACGTCTCCGATGTGCCGTTATGGCGAGCTCTTCCCACACGGGCGCGGGCCGGGGATGAGAACTACAGGGCGGTCCTCAAGCGACTCCAGCCCGCTCAAGCACGTGAAACGCGTTCACCTCGTTTGCCAACTGCGCACACCACAGGTCCACGCGAGCAGCGGTGAGGTCGGGGTCGTTGTCCTCATCGAGGCCAAGCCCGACGAAGTTATCGCCGCGCAGCGCCAGGGACCCGGTGAACACGTAACCAGCCGTCGACCACTCGCCGATGAGCGTGCAGCCGGTCGGTGTGAGCGCGCGGGCGATGGTGTCGAGGGCATCGAGGTAAGTGTCGGGGTAACCGCGGCGGTCGCCCGTGCCGAACAGCGCAACGTACTTGCCGTGCAGGTCAAGCGTCGCTAGTTCATCCAGGCGCAGCTCCCAGTCGCTCGGTAGCTGCCCGATGTTCCAAGTCGACGAGCCGATCACGATGAGGTCGGCGTTCAGCAACTCAGCGAAGTCCAGCCACGCGGCATCCCGGCAAGCCACTTCGACGCCGAACTCGGCCGACAGGGCGTGAGCCACCGTCTCGGCCACCAACTCAGTGGCGCCGAACATGGTGGCGTACACCACGACGACCTTCAGCGGCGCGTGCGGGGAGCGGGGCGTGCTCGTCACGAGTTGATGCTACTACCGAGGTTAGCGTGGTGACGTTGACTCCTGTCATGCGCTCGCGGCGAGCAACTCTTGCGAACTGCCAGGCTGTCCGAAGCGGCCATGAACGATTAGGGTAGTGCTCAGATGGATACGACAAACGATCACCAGTCGATTTCCGGCGGCCTCCGGGTGCAGCGCCGTGCGCTAGCGGGTCAGACCCTCTCAGAAACGGAGGTACTCGAAGCCCTCAACGCCGGCCTTGCTGGACAGTTCACGGGCCGCAGCGTGCTCGTGCTGATCCCTGACCACACGCGTAGCGTGCCTCTGCCACTGTTGTTCCGCGGCACCATGCAGGCGCTTGACGACGCACGCGCTGTGACCTTCATGGTGGCCCTCGGCACGCACGTACCCCTCGACCCGGATCACCTCTTACGGCTCGTCGGCCTCACCGCCGAGACGAAGGAGCGCGATTTCCCGAACGTGCGCATCGTCAACCACGGCTGGTACGAGGAAGGCACCCTCGTCAGCATCGGGTCGCTGCCACAGTCGCGGGTGAAGGAGATCGCTGGTGACCGTTGGCACCCAACGCTTGGAGGCGACGTCGACGTGCGCCTCAACCGTGCGGCCCTCGAGCACGATGAGATCCTGATACTTGGCCCGACGTTCCCTCACGAGGTGGTTGGGTTCTCGGGCGGCGCCAAGTACTTGTTCCCTGGCATCAGTGGCTCGGACATGATCGACGTAACGCATTGGCTAGGTGCGCTTGCCGGCGTGCGCGGCACCATCGGCATCAAGGACACGCCGGTGCGCGCCATGATCCACGCCGCGGCCGAGCTGCTCAGCACGCCAGTCACGCTGACTGCCGTCGTCGTCGTTGGCAACGACCTCGCTGGCGTGTTCATCGGCGACGTTGTGCAAGCTTGGTCGGCGGCGGCGGACCTCTCCAGTGAGCGGCACGTGCGTTGGGTCGATAAACCGTACAAGCGCATCTTGTCGTGCGCCCCGCCAATGTACGAGGAGCTGTGGACCGCAGGTAAGGCCATGTACAAGCTCGAGCCCGCGCTTGAAGCGGGGGGCGAACTGATCATCTACGCTCCGCACTTGAGTGACGTGAGTTCAGTGCACGGCACTCACATCAGGGCCATCGGCTACCACGTGCTTGAGTACTTCTTGGAGCAGTGGAGCGACTTCTCGCACTACCCGCTCGGCGTGCTGGCCCACTCCACACATGTTAGGGGCGACGGCCACTACGTCGACGGTGTCGAGCTCCCGCGAGCCCGCGTGACGCTGGCGTCGAGGGTATCGCCTGAAGAGTGTGCGTCCTTGGCGCTCGGCTACCTCGACCCGGACACCATCGATGTCGAGGAGTGGGCCGACCGCGAGGACGAGGGCGTGTTGTTAGTGCGCAAGGCGGGCGAGATCCTGTACCGCGCAAAGAGCGAGTAGTGGCACACGCGGTTGTCGTGATGGGGGTCTCCGGTTGCGGCAAGAGCACGATCGGCGCTTGGGTGGCCGAGCGCTTGGGTAGCGAGTTCGTCGATGGCGACGACCTCCACCCTGAGGCTAACCGCGCGAAGATGGCGGCCGGGGTACCCCTCACGGACGAGGATCGTTGGCCGTGGCTTGACCGCGTTGCGGACACCCTTGCGCGCGGTTTGGCTGGCGACGACGGCGTGGTCGTCGCATGCAGCGCACTGCGCCTCAGTTACCGCGACCGGCTGCGCGGAGCGGGGGACGGGCTGAGGTTCATCTACCTCGAGGTCGACCAAGCCACCGTGGAGGCGCGCTTGCGCGTTAGGGAGGGCCACTTCTTCCCGGCGGCGCTCTTCGCCTCGCAGTTCGCCACCTTGGAGGCGCCGGACCCAAGCGTCGAGCCGGACGTTACGGTCGTGCCAACGCTCGACCCGGCAGCGCAGGTCGAGCTTGCGCTGCGGGCGCTGCACTCCGTATGAATGCCGGCAATTGAAGTGGGGCGGTCATTGTGACCGCCCCACATACTCAACAACGAGTTGCGCCCACCCAAGCGGGTGGGTATTACTTCCTTATTTCTTGGCCGCAGCCTTCTTGGCCGCTGGCTTCTTGCCGCCAACGGTGTCTTTCAGGCTCTTGCCAGCCTTGAACGCCGGGTACTGACTCGCCGGGATCTTGATCTTCTCGGTCGTGCCTGGCTTGACGCCGGTGCGGGCCTTGCGCTTGCGGACTTCGAACGTGCCGAAGCCGGTGAGCGTGACCTTGTTGCCCTTGGCGATGCTCGAGGTCATGGAGGCGAGGAGCGAGTCCATCGTCTCCTTGACGGCCTTCTTGGACTGGCCGGTGGCTTCTGCCACTTCGCTTACGAGATCGGCCTTGCTTACGGTCTTATCTGCCTTCTTGGGTGCTGCCTTGGCTTTGGCCATTAGCGAGCTCCTTTCGTGAACTCGCCGAGAGTATAGGGCATCAGGCACGAGAAAAACACGTGTCGGGATGATGGGGCAGGGAAAAGCGCCCATTATGTGCGAAAGCTCACACTAAATGGGCCGTGGGTCACGCGTTCCTGTCGTTCGCGGGGACGTTCCTCAACTACTCTGGCGGCCAGCAAGGTCGTAACTTGGGGCATGTCCGGACCTACCCTCACCGTCTTCATCATTCTCGGCGTGGCAATCGTGCTGTTCGTCTCCGATCGCGTCCGGATCGACGTTGTTGCCTTACTAGTCGTGCTTGCCCTCACCCTCAGCGGCGTGCTCAGCCCGCAGCAGGCGCTGGCTGGGTTCTCCGATGCGCTGGTGATCATGATCGCTGGCTTGTTCGTAGTTGGCTTCGCCATCGTGAACACGGGGTTGGCCGCCGCGGTTGGGAACGCTCTCGGGCGAGTGGCAGGCAAGAGCGAGCCCAGGATGATCGTGGCGGTCATGCTGGCCACCGGACTGCTATCTGCCTTCATGAGTTCGACTGGCACCGTCGCGGTCATGCTGCCCATCGTCGTGTCGATGGCGTGGCGCGCGAAGGTGAGCCCAAGCAAGCTGCTGCTGCCGGTGGCGTTCGCGGCGCTCGTCGGTGGCATGCTCACGCTGATCGCCACGCCGCCTAACTTGGTGGTGTCGCAGACGCTGGAGGACGCTGGCAGGGCGCCGTTCGGTTTCTTCGCCTTTACGCCCATCGGCATCGTCATGTTGGCCGTCGCCATCCTCTACATGGCCACCTTGGGGCGCTTCCTGCTCCCAGCGACCGCACCCACCTCACCGGGCGCGCGAGGGGAGACGGAGGGCCTCGTCGAGGTGGCAACGCGTTACGGTTTGCCAACGCGTTTGGGGCGCCTCACCTTGCAGTCTGGCTCGCCCCTTGTTGGCAGTAGTCTGCGTGAGGTGCGGTGGCCTGAGCGCCTCGGCGTGCGTGTTCTAGCGATCGATACCGAGCCGGAGGCCGTGAGGGCGGGCGTGCGCTCGCGGCGCCACCTAGGGCGCTCGAAGAGCCTCGGCCCCGACACGGAGTTCCGCGTTGGCGACCGCATCTTGTTGCAGGGCAGCCGCGAGGCGTTAGGCGCGGTGGCTGGTCTGGCGGCCTCTGAACTTCTAGAGGTCGATGTCAATGGCGAGGACCTAGTGCCTGCCAACCTCGGTTTCGCTGAGGTACTGCTGACGCCGCGCTCGAGCTGGATAGGTAACAGCCTGGCCGCGCTGCGTTTCCGCGAGCGCTTCGGAGTGCAGGTCGTTGCGTTGCAGCGCGGCGGCGAGCGGGTGGTCGAGGGTAGCGGTGCACAACGGCTGGCGGAGACGCGCTTGCGTTTCGGGGACACGCTTCTCGTCCAGGGGGCGCTTTCCGCCATCGACCGCCTCGACGGTGAGCGCTTAGACGCGGTAGTGCTTAGCGAGTCTGGCGGTGAACGTCCTGCCCCGAAACGCCGAAAGGCGCCACTCGCGGTGGTGATCTTGCTGTTGATGCTGGCCAGCATGTCAGCGGGTTGGGTGGCTCCAGTGGTCGCTGTCCTGATGGCTGCTCTCGCGTTGGTGGTGACTGGTTGTCTGTCCATGGAGGAGGCTTACCGCTCCGTGCAGTGGCAGTCGGTCGTGTTGATCGCTGGCATGTTGCCGCTAGCGTCGGCCCTAGAGGTCACGGGCGGCGTGCAGCTGGTGGCCGATGTCGTCGTGCGGGTGTTCGGAGGCTCCGGGCCGCTAGTATTGCTGGCTGGCACGTACTTAGTGACGGCGGGCCTTGGGCAGGTGATGTCTAACACCGCCACGGCCGTGTTGATGGCGCCGGTGGCGTTGAGCGCAGCAGCCGGGCTTGGCGTGTCGCCCGAGGGCGTGTTGATGATGGTGGCGCTAGCGTCCGCGTCGTCGTTCTGCACGCCCATGGCGACGCCAGTCAACACCCTGGTGGTCGGCCCCGGCCAGTACCGCTTCATGGACTTCGCGAGAGTCGGGCTGCCCCTGCAATTGCTCATGGGGGTCGTCGGCCTGGTGGTCGTTCCGCTGTTGTTCCCCTTGTAGCGCGCGCTTCGGTTTGGCGCGTTTAGTGAACGCCGCCCTGAAAGACGGGTAGTTCGAGGAGTTCGGCGAGGGCGCCTTCGTCCGCTTGCGCCGCGCGCGGGACGAACAAGCTGCCTTCGGTGATCGCCCCGACGGCTGCAGCCAACCGCTCTTCAAGCGCGGCTGGGCGGTAGGCGCCTTGCTCGACGGCGTTGAGAGCCGCGGTGTACGCAGCGACGACCTCGGTGACGTTCGCCCCTGACTCGTGAACGAACTCGAGTCGATAGTCCCGCACGCCCGCTTGCCACCAACTGGTCAGGTGCCTGGCGGCGGTCTGCGCTTCGCCGTTGAACACGGTGTTGCGGCATCCGACGTCCGCCATGACCGGGTGCTCGCGGCCGCGCGCGTCGCGCAAGGCGATACGGTGCTTCTCGCATGGGTGACCACAGTCGCGGTAGTCGTGACCGCTGCTCAGGTAACGGCAGAACACGCAGTGCTCGGTGTGGAAGACGGGCAAATGCTGGTACGCCACCACTTCGAGGGCCGTGCCCCCTACGGAGCGGGCGAGGTCGGCCACTTGCTTGGCGTTCAAGTCGTGACCGGGTGTGATCGTTGCCAGTCCGAGGTCGAGGTATGCCCGCGCGGCCTCGGCGTTCGCCACATTGAGGCTGAAGTCGCCGACAAGCAGCGGCCGCTCAGTTGGCGCGATGCGCGCGAGGTCGTGGAGCAGCCCGCCCGACCGCACCACGATGCCGCAACCAAGCCCAAGTAGGAACCTGACGATGTTCTGCTCACTCGGCTTCAGGACGCGCGGAGACGCAACGCGCACCTCCACCCCAAGCGCTTGCGCCCTCTCGACTGACGGGCGCAGGCCGTACAGCTCGAGGTAGTCGAGCGTGACGCTGGCGACGGGCCACGCAGCAGCGTGATCTGCGACTAGCGCAAGGACGGCGTCTAGCTGCTCCGGCGTGCGGACGAGCAGGTGAAGCCTGGACGGCGCATCGGGTTGAGAGGATGCGCCACGACCATGCGCCGCCGCGCCGTTCGGTGTCGCTCTCCACTGTGCCGCCGCCGCGGGCCGGGATTCTCGCGCGGCGGCGATGCCCTCCACGAGTTCACGGCGCAGGCGGTTCAGTTCGCTGACTGGCACGAACGGTTCGCCTGCCAGGTCGACCGTGAGCTCGCCAAGGTGGAACGCCGTACCGCCGAGCCGTCCGAGTTGTTGAGCGAGCTGTGCCGCCGTTAGCCCGTGCCGCGTTGCCGCCTGCAGCGGCTCCGAGCCTTGAACGCGCGCGACGACCGCGCCGCGCGAACCGCTAGCGCGACCCTCGACGGTGATGACTTGGCCAACGTGCGCCACCACGGCGATATTGACGGGCCGTGTGTAGAGCGGGTCTTGCGCGTTGAGGTACGGCTTGACCTTTGAGTCAATCGCGGCGTCGTGGGTGCGCCAGAGCCAATCGCCTGCTGCTACACGGCCGAGGTTGACGCTGCCCCTGAGGAACGCCAGGCGCACGAGGCCGCCAGGCAGTTGCTCAGCCTTGACGACAGGGCCGCCTTCCTCTGGCTCGTCGGGGCTGCGGCGCTGAGC
Source organism: Trueperaceae bacterium (assembly GCA_035703635.1). Taxonomy (GTDB): domain Bacteria; phylum Deinococcota; class Deinococci; order Deinococcales; family Trueperaceae; genus JAAYYF01. The sequence goes on along the minus strand of DASSXV010000044.1, from coordinate 89,340 downwards.
GGCGTCGAAGACGACGCCGTCACCGGCCTTGACGAGTGGAGCGTCGTTTCCGGGGCGTAGCGTCACGGTCGAGCTTGTTACGTTTGCGACCTCGCCCAACAAGACGCCGCGGTGACGCGGAGCGCGGCCGACGACCACCCGCTGGTGGTCGGTGCCATGCATGAACCAAGGCCCTAACCCCCGAGAGTAGACCTGCTCGAGGTCGCGTTCGTCCTCGCTTGTTATCTCTGGCGCTCTCTCCTGCGCAAGTGCGTCCAGCGCTTCGCGGTAAGCGGCGGTGGTAAGGGCTACGTAGTCGGCGTCTTTGTAGCGGCCCTCGATCTTGAGGCACGAAACGCCAATACGAGCCAGCTCGGGTACCTGGTGGAGCGCGTAGAGGTCGCCTGGGGAGAGCAGGTAGCGGTACTCGCCTAGGTCGCGGTGGGAGCCGTCAACCAGTAGGTCATATGACAGGCGGCAGGCTTGGGCGCATTGGCCGCGGTTAGCGCTGCGCCCTCCCCAAGCCTCGCTCGAGAAGCACTGGCCAGAGTAGGACACGCAAAGTGCGCCGTGCACGAACACTTCGATCTCTACGTCGGTGCCCTGACGTACCTTGGCGATGTCGGCCAAGCTCAGCTCGCGGCCAAGCACCACCCGGCTGCAGCCGAAGGCCCTGGCCAACTCAGCGCCTTGCGCACTAGTGATGGACATCTGGGTTGAACCGTGAACCTCTACGTCTGGAGCAACCTCGCGCGCCAGCGCCGCGGCGGCGACGTCCTGAACGATGACAGCGTCAACGCCGGCCTCGCCGATGGCCTCCAGCGCCCGGCGGGCGGCTCGCAACTCGCCGTCGAACACGAGGGTATTGAACGTCACGTAACCCCGGACCGCGCGACCACGTAGCTCACGCATGACTTCAGGCAGTTCGGTTGCCGTGAAGCCAACCTTGGACCGGGCGCTGAAGTGCGTGAGGCCGAAGAACACGGCGTCTGCTCCCGCCTCCACCGCGGCGCGCAACTGCGGCCAGTGGCCGGCGGGGCTCATGAGCTCGGGGATGGTCGGAGGGCGGTTCATATCAGGTGGCGATGCTAGCAGCCCCGCACATGTGAGACCAGCGGCGATGGACTAGGGGAGCTAGGCGCGCGCCTACTCAGAGTAGGCTGGTGCCCAGACCCAATAGCCTGCGCCCCTGCGACTAGTTGTATGTTGACGGTCTTCTCGTCTATACTCTGTGTTCGACGCTCGGACCGGCTCACAGGAGGCGAGTCCTGAGCGCAGTGTGCCCATTAGGGCTGACATTGGTGCCGTCAGGCGCACGAGGTCGGGCACCGGAGGTCGGAAGATGTTCGCAATTGTTGAAGCGGGCGGCAAGCAGTACCGCGTGGCCGAAGGCGACGTGCTAAGGGTCGAGAAGGTCGCCGCGGAGCCGGGCGCCACCCTTGAACTGCCGGTGCTGCTAGTCGGCGGCGAGGCCGTCAAGGTGGGTGCTCCTCACGTGGACGGCGCTAGCGTGCAGGCCGAAGTCATCGGGCACGGCCGCGGCGAGAAGATTCATATCTACAAGTTCAAGGCCAAGGCGAACTATCGCCGCCACATCGGCCACAGGCAAGAGTTCACCAGCGTGCGGATCACCAGCATCCGCGGCTGAGGCAACTAGGAGAAGCAGATGGCTCACAAGAAAGGCGTCGGTAGCACTCGCAACGGACGCGACTCCAACTCCCAGCGCCTCGGCGTCAAGCGTTTCGATGGTCAGGTCGTTCTCGCGGGCAACATCCTCGTTCGCCAGCGCGGCACGCGCTTTCACCCTGGCCGCAACGTCGGTCTTGGCTCTGATTTCACGCTCTTCGCACTCCGCGACGGGGTCGTACGCTTCCACAACAAAGGCGACAAGGGCCGCTTCATCAGCATTGAGACTGCTGTCGAAGCGGTCGCAGCCGACTGATCTCTCAGCCTTGCGCGAGCGGCGCCCTGTTTTCGCGCTGGACGCGCGCGGCGGCTGGCAGACTCACCGGACATTCTCGAACGCGGCTCCTGGTGGGGCCGCGTTCTCGTTAGGGCGATACTGAATGGCTTTCCGTGACGTGCTCGACATCCAGGTTCAGGGAGGAAAAGGCGGCGATGGCGGCCTCTCCTTCATGCGCCTCAAGTACATACCCAAGGGCGGTCCGGACGGCGGTCACGGCGGTCGCGGTGGCTCCATCTACCTGCGTGCGGTCGACGACATCACGTCGCTTTCGAAGCTCGTCGGGCGCACGCAGTTCCGCGCACAGGTAGGCAAGCAGGGTGAGGGGCGCAACAAGGCGGGCCTCAGCGGCGAGGACCTGTACGTCGACGTGCCGGTCGGCACGATGGCAACGGACGTCGCGACTGGCGAGCTCATCGCCGACCTGATCGAAGTTGGGCAGACGGCTGTCGTCGCCGCAGGTGGCGTCGGCGGACGCGGTAACGCGGCTTTCGCTCACTCCACACGTCGCGCGCCGCGCTTCTCGGAGAAGGGCACGCTCGGTGAGTCGCGCCTGCTGCGCCTAGAACTTAGGACTATCGCGGATGTCGGCCTCGTCGGCTACCCTAACGCGGGCAAGTCGAGCCTCCTCGCCGTGTTGTCGAACTCGCGGCCGGTGATCGCTTCTTACCCCTTCACTACCCTCAGCCCGAACCTCGGCGTCGTCGACCTGGACATGCAGCGCTTCACGATGGCCGACATCCCCGGCATCATCGAGGACGCCCACAAGGGTAAGGGCCTTGGTCTCGAGTTCCTCAGGCACATCTCCCGTACTCGCCTGCTCGTTTACGTGCTGGACGTTGCGGACGAGCCATTGGCCACCCTTGACGCTTTGCGCCTCGAACTGCGCGAGTACGACCCCGAGCTGCTCGAACGCCCTGCACTGATCGTGTTGAACAAGACCGATCTGGTGGACGCCGACGAGTTGGCGGTCAAGGAGCGGGAGCTTGCCACGGCTGGCTTGCCGTTGGTTGCCATCTCAGCTCTTGAGGGCTCGGGCGTCGAAGCGTTGCGCGCCACCCTGTTCGTGCTCCTCCCACCGCGCCCGAAGCCAGTGACGGGGATGGGGCCGCGGCGCGTGCAGGTAACGCCGATCGAGATCAGGCGCGACATGACGGGCAACGGCTGGATCGTGACAGGCAGTGAACTCGAGGAGGTCGTTGCGCGCTTCGACGCCGTCAACCCTGAAGCCGTTGCGTACCTGCAATACCACTTCAGGAACCACGGTCTCTACCAGTTGTTGAAGCGTGCGGGCGTGCAGTCCGGTGAGGAGGTCCAGATCGGCGCGGCCGTGTTCGACTACTTCGATGACACCGCTGCAGACACTTCGACCCCGACCCAAACGGACGCCGAACGCGCCGGCAAGCGCTATCTCGACGACCGGGCGCGCGCCGCGGGCGATGACGAAGGCGGCTCGGACAGCGAAGTTGCCGCCGAGGGTCAGGCGGCAGGAGCCGAGGATGAGTGGGCAGCTGCCGAGAACGACTCGGTAATTGCCGAGGACGACTCGGGGGAGCCTTAAGCGCGTGCTAACTTTTCCTCAGCGCCGCAGCGCGGCGGCTTGGGAGGAGAGTTAGGTACCCCTTCGGGCAACATCGCCAGTCGGTCGACTATCACCACCATGACCAAAGAGACGGCTAGACAACCACAGCACCATTCGGAAAGCGGCAACGCTGACCAGCTGCACCAAGGCGTGTGCGCCTCTGCCGAACTGGCGCCATACTGCAGCCACGTGCGCGAACTCGTCAGCGCCGAGCGCTTCGGTCACATCGAGCGCGTGACGGAAACCGCTGTTGCCATCGCGGAGGCAAACGGGCTGTCGCAGGTCGATCGTGATCGGATCGCGTTGGCTGCCATCCTGCATGACGCCGCCAGAGACTTGCCTGATGAGGAGCTATTGCGGTTGGGTCAGCCGGTAGACGAGTTCGAGGCCAGCCACCCCCTTACCCTCCACGGTCGTGCTAGCAAGCAGTTGGCGGCAACATGGGGTGTGACCGACCAGGTAGTCCTCGAGGCCATCGATGGTCACGTCTTCGGGGTTCCGCTAGGGCACCGTGTTGGCATGTGCGTGTACGTCGCAGACGTCTGTGAACCCGGCCGTGGCGTCAATGATGACCTCCGCGAGCTGGCCATGCACGACCTCGAGTCGGCCTACCGGCGCGCGGTCGCATCCAAGGTCGAGTACCTGCGGGACGCGGGCAAGGCCATCCACCCGGACACCCTCAGCGTCTTTCACAGCCTCAACGCGGAGCCAACATGACGCGCCGCACCTCGCGCCTCGTAACCCTACTCGGCGTCCTCGTGGCGCTGGCCGGCCTAGTCGGTTTCTGGTTAACGCGTGACGTCGACCGCAAGGTCCTAAGCGACGACCACCGCAAGCTTCTAGGGCTGCAACCGAACGAGTTCCATGCGAGCTTCGTTGTCGCCGGCCGTGACATCGTGTACGACGACAGCCCTTCCGTACCCATCTACCGCCAGGACGGCACGATCAAAGGTTGGAACTTCAGCGGCTTCCGCGGGACGGACGGCGCCAGCACCGATACCATCCTGTACGTCGACGTGCACGGTGACGCTATCTCCGTCATCGCCGTGCCACGCGACTTGTTGGTCGCCGATCAGCGCCGCATAAACACCATCTACCAGCGTTCTGGCGCAGAGGGCCTCCTGAAGCAAGTCGAGACCGTCCTCGGCGTGCCCATCGATTACTACGTCATCGTGAAGCTCGACGTGTTCCAGAACCTGGTTGACGCACTAGGCGGCGTCGAAGTCGACGTGCCGTACAACATGGATTACGACGACAACGTTGGCAAGCTGCACATTCACTTCAAGGCAGGCCCGCAGCAGATGGACGGCAAGGCAGCTAGCGAGTTCATCCGGTTCCGCCACTCGCTCAGGGGCGACATCGACCGGTTGGATAACGTGAAGCGCCTCGCGTACGCCTTGCTGCAACGCATCAAGGAGTTGAACGTTCGCGCTGTCGTCAAGCTCCCAGAGCTCGTCGACACTTTCTTCAAGGACGTTGAAACGAACGCCAGCCCGGCCCTCGCTCGCGAACTCGGGCTACGGATGAACGCGCTGGAGCTAACGACGACGGCCACCCTGCCCAACGTGGATAGCCTCGTGGTCCGTGGAGCCGTCGAGTACGACCCAGCGACGGTGAACGCTTTCATGGCAGCGACGTTCGGCGGCGTTGCCAGAGAGTTCACGACCGCCCCGGAACTCACCATCCTGATCACCGACCACAGCGGCGTGCCTGGGGCGCTCGACTGGTACCAACACAATCTCGTGGCGTTAGGTGTGCCTGCCGCCAACGTCATCGTCCGCTCTGGCGACGTAGACGCTACCCCAACGCGGCTTCTAGCTACCCTGGACTCGTGGCAAGACGCTGACTACTTCGCAAGCCTATTGAACGTAGGTAAGCAGCAGATCGACCGTTTCAACACGGTGCAACGGCGCACCGTCAACCTAGAACTCGTGCTCGGCGCCGACGCCATGGCGCGCACGGCTCTCACAACCGACCACACCGTGGCGCAAGCAGGCACGGCCGAATGAAGACAGGCGTGGCGGACACCGCCAGGATGGCGGACAACCGCCAGGCTGGCGGGCAACCGCAGAAGGAATTCACCTTGACTACTGACCGAAGCGAAAACAATGAAGTCGTAACGCAGAGCGCCATAACCCAGGCGGCTCCATCGACTATCGCCGACTTGCCGGAGGGCGTTCAGAGCATCGTCAACGTCCTTGACGACAGGCGCGCCGTTGACGTCGTCGTGCTTGACCTGCGCGGCGTATCCGAATCGCTCGACTGCTTCATCGTCGCCACGGGCGAATCCAGCCTGCAACTCCGGGCGCTCGAGGAGTCCGTTCACTACCAGCAGAAGCTGGAAGGCAGGCTCCCTCGCGGGGTTGAGGGTCCGTCTGACCGTTGGGTTCTCCTCGATTACGGTCCCGTCGTCGTGCACCTCATGAGCCCGGAAGCTAGGGACTTCTACGACCTCGAAGGCCTCTGGGCAGACGCTCAACGCGTGGAAGTAACGCCGATCTGATGGAGGACGCGCGCACCCACTCGCCCCACTGGGCCGAGCGGGTCGCCCGCGCCCACTTAGAGGGCCGCGGCCTGAGGCACCTGGCGAGCAACTATCGCCTTAGGGGCGGAGAACTAGACTTGGTGATGCTTGAAGGCAGCACCGTCGTCGTTCTAGAAGTGAAGCAACGCAAGGACGCGCGCTACGGCCACCCTGCCGAAGTGCTCGATGCCCGTAAGCTCAAGCGCGTGCAACAGACGGCGCTTCATTACGTTACCTATGTCCTGCGCCAGCCGGACGCTAACTTGCGGTTCGACGCAGTGACTATCCTCGGCGACGAGCGCTCCTATCGACTAGAGCACAGCAAGGACATCGGGTGATGAACTTGCCGCCACGGAAGGCCAGGATGGTCGGTCAGGCCGGACGCAGTTACGTACGGATAAAGGTCTGTGGCATCACGCGCCCTGAAGATGCCGAGGTCGCGGAACGCGCTGGGGCCGACGCCATCGGGTTGATATTCGTCCCGGACTCCAAACGCCAGATCACTCGCGAGGGTGCGGCGGAGGTGGTGGCGGCTGTCGGGCCTTTCATCACGCGCGTGGGGGTGTTCGTCGACGCCGATCTGGCAGAAGTGCTTGAACTAGTTAAGGTCCTGCGCTTGAACGCAGTGCAACTCCACGGCAACGAGAGCGCAGAGTACGCCGAGCGGATCGGGCGCGAAGCCCGCGTGGTGCGCGCCGTGGCGTTCTCACCGGCGGTTACGCCAGAGAGCATGGCCACCTACCCCGCTGACGGGTACCTCCTCGATGCCCCGCGGCCAGGTTCAGGTGTTGCGTTCGAGTGGGAAACGGCGGCCGCCTGGCGAGGCAACCCACGGTTGATACTCGCTGGAGGTCTGAACGTAGGCAACGTAGCGGTGGCAGTGAGGACGTTACGGCCTTACGCGGTAGATGTGGCGAGCGGGGTGGAAGCGCGCCCTGGTGTCAAGGATGCCGCCGCCGTATACGCGTTCGTCGAAGCGGCGCGCGGCGCCTCTAACCGTCAGTGGTTGGACCGGTGACGCTGCGGTTGGCTCCTCCTCCCGTGACCATCGCACTAACGTAGTTATCCACAAAGCCGACTAGTTCTCCACAGGGTTGTGGACAAGCTGACACCACCCATGGGCCCCTTCCATGACAGTCCGATGGCGACGGGAGAATCTCGGTCCTTGCGTCCCTGACGGTGTTACTCGATATGGGAGTGTGGGGTGAGTCACATACCAAGTTCGGCGCGCCCGTGTCAAGCGTCTGCGGTTATCCACAGTCCTCGCGCTCTTTTCCACATGCGGCGGCGGCCGCGATGTACGCTTGCTTTACAGCGTTCCGCACTACCGACCCTTGGGAGGACAACGTGAAGACCGTAACCATAAGCGACGCACGCCGCTTCTCACTCGTAGGCGTCCAGCGGCGACCGTTGATCAGCCAGGACGGACTCACCGTCGAACTCATCTGCTTCGAGGCGGGGCAGGCGGAGGACGTTCGGAGCGCCAGCGCAAGCGTCGTATACCAGGTGTTGGAGGGGGAGGCGCTTGTGCGGGTAGACGACGCAACCCTTAGGTTGGGCAAAGGCAAGTTGCTCTCCATTGAGGCGGGAGAGGATCACGCCCTCGAGAACGCTGGCGGTGGGCTGTTGGTGGTGCTAGCGACCCAAGCGAAGTGAGCGCCGCCAAGCGCAAGTCACTTGACGACTTAGCGCGGCTCGGCGCGGGCGTGCCGCTGGAGAGCAGGCGCGAAGCCCCGTTTCACCCCAATAAGCGCGCGTGGCGGGTCGAACGCGAACTCGTGGAAGAGCAGCGTCGCACCATCGCACTAGGCGGCGGCGCTGCGGCGGCTGCCAGGCAGCACGCCAAGAAGCGTTTGACGGCCAGGGAGCGCATCGCGGAGCTGACAGACGAGGGCAGCGAGTTCGACGAGCTCATGATCTTCGCGGGCGCCAGCATGTACGAGGCGGAGGGCGGCGCCCCAGCGGGTGGCGTCGTCACCGGCATCGGTCAAGTTGTCGGGCGACCGTGGATGATCATCGCGAACGACGCCACCGTCAAGGCGGGAGCGTTCTACCCGATCACCGCGAAGAAGGTCATAAGGGCGCAGACGATAGCGTTCGAGAACCACGTACCGACCATCTACCTGGTCGACTCCGCGGGTGTTTACCTACCCTTACAAGACGAGATCTTCCCAGATCAGGACGACTTCGGGCGCGTGTTCTACCTGAACGCCCGCATGAGCGCGCACGGCATCCCACAGCTCGCCGCCATCATGGGAAACTGCGTGGCTGGGGGCGCGTACTTGCCGGTCATGTGCGACACCCTCGTCATGACGGAAGGTTCCGGCCTCTACCTGGCGGGGCCGGCTCTGGTGCGCGCGGCCATCGGCCAGGAAGTCAGCAGCGAGGAGCTTGGCGGCGCCGCCATGCACGCCGAACTGGCTGGCACCGTGGATTTCAAGGAGCCAGACGACCACCACGCCATCGCCCGCCTGCGTCGTCTAGCCGCAACGTATGCGGAGCGGCCGCTGGCCCCTTGGGCCCGGCACCGCACGGCACCCGTTGCCCCGCTAGCGAGTGACGACGACCTCGAAGGTATCCTCCCAGTCGACGGTGGAACCCAGACGTACGACGTCCGCCACGTGCTTGCCCGACTACTAGACGGGTCAGAGCTTGACGAGTACAAGCGCGATTACGGCCCAACATTGGTGACGGGATGGGGCCGCCTTGGCGGTTACCCAGTAGGCATAGTCGCTAACCAGAAACTCGTGATCAAGCGTGGCGGGCGGCTGGAAGTAGGCGGCGTGATCTATGCAGACGCTGCCGACAAAGCGGCCCGATTCGTCCTCGACTGCAATCAGACGGGCGTACCCATCTTGTTCCTGCACGACGTCAACGGCTTCATGGTTGGCCGCGACAGCGAGCAAGAGGGGATAATCCGTCGCGGCGCCAAACTAGTCAGCGCGGTGAGCAACAGCGTGGTGCCGCGCATCAGCGTCATCCTGGGTGGCTCGTACGGTGCGGGGCATTACGCGATGAGCGGCAAGGCGTACGCGCCGCGCTTCATCTTCGCGCTGCCAAGCGCACGCTTCAGCGTCATGGGCGGCCAGCAGGCGGCCAAGACGATTCTCGACATTCAAGCAGCGAGGCTCGAGCGCTTGGGCGAGAAGCCGGATGACGCGGCGCTAGCTGAGCTACACGCCCGCATCAGTGCCGACTACGACGAGGCGCTCAACATCCGCTACGGCGCCGCGCGGCTATGGGTCGATGAGGTTATCCTCCCTTCGGAACTGCGCCACAGGCTAGTGCGCGCCCTCGAAGCGTGCGCACTAGATGCCGAGCCCGGCCAGATGCGCCTCGGGGTGTTCCAGACATGATGCGCTGCAGGTGCCGCGCTAATTGGACGAGATCGGCTATCGCCTACGGACTCTAGGCTTGCGCCTAGGGACTGCAAGAGAGTTCCAAATCAGAGGCTAGACTGCGCGAGATGACCTTTCTTGCGCCCCAAGCGTTGTGGCTGCTTGCCCTGCTGCCAGTCGTCGTTGCGCTGCATTACTTGCGCGCACGCCGCCGCCAGCGTGACGTGGCCGCGCTCTTCTTGTGGCGCAGGGCACAAGCTAACAGCGCACGTCGCAAGCGCATCTCGCCTAGCTGGTTACTAGCACTGCAGCTCATGTTCATCGCGGCTGCCTCGGTCGGGGTGGCTGGTCCGAGGTTGACTGCGGCAGCTGACGACGGTGTGATCATCGTGATCGATGGGTCTGCAAGCATGGCAGCCGCCGCCGAAGTAGACGCCGCGGCTGGCACGCGGCTAAGTCTTGCTGTTGCTACGGCCCGTCAACACCTCGCTGGTCGCTCGAGCATCGCTTTGGTGCGCGCCGGAGTGGTGCCGAGGCTGCTCGTGCCGCTCGACGCGCCACAAGCAGAACTATTGGCCGCCCTCGACGCGCTTCGGGCTGGCGACTCACAGGCCGACCTCCTCGCGGCCGTCGACCTTGGCAAAGGACTCCTCCCGGACGCCGACGTGGTCGTCATAACAGACTCACCTGTCGAGTTGGGGCAGACGGAAGTAGTCGTCGTCGGCGAGTCGGTCGAGAACCTTGGCATAAGCGCGTTTGATGTGGGAGTCGGCCAGGCGTTCATCGCCGTGGTCGCCAGCGGCCGTTCGCCCGCGCAGGCCACCGTCGGGTTGTTCAGTGGCGGACGAGAGCTGGCGCGCAGCACGGTCTTGGTGCCAGCTGGCGGCAGCGGCAGCGTCACCTTCCCGCTACTTGAGGATGATGGCCCACTCGGCGTGCTGGAGGCGCGGATCTTGGCGCCGTTGCCCGACGCTCTTGGCCTCGATGACGTTGCTTTCGCCGGCCGCAGGTCGTTAACGGTTGCAACCGACGACCTGTACCAACCGCTCCTTCGGGCGCTGCAAGCGGCGCCAGGGGTAACTGTATTCGGTGCCGCGGACGCCAGGTTGGCTCAAGCCGACCTCAAGGTTGTCTCGCGTTACATCCCCGATACCGTGGCGGCTTTCAACGCCTTGGCGCCAGGTAATTACCTGCTGCTCCCACCCCCGGCACGCGCGCCGGAGTACCACGTGGTGCGCACACAGGACCGCGTCGAACCGCTCATGCGCTTCGTCGACCTCAATGACGCCCTGGTTGGCATAGACCCCGAGGTGCCGCGCTGGACGGACTCGGAAACCAACGGCTGGCAAGTGCTCGCCAAGGCAGACGACCTCACGCCGCTGCTCCGGTTACGGCGAACACCGACAGGTTCGATACTGCAGCTCGCCTTCCACCCCAGTCAATCGGACGTGGTGTTGCGGCCAGCATTCCCGGCCCTCATCGCCAACTGGGTGGCGGCTATCGACGCCACCCCGCGGCTTGCTCTTGGCGAGACGGCGCCCGGTTGGGCAGGGCCGGCGCTCGAGCCTGGGGTCTTCGACTTGGCGAGCGGAGCTCGGGCGGCAACGGCGGGTGTCGTTCCGGGTCAAGCGACCGGTTCAACGGGTGCGGTCGCACTCGTCTCACTCCTGTCAGCCGCTGAGAGTCGCCTCGCGAACCAGCCGCTAGTCAGCGGCTCGAGCGAGGCGGCGAACGTTGACCAGACGACTCAGGCGAGCGGTCAGGGTCGAGAGGCGAGCGCCGCAGCGAAGGAGACCGCGCCGTCGCAGCTGGCCGTCCTGCTGGTCATCGGCGGCCTGCTCGCACTCGTCGCCGAATGGTGGCTCTATTCCGGTGTCCGCGGCCGCAGGCTGGTAGGCTGACGCGCGTGGCACGACTAGACTTCGGTCTTCCCTTCATCACCCTGCTCATCCTGGGCGCCGGGCTGTTCACCCTCAACAGTGCCGCTCCTAGCGACGAGTTCATGCGCCAAGTAGCGTTCCTCGGTGCCGCAGCCGTTGCCATAGCTGCGCTTGTATGGGCAGGGAAAGTACGCCTGTTGCGGCTCACGCCTTACGTCTACGGCGCGAGCCTCGTGCTCCTGGTCCTCACCTACTTCATGGGGACCGAGGTGAACGGCGCCAAGTCATGGCTTTACCTCGGACCGTTGCCAGGGTTTCAGCCTTCCGAGCTGGCCAAGCTAGCCCTCATCCTCGTATTGGCACAAGCCCTCAACGAGCGGCCGCTAAAGCGCATCGTCGACTACTTGCGCGTTGCCGCCCTAGCGCTTCCGCCCATCGGCCTCGTCCTGATCGAGCCAGACCTCGGCAGCGCCCTCGTACTAGTTGCCATAACAGCAGGCATCGTGCTGGTACGCGGCGTTCCGTGGCGGCACTTGGTCGTCATCGTCGGTCTCGTGGGGATAGCGGTGCCGACGGTGCTGCTGCCGAATCTCAAGCCGCACCAACTTGAGCGCCTCGTGTCATTCGTCGATCCGTATCGCGACCCGCAAGGCACCGGGTACCAAGTCATCCAGTCGACCATCGCCGTAGGTTCAGGCGGCCTGCTTGGGAAGGGCTACAAGGCAGGAACGCAATCGCAGCTCGGCTTCATTCCGTTTCGGCACACCGACTTCATCTTCCCCGTACTCGCGGAGGAAGGCGGGTTCGTGGCGTCGGTGGCGCTGCTGCTCCTATACGGACTCCTGTTCTGGCGCATGCTCGCCATGGCGGCGGAATGCGCCTTCGAACGCGACCAACTCCTCATTACGGGCATAGTCGTCCTTATCGGGTTTCAGGTGCTCGTGAACATAGGAGTGACGCTAGGGGTGGCGCCGGTCACTGGCATCACGCTGCCACTGGTCTCTTACGGCGGGACGAGCCTCGTCAGCACCCTCACCGCCTTGACGTTCGCGTGGGTCGTTTACCGCGATCGCTTCGTCAACTGGTGACCGCCGCTCTCACCGCATGGAGGCGTGCGGCGCCCGGTCTGCGCGCGGCGCTACTCCACTAAGCCCCCGAGTCTGCTAACTTCGCCAGCATGGAGAGCAGCGAGAACCAGAACGACACTGAAGTGGGCGCGGTAGCCGCAGGCGGACAAGACGCCGTTGGCCCAGACACTTCCGCCTTGCGTGAGCAAGTGCTAGAAGCGCTAAAGGTCGTGCACGACCCAGAAATACCCGTCAACATCGTCGACCTCGGGTTGGTATACGACCTCGACATCGACGCCCAAGGCAACGTGAACATCGAAATGACCTTGACGAGCATGGGTTGCCCAGTGCAAGACCTCATCCAATCCGACACCGAGATGGCTGCAATGAAAGTCGATGGCGTCAACTCCGTAAGCGTCGACTTCGTGTGGTCGCCACCCTGGAGTACGGCCAAGATGACGGACGACGGCAAGAAGCAGATGCGCATGTTCGGCTTTAACGTCTGACCAAGTCCAACAAACTCCAAAAAGCGACGTGGGCCCGGAACGGCAAGCCGAACCGGGCCCCGTGCCGTTATTCGACCCGAACCAAGGCCCGAGCCAGGGACAATGCCATTACACTTGCGCATGGCATTCTGGACGCCCAAGCGCGAAGGTCGCCGCGAACGAGACTGGACGAGCGTCGTCCAAGAGTTCGAAATGGTGCCAGCACCCGAACTGGCAGAGCGGCTACGTGAGCACTACGACCTCGGCTCTGGCGACCTGGCACCCATTCACGAGTTGACGAGAGCCGGTCAACCGCAAGTCGTGGCGTTCGATCAGTTCAATGCCAGGACCGGACCGCTCGGGCGCGTGACGACGTGGCGAACGGGCGTCGTGATCCGCTCGCAAGAGGCCCACACGCAAGTCTCACTGCGCGCTAGCGCGAAACGCCACGCAGTGCTCGAGGGGCTCGAGGCTGGCCGCAGTGGAGCTCAGCGGCTAGATTGCCCAGAAGACCCAACGTTCAACGACGCCATCAGCGTGTACGCCCGAGAGAGCGCTGGCGCCCTGCCGCTCCTCACCGCGCCCGTACGGACGGTGTTGATGCGCCTCCTCGTTTCCGCCGATCAGGTGCTGGCAAGTAGCGCTCGCGGGGCGCGCGAACGCATCCCGCGCCAAGCGACTGGGGTGGCGCCAAGCGTGGTCATCGGCCCACGCAGCCTCTTCCTCGCCCTCGAAGCCGAGACGCCATTTCCGCTCGAGTCGACAGCGACTGCCATCGTCGACATGCTCAGCCTGCACGCCGCCCTCATGGCCGCCACCGGTCGGCACGCCAGCTGACAACGAGCTAGGAACGAGCTAGATCACTCGCGGTGATAGGGGTGGCCAGCGCGCACGGTTTCAATGCGGTAGAGCTGCTCGAGCAACACGAGCCTGGCTAGGTCATGAGGGAGGGTCAGCGGGGAGAGGCTCCACGCCTCACTCGCTGCGCTGCGAACCTCCGGCCCGTGCCCCTCGGCGCCGCCGATCAGCAGCGTGAGGCTGCTTACCCCGCGGTTCTCCAACTCCGACACATGCCAAGCGAGCGCGGTGGTGCCGAACGCGCGCCCACGCTCGTCGAGGGCAACCACCGCACCATGCACGTGACTCAAGAGCGCCCGGCCCTCCGCCTCCCTGACGGCGTCGGCCGACTTCGCGCGGGCCTCGCGCACCTCCACGAACTCGCAAGAAGTCAAGTGGCCGAGCCGCTTGAGGTAGTGAAGGCAAGCTTCCTGGTAGAAGCGCTCCTTGAGCTTGCCAACGGCCACCACGCGGTAGCGCATGCGCGTTGCTCAGTCCTCGTCGGCCGGCTGGATGGCGAGCGGACCTAGTTTCTTGAGGAAGTCGGCGCGCCGCGTTGCCCTCAGGCCGCTCGCTGCGAGCGCCTCTTCGAGGCGCGTTCCGTCGAGGGCCCCCTTGAGTACTTCGATCTCGGTGCGCGAGAAGGCGCGGCCGTACAGCTCGTGCTCCTCGAAGGCGTCGTACGCGAGGGGCGCGACCGCGCGTGCGATCTGCGCCATGGCGTCCCCGTACACGCGGATCTCGTGCTGCGCATGCCAGTCGAGGCGCAGCTTCAGGAAGTGAAAGAGGTTGTTCAAGTCGATCTGCCAGTACATCTCGGTGTAGAGGCTGAGCGGCAGGTTGACGCGGGCCAACTCGCGGGCGATGTCGTCCTCGAGCATGCCCTCGTACTCGCCGTAAGTCCGTTCCTGGCCGGCTCTTAGCAGCTCGATGACCCTGCCGCGGAGTTCGTCTGGCACGTCGCGGGCATCGCCGCCCTGTTTGTTGCGGGTGTCTTGGAAGCGCACCTCGCTTGGTTGCGGGACGTAGAACTCGTCGCGCATGACGGAGTAGCGCCCGCTGATCTCGTTGAGGCGCGCCGTCCGGTGCCTCACCCATTGACGCGCCACGAAGATGGGCATCTTCACGTGGAAGGTCAGGATCACCTGCTCGAACGGGCTGGTGTGGCGGTTGCGGAGTAGGTAATCGATGAGCGCGCCGTCCTCGCGCACCGACTTGGTTCCGTCGCCGTAGGAAACGCGCGCGGCCTGAACTATGCGGGCGTCGCCGCCGAGATAGTCGACGAGCCTCACGAAACCGTGGTCTAGGACGCGCAACTCGACATCGAGGAGGGCTTCTGCAGTGGGCACCGTGATTCGAGCCATATGGCGAGAGGATAACCGAGGCCCATGCACAGCGGCCAAAACCGCCGTTGTCTCATTAGAATAGCGTGAGTGACGCGGTTAACATGAGCGCGATTTGCCCGTCCCGAAGCGAGAATCTGACTCTCATTGAGAGTTCATCCGGGTTGACATGTGGTCGCGGCACGTGGTCTAATCCGCTTGGACCTGTGTCGTCCGTGGCCGCACTGGAAGGAGGTGCTACCTTTTGAACCGGCCAAGGAAACCCAGGAACCCAGTGAGCGAAGCGAGAACCAGACGCCCAACCGGAGAGGAAACTCGGACACTCCCGGCCTAAAGCGCCTAGGACTCGTGAAGCGACCTGCGCAAGGAACACTTCACCAAGTTCAAGGGGTAAGAATTCATGAAGAAACTAATCATCACGCTCCTGGCGGCTGCATTCGCCAGCGGCGCCCTAGCTCAGTCCTCGTTCCCGGACATCCCGGCGAACCACTGGGCCGGCGACGCTGTCGACCGTATCGCCGACCTCGGCATCGTCATCGGTTTCCCCGACGGCACTTTCCGTGGCAACGAAGCCTTCACGCGTTACCAGGCCGCCCTCGTGGTCAGCCGTCTTCTCGACGTGATCAACGACAACGTCAACTCGGCCCTCGCTCTTACGCAGGCTGACGTTGACTCGCTGCGCAACGCCGTGCAGGAACTCGCCTCCGATGTTGCTGCCCAGGGCGTGCGGCTGTCCGCCGCCGAGAGCGCCATCGCTGGCCTCTCCGACGACGTGACCGCCAACACCGCTCGCCTCGACGACCTCGAAGCCGCCCTCGCCGGCGGTGGCGTCGATCCGGCGGTCCTCCGCGATCTGCAGAACCAGATCGCTTCGCAGCGTGTCGCCCTCGACACGGCCCAGGCCCAGGCCGAAGCCGCTGCCGCGCGCGCAGACGCCGCCTACAGCTTGGCCAACCAGGCCAACACCCTCGGCCGCCAGAACGCCGACGACATCGCCGCCATGAACCGCGTCCTTCAGCTCGTTCAGGCTGATATCGCCGGGCTCAAGGGCAGCGTTGGCGGCAATGCTGGCGCCCCCGTCGACCTTGCGGGCGTCAACTCGGCCATCGAGCGTAACCGCTCCGATATCGCCAACATCCGCGAGTTCGTCATCCTCCTCCGCAGCAGCCAAGTCGCCCTTCGCGACCGCGTCTCTGCGCTCGAGGCTTCCGATGTTGCCCAGAACGCCGCCATCGCCGATCTTCAGGATCGCGTGACTGCGCTCGAAGAGAACCCGCTCGGGATCTCCGGCACCATCACCGCCAAGTACTACGTCGGCCGCGTCATCGGCGATCCGTTCGATGTCGACCGCGCCTACGGCCTCAACTCCCTCCGCAACATGGGCGCATCCGTCTTCTCGACGGGCGCTGCGGAACTCGACGGCGACCGTCGCGGCACCAGGAACTACCAGACGGAAGTCGGCGAAGTCGCTCAGGACCGTCACGACATCACCCAGACCTCTGGTGACGTCACTGCGACCCTCAACCTCTCCTTCGCCACGAAGTTCGGCTTCGACGGCCAGGGCAGCCCCAACAAGCTCAACAGCTTCAGCGGCGTGGTTGAACTCGCCATCGACGACCAGCAGCGTGTTGGTGGCGTCACGAACGCCATGAACGTCGGTCTCAACTGGTTCGAGATCCGTAGCTTCATGACGACCTTCGAGCCTATCGGCGCCTACCCGCTCACCTTCTCGTTCGGCACGAACGTCGAAACGGCCTTCACGCCGTACGTCGTCGCCACCGACGAGCCTGGCTTCGTCGCCACCTTGGGCGCCCCGGACTTCCTCTCCTTCCTCAACCCGGGCATCACGGCCGTCTACACCACCCCGGCGTACGACGATCCCAACACGCCCGACGACTACCTGCGCGGTCTCCGCGTCACGCTCAGCCCCCTCGAGGGCCTCACCATCGGCGGCAGCTTCGCTCAGTACGCTGAGAACGCCGCTGACAAGGACGACTACCTGGCCGACAACGCCCAGGTCACCGTCTGGGGCGTTGACGGCAGCCTTGCCCTCAGCATCTTCGACCTCGGCTTCGAATGGGCCAACGGCTCCGGCGGCGCGACTGCAGAGTCCGTCCTCTACGCCACCCTCGACGTCGACACCGCTGGCCTCCCGATCCTCACCGGCTTGGGCGCCAACTACCGCAACATCAGCGACGCCTGGACCGCCAACAACTACAACCTCGGTGCCGACGCCAACGCCTTCCCATTCGCGGAAGACCAGGCCGGCTTCGGTGTTGACGCCAGCCTGAACCTGTTCATCGTCGACCTCGACGCGTACTTCGACTCCTACAGCACGCGCGCTGGCGACAGCGCGATGAGCTTCGGTGTCGACGCTAGCGCCGACCTGTTCGCGGGCTTCAGCCTCGGCGGCTGGTACCACCAGGCCTCCGTCAACGGCACGACCGTTGACAACCTCCGCACCTTCGTCGACGCCAACGAGGCCGCAGTGGCCCTCACCGGCGCCGATGTCGAGCGCGACAACAACTACGACACCGGCTTCGGTGTGACCCTCGGTCACGACGGCGCCGCCGCCAACGCCCTCATCAAGGGCCTCAACATCTCGGCCGGCTACTCGCAGACCGAGGCGGACTTCAGCAAGACGACGCTCTTCGTTGACGCCGACTACGCGCTCAACGTCTCCATCGTCTCGCTCACCCCGTACGTTGGCTACCGCATGGTCAACGACGCCGACACCGGCACGGACGACACCACCACGCTCCGCGTGGGCGCTGGTCTCTCCACCACGCCGCTCGACGTCTACACCAAGCCTGGCCTCCTCGCTGCGGTCAACTACCGCACGACCAGCCACTCCGACGCGGCCGTCTACACGGCGAGCGAACTGCAGTGGAGCGTTGGCCTCGTCCTGAACGAGTTCATCCTCGACCACAGCAAGCTCACCGCCAAGTACGCCAGCTGGACCGGCACCAACATCAACAACGTCACGAACACCCGTGGCGCTGGCGACTTCGCCACTGACATCAGCGGCGGCGACATGAACGGTACCGGCACGCAGGCCGTCAGCGGCTACGAACTCATCTGGGACTACTACGACCTCCAGTTCGCCTACGGTGTCTACACCAACGACAACGGTGGCGCTCAGTCGTCGGCTCAGGCCTTCCAGATCAAGTACACCGTCTCCTTCTAAGGAGCGGAGCAGTAACCCGGCTTACGCCGGAACCAAAGAGTAAAGGTGAGGCCCCGCGCAAGCGGGGCCTCACCCTTGTTTGTGCTAACGAACGTGCCATCGACTAGAGCGCCGGGGCCCCAGCCTGCGGTTCCTAGGCGATGACCGGCAAGGCGCCAGGCGCTACGCTCACGTCGAACGTGGTTGTGAGCGGCAGCGGTTCGCCGTCCGCGTGGCCCGGCCGCGGTGTCTCCCAGAGAACTCGCACGGTCTTGCCGCGGTGGAGCGCTACGGCAGGATGCTCCAAGTGGCGGCCGCGCATGACCAACGGCAAGAGCCGCAAGGTGCCAAGGTGCGTCAAGCGACTGGCCACCACAACGTCCAACAGCCCATCTGTCGGCACGGCGTGTGGAGCGAACAGGAAACTGCCGCCCGTGCGTGGCCCGTTCTGCGCTCCAACCAGCAGGGCGGGGCCGGAGTGCACCGACGTCCCATCGACCCACACCTCGACCGGCGGGCAGTCGAGGATGGCCAGGGTCGCCAAAGTCGAGTACAAGTAGCCAGCTAGGCCGGGGAGGAAACGCGGCGAGTTGCGGACCCGGTGCGCCACCTCGGCGTCGAAGCCAGTGCCGACGCTGTTCAGGAACGGCTCGCCGTTGACGAAACCAAGGTCAACCCGCTTGCGTTCACCCGCCACGAGGCGCTCCAGCGCGGCAGGCAGGTCGTCGCGCGAGAGACCCAGACTGTAGGCGAAGTCGTCTCCGGAACCTAACGGCAAGACGCCAAGGGTGCGGTCGCCAGTCACATCGTGCGGCGTGCCGCGCCGCAAGAGCCCAAGGACCACCTCATGAGCTGTGCCGTCACCGCCCATTGCCACCACGGTTGCGCCGGGAGGGCTAGCCGCCGCCAGCTCAGTAGCGTGACCAGGGCCTGAAGTCGTGTGAAGCATGTAGGGCGCCGCCCTTGCATCGAGGAAGGCGAGCGCCTCTGTGAGGGCCTTGCGTGCGCGGCCCTTACCTGCTGCTGGGTTGAAGATGAGATGTAACACGTTCGCGCTCGATTGTATCCGGGTCCGGCGGTACACTTGCGGCATGTTCACGCCAGCGCAACTGTTCGAGAGCGCGCGCGTTCCGGACGAACTCGGTCCGCTCCTAGACGTCGAGTTCCCCTGGGAGGCGCTGGCGCGCCTAGACGCCTTCTGCTCAAACCTGTCGGATCTCAGGATCGGCGCGGTCCACCCAACCGCCATCGTAGAAGGTCCGCTCGTCGTCATGGAAGGCGCAGAAGTGGGCCCGTACAGTTACTTGACGGGGCCGATACTCCTGTTCCCAGGCGCCAAGATCGGCCACGGCGCATACTTGCGCGGACCGGTCGTGCTCGGCCCCCACGCGCACGTCGGGCACGCCACTGAAGTCAAGCGCTCGCTCTTCCTCGGTGGATCCAAAGCCCCGCACTTCAACTACGTTGGCGACAGCGTCATCGGGCATGATGTCAACCTCGGGGCAGGCGTGAAGCTCGCGAACTACAAGACGTTCGGTGATGAGATCAAGGTCGCGGGCCACGCTACCGGACTACGCAAGCTCGGCGCCGTGCTAGGCGACGGCGTAAGTATCGGCTGCAACGCCGTCACTGCTCCTGGCACCGTCATCGGGCCACGGGCCATCGTCTATCACGGCGCCTCCGTGCGCGGCGTGATCGAGGCCGACAGCATCGTCAAGTTCCGCCCGGACATCACGACCGCCAGGCGCACGTGAGGCGGGCGCAGGCGAGGCAGTTGGCGGGGTCGTCTAACTGATCCCGCTGCGCGATCGCAACCCGAGACGGTCGTGGCCGGTGGTCGCCTGGAGCATCGCGCTCGTCAACGTGGCGGTATTCGCTTACCAGCTCCGCCTAGGGGAGAGCCGCGCCGCCGTGCGCTTCATCTACGAGTACGGCCTGGTTCCAGCGCGCTTCGGGGTGGACTTCGCTGGCGCCATACCCACGCTCGTCACCCACGCGTTCCTGCACGCCAGCATCGCGCACTTGCTTGGCAACATGATCTTCCTGCTCGTGTTCGGCGACAACGTCGAGGACAGGTTAGGCCACTGGCGCTTCCTGCTGTTCTACCTGGGAGGCGCGGCGGTGGCCGCGACGGCGCAGGCGTTACTCGGCGGCGACCCCCGCACGCCCCTGGTCGGCGCTTCAGGCGCCATCAGCGCGTGCCTCGGCGCCTACATGCGGCTGTTCCCGCGGCAGCACGTGCAGGCGCTCATCCCGGTGCTGGTTGGCCCCTGGCTCATCGTGCGCCTCTTCTCCCGCCAGCGCCCATGGTTCGCACCGTGGCTGCCCGCCTGGGCGTTCCTTGGCTACTGGGCGCTCATCCAGGCAACGGAGGCGCTTGGCGCGACCGTGGCAGACGCGGGCGGTGTTGCGTGGTGGGCGCACGTTGGCGGGTTCGGCTACGGGGTGCTGCTCGCGAAGAGCGTCGCCCGCAGCGCGCCGCGGGCGAATGAGCCTTACTTCGGTTAAGTGAGTGCTGCTTAGCTGGCTGGCTCGATCAAGCCGTAATCGCCGTCGTCGCGTAGGTAGATGACGCTTACGAGATCGGTTTCGACGTTGCGGAAGAGGAAGAACTCGTGACCGAGGGCCTCCATCTGAATGGCAGCGTCTTCAGGAGCCATCGGCCTGAGCACGTGGCGCTTGACGCGCGCAACATGCGCTGGGCGGTACTCCTCCGGCTCGTCGACGGGCGGCGCGATCGTCTCGCCGCGCTGAGCGATGAGCCTGCCCTTGAAGCGCTTGAGCTGCCGTTCGAGCTTCGCGACGACCAAGTCGACGGCCGCGTACGTGTCTAGGGCGCGCTCTTCCGCGCGGATCATGCCGCCAGGCAGGTTGAGCTGCACCTCGACCTTGGCCGGGTTGGCTGCGTTCTCGTGGGTGTCGTACCCCATGACCACGCTGGCGTCGACGATCTGATCGGAGTACCGGTCGAGCCGCGAGAGCTTGTCCTCTGCGTACTGCCGCATGGCGTCCGTGACCTCAATGTTGCGACCGATCAGCTTGTAGATGTTCATGTAGCTCCCTTCGGGCGAACACGTTGCCTGTTAGCCGCCGTACCCCCGGTCACGCAGGTGGTCGCCGCGGCCGCCAGCGCCCGGGATCTAAGCTTACCACCCGGACCTCGAGAGCCAGAACCAGCTTTCGTCCCGCTGGAATAG
Organism: Trueperaceae bacterium; assembly: GCA_035703635.1. Classification (GTDB taxonomy): domain Bacteria; phylum Deinococcota; class Deinococci; order Deinococcales; family Trueperaceae; genus JAAYYF01. The sequence goes on along the minus strand of DASSXV010000044.1, from coordinate 67,979 downwards.
CGTGTAGGCCGGGACAAAGCTTGCGCGGTGCCGCGGTGATAGACTCGCGGAAGTGGGAGACTTACGCAGCGTCACCGGTGTCCACGCTCCAATGAGAGAAGACTCCGAACTGCGCGTCGAGCGCAGCCGCGGGTCTGGCTCGGTGCGGAGGTGCGCGGCCGGTTCGGCCATCGAGTTCTTGCAGGAGAAGTGGGTGCTGCACATCGTGCACGCGCTACTCGAAGGCCCGAAGGGGTTCAACGAACTCGGACGCGAGGTGGGTGGCTGCAACCCAACGACGCTTACTCAGCGCTTGGCGCGCTTGGAGGGGCTCGGTGTCATACACCGCGAGGTCCTTCACGACGAGTCGAACGGCGCTGGCTTGCCGCGCTGCAGTTACGAGCTGACGGACTCAGGCCAGGACCTCGAGGTCGTGATAGCCGCCATCCGCGAGTGGGCCGTCGCTCACCTCGTAACGCCGTCGCACGACGACCTGAGCTAGAACCTCAACGACCGATCAGCTGCGCGTGTTCCTGCCGCCGGGAAGTTGGCGCTTGAGTTGGGCAATGGTGGCGCGCAACTCTTCGTTCTCGCGTCTCAACGCTAGGTTCTCGCGCTCCAGGGCCTTGAGCTCCGCACGCTGTAGGTGAGCGCGGGCCGGGCTAGCTGGCTCCGCGATCGTGTCGGCCGCCGTGGAGCGGGGGAGAGTGTGATGCCCCAGGTTCTCGATGGCCTCATCAAGCGCGACGGTACTGCGCAGCGCGCGGTCTTGAACGCTGGGCGCCGGCTCGCCGCGTGTGAGCATGAGGCGCATGGCACGCTCTTTGAGGTTCTTGTCGCCGAGCGGGCGGGGGAGAACGAGGTCGACGTGCGCCTCCTCGCCACGGAAACGCAGGCGGGGTGACAGCCCCGAACCGGCGTCAGGGTCTGCCGTGACGATCATGGGCATGCCGGAGAGGCGAGCCACGCGCTTGATGCGGGTGGCTAACGCGAAGCCGTCGAGGTCAGGCAACTCCGCCGCCACGATCGCGAGGTCTGGCGTTGCGCCGCGCAAGTGTTCGAGCGCTTCGCGGGCCGTGGTGACTTCTGCTATGTGAATGCGAGCATCGCTGAGGAGCACGTCGATAAGTTGCCGCTGCAACTCGTCTGGCTCGACCAGCAAGACGTCGAAGCGATCACTCATGCGGAACCGAAACCTCCCAGCGTCGTATGCGCTGCCTCAGCCGCGCGGTACCGGCAAGTTGGCCATCAGCACCACGCGGTCGCCCTGCTGCTCGACCTTGACGTCAAGGTCGCCGTCGTCAGACGGGAAGTACTTCTTGATGACCGTAACGAGCTCGCGCTTCAGGGCGTCCATGTTCGCCGGGCTGATCTTGGCGCGGTCGTATGAGAGTACGAGCTTGAGGCGCTCCTTGAGTTCATCCTTGCTCTTGCGGCGACCGAACAGACCTTGAAACATCAGTTCGCTCCGAAGAGGCGCCTAAGCGAGGCGAGGAAGCCGCTAGGCTGGTCGTACGAGGGGTAGGCCACGTCGTCTCCCCTTATGCGCTTGGCGATGTCGCGGAACGCGGCGCCGGCAGCTACCTTGGGTCCCTCATCAAGTGAGGCGGGGTTGCCGACGTTGGTGGAAATGAGGATGCGTTCGTCCTCAGGCACGATGCCGATGAGCTTGACGCCCAAGATGTCGAGAACGTCGCTGACTTCAAGCATGTCGCCGCGCTTGACCATCTCGGGTCGGAGGCGGTTGACGATGAGGCGCACCTCTGGGATCTCGCGAGCTTCGAGGAGGCCGATGATGCGGTCGGCGTCACGCACGCTGGAGACTTCCGGGTTGACGACGACGAGAGCGCCGGTGGCGGCGCTGGCGGCAGTCTGGAAGCCTGACTCGATGCCTGCTGGGCTATCGATGAGCACCCTGTCGAAGCCCTCCTCTTCGAGGAGCGCGCGCACGGCGTCCTTCATGCGCGACTCGGACAGCGCGGACTTGTCACGGGTTTGGGAGGTGGCTAGGAGGTGCAGCGTGTCTACGCGCTTGTCGCGGATGATGGCCTGCCTGAGCTTGCAGCGGCCCTCGAACACGTCTATGAGGTCGTAAACGACCCGACCTTCTAAGCCCATCACCACGTCAAGGTTGCGCAGGCCGACGTCAGTGTCGACGACGCAGACCTTCTCACCCAAGCGCGCCAGCGCCGCTCCTACGTTAGCGGTAGTGGTGGTTTTTCCTACCCCGCCCTTGCCGGACGTCACCACGATAGCTTTCGCGTTCACAGTCTTACTCCTTCTGGGTGGTTACTAGGCTGGGGGGAGCATACCATCCGCTCCCGCCGCGCCAGGTTAATGCCCGGTGAGGTCGTGCGCTCGCATGGCGCAGGCATCAGGCTGGGGAGAGGCCGGCGAACTTGACGAGGAGGCGCTTGGCGCCCGCGCTCTCGAAGACGACGGTCACCTCGGCGCGTGCGCCCTCGCCGCTTACGCCGACGACGGTGCCGACGCCGAACTTGGGGTGCTTGACGCGCTCACCGCCACGCAGGGTGAGTCCGCCCTTGGCGCCCGCACCGCCAGCGTCGGCGGCGGCTGGGGCCGTCGGCGGTTTCCAGACGTCGCGCGAGAACTTGCTGGCCGCGAGCGCGCCAGCGAACTGCTGACCGAAGACATCCGTCTCCATCAGCATGTCGCGCGGGATGTCCTCCAGGAAACGACTCGGACGCGCCGGCTCGGTGCGGCCGAAAGTCATGCGCGCCTCGCAATGGACTAGGTAGAGCTCCTCTTGAGCGCGGGTAACGCCGACGTAAAGCAGCCGCCGCTCCTCCTCGATCTCTGGCAGTGAGCCGGTGGAGCTACGGTGCGGGATGAGTCCCTCCTCCATGCCGACGAGGAACACGACGGGAAACTCGAGCCCCTTGGCGTTGTGGAGCGTCATGAGGGTGACGGCGTCGTCGACCTTCTCGCCGTTGACGGCTTCGACGGCGCGGTCGTCGTTGCTGCCAAGCAGCGCGGCCTCGTCTAGGAAGTCGGCGATGGAGCCGCCTTGCTCTTCCTGCCACTCAGTGATGGCCGAGAGGAGCTCCTCGAGGTTCTCGATGCGGCCCTCTGACTCATGCGTGCCCTCGGTCTTGAGGGCCGTGATGTAACCGGAGGCGTCGTAGACGAACTTGAGGAAGTTCGCGGCGGGCAGCTCGTCCGCGGCGGCAGCGAGGTCGTCCATGAGCTGCACGAAGTCGGCGACCCGCTTGGCGCCGGGAGTGCCAGCTAGGATGTCGTTGGCTTCCCTGCATGCGGCCGAGAACGGTCGCCCGTTGCGCACTGCCCACGCCACCAGCCGCTCCTCGCTGGTGTTGCCGATGCCACGCTTGGGCCGGTTGAGTACGCGGCGCCACGCCACGTCGTCCGCGGGGTTGAGCGCGGCGCGGGCGTACGCCAACACGTCCTTGACCTCACGCCGGTCGTAGAAGCCGACGCCACCTACGATGCGGCCTGGGATGGACGCACGCCGCAGCGCCTCTTCCATGACGCGCGACTGTGAGTTCGTGCGGTACAGGACGGCGAACGCCTCGAAAGGCAAGTCGCGCTCCGCTCGAATGCGCTCGATGGTGCGCGCCACGAAGTCGGCCTCAGCGCGGTGGTCCGCGGCGCGGTAGATGCGCACCTGCTCGCCCTCACCCTTGACCGGCCTCAGGCTCTTCTCGATGCGGCCCTTGTTGTGGCCGATGATGGCGTTGGCGACCTTGAGCACGCTGCCGACTGAGCGGTAGTTGAGCTCGAGACGGTAGACGGCGGCGGCTGGGTGATCTGCCCTGAAGTCGAGGATGTTGCGCACGTCCGCGCCGCGGAAGGCGTAGATGCTCTGGTCAGGGTCGCCTACCACCATGAGGTTCTCGTACGTGCTCGCCAACTGGTTGGTGAGGCGGTACTGCGCGGCGTTGGTGTCCTGATACTCGTCGACGTGAATGAAGACGGCGCGTTGCTGCACGCGCTCGAGCGTGTCCGGGTGCTCGTCGAAGAGCTCGACGGTGCGGCCGAGGATGTCGTTGAAATCGACGGCGTTCGCGGCAGCAAGGCGCGCTTGGTAGCGCTGGTAGACCTCGGCGATCAACTCGATAGGCAAGCCTGAGACGAGCGGCCCCCACACGCGTTGCCCCTCGCTGGCGAAAGTCTCCGACGTCCACAAGTTGGACTTGGCGCGGTCGATGACGGAGCGCAGCGCGCGTGGGTTGGCCTCTGTCAGGCCGTTCACGGTGCCGAGGATGTCCTTGAGGATGTCAAGCTGGTCACCGTCGTCGTAGATGGCGAAACCGGGTTTGAGGCCGATACGCTCCCCGTAGGTGCGCAGCACCCTCAGGCAGGCGCTGTGGAAGGTGCTGACCCACAGGTCGCGGCCGGGCGGGCCGATGAGTTCCTGAACGCGCTCCCTCAACTCGCCAGCTGCCTTGTTCGTGAAGGTGACGGCGAGGACCTGTTGCGGTAGCACGCCGTGGTGACTAAGGAGGTAAGCGATGCGGTGCACGACAGTGCGCGTCTTGCCCGAACCAGCGCCAGCCAGCACGAGCGCGGGACCCTCTAGGTGCACGACGGCGCTCCGTTGCTCTTCGTTGAGGGGGGCTAGCAGGTCGGCTTCCAACACGAGTTCGGAGCATAACCTAGGCTCGCACGGCGGTCCTCTCGGGGAGAGACGTTGCGTCAGGATGGGCAATACCGCCGCACTAGGCGCCGCGGCGCGCCGGTCTGGGTGTAGGCTGAAAGAACCATGAAAGCGGTCTGTTTCGACCTTGACGACACGTTGGGGCGCTACGCCTCCGACTTCTCCGCCTTCGTAGCGCTAGTGCGCAACGAGCTTGGCCTCCATCAGTGCGACATGAACGCTTTCACGCGGCTCGTGTCGACCGAGTTGGAACAAGATGGCCACCTGACGTTCGAACTCGTGCTGCGGCGCGTGCTCGAGCGCCTGCAGCAACGCCCTCCGAGCGACCTAGCCGACCTCGCTAGCGGCGCCGTGGCGGCGTACGCGGCCGATTACCGGCCGCTGCCTGGCGCGGCCGAGCTGCTGGCACGACTCGACGCCAGTGGGGTGAAGCTCGCGCTTCTGACCAACGGTCCAGACGACATGCAACGGGCCGCTCTCGAAGCGCTTGGTCTAGCGGGCCACTTCCGGGCTGTACTAGTGTCTGGCGACCGCGACGTTGCGGCGCGCAAGCCGGCGCCGCGCATGTTCTCCCTAGCATGCACTGCGCTCGAGGTCGTGCCGGAGGACGTCGTCATGGTGGGTGACGACCTAGACGCGGACATGGCGGGCGCGCTCGAGTACGGCTTGGGCGCCATTCACGTCGGCAGGCTAGACGGCCCATTGCCACGGGGCGCATCGCAAGCGCGTGACCTCGCCGAGGTCGGCCGCCTGCTAGCGCAGCCGAGTACAATGTCCTCATGACCGAGAGCGACAAGGCGTTCTACCAGGCGTGGGCCGAACTTCTCGAGTGGTTGCGAGAGTACGCCGCCCAGAATGAGGGCGTCAGGTTCGTGAAGCAGGCCGACTTCACCGACTACATCTACCGCATGGCGCGCCCGTACGACCTGCCAACCACAGTCATGACGGCCAGCCTCTCGAGCCAGGCGGACGATCCCGTGCTCGTCGTTACCGCCAGCCAGCGCGCGTCCGTCTTCAAGGAAGTCGTGCTGCACCCGTTCGAGTCGCACGTCTACCGCAAGCTAACGCTCGCCAAAGACGGCAGTGGCTTGGCCGAGGGACCGCGGCGCTTCACGAAGGAGATGCTCTTCCGCCTCGCGGACGAACTGTTCGAAGTCGCTGTCGCCTGAGTCAGCGCGTCAACTCTTCGTGCAGGCGGGCAGCCAACGCCGTGGCAAGGGTTGCTGCGCGCAGGAAACCCCTGCCGCCTAACGCCCCGAAGTAGTAAGTCCCTTTCGTAAGCCGCCGAGCGACAGGTTCACCTGACCGGCGCTTCGCCCGCGCGCCCTGCCAGTGACGGAAGGCGGTGGCGTCGTCAACCGCCGGCACCTGCCAGGCCAACGCGCGTTGGAGGGGGTGACGGTTGCCGCCCAGCGCGGCGGCGCCCTGGCGCTCTGGCGGCTCGCTGCTCGAGTGGCCGCCACTCACGTAGACGGTGCCATGTTCGAAGGCGGCCACGACAGCCCCGGCTACGGGGTAGGGCGCGGTCACGGCGCCTGTCAGCACGAGCGCCTCGCCCCAGATGGTCTCGAGTTGCGGCAGCCTGATGTGCGGCGGTCGCGCCGCACCGAGGCAGAGGACTACGCGCCGCGCACGCAGTTGGCCCGCGCTCGTAGCCACGGTCACGAAGCTGGCTTCCTCGACGAGAGAGTCGACACGCACGCCTCGCCGCGTTGCACCTCCGTAGCCCTTAGCTGCGGCCTCGAGGGCAGCTAGCAACTTGCTTGGCGCCACCCAACCTCCCGTGGCCAGCAGTAGCGCCCCGAACGGTGCGTGGTAGGCGGCAGGCACGTCGTTAGGTTCGAGCCAGGTCCCTGCGGCAACGCGTTGCCAGGCCCGCGCTTGCTTGGGGTTGTCCGCGATGCGGATCACGCCGCTCGTGAACGCTCCGGTGGCGAAGCCCAGCGCCTCCAAGCCCCTGGTGAGGTCCCAGAAGTCGGCAAGGCCGGCTAGGTCCGCGGCGGAGGCGCGCCCGCTACGGCCACGGTGCGCGTTGAGAAGCGCGGCAGGAACGCTGGACGCGCCGCTGGCATGGGTCAAGCCCTCGTCGAGGAGCAGCGTATCGAGGCCGGCGCGGGCGGTCATGAGGTTGAGGGTGGCTCCCGCGACGCCGCCGCCGACCACGATCACGTCGTGGAGTGCCGTTGTCGCGGCGGTCATGGGGTGGGGACGGGCATGCTGGCTACTAGCACTTCACGCTTGCCTCCTGGCGGCCCCGCTACTTTCTTGACCTTCAAGCCGACTGCCGCTAGTGCGCGCCTGACGGGTCCCGCCACGCTGAAGCTCACGATGGCGCCGCCCGGCGTAAGGCGAGCGGCTAAGCGCGATAGGAACGCCTCGGTCCACAGTTCTGGCAGCTCGGCTGGGCTGAAGGCATCGTGGTAGACGGCGTCTACGCGCCAAGTGTCATCCTCGCCCCAAGTAGTGCCGAGGGCGTCGCCGACGAACAGCTTCAGGGTCACCTTGCCGTGCGCGAACTCGTGCCACCCACTCGCCATGGTCTCGCCGAAACTCGCGCGCCAAGCTACGAGCGCGGCAGGCACTGGCGAGGGGGCGAGCAGCTCCGCATAACCCAGCGCGGCGAGGGTCTCGGCCTGGGGAGGAGCCAGCTCGAGCGCACGGTAATCGAGCGCGGCGGTGCCGGCCTCGGCCGCGGCGGCGGTGGCGAGAAAGTTGAGGCCCGCCCCGAAACCGACCTCCAGCACGCTCAGCGGCCGCCCGACGGCTAGGCGCGCGGCGGCGCCGCTCCCCTCGAGGTAGACGGCGCGCGCTTCCGCAAGGGCGCCGTGGCGCGACTTGTAGCCCTCGCCGCGCGCGTTCACGAGAGTGCGGGAACCGTCCGCCGTGACGATAGTGCTTACCTGCTGCGGGCCCACGGTGAGATGCTACCGCCGCGAGCGCGGGTGGCGGGCCGCGCAAGGTTCTCACGATGTTCGCCGCTAGACTCCAAGTTTAGAAGACTAGGGTCAGAATGTAGGTGGATGTTGCGCTTTTTGGAGATAGCTTGGAACGCCGTGGCCGATACATTCGCCGCCTTCGCGGTGTGGCTGACTGGCGTACTTGGCGGCTTGCAAGGTCTCGTTCTCGACCCGCGGCAGTGGACGACGTTGACATGGCTGGCGTTCGCGCTCGTCGTGATCCTCGCCATCCCGTTGTTCAAGAGGCGGCGGAGGGGGCGCACCGGCGGGCTGCCGGAGATGATGATCTCGCACGGCGAGATTCGGGTCGGGCCTGAAGAGAGCGTTGACCGCGTTTACGCCTTTCCCGGCGCCCTTGGCGCCACCACAACGGTAACGCCGCCGCGGGTTCCTCACCACCTCAAGCTCGCCCTTTCGAACTTGAACCCTTACCCGGTGCAGCTCATCGAGCTGGCGGTGCACGCGCGCGGCGGCAAGTTGCCGATCGTGGCGGAGGCTGGCGCCGTCGTGCCACCGAACGGGGCCGTCGACGTTACGGCGGAGCTCGGCGACCTGGCAGGCGAGGCAGGTGTGCTAGAGCTTTACCTTTACAGCAACCGCCTGAAGGGCAAGACGTTCCGCCTAGTCGCGCCCCTCGAGTGGGAGCCGTGGGAGCAGAGTTACCGCGTCAAGGCGTTGAAGAGCCGGACGGAGCGCGTCGCGCGCCTCGCATCGCAAGCGCGCAAGGTAGGCGAACGCCAGGCGTTCCTTGCCGCCAGGCGCCGCGAGAAGCGCAAGGAGTTGGCGCGCGCCGCGCTGGAGCGGGCGGACAGCCTGAAGCGGCAAGTCGAGGAGTACCGCGTGTCGCGCATGCAGCGCAGCCACGCTGCCGCGGAGGCGTCTGACGCGGCCGTGACGAGTGCGATGGGGGAGCGCTGGTTGCGGCGCCAACCGCCCGGCTCAGCGGCCGAAGCCGAGGTGGGGAGTAGTGGAGGGGCGAGGAACGGGGCTACTCGTCAACCGCCCAAGCAGCCTCCACCCAAGTCGCGCGAGGAAATGCGCTTCCCTGACGAGTTCTGAGGTCTATGAGCTTCGAGCGGCCGTTCCGCCTTATGCTGGGCGAACGGAGGCCTGCCCATGAAGATCGAGAGCGTCGAGCTGCGAGAGCTCGCAGTCGACCTTAAGTTCCGGTTCGAGACGAGTTTCGGGGTCGAGCGCGACCTGCACAAGGTGTTGTTGGTACTGCGCTCGGGCGGTTTGGTCGGTTACGGCGAAGTGACGGCCAACCGAGTGCCCGGATACAGTTACGAAACCGCCTCTGTCGCCTGGACGGCCCTAGAGGAGTTCATCTTGCCGCGCGTCGTCGGCAAGGAGTTCAGCACCCCCGCGCAGTTGTTACACGCCGTCAGCGGCATTAGGGGCCACAACATGGCCGTTGCCGCCCTCGAGATGGCGTTCTGGGACTTGCAAGCGAAGGCCGCCGGTGTGCCGCTCTGGCAGCTTCTCGGCGGGGTGCGCGAGAGCATCGCCGTTGGCGCCTCGCTAGGCATCCAGCCTTCGGCCCAAGCCACCGTCGCCGAGGCCGAACGGCATGTCGCCGAGGGCTACAAGCGCCTGAAGTTCAAGATCAAGCCCGGTTGGGACGTAGTACCCCTGCGCGCCGTTCGCGCCGCGCTGCCGGACACTGCCCTAACGGTCGACGCCAATAGCGCCTACCGCCTGACGGACGCGCGCGTGTTCCACGAGCTAGACGAGTTGGGACTCGACTACATCGAGCAACCCCTAGCGCACGACGACCTGGTTGACCACGCCAAGCTGCAGTCGCTCCTCCTCACACCCATCTGTCTAGACGAGTCTGTACACTCCGCCGCCGACGCTCGCAAGGGCCTGGCGCTCGACTCTGGCAGGGTCATCAACGTCAAGCTCGGCCGCGTGCGGGGTCACCTGGAGGCGCGGCGCGTCCACGACGTGGCCTTGGCCTTCGGCGCGCCCGTGTGGTGTGGCGGCATGCTCGAGCTAGGCGTCGGCCGCGCCCATAACCTCCACATGAGCACCCTCGAGAACTACACCCTGCCTGGCGATACCTCCAGCGCGAGCCGTTACTGGGGCGATGAGGACGTCATCGAGGAGCGCCTCGACGCCGTGGCTGGCGTGCAGCGACTTCCGACAACTGGGCCCGGTCTCGGCGTGACCCTACGTGAGGACCTCGTCGAGCGCTTCACCGTCCGGCGCCACCTCGCCGCTTCTTGAAGCCGGTGTTGGTATGGGCTCCGCGCTCCAGGTGTCCGGGCGCGGAGTGAGGATGAGGCGTGCGTGCCTGTCGAAAGTCAGGTACTCGTACGCCCACGTGAACAGCGCGGAGAAGCGGTTCCTGAAGCTCGGTAGGTAGATGAGGTGGAGGAGCAACCAGCCTAACCAGCCGAGGAAGCCGCGCAGTTCCAGTCCAAGGAGCGCAGGCGACAACTCGGCGACGCCAGCGTTGCGACCGACGATCGCCATGCTCCCGAGGTCGCGGTACTTGAACGGCGCGGTGGGGCGTTGCTGCAGGCGCCGGATGATGCTGCGGGCCACGTGCTTGCCGCCCTGGATGGCCACCTGCGCTAGTTGGGGTAATAGCTTCCCGTTCGCGCCGAACGCCCCCGCCACGTCGCCGATGGCGAAGATCTCAGGGTGGTCAGGCAAGCTTAGGTCTGGCTCCACCTTTATGCGCCAGCCGCGCTCCATGGCGTCGCCAACGTCGTTCGCGAGGGCCTCGGCTACCGGGTGGCCGCGCACCCCGGCGGCCCACACCACCGTCTGAGTGGGGATGACCTCCCCGGAGCGCAGCACGACGGCGTCGCCGCGGACCTCAGCCACCGTGGAACCTAAGCGCACGTCTACTCCGCGCCGCCGCAGCACGCGCTCGGCGTACTGTTGCGACCGGGGCTTGAACGGCGCTAGCACCGCGTTGCCCGCCTCGACGACCACGACGCGCGCGAGGCGCATGTCTAGCTCGGGGTAGTCGCGTCCAAGCACGCGGTCGAAGAGTTCTACGAGGGCCCCAGCCATCTCCACCCCGGTCGGGCCCGCACCGACGATCACGACGGTGAGGGCGCCCTTCTCGACCAGCGCATGGTCACTAGCCGCGGCCTCGAAGCGCTTGAGGATGTGTGAGCGCATCACGCCGGCCCGCTCGAGGCTCTTGAGCACGAAGGCGTTCTCACGAACGCCAGGGGTGCCGAAGTCGTGATACACGGCCCCTGCGGCCAGCACGAGGTAGTCGTACTCCACCTTGTCGCCGCCCTTGAGCAGTACTTCGCGTGCGGCGTGGTCGAAGCCGATGACCTCCGCCTGCCTGAAGCGGAAGTTCTTCTGGTGGTGGAAGATGCCCCTCACCTGATATGCCACGTCGGTGTTGTCCAGCGCGGCCGTTGCGACCTGGTAGAGGAGCGGCTGGAAGGTGTGGAAGTTGTTGCGGTCGAGCATGAGCACGTCGACTGGTGCGTTGGCGAGCTGCTTGGCTGCGTGCAGGCCACCGAAACCGGCGCCGATGATCACTACTCGTGGGCGGGAGGCCATGGCCGCCCCCTTTCACGGGGGCCGCGGTAGGTCTGGCCGCTCAGGCAAGTAACCTTGGAGCGGGACAAAAGCCCCTCGTGAAACATTGTACAAGCGCCGTGGCGGATTACCGTGCCCGCGGCTACGCAGCGTTCGACCGGTATTAGCGCGCCATCTTGAGGGCGATGCGCCGACCAGTTGGAGTGTCGGCCAGGCCGCCCTCCCCCGTCTCCCGTAACTCGGGAGGCAGCATGCGGCCGACCGCCGCCATGGCGTACACGACCTCGTCAGGGGGGATGACAGACTCGACGCCAGCCAACGCCAACTGCGCTGCGGCCACCGCGTGCACGGCGTAGAACGCGTTACGCGACACGCACGGCACCTCGACGTAGCCGCCGACAGGGTCGCATACCAGTCCGATGGTGTTCATAAGCGCCTGCGCGGCGGCGTGCACGCTAGCGTTGGCGCTGCCACCCAGCAACTCCGTCACGGCGGCTGCGGCCATGGCCGCGCTCGAACCGATCTCCGCCTGGCAGCCGCCCGTCGAACCAGCGATGAACATGCTCTTGCTGATGACCTGCCCGATGCCAGCCGCAAGCACGAGCGGCATGACGAGGTCCTCGTCTGGCAGGCCAAGGTGGTCTGCGACGCCGAGCAGGGCGCCTGGCACGGTGCCTGCACTGCCAGCCGTTGGGGCTGCCACGATGCGCCCCATGCGGGCGTTCTCCTCGTTGACGGCCATGGCGTACTCCTGCACGCGCTTCAGCAGCGGCGCACCAAGCACATCGGGGGCGTCAAGGAGAGTTTTGGCGTTCCAGCCGACCATGCCCGTGCGGCTAGCCGCCTTGGTGGCCAGGCCGCGGCGGATGGAGTCGCGCATCTCGCCTATGCGGCTCAGCATGGTCGCGAGCAAGTGCTCGCGAGCAACCGCGTCGTTGCCCAGGTCGTCGTCCAGCACGAACTCCGACGCCTTACCCGAGTACTGCATGATGTCTGCGAGAGTCATTGCGCCTCACCGCCCTGTGGAGCTGGGTCCGTGGCCATGACGGCGGGCAGCGTGCGGAGCCAGTGGATGTACGGGAGTTGCGTCAAGTACGTGACGGCGTACTCCGCCAATGGGCGGTCTATCTCGACGGACATCATGGCGTGCCCGCCGCGGCGTTGGCGTGCGGAGAACGCCGTGGCTATGTTGCCGTCATCGTCGGCCACCACGCTGGCAACGCGTGCGATGACCCCAGGCCGGTCAGTATGCAGCGCGAGGATCGTGTGATACGCGCCGGAAACCTGAACGTCGAAGCCGTTGACTTGCACGATCTTCACGAAGCCGGCGCCAAGGCTCGAGCCGAGCACCGATACGCCCTCGTCGTCCGGGCCGCCGCTAAGCTCCATGCGCACGCTGTTCGGGTGGATGTCGCCCAAGTCCGCCGTTGCGAACTCGAACTCCAGCCCGGCCGCCGCGGCGTGCGTGAAGGAGTCTCTAATGCGCTCGTCGTCTGGGAGATAACCGAGCAGGCCAGCCACCAACGCGAGGTCGGTGCCGTGACCCTGCGCCGTCTTGGCGAACGAACCGTGCAGCACGAAACGCGCCTGGCGCGGCTGAGCGCCGAGCACATGGCGCGCGAGCAGGGCGAGGCGGCAGGCGCCCGCGGTGTGCGAACTCGAGGGACCCACCATGACGGGACCGATCTGGTCAAGTAATGACATCTGGTCACAAGTTTACTCGGGCCCAGCGAGCTGCGCCGTGCCCGGTTGACGCTAACGGCGAACGGCGCGAAGAAAGCGCGGGGCGCCAAGTCTGGCGCCCCGCGAGCAGGCTGCTTGAGTTGTTGACCGCTTACTTCTTGACTTTGTCCTTCAAACCTTTGCCCGGCTTGAACGCAGGGTACTTGCTCGCCGGGATCTTGATCTTCTCGGTGGTGCCGGGCCTGACGCCCGTGCGGGCCTTGCGGCTACGCACTTCGAAGGTGCCGAAGCCCGTCAGCTGCACTTTCTTGCCCTTGTCTAGGTGGGTGCTGATCCGCTGAAGCATGTGGTCCAGAACGGACTTGACGTCGTTCTTCGGTGTAGCTGCGCTCTCTGCTACCGCCTTGATAAGGTCGGCCTTCGAGACCGTCTTGGACTTCGAGGGCGTGGACTTAGGCGCTGCCTTGGCTTTCGCCATGCTGACCTCCTCCGAGCAAGTTTCTAACTTGGAGGCACTGTAGCAGACGAAGCGGAGGGTGACAAGGGAAATGCGCTCTGCCACGTGCTTTGTAGGATTCCCCACGAGCCGGCCGTCCACAGGTTGACTGCTATCAGTGTGGCAGCAGCGCCCGTATCTCCACCATGACTTCGCTGGTGAGCGCCTTGGCGTCGTCGCGCGTCTTGCCATGCGCCACGATGGCCGGACCGAACGCCACGCGGAAGCTGCGTCCCTCACGCCATATCGCTGCTGGCAACAGCGGCACGTCCGCGCGCTGCGCCAGGTAGGCCGCACCGTCTAGCCCGCCGGCGTCGCCTGAGTTCCGTGTCCCTTGAACGAAGATGCCGATGGCCCTGCCGGCCTTCAGGCGCCGCAACGCCTCCTTGATCGCGCCGATGTCCTGGCCCTCACGGTCGACGGGGAACGCCCGCAGGCCGCGCATGATCGCGCGCGAGAACGGCTTCTGGAAGAGCTCCTTCTTGGCCATGAACTCAAGCTTGCGGTTGATGGACACGCCAACGATGGGCGGGTCCCAACTGCTCTCGTGGTTGCACGCCACCACCAGCCCGACGCCTTGAGGCACGTGCTCGAGGCCGCTTACTCGCAGGCCGTAGAACAGCGTCGCGAACACGCGCACGACCCAGATGGCCGTCGGCATGAACCAAACGGGGGAGAAGAGGCGCTCCAGAAAGGAAGGGGGCTTGGCGCTCGCCATGGCTAGTGTGGCCTCAGCGCGGCCGGGCGGGAGCGGTGCGGCTGGGGGGTTCCTCAGTCGCGCGGGCCTCGGTGGCGTTACCGCGGCGGCGGTCGAGGTAGAGCGCGACCAGGACGCCGAAGGCGGCGACGAGGAAGTGAAGCGCCACCCACGTGCCTTCACTGGCGTGCCACGGCAGCACGACCTCGAAGAGCGGCTTGCGCGAGAGTTGCCACGAAACGAAGGCTGGCGCGACCAGCAGGATGGGTGAGAGGAGGATGGAGCCGTAGCGCCACCCGAACTCGAGTCCGAGCATGGCGAGCAGGTTTCCGCTCAACACGATCGGCAGCATGACGAGCCAGTCGGGGTCACCGCCGATGAGGCCGATGGGCGGGGCGACGAGGGCGCAGAGGTACGCCACTGGCATGCCGGCCGCTGCGAACCCGAGGTACGCGGACAGCGCGATGCCGAGGCTGCGGAACAGTACCGGCATCGGCGCAACGGCGCACACCACTGCCGCCAGGAGGAAGAAGAGCCCAGCGAAGAGGCGTTGTGGCATGGGTGCGGTGCGAATCATGCTGCGCTCCGTTCGGCGTGGGGGCCGGGCAGCCCCCTGACATTGGTTGGCATCCTACTGTGCCGCGCACCGCGAGGAGTACGGTACGGCAAGCGACGCGCGCGCCGCGGCGGGAGCCACCGCAGGATCAGGCAACGTCTGCCACCCGCGGCAGGCGCTCCTTGAGTTCAGGAACGTGCCGCAGGAACTGACCAGTCGAGCTCGCCGGCGTGGCGGCCACGTCCTCAGGCGTGCCGGTAGCTACGATGGTGCCGCCGCGCGCGCCGCCATCTGGGCCAAGGTCGATGATCCAGTCGGCGGTCTTGATCACGTCGAGGTTGTGCTCGATGACGACGAGCGTATTGCCCTGCTCTACGAGGCGGTGGAGTACGTCGAGGAGTTTGCGGGTGTCGTCGAAGTGCAGGCCTGTCGTTGGTTCGTCGAGGATGTAGAGGGTTTGCCCCGTCCCGCGGCGCCCGAGCTCGCTGGCGAGTTTGACGCGCTGCGCTTCACCGCCGGACAGCGTCGGTGAGGGCTGACCCACCTTGAGGTAGCCGAGGCCGACGTCCTGCATGAGTTGCAGTTTGCGGGCGATGGTCGGGATGTTCTCGAAGAACTCGACGCCCTCGTCTGTAGTCATGGCCAGCACGTCCGCGATCGACTTGCCGCGGATCTTCACTTCCAGCGTCTCGCGGTTGTAACGCGCGCCCTTGCACACTTCGCAAGGCACGTAGACGTCAGGCAGAAAGTACATCTCGACCTTGACGGTGCCGTCGCCCTTGCACGCCTCGCAGCGCCCGCCCTTGACGTTGAACGAGAAACGCCCAGGCTTGTAGCCGCGCTTGCGTGCCTCCGGCGCGCGGGTGAAGAGGTCGCGGATGTCGGTGAAGATGCCCGTGTACGTCGCGGGGTTGGAGCGCGGTGTCCGGCCGATCGGCGACTGGTCTATCTCGATGACCTTGTCGATGTTCTCGGCACCCTTGATGCGCGTGTGGAGCCCCGGCTGCGCCTTGGCGCGGTAGAGCTGCTTGGCTAGCGCGGCGTGCAGGATCCCGTGAACGAGCGTCGACTTGCCAGACCCGGAAGCGCCCGTCACGCAGGTGAGGGTGCCGAGTGGGATGTCGACATCGATGTCCTTCAGGTTGTGCTCGCGAGCGCCCTGGATGGTCAGCTTCTTGCCGTTACCCTCGCGGCGGCGCTTGGGAACGTCGATCTTGAGTTCGCCGCGCAAGTACTTCGCCGTTAGGGAGTTCGGATCCTCAGCCAACACGCCTGGCGTGGCTGCTGCGACGATGTGCCCGCCGTGAACCCCGGCGCCAGGGCCAAGGTCGACGATGAAATCGGCGGCGCGCATGGTCTCCTCGTCGTGTTCGACGACGATGAGCGTGTTACCGAGGTCGCGCAGGTTGAGGAGCGTGCGCAGCAGTCGCTCGTTGTCGCGCGGGTGCAGGCCGATGGAGGGCTCGTCCAGCACGTAAAGCACGCCCGTTAGGCCGCTACCGACTTGCGTGGCGAGGCGAATGCGCTGCGCCTCCCCACCAGACAACGTGTTGGCGCTACGGTCGAGGCTCAGGTAGTCGAGGCCGACGTCCTCTAGGAAGCCGAGGCGCGCGTTCACTTCGCGCAGGATGGGCTTGGCCACGTTCGCGCTGGCGCCGTCGACGCCGAAGTCGCTGAAGAGCTCGCGGCTGTCGCGCACGGTCATGTGGCTGACCTCCGCGATGTTGCGCCCGCCGACGGTGACCGCCAGCACCTCGGGCTTGTAGCGCGTGCCGCCGCACTCCTGGCACGGCACGAGCGACATGTACTCTTCGAGGCGCTCGCGCACGGCGTCCGAAGCGGCCTCCTTGAGGCGGCGCTGCAAGTTCTGGATGACGCCCTCGAACTCGGCCCTGAACCGCATGGTCTCACGGCCCCCGCGCTCGTATACGACCTCGATAGGCTCGTCGCTCCCGTAGAGGATCGTCTTTCGTGCCGCCTCTGGCAGGTCCTGCCACGCTGCGGAGATGTCGAACCCCGTGTAGTCGGCCAGCGCGCGCAGGCGGTCCCAGTAGAAGACCTTGCCGCCGTCTCCACGGCTGCCTGTCCAGGGCGCGATGGCACCCTGCGATACCGACAGCGTCGGGTCTGGCACGATGAGCTCTGGGTCGAACTGCTGCAGGTAGCCGAGGCCGCTGCAGTGCGCGCAGGCGCCGTAAGGCGCGTTGAAGGAGAACGTGCGCGGCTCGAGCTCCTCGAGGAACGTCCCGTGTTCTGGGCAGGCGAACTTCTCGCTGAAGAGCTCGTCGATGCCCTCGTCAGGCAGGAAGGCGCGCAGGAGGCCCTCGCCCTTGGTGAGCGCGAGCTCCGTCGACTCCGCTATGCGCGAGCGGTCCGCCTCCATGAGCACAATGCGGTCGATGACCACGTCGATGTCGTGCTTCTCGTGACGCTCGAGGTCCGCTTCGAGGGCCTGCTCGATGGTGAGCACCACGCCGTCCACCCGGAGGCGCGCGAAGCCCTCCTTCTTGAGGTCGAGGAACAGCTTGCGGTACTCGCCCTTGCGGCCCCTCACCACGGGGGCGAGGAGCATGGCGCGTTTGTCTGGGAAACGCTCGAGGAGGCGGTCGACGATCTCGCTGGCCGACTGGCGCTGGATGACGCGACCGCAGATCGGGCAGTGTGGAATGCCGACGCGCGCGAACAGCAAGCGCAGGTAGTCGTGGATCTCCGTTACGGTGCCGACCGTTGACCGCGGGTTGTGGCTGGTGGTCTTCTGGTCGATGCTGATGGCTGGGCTGAGGCCCTCTATCGAATCGACATCTGGTTTATCCATGATGCCGAGGAACTGCCTGGCGTAGGCCGAGAGGCTCTCGACGTAACGCCTCTGTCCCTCCGCGTAGATGGTGTCGAAAGCTAACGTCGACTTGCCTGAACCGGACACGCCGGTGAAGACGATGAACTTGTTGCGGGGAAGTACGAGGTCGACGTTCTTGAGGTTGTTTGCGCGTGCCCCGCGGATGACCAGGTCCTGCAAGGTTCCTCCCTAACACGCTTCGCAGCGCGGCGCTCTTGGCCAGCGCCAAACGTGACAGTGTACCAGAGGTGCGGGCAACCACTGTAAGCCGGTTGCTTCGGGGCCGCCAGGGGCCAGAGACTGCTAAGCTAAGCCCCACATACTAGGAGGGTCACGTGGCAAGTGTGAGTATCAGGACGACCGGAGAGGTAGACAACGAGCGCCTGTTGGCCGCCTTCGGCATGGCTGCCGGTTTCCTTGGCACCTTCATGATCGGCATCTTCTGGGCCATGGGCGCGGTGCTCAAGGCCACGCACAACGGCGGCCTCATCGTGCAGCTGCACCTTACGGGCATCTGGAACACCCTGTTCTGGATCTTTCCGATAGTTGCGGCAGGTTCGGTAGTCCTTGCCCTCGGGCTCTTCATGCTCAAGCGCTTCAAGGAAGCGGCTGGCATGGCTGGACTTCCGACGCTGCTAGTGATCGTCTACTACCTCGCGTTGGTCCAGCTACACGTCGGCGTGCGTTGAGGCAAGGCCCGCCACCGATCGCAGCCGCCAGCGAGTAGTCGTGAGGCGGTCGCGTCGGTTGACGGCGGCCTAAGGAGTTGAGCTAGTTGAAGGTGCGCTATCTAGGACATTCGGCCCTGCAGATCGTGGCTGGAGGCACGGAGTTCGTCTTCGACCCGTTCATCAGCGGCAACCCGCGCGCCGGCGTGACGCTAGCGGAACTCGATCCCGATTACCTGCTGATCACCCACGCCCACGGCGACCATTGGGGTGACACCCCCGAGCTTGCCAAGCGCAGTGGCGCGGTGGTGATCGCAACGGCAGAGATAGCGAAGTACGCGGAGCGGCTAGGCCTCGAGAGCCACGCCATGAACATCGGCGGGAGCATGAAGTTCGGCTTCGGGAGGGTGACCCTGACGCCTGCCTGGCACTCCAGCTCGTTCCCAGACGGCAGTTACGGCGGCATGCCAACCGGCATCCTGCTCGAGGTCGAGGGCAAGCGCGTGCTCCATGCGGGCGATACGGCGCTGTTCTCCGACATGAGCCTCATCGGGCGCGAGCCGATCGACCTCGCTTTCCTCCCGATCGGCGACAACTTCACCATGGGCCCCGCCGCGGCAGTCGAGGCCGTCAAGCTCCTGAAGCCCAAGGTCGTCGTTCCCGTGCACTACGACACGTTCCCCCTGATCGCGCAAGACGCTCAAGCGTTCAAGCTCGCCGTCGAGGAAGCGACGTCCTCGTCGTGCGTCGTGCTCGCCCCCGGTGAGGAAGCCGCGTTCTGAAGGACAGCAACGGCTCACCAAGCTACGTGCCAGAGGGCTACGAGGTCATCAGTCGCCTCGGTTCGGGGCAGACGGCGTTCGTGTACCTGGCGAGGCACCCCGTCTACGGCGAGGTGGCGCTCAAGATCCCGCGTCCCGAACTAGCGCAGCGGCCGGTACTCAAGAAGATGTTCGAGAACGAGGTCGCCATCACCGTGAAGCTCGCCTCGCCGAACGTCGTGACGGCGTACGAGGGCTTCCCCACTGGCAAGGGCGCGTTCCTCGCGCTGGAGTACTGCCAGGGCGGTACTCTCGACCAGTATCTGCTCGAGAAGGGCCGCTTGCCTCTCGAGCGGTGCTACCGCTTCGTCCTCGACGTGGCAACTGGGCTCATGCATAGTCACGACCGCCAAGTCCTGCACCGCGACGTCAAGCCGGCCAACGTGTTCCTCACGGCGGAGGGGCAGGCGAAGCTAGGCGATTTCGGCACTGGCGTGTTCATGGGCGACGAGGGCGTCGACCGCGTAGGCACCGCCTTCTACATGGCGCCTGAAGTGTTCGAGGGCAAGTCGGCTGGGGTGCGGTCGGACATCTACTCACTAGGCGTGCTCGCGTACGAGGTGATCGCGGGCGAGCGGCCGTTCGTAGGGGCCTCTTACGACGCGCTGATGGTCGCGCACCGAACCGGCGTGCCAAAGGAGTTGCGTTCGTTGCGTTCAGGGCTGCCCATCGAGGTCGTGCGCGTCGTGTCTCACGCCATGATGCGCGACCCGGCGCGGCGCTACGCGACCGCCAGGGACTTCGCGGTCGCGCTGATGGCTGCTTCTGGCGTCACTAACGGTGCCGTCGTGGCCGGCGCTGGCGCGGCGGATGCGCCGGCTGCCAAGGTCACTGGCCGCGCTGGGCGCGCAACGGCCGTGCCGACAGACGTGCGCAAGGATGACGAGCAGGCGACCGAGCGCAAGCAGGGTGGCATCTTCGGGTGGTTGAAGCGCTCTCGCGAGTGACGGCGGCAGCTTGCGTTCATCAGAACAGTCGGTGAACCGCCTACCTGGTAGCCTTAACGCCTAGCTGGGCGGTCAAGTATGCAGCACCCCGTCTCAAGCTAACGAGTTAGAATCGGAACGAGTCCTAGTTATGGGCCCGTTCGTGCGCAGCTGCGCAAGCGGCGCGGCCCATCAACGACACCAGAGATCCTTCACGAGAGGTGTGCACATGAGCGACAAGAAGCTGGAGATCCAAGGTCTACACGCCCGCATCGTCGGCGGCGACGAGATCCTGAGGGGCGTAGACCTAGTGGTGCCGCGTGGCGAGGTCCACGCGCTCATGGGTCCCAACGGCTCAGGCAAGTCGACCCTAGCCAAGGTCATCGCTGGCGACCCGCAGTACGAGGTCACGGCGGGCGACATCCTACTGGAGGGCCAGTCCATCCTCGAGATGGAGCCGGACGAACGCGCCCGCGAGGGGCTCTACCTCGCCTTCCAGTACCCCGTAGAAGTTCCAGGCGTGTCGATCGCCAACTTCTTGCGCCTCGCCCTCAACGCCAGGCGTGAGGACGGCGACGAGATCGGCGTCATGGAGTTCTACAAGAAGCTGCAGCGCGCGGTCAAGGAACTCAACTGGGACGAGTCGATCATCGAACGCAACCTGCACGAGGGCTTCTCGGGCGGGGAGAAGAAGCGCTCCGAGATCCTGCAGCTGCTCGTCCTCGAACCGCGCTACGCCATCCTCGACGAGACGGACTCCGGCCTCGACGTCGACGCCCTCAAGGTCGTCTCCCAAGGCGTGAACGCGGCCCGCGGGCCCGAGTTCGGCGCCCTCGTGATCACCCACTACCAGCGCCTCCTCAACCACATCGTGCCAGACGTCGTCCACGTGATGGTGCACGGCCGCATCGTCAAGACCGGCCCGAAGGAGCTTGCGATGGAGCTCGACCAGAAGGGCTACGAGTGGGTCCGCGAAGCAGTGGGCGCCTGAACCCACCCGTGCCGCCCGTACGCAACGACCGGGCTACTCATGCAACTAGAAGGGCGGAGGGACGGTAAGTGTCCGACCTGACGAACCAAATTACTAAAGACGTCCACCCCGACGCTGCCAAGCTCGAGGGGATGGAGCACACCAAGCAGTACGACTTCAAGCTCACCGAGGACTACTTCTTCAAGTCAGACCGCGGCCTGACACGCCGCGTCGTCGAGCAGATCAGCTACTTCAAGAACGAGCCAGAGTGGATGCTCAAGTTCCGCCTGCGCGCGTTCGAGATCGCTGAGAAGAAGGGCCGCCCCAAGTGGGGACCCGACCTCGGCGGCCTCAACTTCGACGACATCTTCTTCTACGTGAGGCCGAACGAGAAGCAAGGCACGGCGGGCTCATGGGACGACATCCCAGAAGAAGTGCGCGAGACCTACCGCCGCTTGGGCGTACCGGAGGCCGAACAGCGCGCGCTGGCGGGTGTCGGCGCGCAGTACGAGTCCGAGATGGTCTATCACAAGCTCAAGGAGGAGTGGGAGAAGCTCGGCGTCATCTTCCTCGACACCGACACCGGTCTCAAGGAGCACCCCGAGATCTTCAAGGAGTACTTCGCGACGGTCATCCCGCCCGAGGACAACTACTTCGCGGCGGTCAACTCCGCGGTGTGGTCTGGCGGCTCGTTCGTGTACGTGCCGGAAGGCGTCCACGTCGACGTGCCGCTGCAGGCGTACTTCCTGCTCAACGCCGAGAACATCGGCCAGTTCGAGCGCACCCTCATCATCGGGGCGCCAGGCTCCAAGTTCCACTACATCGAGGGCTGCACGGCCCCGGCGTACACGAGCAACTCGTTCCACTCTGGCGTCATCGAGATCGTGTGCCAGGACAACAGTCACGTGCGCTACTCCACCATCCAGAACTGGTCTCACAACGTCTACAACCTCGTCACGCAGCGCGCCATGGTGCACGCCAACGCCAGCATGGGCTGGCTGGACGGCAACCTCGGCTCCAAGACCACCATGAAGTACCCGAGCACCTACCTGGTTGGTGAGGGCGCCCACGGTGAGGTCCTCTCCATCGCTTTCGCCACTGACGGCCAGCACCAGGACGCCGGCGCCAAGGTCATCCACGTGGCCCCGAACACCACCAGCAGCGTGGTCAGCAAGTCCATCAGCAAGGGCACGGGCCGCTCAAGCTACCGCGGTCTGGTGCAGATCCATCAGGGCGCCACCAACGCCCGCTCCAACGTGGAGTGCGACGCGCTGCTGCTCGACGAGAACGCCCGCACCGACACCTTCCCGTACATCGAGATCAACGAGAAGACCGCCCACGTGGGGCACGAGGCCACCGTCAGCAAGCTAGACGACGAGCAGATCTTCTACCTCATGACGCGGGGGCTTGGGCAGGCGGAGGCCATGTCGTTGATCGTGCGCGGCTTCCTAGACCCCGTTGCCAAGGAGCTACCGCTCGAGTACGCGGTCGAGCTCAACCGCCTCATCGAGCTCGAGATGGAAGGGAGCGTAGGTTAGGCATGGCGACCCTGGTAGACAACCCCGTCATCAGCGCCGCCGCCGTCGAACACATCATCGACGCGTACGCCGAACCCGCCTGGCTGGCTGAGGAGCGCAGGGCAGCACTCCGCTCTTACGACGCACAGCCGTTCCCGACAGAGCGCACCGAGGAGTACCGCTACACGCAGCTGGCGCGCTTCGCTTACGCCGGCCTCGAGCTTGCCAAGGCGCCGCGCGACTCGACAGTGTCGGAGCGCATCAGCATGCGCATCGCCGACTCCGACGCAGAAGGCGTCATGGTGCACAAGGGCAACCAGGTCGTGTTGCACGAGGCGAGCATCAGCGAGTCAGGCGTCATCTTCACCGACCTGCGCACGGCCGTACGCGAGCACGAGGCACTCGTCAAGGAGCACCTCTACAGCGTGGTCAACGCCACGCAAACGAAGTTCACGGCGCTCAACTCGGCGCTATGGGAGAACGGCACCTTCGTGTACGTCCCGAAGAACGTCGAGGTCGAACTGCCGCTAGGCGCGTTCACCACGGCGGACTCCGGTGGTATCGGGCTCGGGCGCGCCCTTATCGTGCTCGGCGCTAACGCGCGCCTCACCTTCATCGACGAGTTCACGAGCGAACCGTTCGACGAGCGACTGTTCTTCGACGCCGCCACCGAGATCGTCCTGCAAGATGGCGCCAAGTTGCGCTACGTGAGCCTCCAGAACTGGAGCCGCAACGTAGCGCACATCAACAAGCTCCGCGCGCACCTCGGCCGCGACGCTCGCCTAGAGTCCGTGACCGTCAGCCTCGGGGCGGACGCCGCCCGCGCCGAAGTCGAGAGCCG
Source organism: Trueperaceae bacterium (assembly GCA_035703635.1). Taxonomy (GTDB): domain Bacteria; phylum Deinococcota; class Deinococci; order Deinococcales; family Trueperaceae; genus JAAYYF01. Next base: position 44,877 of record DASSXV010000044.1, on the reverse strand, counting down.
CCTCGAAGGTCCAGGCTCCGAGAGCGAGATGCTGGGCTTGTACTTCGCGGACGAGGGCCAGCACTTCAACCAGTTCACCCTCCAGCACCACGCCACGGAGCGCGGGTTCTCCGATGTGCTCTTCAAGGGCGCCGTCCGTGACGCCAGCCAAGCCGTTTACTCCGGCATGATCGTCGTCGACCCTGGCGCCCAGAAGACGGACGCTTACCAGACGAACCGCAACCTACTCCTCGACGAGGATTCCGAGGTCGTCTCCATCCCGCAACTCGAGATCGCGGCCAACGACGTCAAGTGCTCACACGGCTCCACCACCGGCCCGGTGCCGGAGGACCAGCGCTTCTACCTCATGAGCCGCGGACTCCACCCAGAAGTAGCAGAGCACGTGCTCGTCACGGGCTTCCTCTACGAGGTCATGAGCCGCGTGACGCTGCCGAAGGTGGCGGAGTACGTCGAGCGCGTCGTGCAGGCCAAGCTCGGCGTGCCAGGGGTGAAGGAGAAGCTGTGAGCGAGGAGGAGGCGGCCGGAGCAGCCGTTGCGGCGGCGTCGTTCGACGTGGGTGCCGTCGATGAGTTCCCGGAGGACTCCATCACCGCCCGCGTGGTGGGCGGCACCGATATCGTGATCGTCAGGCAGGGGGGCGCGTTCTACGCGCTCCCCGACCGCTGCACCCACCAGCGCTACCCGATCAACGACGGCGAGTTGCTCGAAGGCAAGATCCGCTGCATTCACCACGGCGCCACCTTCGACTTGACCACCGGCCGCGCCACGCTGCCTGCCGTCAAGAAGATCCAACTCTTCCAGGTGGCCGAAGTGGCCGGCCGCGTGCAGGTGACGCTGCAGGAAATCTGATTCAACGACGGCTGTTAGTGCGCCGCGAACCCATTGGCGGTTCGCGGCGCACTCTCGTATAAGGTGAGCTCGGCTTGCAGCAGGCCGAGCACCACGCTCGCCTGCACGTGGTCGGGCGCGAGCCCCTCGCTAGTCTTGAAGGTGATGCCGACCGAGTCAGCCTGCAGCTCGAGCAGCTCAGCGATGACCGTGCTCATCGCGTCGCGGGCGGCGCCAAGTTTCGGAGTGTCGAGGGTCACGACCGCGGCCACGTTGACAACGCGAACGCCGGGCGTATGCACGCGCAGCTTCTCCAGGACTTGCGCCACGATGTCGCGGCTGTCCATCCCCGCGAAGCGTGCGTCGCTCGGCGGGAAGAGCCGACCGATGTCCCCGAGAGCGTAAGCGGATAACAGGGCGTCCGCCAGCGCGTGGAGGAGCACGTCGCCGTCTGAGTGGGCGTCCGCGCCGCGCTGGCTCTCCACCGGCACGCCCCCGATCACTAGCTGCCTGCCCGCCACCAGCCGGTGCGCGTCCTGACCGTGGCCAACCCTGAACTCCTGCATCATTGGCCGATAGTAACAATTGGGGTCTGGTTGACTCCGCGACTTGACTCTCTCGACCCGACCCTCGCGACTGCAGGTGCTAGCCGCGGCGTGTGACAATGAGGCTCGTGTCTCCGGCCGTGGGCGTCATTTCACTGGTACTCGTCACGGTCATCTGGGGTACGACCTTCGTCGTAGTCAAGGAGGCGCTCGACACCATCCCGGTGGCGTTACTCCTAGCGGTGCGTTTCACGCTCGCCGCGTTGCTGCTCGCCTGGGCGAAGTGGGACAGGCGCGCGCTAGTCCCGGCGCTAGTGCTCGGGTTGCTCTCGTTCGCCGGCTTCGCCACCCAAACGGCCGGCCTCGCCATCACCAGCGCCTCTAACGCGGCCTTCATTACAGGCCTGTCAGTGATACTCACGCCGCTAGTCGCGCGGGTGTGGCTGAAGCGTGCCCTGAGCGCCCGCGTACTGCTCGCGGCCTCGGTCGCGCTTGCTGGCCTCGGCCTCATGACCTTGCGCAACGGCTTCGCGGCCGTCAACGCCGGCGACCTCCTCGTGCTCGTCACCGCCCTCACTTACGCCATGTACATCGTGTACCTCGGCGAGGTGGCTGGCAAGGTGAGGGGCACGTCCCTCGCCATGATGCAGCACCTGCCGATGGCTGCCCTCGCGTGGTTGTGGGCCGCGCCAGAAGTCGGCAAGTTGGCGAGCGTGCCGATCGGCACCTACTTGGCGATCCTCTACCTGGCCGTGGTGGCCACCGCCCTTGTCGCCGTGATCCAGACGTACGCGCAACGGGTCGTGCCGGCTCACCTCGCCGCGCTGATCTTCGTACTCGAGCCCGTGTTCGCGGCCGGCTTCGCCATGCTGCTCATAGGTGAGCGCTTGGGCACCCTCGGGTGGCTTGGCGCCAGCCTCATCCTGGTAGCCATGGTTCTCGCCGAGGGGCGCTTGCCAGCAACCCAGCGCCCCGGTGGCGACCTGGGCCGCAGCTAGGCGCCTCTCACCTAGGCACCAGCCGCCTCCAGCGCAGCAGCATGTTCAACAAACTGCCCTGCCGCGCCAACTCGAACTCACCGAAGTCGCCAGTGAAGCGGGCCGCTTCGCGGTACTCGGGGGCGTAGCGGTCGCGGTACACGTCGTCCGTCGCTCGCGTGCCAGAGAATCCCCTTGCTGCCATGGCCTCGAGGCGAGCGCGCGTCTGAGCCTCAGAACGGTAAGGGTAATGTTTGAAGAGGGGCATCTTCCAGTAAGGCACCCAACTAACGCCGTGCGGAAACACGCGGCCGTGCTCACCGGTGCGGTAGCCGGCGCCCGGCGCGTCCCTGAACTGCCTGATCTCGACCCAGAACGGGGAGTACCAGCGCACGTTCTCTTGCACACCCGCGCCCACTACTGGGCGGTCGCTTGGGTGCAAGAAGAACTGCATGGCTGCCCAGTTGACGCGGCCCGCGCCCTGCGCCTGCGCAGCTTGCGCCACTGCCCGCGGGTCGTCGTGGAAGAACTCGTCGCCGTGCATGAGCGTGTACCAGTGTCCTACTCCGTACTCGGCCCTGGCGGCGTCTAAGAGCGCTTGGCGGTGGTAGTCGCGCACCTTGCCTACGCCAGCTACGTCCTCGTCGCGCAGCACGAGCTTGACGAGCGGGTCCGCGCGCAAGATGGCGGGCGTGGCGTCGTCTGACCCGTCAAGCGCGAAGATGGCGTCGACGCCGGGCCCGTTGTGGCGCAGCATCTCCTCGATGACGTCTTGCTCGTTATAAGTCATGAGCAAGCCGATGTTGAGGCGCTTAGAGCCTCGCATGCGGTCTCTAACCCGCGTTGGCGTGACGGCGAGCCTGCGTCGTCACTCGTTCCCGCTGCGCTGCAGTTGCTCGACGACCCCGCGGTCCTCTAGCGTGCTCGTGTCACCGATCAACTCCTGGCCGGAAGCCACGCTGCGGAGGAGGCGGCGCATGATCTTGCCGGAACGCGTCTTCGGTAGCGCGTCCGCGAAGCGCACCTCGTCCGGCCGCGCTATGGCGCCGATCTCGGCAGCGACGTGCTTGCGCAGTTCGTCGCGCAACTTGTCGCTCGGCTCGAAACCTTGCTCGAGCGTCACGAACGCCACGATCCCCTGACCCTTCAGCTCGTCGGGGCGGCCAACGACGGCCGCCTCGGCCACGGCAGGGTGCGAGACGAGCGCAGACTCGACCTCCATGGTGCCGAGGCGGTGGCCCGACACGTTCACCACGTCGTCGACGCGGCCCATCACCCAGAAGTAGCCGTCCGCGTCCTTCCGCGCCCCATCGCCGGAGAAGTAGGTGTGTGGCACCTCGCCCCAGTACTGGTTGCGGTAGCGGTCGTCGTCGCCGTAAACGGTGCGCAGCATGCCGGGCCACGGGCGACGCATGACGAGGTAACCGCCCTGGTCGACGCCTGCGTCGTTACCGTCAGCGTCCACGACGGCCGCGTCGATGCCGAAAAGCGGAACGCCGGCCGAGCCGGGCTTCGTCGTGTGCACGCCAGGCAACGTCGAGATCATGATGGCGCCCGTTTCCGTCTGCCACCACGTGTCGACGATCGGGCAGCGGTCGCCACCGATGACGCTGCGGTACCACATCCACGCTTCGGGATTGATGGGTTCGCCGACCGTGCCGATGAGGCGCAGGCTAGAGAGGTCGTGCTTCTCCGGGTACTCCCTGCCAAGCTTGATGAAGGCGCGGATGGCGGTTGGGGCCGTGTAGAAGATGGTCACGCCGTAGCGTTCGATCATCTCCCAGAAGCGGTCAGGCGCCGGGTACGTCGGGTTGCCCTCGTACATGACCTGCGTGGCGCCGTTGGACATGAGGCCGTAGACGACGTACGAGTGGCCCGTCACCCACCCGATGTCGGCCGTGCACCAGAACACGTCGTTCTCTTGCAGGTCGAACACGTACTTCGCCGTCAGGGAAGTGTGGACGAGGTAGCCGCCGGTCGTGTGCAGCACGCCCTTCGGCTTGCCAGTCGAGCCGGAAGTGTAGAGCACGTAAGCGGGGTGCTCCGCATCGACCGGCACGGCCGGGCAGTTTGGCGAGGCGCCCTGCATGAGCTCGTGGTACCACTCGTCGCGGCCGGCCTCCATGTCTACGACGTTCTCGGCGCGTCTGACGACTATGACGTGCTTGACGCTCGGCGTCGTAGCTAGGGCCTCGTCGACCGCCGGTTTGAGCGGGAGGACGGCGCCGCGGCGGAAGCCGCCGTCTGCCGTGATGACTACGCTCGCCTGAGCGTCGTTGACGCGGTCGGAGAGCGCGTGAGACGAGAAGCCTCCGAACACGACCGAGTGCGTCGCGCCTATGCGGGCGCACGCCAGCATGGCAACTATGGCCTCCGGGATCATGGGCATGTAGATGGCGACGCGGTCGCCGACCTTCACGCCCTTGCCCTTCAGGACGTTGGCGAAGCGACTGACCTCTGTGAGCATCTGGCCGTAGGTGATGGTGCGCTTGTCACCAGGCTCACCTTCCCAGAAGAACGCCACCTTGTTGGCCTTGCCCTCGGCGACTTGTCGATCGAGGCAGTCGTAAGCGAGGTTCGTCTTGCCGCCAACGAACCACTTGACGTGCGGCTCTTCCCACTCCATGACGCTGGTCCACGGCTCGAACCAATGATGACGCTTGGCCGCCTCGCCCCAGAATAGTTCTGGCTCGTCTAGCGACTGGCGGTACAGCCTCTCGTACTCCTCGGAACTTTTTATGAGGGCGGTGCGCTGGAACGACTTAGGAGGCGGGAACTGGCGTGCCTCTTGCAGTACGGATTCGATGGTGTCGGCCATGGGTCCTCCAAATAGCCGCGCGCCACTCAAGGCGGCGTGACTGGCAGCGAATGGTTTACTGAGGGGCAGCATATCCCACGTCAAAGCGGCCGGCCGGAGGCCGTGAGCCTCACCCGCGTGACCAGACTCGAGGCAGGCGCCACCAGCCGGGCGTGAAGATGACGAACACCGTCACTACCTCGAGCCGCCCTGCGTACATGGCGAACATGAGCAGGAGCTTCCCTACCGCCGACAGCTCGTCGAGCTGGCCAATCGGCGCGTAAGGCCCGAGGCCGGGTCCGGTGTTCCCAAGGGAGGCGATGGAGGCGCTGAAGGCGCTCGTGAAGTCCGCGCCGAGGAACACGAGCGCTATGGTCGTGAAGGCGAAGAGGCCGACGTAGAGGGTGATGAACGCGCCCACGGCCCTGATGGCGTCCTCGGAGACGATACGGTCGCCGACGCGCACGGGCAGCACGGCGCGCGGGTGGATCGCATGACGCACTTCCCGCGCCGTGTGCTTGGCGATGATCAACCACCGGACTACCTTCACGCCGCCGCTGGCGGAACCGCCGCAACCCCCTACGAACAGGAGGGCGAGGATCACTCCCTGGGCGGGCAGGCCCCACTCCCGGAAGTCGGCCGAGGCGAAACCGGTGCTCGTCACGATGCTCACCGACTGGAACAAGCCGTGGCGGATGGCATCGGCCGTGCCGTACTCGCCGGCAAGGAGCATGGCGAGTATGCCGCCCCCTACGACGAGGATGCCGATGTAGACGCGGAACTCCGCGTCGCGCAGCAGCGCCCTTGGCTGCCCGGAGACGGCCCTGAACACGAGTATGAAACTCGCCCCGGACAGGGTCATGAACAAGATCGCGATCCACTGAAGCGCGGGTGCGCTGTAGTCCGCGAAGCTCGCGGCGTTGGCGCTGAAGCCCCCGGCTGCCAGCGTGCCAAAGGCGTGCGCGAGGGCGTCGAACGGCGCCATGCCGGCGACGGCGTATGCCGCCGCGCACGCGATGGTAAGGGCAGCGTAGAGCGCCACGACGGCCAACGCCGTCTGGCGCAGGCGCGGCGTGAAGCGCTCCTGGCTCGGTCCCGGCATCTCCGCGTGGAACATCTGCCTGCCAGCGATGGCTAGTTGCGGGAAGACGGCCAAGAACAGCACGAGGATGCCGACGCCACCAACCCACTGGGAGACGGCCCGCCACAAGAGCAGCGAGTCAGGCACGAGCGAGAAGTCTTGGATCGTCGTTGCGCCGGTCGTGGTGAAACCGCTCATCGACTCGAAGAAGGCGTCGAGTGGCGGCAACTGCCCGCCGAAGACGTAGGGGATGGCGCCTAACGCTGGGAGGAAGAGCCAGGAGAGGAGCACGGTGATCAGTGCCTCGCGTCTGCTAGGGTCGGCATCTGGGCTGCCCAGCCTACGGAGGTAAAGTCCGGCGGGCAGCGCTACGAGTACGGTGGCCGCGAAGCCGTGGAATGGCTCACCAACCGCGAGGGCGTAGATGGCGAACGCCGTCGCGGCGAAGCTCAACGCCATGAAGCCCGTTCCTAGCACGTACGGGAAGAACTTGCCGCGGCTCGTGTCGCGCCGGGTGCGTTGCGGCTGCGTGCGCGCCGTGGTCGTCACCCGACCGGCTTCCTGCTCCTACGCTCGTCCAGCCACTCCTCGACTTCCCCGACGCAGTCTGGAGTCGTAACGAGGTAGAGGTGATCGCCTGGCTGGATGACGGTCTCACCGTTCGGCACGATGATGCGCTCGTTGCGCAGCACGGCACCGATCAGCATGTCGCCTGGCGTGCCGAGGTCCATGACGCGACCGCCGGCGGATTCAGGCGGGTACGTAGCCTCCATGACTTCCGCGCGGTCCTCGATCGTCGCGAGGTGCTCGACCTCGTCAACGCCCAGCCAGTTGAGGACCTCCTGGACGGCGGCCGCCCGCGGGGTGAGCGGCGAGTCGATGCCAACGCGCATGAACAGCCTACGATTGCGCGTCCTGCCGACGCGCGTCACGACTTTGGGGATGCCGAGCTGCTTGCCCAACAACGACACCAGGAGGTTCTTGGCGTCGTCATCCGTTACGGCGACGATCACGTCGGCGTCCTCGACGCGCTCTTGTTCAAGGAGCTCGAGGTCGGTGCCGTCGCCCTTGAGGACGAGCGCGCGGGGCAGTAGCTGGGCCAGTTTCTCGCAGCGCTCTTGGTCCTGCTCGATGATGGTCAGGTCCGCACGCCCGCTGGTCAACTGTTGCGCCACCATGAAGCCGACGTTGCCGCCGCCGACGATGACTACCTTCTGCGAATGTCTTTGGGGAGCGAAGCGCCGCTGCATGTCGCGCATCTTCTCGCTAGTTCCCATGAAAACCACGCGGTCGCCTGCCTCGAGGACCGTCGCGCCGGTAGGGATGTGGAAGGAGTCGCCCTGGATGGCCCCGACCGCCAACACGCCAGGCGGCAGGGTGATGCCGTCCAACCTACTGTTAAGGAACGGGTCGTGAGGTTCGAGGAGGAACTCGAGCAGCATGATGCGGCCGTTCGCGAAGCGCGCGCTATCTATCGCCCGTGGCACCCTGACGATGTCAGCGATCTGGTGCGCGAGGATGCGTTGCGGCCAAAGCACACGGTTGATGAGCAGGCCGACGGATTCGAAGGCGCCATCGCGCTTGAAGGCATCGACGTAGCGTTGGCGCGTTACGAAGGCGAGGGTCTCCTTCGCGCCGAGGCCCTTGGCGGCCAGGCAGGCGAGCACGTTGACGTCGTCGCTCGAGGTGCAGGCTATGAAGGCCCTCGCGCGATCGGCGTTCGCCGCGCGCAGGTCCTCAGGGTCCGTGCCGTTGCCGCGCACGAACTGCACGTCCATGGCAGTGAAGGCCGCCTCGCGCTCCGGGTCTTGGTCGATGATGGTGACGCTGTGCGTCCGGTGGAGCGCCGCCGCTATCAGTGCGCCGATCTCCCCGCCACCGACGATGACGATCTGCATTCGCCTATCCTACTTGGGCTGGTCTCGAGCGTAGCGCCGTTGCGACGGCCATGGCCACGAGCAGCAGGACGCCGAGCACTAGTGGCGTCAGCCCGCCGTAACGCACCCAGAACGTGAGGTCGGTGCGCGTCTCGAACGTGACCGCCAGGCTAGTCGGAACGCCCCTCGGCACCTGGGCCGTGACCCTGCCCAACGGGTCGACGGCGGCGGTCACGCCGTCGTTACCTGCGCGCAGGAGCCAGCGCCGCGTCTCGATGCTGCGCAGGCGCCCCATGTCGAAGTGCTGCCACGCGCCCGTGCCAACACCGAACCAGGCGTCGTTCGTGCCAAGCACGAGCACCTCAGCTCCAAGAGCGACGAGGTCGCGCTGGACTTGAGGGAAGACCGACTCGTAGCACACGAAGGCGCCGATGAGACCGACGTCAGTCGCTAGCGGCCGCACCTCGGCGCCAGCCGCGGTGCTGGCAAGCATAGGCAAGCCGAAGGCGCTGAACACGGCGCGGTACAAGCCGTTCAACTGCTCGTACAGTGGCCAGCGCTCACCGAAGGGCACGAGGAAGCGCTTGTCGTAACGGCCGATCAGCGCGCCGCCCTTGAGGGCGAGGAGCGAGTTGTAGTTGCGCCCGGCCTCGTAGACGCGCCCGCCAACAATGAAGGTCGCTCCAGTGGCGCTGTCTGTTATGGCTCTGCGCAGCGGTTCCGCGTCGCCTGCTGCCAGGCTGTAGCCGAGAACGGCGCCCTCTGGCCATACCACCAGGTCGATTCGTGGCCCACCAGCCTCGGCGTTCAGCGCGGCGCCTTCCTCCGTCAGGCGTAAGTGCGTGTTTAGGTCCTGCGTGTCGCTCGCGGCGCGGCCGAAGGGGTCGACGTCGCCTTGCACGAGGAGGGCGCGGTACTCACCGGAGGTTGGAGCTTGCGTCGCCGCCCTGCCAGCGCCCGAGCCAGCGATGAACGACGCACCGATTACGGCGGCGGCGAGTAGTAACGACGAGACGACGCCAACGGTTCGTGGCCCGCCTGGCCGCGACCACGGCCACGCCAGCACGGCCGCGGGCGCGACTACCAGCAGGCTAAGACCATAGACCCCGCCGTACTCGGCGAGTTGTCCAACGGCGGAGTCTAGCCAGGTGTAGCCGAGGGTGCCCCAAGGAAAGGCGAAATAGCCCTGGGTGCGCGCCCACTCGACGAGCACCCAGAGGATGGGCAAGTAGATGAGTACGCGCGTAGCGCGCGCCGCCTGGTCGTTTCCGCCCGTCAACGCCGCGAGGCGCCAAGCCGCCCAGGTCGTCAGGCCCCAGAACGTCGCGAGGATGGCGAGCAGTCCAGGGTAGACGGCCCAGAACCCCAGGCCGAAGAGTTCAGCGAACGACCGCGGTAGCCACAGGATGTACAGCGCGAAGAACGGTGCTGCGAAGGCGGCGCCGAGCCAAAACGCCCGCCGCGCGCTCGCGGCCACCGCGGTAAGCGCGAAGACAGGGAAGATGGCGAAAGCAAGCGGCCACCACCCTAGGGGCGGCAGCGCTAGCGTTAGCAGAAGGCCGCAAGCGGCGCTGATCAAGTAAGCCATGCGCTTCAGCGCTCAGCCAACAGCCCCGCAAGTAAGGCCACGCGTTCGAGGGACTCCTTCACCCTGATGTGCTCGTGCCTGGCGTGCGGCCCGCCACCGACGGAGCCGAGGCCGTCGAGTGTAGCGACCCCTAGCGCGGACGTGAAGTTGCCGTCCGAACCACCACCAACGACACCCGCCTCGAGGCTCAGCCCTAAGCTGTCGAGCACCTCGAGCGCTTCTTGGTAGAGGACGGCGTTTGCTGGTGTCTGCTCCAACGGTGGGCGGTTCAGGCCGCCGCTGACCGTGAGGGTGACGCGCTCGTCGCGCGGACTGTAACCCTCGATGGCGCCCGTCACGCGCTGCGCCTCGGTCATCTTGAGGACCCTGACGTCGACGAACGCGACCGCCTCTTCCGCGATGACGTTCGTCGCGAAGCCTGCGTGCGCGACGGTGACGTTGACCGTTGTGCCAGCCACGTCGTCGCCCAAGTCCTCGACGAACACGAGCATGTGCGCTAGTTCGCGCAAGGCGCTGGCGCCATCTGACGGGTTGTTGCCTGCGTGAGCCGAGCGACCACGGAAGCGCAGCTCGAAGGTACCGACGCCTTTACGTCCTACCTTCAAGGCCCCGTCATCGCGTCCTGGTTCGAGCACGAGCACGCGGTCGTGCTTGCGCGCCAGCTCCTCGATGAGCTCGCGCGAGGCGTGCGAACCGGTCTCCTCGTCACTAGTCACGAGCAGCGTGACGTCGCCGACCAGAGCCAGGCCGAGGTCGTCGAGGAGCGTGAACGCGCTGAGGGCGTTGGTGATGCCGGCTTTCATATCGACAGTGCCCGGCCCGAACACCTTGTCACCGTCGCGGTGGAAGGGCATGAAGGCGAGCGTGCCGAGCGGCCACACCGTGTCGTAATGGCAGAGGAGCAGCGTGCTTGGGCCGCTGCCGCCGGCGCGGTGCGCTTCTAGGATGTCGCCCGCGTCAGCACGTGGGTGGCGCGTGACGCTAAGGCCGCGCAGCGTCAGCTCTTGAGCAAGGCGGCTCGCGAAGACGTCGCACTCTGCCTTTTCATGCGTCGGGCTCTCGAGGCTGACGAGTTCTGCTAGCAGGTCAAGGTAGGGGGCCTCTGCGGCGTATGCGGCGGTAAGGAGGGCGTGGCTCATGGCGCGATGTTACCCGCTGGCGGTCTGACGGCAACGGGCGGCGCTACCAGGGCCGGACTCAGCCCTTCTGGTTGTTACCTCGGCGCTCACCACGGCCGCGGCCACCAGAGCGTTGGGCGGGTTGGCCGTCACCACTACGACCGCCTCTGCCCTGACGTTGACTGCGAGCCACCACGGCTGGAGGCCTCGTACGGCGCTCGTCCCACAACGCCTCAGCGAGTTGCCTGACCGTGGGCTCTGCGGTCGTGCGGGCGTAGCTGTAGCCTAGGCGGAGGTCGCTGTCCGCCTTCACTTGGTCGTTAGCTTGCCCGAGAAGGTAGCGCGACAAGTAGACCTGCGCGAGCAGCACGTCACGCATGCGTTGCGGCTTCACGGCGTGGAGGTCACGCAGGGCGTCTTCGTACGCCACCATCGCGCCACGTGAGTCGCCGCGTTCGCTTAGCGCCTTGCCGCGTTTGAAGTGCTTGGCGGCGTTGTAGAGGAGCTCGCGCATGCGGCATTGTAACCGCGCACTAAGTGACGCGCTTGCGGCTGGCTGGCCGCGCCTAGCCTCCAGCGCGGACTATTCGGTTCCTACCGCTGCGCTTGGCGCGGTTTAGGGCGGCGTCCGCAGCGTCGATGAGCTCGCTTAGCCTCTCGCTCCCGCCCTCTGGCGCGTCGGTTCCGGCCACGCCAGCCGACAAGGCGATGGGCCAGGCGACCGGGCTGATGTCGGCGGAACTCAACTCTTGCCGCACCCGCCTCAAGATCTCGCCGGCCTGCTCCTGATCGGCCCCGGGCAGCACCACGACGAACTCTTCGCCGCCCCACCTGACCGCCTGGTCGTTCGGCCTGAGATGCTTGCGCAATATGTTCGCGAGGGCCTTGAGCGCGTTGTCGCCAACGCCGTGACCGTAGACGTCGTTCACGCGCTTGAAGTGGTCGATGTCGAGCATGGCCACGCTCAAGGGCGACTCGTTGGCCTTCGCTTCGCTCATCAACAGGTCGGCCCTCAGCTCTAGACCGCGCCGGTTCAGGAGGCCCGTAAGCGGATCGGTGAGGGCAGCTGCCGCCCAGCGATCCAGGTCGCTCATCAGGTGCAGGCGCGACGCGAGGATCGGCGCGCAGGTGTCGATGACAGTCGTGGCGGACGGTCGCTTGGCGAGGTAGAGCCTGCCGACTTCGGCGCCGCCCGCCACCAGCGGGTAGGCGTAACCGGACTTCACGCCGACGGACGCTGTGCCGTGCACCTCTATCCCCTGGGCGTGAGGCACGCGAGCAAGCGCGTGGCCTAGTGCGCCAGTGAGCGCGGTGGCGCCGTGAGGCGCAGGCTGAACGGCATCGAGGGCAAGGGACCATGCCCTCAGCTCTGAGGCAGCGAGTTTCTGCGCTGCGCGGCTCGTGGCGATGATCAGGAGCACGACCGCGACCTGAACGTAAGCCAAGGTGGACACGATGACGAGAGCGTAACGATCGTTGATCGTGCCCATGCGGTAGAGAACGACGAGTAAGCCGACGCTCACGAACTGCAAGCTGACGACGGCCACGCCGACGGGAAGGAACTCGGCGTCACGGTCGTCCAGTTCCAAGTAGAGGCCGAGCCCCAGCATCACGTACGACATGAGCCACAAGACCACCGCCGCTGCGCCAGAATCGGTGCCAGCCAGCCACGCGAACGAGCCCGCCCCAAGCGCCCTGAAGTAGAAGCCAAGCACCACGAGCACGCGGCCGTCAGACGCGCCGCCCGTCATGGAGCCGCCGAGGAGCGGTAGGGAAGCAACGACTAACGCCGCCTCCAAGAACGGGAAGGCGAGGGTGATGGAGGAGGACGAGTCGAGGAAGAGGAGGAGGATGAGGAGCCCAACGGCGGGCAGCGCCGCGATCAGCAGCGTTCGCGGCATGCGCTTGCCTGGCATCAGCAGAACGGCCGCGATCCATAGAACGAGCCCAGAGTAGTAGGTGAGCTCGGTGATGAGCGGGGTGGTGGAGGCGTCAGTTAGGCGTTGGAAGAACCAGAAGACTTCCTCCACCGCCCACAACGAGGCTGCGATGGCGGCCAAGCGCCACGAAAGAGTGCGGGGCAGACGCACGAGCAGGATCACCGCGACGGCAATGGCGGCGAGCGCGAGCGCAAGCGAGAGGAACTGATTGCCCAACGTGCCTAGAGCCAGGATGGCCGCGAACGTAACAACGATGATGCGCCCCTTGAGGTGACCCGTTCTAGCTCTTTCCGGCATACTCCCCTATACGCAGTTGAAGTGGACCAAGGCGCTGGGCCAGACGCCCCTCAACGCCTCGCGTGATAAGCGGCCAACGAGACCGCGGTGGCCAAGTTCAGCGATTCTACATGAGGCAGCACCGCGATACTTACCGGGGTGGCGGTAGGCGGCGCCGTTTCTAAGGCGCCGTCTGGGGCCCATTCCGGACCGAACCAGAGCGCCAAAGGGTGCTCGAAACCTACGTCTCGCAACTCGGCAGTGGCGCCTGCGCTGAACGAGTAGTGACGGCGGCCAGGGTGATCGAGCAAGTACTCAGCTGCGCTCGCTACGATCTGGCACCTGAGCGCGAAGCGCAACCCAACGGACGCCCTGATGACGTGCGGACCCCACGCGTCTACACGCGGCGCGACGAGCACGAGGTCGGTGAAGCCGAACGCGACCAGGCTGCGTATCGCGCTGCCGACGTTACCCGCGTGGCTCGGTGCGATGAGGACGACGTGATCCTTGTCAGGGTCGGCTACCTCGGCGCTCTTGGCGACCTGGGCGATGCAAGCCACCTGAGCGTGACGCCGTAGGCGCGTGACGGTGGCGTCGTCCCAAACGATGTTCACCCCGGCCCGTTCGGCGACGGCCCTGAGGGCGGTACGCCACTGCGGTGCCAGGCCACCATGCGCGAACAGCGCCTGCACGGCTTGCGGCCGGTGCGTCAAGGCCTCGATGGCCGCGAAGTGACCGAAGGCGTAAGTGTACGGAAGCTCAGACCGGTACGGCAGTGGGCGCTCAGCCACCGTGGTCGTCACTCGGGCCGTCAGTGCCTTCCGCGGCGCCGTCGAGCTCCGCGCCGAACGGGGTTTCCATCCCGGCCTTGGCGGCCTCGATGGCCTCGGCTGGCGAGTAGCTCAACGCCAGGACGCCACGGTAAGACCGCAGCGCGTCAGCGCGCCTACCAGCCAAGTCGTACACCTGCCCGAGGCGCGCCAGCATGAACCCAGGCAAGTAGTACGGCTCCTGGAAGTCGGTGCGGAGCACGCGCTGCAGTACCTCTAGCGCCTCCGCGAGGTGAGAGTGCTCGAGCAAGATGTTGGCCTCGAGGTAACCGGCCTCCGGCGTGCCGAGTTCCCGCAGCGCGGCGAGGAGACCGGCGGGCTCCTCGACCTCGCCGCGCATGGCTGCGTCGAGTAGGGCGCGGCCGCGCGCTTCCTCGCTGGGCTCGGGCGCTAGCGTCAGCTGCTCGAGCTCTACGTGCCCACTCAGGGCAGGCAAGAGGTTGACGAGATCGTCGACCCCGGCCAGCAACGCCACGCGCCGATGCGGAAGCGCCAGCACGCGTTCAGCCATGACGGCCGCGCGCGCCTGCGCCCAGCCCGTGCCTGGGCCCTCGCCGAACTCGGCGGCGCGCACGCCGTGGTAAGCCTCCACGGCCGGCATGAGCTCGCTGCGCACACGCCGCAAGTCGAGTGGGCTGGCCAGGAGCCGTTCGATGGGCTCCTCCGCCTGCCGTACCCGCCGCAGGCGCTCCTGGCCCGCCTCGAAGCGGCTAAGCAACTCTTCGAACTCGCGTTCGGCGCCAGCCTCGCCAGGCTCGCCTTCGCCGCCAGCGAAGCTGCCTACCTCATGAAGGGCTATGCCGGCTCGCAACGCCCACGGAACTACGGCCAGTGGAAGCGCGATCTCGTCCGTGCCGCGCCATTCCTGGCCCTCGAGCGCCCCGGGCGCGAGTGGCGCCAGCGCCAAGGCCTCAACCCCTGCCGCTCTAAGTGCGTCACGCACGTCGAACGCGTTGTAGCGCGGAAAGCGCGTGTGGAACGGGCCAACTAGGGGCGCGACCACGATCTGTGACAAGACGTTCATGCTCCATGCTACGGTTCCCACCCCCGTTCGCGGCGCGGTAAGGTGGCGCAACGACCGCCGGATGGAGCCGCCACCCCAAGGCCAGCGGCCAGCCATCTCGCGGAACTCGCGCACCTCACGGCGCACTCCTGAACGCCACGCGCACAGCTTGGCGCTGCAGGATGGGAGTAGCGCCCGCTTTAGGACGGAGCGAATGTACCGAACCGAACGACAACCGGCCTGGCAACGCGACCTCACGTGGGCCAGTGCCGTACTGCTCGCCGTCACCGTGGCGATCGGCGCTATCCTCTTCAGCCTCGCTCAGTTGAGCAGCCAACGCTCAGGCCAAGGCATCGCGCAGGGTCTGTTGGAGGTCACGCTCCTGCCTGGCGCGGGCGGCACCGCGGTCGGAGTCAAGACCCTCACGCAGTACCGGGCCGGTCAGCCGCTCATGCTGTTAGCCGGACTCGACGTTTACGCCGACGCCACCGAGATCCCCTCCTTCACCCTCGACGCGGCCGTGAACCGCGCGGCCGGGGTGTTGAGCGCCAAGCTGATAACCGCCGGGCAGGCCGGTCTGCTCGCCGCCGTCGAGAACGCCGAGTTGCGGCGCCAGCTAGAGCTGGCGCTCGCAGGACCCATCGTCGAGTTGATCAACGCGGACGTCGGCAGGGAACTCCTCCCGGCCGGGCTAGACGACGGCAGCCGCCTGGCGGACTGGCCTGCGCAGGCGGCGGCTAACCCTGGGGAGCGCGTGCAACCCATCGTCGGGGTGTTCGTGACCTTCCCGCCCCGCGAACTGCAGGGGGCGAGCAACCGCGAGATCGGTAACGCCGTCGTGGCCGCGCTCGTCGCGCAAGTCATGCAGGGCGGCCTCGATCAGGCGGCGGCCCTGATCACCAATGACAACTTGCGCACGCGCCTAGTGCGCGGCGTTGACACCCGTGCTCGGGCGCAGCTTCACGAGCTGTTCGCCGCCATCCTCAGCGGCCACATGAGCGAGATGGCCGCCCGCCTCGACGAAGCCAAGAGCGTACTGGCTGGTGCCAGCTCCGATAGCGGCGGCATAGGCGGCCTACTGCCAGCCTCGAGCCTCGCGGGGTTGACCCCCGAGCAGGCAGATGCCCTCGTCGTGCGTACCCTCGCGGAGCGCGCGTACGAGGGAGGCGGTGAACTAGCTGCCAGCCAACTGACGCGCGTCGACCAAGCTCAGCGCGTGAGGAACGTGGCGCCGCTACTCGACGCCTTCGGGTCGGCCGCTCACGGCCGCTACCTCGCGTTCACCTACCTGGCTGGCGTGATAGCGCTACTGCTCGCCGTTAGCGTGGTTGGCTTCTCCCGCGGGCTCAAGCGCTTGATCAACCCGGGCCTCGCGATCCTCCTAGGCGCCGCACCTGGCGCTTACCTGCTAGAGCGCATGCGCTTGTGGGTCAACCCGGAAGCGGCACTGCCAGCCGGAGCCGCCGTCGAGGGCGTGCCGGCCACGCTGACTGGGCTAGTCGCGTACCTAGTCGCGCGCCTCCCGCGCGAAGTGATCACGGTTCCCCTCCGCGATCATGTGGCGCTGCTGCTGCTTGGCGCAACGCTCATCGTGCTCGCTCTCGTAGCATGGCTCGTGCGTGGCGTGCGCCCGCGACGTGGAGGGTTCCGCTAGCCGCGCTAGCGGAAGAAGTGCGCGGGCAGGTGGGCGACGAACGCCGCCAGCGCACCACGTGGCTCCATCAACGCCGTCAGCTCCGAATACGGCAGGGTGACGATGAAGGCCCCCTGAACGTATGGCCCCATGGCGTACGGGTCGAAGACGAACGTCAGCCCGTCAGGGCCCAACCCAAATGTCGTGAGGTCCGAGACCGCGACCGCGGTCTCGTTCTCGATCCACACGGCTTCCTGGCGCAAGAGGTCGGCGGTGACTAGCGCCAATACGGCCGTCTGCCAGTCGGCGCCCTCTGCGAACAGGTCTTCCAGGTCGACGACCGACGCGCCGTCTGGCCCGATCTCGTAGAGGGCAGAGGTGTAGAAGGAGTTAGGGTGCGCTCCGCCCGTGTAGTTCGTGCTGCTGGTCAGGAGGCTCAAGTAGTTGCCTGCCGCGCCAAGCACGTCGACGTAGTCGTCGTTCGTCCAGCCCCAACCGAGGCCGTCGTCGTCGACGTACGAGCGCCCCTCCGCTATGAACGTGCTGACCTGGTCGTACGCCTGCGCTTCGAGACTGTTGGCCACGACGCGCAGTACAGGGGCGCCGAAGCGGGGCCACGCGGCTCCGGCCTCCAACCGTCCCTCGTCCAGCCGCAAGTACGCCTGCTGAGCGACGCGCGGGATGGCGCCACTCAAGGTGGCGTCAGGCAGCGTCAACACTAGGTCGAGGGTCGCGCCGTCGTCCTGCCAGGTTGGGTTCAGCGTGCCGCTTAGGTGACCGATGATGGTCGGCATGGTCTCGTCCATGTTCAGCAGCGCCAGGTAGAGGAGCGCGATGCTCGGCGAGTACTGGCCGGCGTCCACGGCGAGGTCGATCTCGATGGCGTTGTCGTCGACAACCGTGCCGGTGCCGAAGAGCACCAGCTCGCGCCCGTTGAGGAGCAGGCGCGCGTGAGCGACCTCGCCGGCCATGAGTTGCAGGTCGACGATGACCTCCTCCGTCCCGAGGTTGCCTGCGTACAGCGCTCGCCAAGGAGCCAGATCTGCCGCAACGGCGCTACCTACGCCGATCAGCACGATGAGCGCAGCCAGTCCACGACCGCAGCTGCGCAGTAGGTAGTCGAGATGCTTGGTCATGTCCTGAGTGTAATGCCGCTTCACGGCGCCGTGTGAGCGACATGGCGCGCCGGCCTATCGTTAGCCATGCACGACTTAGAGGTGGGGGAGCGCCGCAGCGCGCTCGTTGTGGTTCATGGCATCGGCAAGCAGGCGCCGTTGAGGACTCTCGGCACCTTCGCGCAGGGCCTAACCAGGGCTGCGGCCTTGGCTGGTGCCGCCCCGCGACCCGCTAAGTTGCTGACCGTGCCGCTCGGTGGGCGCCTGCGTCCAGCCGTGCGCCTCGAGTGGGAGGGGAGCACCCTCGACGTCATCGAGTACCACTGGGCGGAGTACTCGGTGGGGCGGCTCGGCGCCTGGGAGGCGTTCACTTGGCTGCTGGCGGTGAGCGTGGCCGGCCTCGACTTCAGGCGCCAAGTGCCGTACCTGGCGCACGCGGCGTCGGGTAGGAAGCTCGCGCGCGCCCTCGCCATGCAAGTGGTGCAGGTGGCCGCGCTGGCCGCTGGCGCCGCGGCGCTCCTCTTGGCCTTGCTCACGGTGCTCGCGCGGGCGGACGCCGCACTCGCCGCCATTGGGGCCGCCGGTAGGGCGTTGCCTCAACCAAGCATCGGCGAGGCGGCACTGCTCCTTGCCCTCGTGTGCCTCACGGCCACTGCCGTTGCCCTAGGGCGGGACATGTTCCTCTCAGGGTGGGAGTCTGCGCGAGTCGCTAGACGCCACGCCGCGTTCGGCTCCGCCAGCGGCTGGCCTGGCATGTTCGGTAGTGCGTCGGGGGGTTGGCGCGGGCCAGCGCTGTTGGCGCTAGCGCTGGTCGTTGGCCTGGCCGCCTGGGCGGCGGCCCTTACTGCGCCACTCGTGGCGGAGTACGCGGCCGCTGGCGGTGGGCTGCTCGCCGAGCCCGGCGTTAGCCTCGGGCTGCTAGCCATCGCGGCGCTGGCGGTGGCGCGCAACTACCTCCTCACCCACGTCGCAGACATCGCCCTTTACGTGACGAGTGACCGCGTGTCTGCCCGCGCGCGCACGCGCCGCGCAGTGCTCGACGACGGCGAGGCCGTCGTGCGCGACCTCCTGCAGGCCGACTACCACGAGGTGTACTTGGCTGGGCACTCCCTTGGGAGCGTGATCGCGCTCGACGTTCTCGACCGTCTGGCGAGAGCGCCAGACGCCCACGCGGCCTCCGACCTTCGCCGCCTGCGCGGCCTCCTTACCTTCGGTTCGCCGCTCGACAAGGTCGCGTACTTCTTCAGACAACGACCTGGCGAGGACGAGGCGTTGCGCAGTCAATTGATCTCGTTCCTCCACGGCGTGAGACGCAGGCCCGGTCTGCGCGACTACGGGCCGTACCAAGCCGCCCCTTACGCGCTTCCTTTCACGGACCTGCGTTGGTGGCAAGTACACGCTACCGGTGACCTGCTCTCAGACCGCCTGGACCATTACTACGTCGACGAGCGTGTGACGTTGCCGCTGCGCAACCCGCTGGCGGCCCACGGCGCCTACTGGTCGAGCGACGCCTTCTTCCACGTCGCCTTGGCATGGCTGGGCCTTGGGGGCGCGGTGCTACGCTGACGCGCATGAACAGCAACCCCGCTCGCATCACTGTCGTCGGCGCAGGCATGGCTGGCAGCGAGGCCGCGCTGGCCGCCGCTCGTTTAGGAGTGGCAGTCGACCTCTACGAGATGCGCCCTGGCAAGTTGACGCCCGCCCACCACACCGGTGATTTCGCCGAGCTCGTCTGCTCGAACTCGTTCGGCGGCGAGAGCGAGAGCAACGCCAAGGGCCTCCTGCAGGCCGAGATGACGGCCGCGCGCGGTGTGATCATGACCAACGCGCTCGCCAACCGCGTTCCTGCTGGCGGCGCGCTCGCGGTGGACCGCGAGGCGTTCTCAGCTGCCGTGACACGGGCCGTGCGCGCCGAGCCGCTCATCACGGTGCACACCGAGGAGCTCGAGCGAGTGCCGGACGGCATCGTCGTACTCGCCACCGGACCCTTGACGTCGGACGCCCTAGCGGACGACATCAGGCGCGTCTTCGGCGGCGACTTCCTAGGTTTCTACGACGCGGCGGCGCCCGTGGTGACCTTCGACTCTATCGACATGAGCGTTGCATACCGCAAGGGGCGCTACGACCAAGCCGCCGATTACCTCAACTTGCCGTTCACCGAGCCGGAGTACAGCGCTTTTCACGCCGCGGTCGAGAACGCGCGTGCTCACACGCCGCACGACTGGGAGAAGCTCGAGTTCTTCGAGGGCTGCATCCCGATCGAGGAGGTGGCGCGGCGCGGGGTCGACACGCTGCGCTTCGGGGCCATGAAACCCGTGGGCCTCGAGCACCCCGAGACGGGCAAGCGCTACCACGCCGTCGCGCAGCTGCGGCAGGAGGACGCCGACGGTCGCATGTGGTCACTCGTGGGTTTCCAGACTGGCCTCAAATGGGGCGACCAGAAGACCATCGTGCAACTCATCCCGGGACTGCAGGACGCCGAGGTGGTCCGCTACGGCGTCATGCACCGCAACACCTACCTGAACGCCCCACGCCTGCTTGCTCCGACGTTAGCTGCCCGTGAGCAGCCGCGCCTCTTCGTAGCAGGCGTCTTGGCGGGCACCGAGGGTTACCTCGAGTCGTCCGCCACTGGCTGGTTGGCAGGCACGAACGCGGCCCGCGCGGCGCTTGGCTTGGGCGGCACCGTGCCACCAGCCGACAGCATGCTAGGTGGGCTGGTGCGTTACCTGTCCAGCGCGAACCCGGACGGCTTCCAGCCGATGAACGCCAACTGGGGTCTCGTGCCAGACACTGCTAAGACGAAGGGTCAGGGCAAGCGCGAGCGCCGCGAGGCCATGTATCACCGCGGGCTGGCGGCCTTCAAGGAGTGGCTAGCCGCTGCCGACGCTGAGCGCCAGGCGCCGGACGGTGAGGTGGCCCAGGCTGCCGGCACGCCGAGCTACGGGGCCGCCCGCGGGGTGTAGGCGTGCCCGGAACTAGAATGGCGCATGCCCGCCGTTGACTTGCGTTCAGATACCGTCACCGTCCCTACGCCCGAGATGCGTGCAGCCATGGCCGCCGCCGACGTGGGAGACGACGTTTATGCCGAGGACCCGACCGTCAACCGTTTGCAGGAGACGGCCGCAGAGCTGACCGGCTTCGAGGCGGCACTGTTCGTGCCGACTGGCACGATGAGCAACCAGATCGCGCTTGCCGTTCACGTGAGGCGTGGCGCGGAGGTCATAGCGCCCATGGGCGCGCACATCTACGAGTACGAGCCCGGCGCCATGGCGGTCATCTCTGGCGCCCTGCCCCGACTGGTCGAGGCGCCAGGCGGCGCCCCTTCCGCCGCCGGGGTGCGCGCTGCCATCCGGCGCAGCGTGCACCAGGCACCGACCGGCCTGATCTCGCTAGAGAACACTCACAACCTGGCAGGCGGCACGGTCGTGCCGCTGGCAACCACGGCCGAGATTCAGGCCGTAGCGCGCGACGAGGGGCTACCCATCCACCTCGACGGCGCCCGCGCCTTCAACGCCGCGGCCGCCCTTGGAGTGCCCATCAGCGACGTGACGCGCGGCTTCGACTCAGCGTCAATCTGCCTCTCGAAGGGGTTGGGCGCACCCGTTGGCAGCCTCCTGCTCGGCACTCGCGCGTTCCTCGCGGAGGCGCACCGCTACCGCAAACTCCTAGGTGGAGGCATGCGCCAAGCCGGCGTGCTGGCCGCGGCTGGCCTGATCGCGCTCACGCGCATGCCGGCGTTGCTGAACGCCGATCACGCCCGCGCTAGACGCCTCGCCGAGGAGCTCGGCGGCGTGCAGGGGCTGGCCATCGACCTCGCTTCCGTTCAGACCAACATGGTGTTCGTTGGCGTTGCGCGCGCGGACGAGTTGGTTGCGCGGTGCGCCGCCAGCGGTGTCGCTTTCAACACCATGGGCCCTTCGACGGTGCGGCTCGTTACTCACCATCAAGTGAACGACGAGCAGCTTGACCTGGCCATCGAGGTGATAGCGCGTGAGGCGCAGGCCATGGGCTTGGCGGCGTGACGGCTGACCCAACCGAGGTGGGGCGTGGCAAGCGGGTGTTCCTTCTCGCTCATCCCGCCGGCCATTCGCTTAGCCCTGCCATGCACAATGCGGCCTTCGCTGCCGTCGGTATCGCCGCCACCTACACTGCCCGCGACGTGGCGCCCGCCGCGCTGGCGGCGGCCGCCGCCGACCTAAGGCGCGACGGCGTGCTTGGCGCCAACGTTTCGGTTCCGCACAAGCAGGCCATCACGAAGCTAGTCGATCGCATGACGCCGGAGGCGACCGCGCTTGGCGCCGTCAACACGGTCGTCAACGAGGGAGGCCAGCTCGTAGGGAGCAACACCGACGGCGCGGGCTTCGTCTCGGGGCTCCTGGAACTAGCCCCGGAGTTCCGGAGCGGGGGCTTCAGGACCCTGGTGCTCGGCGCGGGCGGCGCCGCGCGGGCGGTGGTGTGGGCGCTCGTGGCGCTTGGCGGCGACGTCGTTATCGTCAACCGCGACGAGTCCCGCGCTGCTGACCTGCTCGCCGGTCTGGTCGCGGCGGGTTTGCCTAGCGGCAAGGCCAAGGTCGGCGCGCTCGATGATGTCGAGCCCGACTTGGTGGTCAACAGCACGAGCGTCGGCATGGAAGGCGGCAAGGCGCCCGCGGATCTGCCCCTCTTGACGCGCGCGCACCTCGAGCGCTTCGCCCCGAGCGTCGTGGTGTCTGACCTCGTCTATCGCCCGGCTGTCACGCCGCTGCTGGCAGCCGCCGCCGCCCTCGGGCTCAGGCACCAGAACGGTGTTGCCATGCTCGTGGGGCAGGGAGCGCTCGCGTTCCAGGCGTGGACGAACGTGACGGCACCCGTTGGCGTCATGCGCAGCGCCGTAGAAGAGGCGCTGGCGGCCGATCTCCACCGCGCTTAGCAGGTCGCCCAGGGTAGGGCCGAGGTTGTGCAACTTGGTACTATCGGGGTCGTGCGCATCGCGATCCTCGCCGACGTTCACGGGAACCTACCCGCCCTAGAAGCTGTCCTCGCTGACATCGGGCGGATCGGGGTAGACCGCGTGATCGTAAACGGCGACTCCGTCAATCGTGGCCCCCAAAGCGTGGAGGTGGCACGCCTGTTGGCTGGGCGCGCGTTAGAGGCCACGCTCGGCAACCACGATGACCTCATGGTAATGGTGCATGACCGCAACCCGGACCTCGGTGACACGTTGGACGACCCGTTCTGGGCCGCGACGCGCGTGACCGCTGAGAACCTCGCCGCCGGTGGCTACCTTGCCGCCGTCAAGGAGCTGCCGATGACGGTGAGGATCAGTGAGCCTGACTCTGCGAGCTTGCTCATCTCCCACGGCAGCCCGCGTCACTACCGCGAGGGTTACGGGCCGTCGCTGACGCCGGAGATGATCTCCGAGATAGTCGAGGACTACCCAGCCGACGTGCTCATCGGGTCACACACGCACCGGCCGCACCTACAGCGCTGGGCGCGCTACACCGTCATGAACACCGGTTCGGTCGGGGCGCCATTCAACGGCGACCCGCGGGCGCAGTATCTCGTCCTCACCCTGCAAGGCGGCGGGTGGAGCGCGGAGTTCAGGCGCGTGCCGTACGACCTCGAGAGCGCCGTTGCGGCGTACGCCACGACGGGCCTGCTCGACACTGGTGGCCTTTCTGCTCACATCTTCCGCGACGAACTCGTTCACGCCCGCTCCTACATGGTGCCGTTCCTCATGCGTTGCGAGGAGGGCAGGCTGGAGCGCAATTGGCGCGGCTGGGAAGAGTACAAGCGTCTCGGTGCCGAGCGCTTCGCGCTCCCGATCATGGAACAGACGATCAGTTCGTCGCCAGAGCCATGAGTGAGCGCGTTCCAGCCAGCTCGCGCTGGCGTGACCTCGGCGCCATGTGGGGTGCCATGCTGGGCCGCTGTCCGAACTGTGGCGTTCCCGGGGCGTTCGCCACGTTGTGGAGCGTGAGGCCAACCTGCACGCGGTGCGGGGTGCGCTTCGAACGCGAGTCCGGTTCGTGGCTTGGCTCCTGGGTGCTTACTTACGTAGCGGCCACCATGTTGCTCCTCGTCCTCGCGCTAGTGCTCATCCTCAATTACGGCCTCTTCGAGGGGCTCGAGTGGGTGCTTGCTGGCGCCGGGACCTTGTTCGTCGTGGTCCTCTACCGACCGGTCAAGGGTTGGTGGCTGTGGTGGCAGTGGGCGGCCGGTTTCGTTACCCGAGACGATGAGCACGGCAAGACCCGCACCTAGTTGCGGTGCGGGCCTCGGCGCCTGTCGGTTGGTAGGCGATCGACTCAGTTGGAACGGCGTGTTGCCGTGATGAGCAGCACGCAGATGATCACGAACGCGGCGAGTGACAGAGTCGGGATCGTGATGAAGCCGAGCCAGTTGATGTACTTGAGGCTGCAAGGCACGCCGGAAGAACACACGGAGGAGCCTAGCGACGGGAACTGCTCGATGAGCACGTGGTAGCCCGCGACGAGAACTCCGAGGATCGACAGCGGCAGCGCGTACTTGACGACACCGGCGTCCTTACGGAATGTGGCGATCCCGAGTAGCAGCACTAATGGGTACATGAGGATGCGCTGGTACCAGCAGAGTACACACGGCACGAAATGCCTGATCTCACTGAAGTAGAGCGAGCCTAGCGTGGCGACGATGGCCACCAGCCAGGCCAGGTAGAGGCGGCCAACCTGGCCCTGGGTCACTTCGCTGCGGCCTCGATGGCGCTGCTGATCGCTGCGAAGGATGGGTTGGAGACGAGGACGCCGTTCACGAGCACGGACGGGGTGCCGGTGATGCGTGCTGCGCGGGCGGCGGCCTCGTCTGCGTTGACGTCTGGGCCCGTCGCGCTCGTCGAGACGCAGGTGCGTAGTTGCGCGGCGTTGAGTTCGGGAGCGTACTGGGTTGCCAGGTCGAGGGCCCGGCTCGTGTTGCGAGCGATGTCGTTCTGCGCGCGCATGAAGATCGGCTCGAGCGTGAAGAACGCATCGTTGCTCTGCTGGTAGACGCACTCGCCGAGGACCGCCATGTAGCGCGAACGGACGGCCGGGTCGATCACGGGGAAGTTGACGTAGTAGTAAGACGCGATGCCGGTGTCGACGAAATCGCGGATGATGGCGGGCGCCTCTGACTCGCTGAAGGAAGCGCAGTGCGGACAGAGGAAGTCGAAGAACACGGCCACTTTGACAGGTGCGTCGGGGTTGCCTATGTGCGGCTGTGACGCGTAATCGATCTCGGCTGTGGCCGGAGTTGCGCTCGGGCCGAGGCGGGGCACGATTACGGCGGCTAGCACTACCAGCACAGCGATGACGACCGTGATCAACGTTAGGCGTTGAGAGTTCATGACGGTCAGTTTACCTAACGGGCCCCAGGGCTGTTGTTTCACGGTTCCGGGCTAGCATTAGCCATGAGCGAGTTCGTTGCACCCGCAAGTTTTCGGGCGTTGCGCGTTGCGGTTACCGACGGAGCCGTGCAGCGCGGCGTCACTCGCGTTCCGTGGGAGACCTTGCCGGACCACGACGTTACCGTGCGAGTTAGCTACTCGAGCGTCAACTATAAGGACGCGCTATCCGCCACCGGCAACCGGGGCGTTAGCCGCAACTACCCGCACACGCCGGGCATCGACGCGGCCGGCACGGTGGTGGAGTCGCGGGACGCGCGCTTCGCTCCGGGCGACGAGGTCCTGTGCACGGGCTACGACCTAGGCATGGGCACCCCAGGTGGGCTGGCTGAGTACGTTAGGACGCCAGCTGAGTGGTTGGTGAAGCTCCCGAGCGGCCTCTCTGCCAGGGACGCCATGGCGCTCGGTACTGCCGGCTTCACCGCAGCGCTCGCGGTCGAGCGTTTGGGAGTAGCTGGCGTTGCGCCGCGCCTCGGGCCGGTCGTAGTGACCGGTGCGTCCGGTGGCGTTGGAACGATGGCGGTAGCACTGCTGGCGGGCGCAGGCTTCGAGGTGGTCGCCAGCACCGGGAAGGCCGAGGCCGCCGCCTTGCTGGCACGGCTTGGAGCCGCTAGCACCCTGCGGCGCGAGGAGCTGGCGGCGCCAGACAAGCGGCCGCTGTTGGCAGCGAAGTACGCGGGTGGGGTAGACACGGTCGGGGGCGACACCCTCGCTGGCCTCCTCAAGTACACGACCATCGGCGGCGCCGTCGCCTCATGCGGCATGGTCGGCGGCGCCGAACTGACCACCAGCGTCTTCCCCTTCATCCTGCGGGGCGTGTCACTCATGGGGATCGACTCGCAGCACGCTAGCTCCGAGATGCGCGACACGTTGTGGGGGCGCTTGGTGGCCGACGCGCACTTGAGAGGACTCCTCGCGGATGAAGAACTCGTGCGGACGGTGGCGCTCGACGAGCTCGAGCTGTGGATCGCCAAGCTCCTCGCTGGCGAAGTCGTTGGGCGCGTGGTGGTGAAGCTGTAACGCCTAGACGGGGGTTGGCGCCGTTCGCTGCTAGACTCCATGAGTAACTGTGAGCCAACGCACCCCTTTGAGTTCTAGGGAGTGCGGGGCGCTCGGGCCGCCTACTGTCAGGGCGGTCGCCGACGCAAATCGAAAGGAGCCTCACACCATGGCCTTCAAACTTCCCGACTTGCCGTACCCCACCGACGCACTGGAGCCGCACATCGATGCGCGCACCATGGAGATCCATCACGACAAGCACCACGCCGCCTACACCAACAACCTCAACGCTGCCATCGACAAGCACCCAGAGCTGGCGGGCAAGAGCGCAGAAGAGCTCGTGCAGAACGTGCCAGGCCTCCCTGAGGACATCCGTACCGCCGTCCAGAACAACGGCGGCGGGTACCTCAACCACAACCTCTTCTGGGAAGTCATGAGCCCGAAGGGCGGCGGTGTTCCTAGCGGCGCCCTCGCGGCCGCGATTGACGAAGCGTTCGGCTCGTTCGCGGCGTTCCAGGAGAAGTTCGCGGCAGCGGCAGCCACGCGCTTCGGTTCCGGCTGGGCATGGCTCGTCGTGACGAACGGCGGTGCGCTCAAGGTCTACTCGACTGCCAACCAGGACTCTCCTCTCATGCAGGGCGACACGCCGATTCTCGGCCTCGACGTTTGGGAGCATGCTTACTACCTCCATTACCAGAACCGCCGCCCCGACTACGCCAAGGCCTTCTGGAACGTAGTTGACTGGAACGCGGTAGCGGGCAAGTACAGCGCCGCGAAGTAGCGCTGTCCGTTCGGCTGGCTTAGAGCTTGCACTGAGAAAGGCCCGGCCATAGCGGGCAGGTAGGCGAACGCCTAGGATCACTGGGCAGCAGCCCAGGTGGGGGTCAACCCTGCCTGGGCGTTCTCATAGCCTGAGGCATGCGCGCCATCCGCCACGACCGCCTCACGCAGATACTCGTTGGCGCCAGCCTTGCGTTGGTAGTGGCGGTGCTGTTTCCTGGCGCCTGGTCGCGGCCGGCCGTGGCGACCGTCGTCCAACCACGCATCCGCGTATCGATCGAGGGGCTGGTGGTCACCCCAGGGGCGCACGAACTAGAGTTCGGCGCGCGCGTTTCGGACCTAGTCGCCCTGGCAGGCGGGTTCCTCCCTGGTGCTGCCCGCACGCTGGTGGCGCTCGCCGCACCCCTTACTGACGGGCAGGTCGTGCAAGTGCCGGCGCTGACGAGCGTTGCGCATGTGCCGCGCGTCTCGCTCAACAGTGCAACGCGCGCCCAGCTCGAAGAACTGCCGGGCGTAGGGCCGGCCACGGCTCAGCGCATCGTGGAACATAGGCCGTACTCGCGGATCGACGACTTGCTGCGCGTTCCCGGCATCGGTCCCAAGAAGCTAGAGCAGCTACGGCCGCTGGTGGCGCCATGACGGCGCCAGATGAGCCTGGAACAGCGCCCGTCTTCGTGCCTTGGCCGCTAGTGCCCGCCATCGGCGCCTGCCTTGGCGTTGTAATCGCCGCTCAACTAAAGGCGGCGCTCGTGCCCGCGTTCGCCATTGGACTCTGCGCCCTCGGCATCGGGCTGTGGTGGCGTGCCAGTTGGCGCTGGCCACACGCCTTCACCGGCATCCGCCCTGCGGCGCTGATGGTGTTCCTTCCCGTCGTCCTGCTGACTGCTAGCGCCGGTGCATTGCGGTGGCAGGCGTGGCAGACGGGCGTAGGCGAGCGGGCGCGCGCCCAACTAACCGCCGATTGGGTAGGCGAGGAGCGCGAATGGGTAGGTAGGTCCGACGGTGAGGTGCTTCACGCGACCGCCCCGTTCGAGGGCCGGTTGGCGATCGTCATGCCGGGAGGGGCGCGACCACCCACCGGGCAGGTGCGGCTCGTTGGCACGGCAGAAGCCGCGCCTGGCGCGCGTAACCCAGGCGGTTTCGATTACGCGGCCCACCTCGCTCGCCGCGGCGTTGCCGGCCAGCTGTTCGTCCGCGAGGTGAACGTCGTCCGCGCGCGCGTCAGCGTCACCGAGCGGTTGGCTAGCGGGATTCGTGCCGGCCTTCCGCCAGACAGCGCCGCGCTCATGCTCGCCATGAGCATCGGGCGCCGTGACGACCTCGGCGACCTGCGCGACACCTTCGGGGCCGCGGGCATGGCGCACCTGTTGGCGCTCTCCGGCCTGCACGTCGGCGTGCTGCTCGTCTTCTTCGGCAAAGCCCTTGGCCGCTTGCCGCGCGCCAGGTTGCCACTGATCGCGCTTGGCACCGCGGCGTTCGTTGCGCTTGTCGGTCCGTCACCGAGTGTGGTGAGGGCCGCCACCATGGCGCTGTCCGCGTTAGCGTCCACCGCGCTCGGAGCGGGTAGGGCAGGTCCAACGGCAACGCTGAGCCTAGCCTTGCTCATTGGGGTGTTCACTGCTCCGCAGATGGTCTTCGACCTAGGTTTCCAGCTCTCCTACCTCGCTGTCGCTGGCATGCTCCTTTACCTGCCGCCCTGGACCGAACGCATAGCTACCCACATCGGTCCCGCCCCGATCGGGCTCGACCGCTGGCGGCGGTTGGTGCGTGTTGCAGGCTCTGCCGCCGTTACCGGCGCCCTAGTCAGCGTCGCCGCTCAACTCCCTACCCTGTCGCTGGTCGCTGGCACCTTCCTCTCAGTCCCACTGGCTTCGCCGTTGGTCAACGTGCTCGCCGTGCCGATCGCGGGGCTGCTCGTCCCGCTCGGCTTTCTGGCTGGCCTCGTTGGCCTAGTGGCCGAGCCGCTTGCGCGCATGGTCAACCTCGCCGTCATGCCATTGGCTGGCGCCCTCGTGTGGCTGGCCGAGGTTGGCGCGCGCTTACCGCGCCTCGCCTGGGGGGAGGTGACCGCCGTCGGGCACGTGGCGTGGGCGCTGTTCGCCGTGGCGCTGGCCGCCTGGTCGCGGCGGCGGTTGCGGTTCGCCCAGGTCCTTGCGCTAGGCCTCGTCGTCGGGGGCACGACCTACGCGCTGCCAGCAAGGTACTCGCAGCCAGACATCTGGTTCCTCGACGTGGGCCAGGGAGACGCCGTCCTCCTGCGTGTCGGTCCCGGCGCCACCGTGCTGGTCGACGGTGGCGGGTCGCCCTTCTCCGACTACGACGTCGGCGCACGAGTCGTAGTACCGGCACTGCGGGCGCTCGGCGTCACTCATCTCAGCGCAGTCATCAACACCCACGCCGACGCCGATCACGCAGAGGGCCTCATCGCCGTACTCGAGACGTTCTCGGTCGGCCTGTTCATCACTGGGCCGCCCCAACCAGGCAACGCTCTTGACGAGCAGTTGCGGGCGCTCGCCGCGGCCCGTGGGGTCCCCACCCACGAGGCCCGGCGCGGAGAGCGTCTCGAGGTAGGCGACGCCTTGCTCGAGTTCGTCAACCCTCCAGCGCAGACGAGCCAGCTCGGGAGCAACGACGGGTCTGTTGCATTCGTTCTGCGTTACGCCGGGGAAGCGCGCGCCCTCTTCCTTGGCGACCTCGGCGTCGCCGTCGAGCCAGACCTCCCGGTGCCGCCACTCGACGTCCTCATGGTTGGCCATCACGGCTCTCGCGGCAGTACCAGCCCTGAGCTCGTCAGGGCAGTCGGGCCACGACTAGCCGTCATCTCGGTCGGTCGCAACACCTACGGGCACCCGGTCCCCGAAGTCGTAGAGCGCCTCACCGAGCACGGAGCTCAGGTCCTCACGACCCGTGAGCACGGCGCGATCAGGGTAGTGCTTGGAACTCCAACGTCTTGGAAGGCAATCGCGAGCGGCGAGCGCGGCGCCGCCGTAGCTGCGCCTTCCCGCGGCAGCGCCGGGACAGTACTTCAGCCCAACAGATGAGCGTTGCGGAAGGCTGTACAAGATGACCATTCAGGCGGTACTCACACCGTGCCAGGCGTGATAGATTGCTCACAATGCTCCTTACGGTGCGTGTGTTATCCGAGCAAGGTCCCGTGAGAGTGGAACTTGCTCGTTGGGGAGACCGCCTAGTGGTGGTCAAGCGCCTGCGCTCCTCGCATCCTGTCGCCAGTCAGCGGCTGGAACGCGAGGCAGCCGTCGTGGGCCGGTTGCGGCACGACAACATCGTGCCACTTCTCGGTCTCGCGGAAGGCTCATCGCTCATCTACGCATACTGTCCGGGCGTCTCGCTCGAATCGGCACTGGACCGCGGCCCGTTGCGGCCGCGCAGGGCCATGAAGATCGCGCACGACGTGCTAGACGCCCTCGCTTACGCTCACGCCCAAGGCGTCATCCACCACGACGTTAAGCCAGCCAACATCCTCGTAAAAGGCGAGCGCGCGCTCCTCACCGATTTCGGGTTCGCGAAAGACTTGGGCCTCACGGCCATCACCGCGCCAGACATGCTCCTTGGCACGCCTAGCTTCATGGCGCCTGAGCAGTTCAAGGGCGTGCGCACCGATCACCGCTCCGACCTCTACGCTACCGGCGCCGTCATCTACCACATGCTCACCGGTGCTCCCCCATATGGGTCCCAAGTCGTCAGATGGCTAGCAGGAGACGACCGCGTGCCACTCGAGCCCCTCCCGGAAGCAGCGAGCGCCTACTCTGAAGTCTTGCTGCGGGCGCTGTCGCGCGACCCGGATGACCGCTTCGCTAGCGCAGACGAGTTCCGCCAAGCGCTGGGAGCGGTCAGCTTGGTAGCCGTAGCCTGAAGCAGCAGCCAGCATGATCATCTCTTACACAGGAGACAGCTTCCTCTCACGCCGCGCCGCACGCGCCGCACTCGGCAAACTCGGGTTCGGCCCCGGCGCCGTCACGGAGTTGGGCGAGGGCATGTCCGCGCAGAGCGTCAGCGAGCTGGCCTCTCAAGGCGGCCTATTCGGCCAGACCGCGCTGCTGCTTGATTTCGAGGCGGCCTTCCACGGCGTGGCAGGCGTCAAGCCCCGCAACGAGGTCATGAAGGTACTGGAGGAGGCTGGCGGGAACGCCACCATCGTCGTACTCGACCCCGACGCCACACCTGCGCGGCAGAAGGCGCTACAGCAACTCGGCAAGCACCACCACCAGGCGCTTCCACGCAGGGAGCGCCTAGGCGACTGGGTCGCCGCGGAACTGAAGGACGCAGGCGTCGATTTCGAGCGCGAAGTGCCGAGTTACCTAGCCGAACTCTTCGGCGAGGACGCTGCCGGCATAGTCTCGGAGATCCAGAAACTAGCCTCGCTTGACGAACGCATCGGCTTGGAGCGCGCCAAGGCCGTCGTCAACCGCGCGGCAACCCACAACGCGTTCGACATCATCGAACGGATAGCGGCAGGCGACATTACGGGTGCCGTGACCGTAACGCGCAGGCTCATCGACAGCGGTGAAGCCGTGCCGCGCGTCTTCGGGGCGCTGACGTGGCAGTTCATGCTGGTTGCCAAGGCCGCCGGCCTGCGGCGACGAGAAGGCGGAAAGCGCATCAGCGGTGGGCAAGCCGCCAGCATCCTCGGTGCGGCGCCGTACGCGGCGGACAAAGCGCTGACCCTCGCCGCCAGGCTCGATGAGGCGTCCGTCAAGGGTGCGCTGCGCGAACTACTCGCGGCCGACGTCGCCGCCAAAACAGGCCGCGACCAAGACCTTGCACTGGAAGCGGCCGTCATCGGGCTAGCGCGGCGCTGGAGCAGCGCGGCGCGCGGCGCGGGTTAGCCTCGGATGGTGGAGTCGCTCAGGGAACGGCTGTTAGCGGGTAACGAACGGGCCATCGCCCGCGGCATGACCCTCATCGAGGCTGGCGCGCCAGAGGGGCAGGAACTCCTCCGCAGCGTGCGTGAGCGGACTGGGCGCGGCGCCGTGATCGGCATCACTGGCTCGCCAGGCGCCGGCAAGAGCACCCTTACCGACGCCCTCATCGCTGGCGTTCGGGCAACTGGTCGCCGCGTTGGCGTGGTAGCCATCGATCCGACCTCACCGTTCAGCGGCGGCGCCATCCTCGGTGACCGCATCCGCATGACGCGCTGGCACGACGACCCTGGGGTGTTCATCCGCTCGATGGCCACCCGCGGCCACCTCGGAGGGTTGGCGGCCGCCACACTCCAAGTCGTCGCACTGCTAGACGCTGCGGGCTGCGACACGATCTTCGTCGAGACGGTCGGGGTAGGGCAGTCGGAGGTCGACGTCGTGCAAGCGGCGGACACGACAGTCGTCGTGCTAACGCCCGGCCAGGGTGACGGCGTGCAGGCGTTCAAGGCGGGCATCATGGAGATAGCGGACATCTTCTGCATCAACAAGTACGACCACCCTGGCGCCGACCGCTTGCGGCGTGAGATCCGCGCCGCGATGGAACTAGGCGAGCACCCAGAGGGTTGGGCGGCGCCCATCGTCGGCACGGTCGCGTCCCGCGAAGAAGGCGTCGACGAGTTGCTGCAGCGCCTAGACGAACACCGCGCCTACCTAGAGGAGAGCGGGGCGATCGTCGCCGCGCGCAGGCGCCGCGTGCGCGCGGAGGTGAGCGCCATCCTCGGCGAGCGCTTGAGGCGCAAGCTCAGCGCCCACGAAGATGAGGCGATAGCTGCGGTCCTCTCGGGACGCATGAGCCCTGGCGCGGTCGTGGACGAACTCCTAGCCGGGGGCTGACTGAGTAGCTGGCGCTGCTTTTGTGGCTCCCAGCGGCGTGCATATGCGGCTAAACTATCCGACAATGATTCACGCCGTGTATCCCGGCAGTTTCGACCCGTTGCATAACGGTCACGTCGACATCATCCGCCGCGCAGCGCGCATCTACGACCGCCTCACCGTGGCCGTGCTGCATAACGCCTCCAAGCAGTCGGGACTGTTCAGCACCGAGGAGCGGGTGGCCATCATCCGGGAGGTCATCGAGGGCCTCGACGGCGTGGAAGTCGACTCGTTCGATGGACTACTTGCCGATTACACGCGCCGGGTCGGAGCCACCGTCATCGTCAAGGGCCTAAGGGCCATCTCCGATTTCGAGTACGAACTGCAGATGGCGCACCTCAACCGTCAACTGAACCCTAACGCTGAAACGACGTTCATCATGACCGCAACGCGCTGGTCTTACGTGTCGAGCACCCGCGTCAAGGAGATCGCGCACTACGGCGCTGACGTGGCTAAGCTCGTGCCGCGAGCCACCTTGCGGCGGTTGAACGAGAAACTCTCCGTGTCGAAAGCGCCGGTCGAGTAAGCGCAGCGCACGGCGGCGCAAGCTGCGGCACGCGGCGCTATGAGGCGCGCCCATATACTCGGGGGCGTACCGCAGGACGTGAGCGCTAGGCGCTGGCGCCCGCTAGCGGTTCGACGAGAGGAACCACAGATGTCTCACCTGATCCGCGGCCTTGGTGCCAGCGGCGGCATCCGCGTGGTGGCGGCAGACACCACCGAGTTGGTGCGCCACGCCACCGAGAAGCACGCCACCAGCCCAACGGCAGGCGCGGCCCTCGGCCGCACCCTCACTGGGGCCCTACTGCTTTCGCACGTACTCCTGAAGCACCATCGTGACCGCGTGACCCTCAAGCTGCGCGGCGACGGGCCCCTCGGCGGCGTCATCGCAGACGCCGGCCTCGACGGTACCGTGCGCGGCTACGTCAGCAACCCTCACGCCGACCTGCCACTGCGCCCAGACGGCAAGCTTGACGTCGGTGGCGGCGTTGGGCACGTTGGCGAGATCAGCGTCATCCGCGCTCACGCGCCGTACGGCGAGCCATACGGCAGCTCGAGCGACCTCGTCAGCGGCGAGATCGCGGAGGACATCGCCACGTACCTCGCGCGTTCAGAGCAGATCGCTTCCGCGCTACTGCTCGGGGTCCACTTCGACGCGAAGGGGCGCGTAACTAGCTCTGGGGGCGTCATCCTGCAGGCGCTGCCTGGGGCGGACGAGGCGGCGTTGCCGCTGCTCGAGGCGAACATCAAGGCGCTCGGTCAGCTGACGAGCGCCATGCACCGCGCGCCCCTCACGGACATCGTGCGTAACGAACTCATGTGGGGGATGGACTTCGAGATCCTCACCGACCCGCCGTTGCAGCTGCGCTTCGCCTGCCGCTGTAGTGAAGAGAAGGCGCTCGAAGCGCTCGCCTACTTCACGCCCGCCGAACGGGCGGCCATGATCGCAGAAGACGGCGGAGCCGAGATCGTGTGCCACTGGTGCGGTGACAAGCGCTGGCTCGGACCGGAGGCCATCCTCGGCATCAGCAGCAACGAGGTACGCTGCCCGGACTGCGCAACGCTATGGTTCCGTGACGGTCAGACGCGCATGGTGCGCGAGCAGGAACTATGCGCCTGCGGTCGCAAGGTCGAACTGCCTAACTGACTTACGGAGTGATTAGGAGACGTTCGGATGCGAGCAGGTTTGGTTGTTTTACTGCTGTTCCAGATGATCTTGTGGGGCAGCGCCTACCCCATGATCAAGCTGGGGTTGACGGGCTTCACTGCCCCTCACTTGACGCTGCTACGCCACCTGGTGGCATCGGCAGCGTTTCTGCCATTGCTCCTCGTGTTCAAGGGGCGGCTCCGTCCTCGCCGCGCGGACGTGCCGTACTTCTTCCTAGTCGGGCTCCTCGGTTACACCGTCTATCACCTCGCTCTCAACTTCGGCGAGTTGCACGTCAGTGCGGGTGCCGCCAGCCTCGTGATCGCGACGGCGCCTGCCATGACGGCGCTGCTCGCCGTTTTCATGATGGGGGAGAGGCTCGCCCCGCTCGGCTGGGTTGGCTCGCTGCTCTCGTTCCTCGGCGTCGTGCTCATCGTGCTCGGCGACTCCGGCACTGGGCTCACGTTCAACGCTTGGGCGTGGCTCATCGTCCTCGCTGCCGCGGCCGCGTCGTTCTACACGGTGCTTCAGAAGCCACTGTTCGCTAAGTACAAGCCGATCGAGGTCGCCGCGTTCGCCACCTGGGCAGGCACGTTGCCGCTCCTCGTGTTCCTACCCGGTTTGGCCAGCTCGGTGGCGTCGGCCCCATGGGCGGCGCTTGGTGCCACGCTCTACATCGGCGTGTTCCCCTCGGCCATCGCATACACCATCTATGCGTTCGCTCTCTCGCAAGCCAGGGTCACCGTCGTGACTGCCTTCCTCTACCTCGTACCGGTGTTCGGCCTGGCGTCCTCGTGGCTGCTTCTCGGCGAGGTGCCCGCGCTGATCACGGTCGTCGGTGGCGCGATCGCCATCGGCGGCATCGTCATGGTCAACCTTGGCAAGGGCGCTGCCGCTCGGTCAGTGGCGGGCGGCGACCTTCTCGCCAAGCCTGCGCTCCTCGCCGGCGAGCAGGCGGCGGATGTTGTCGCGGTGCCGGTAGATGGCCAACGCGGCGAGGGCGGCGGCTAGCAGCATCTCAGGCCACGCCCACGTGGCCGAAACGATGATGAAGAGCGGCAGGGCCACCATGCCGACCAACGACCCGAGCGAAACGTAACGGCTCACGAGGATCGTGAAGACGCCGAGCACGATGCACATCAGTGCGACCAGCGGGTCGATGACGAGGAACACCCCGATGCTGGTGGCGATCCCCTTACCGCCACGCAGGCGCAGCAGGATGTTGAAGCTGTTGCCTAGCACTACGGCGAGGCCAGCCAACGCGACGCCCCACGGCCCTATCCCGAGGAGGGAGGGGATGAGGGTGGCGATGGCGCCTTTGAGTGGGTCGAGGATGACCACGATGACTGCCGGCACGACACCGAGTGCGCGCAGCACGTTAGTCGCGCCGATGTTGCCAGAACCTACTTGCTGGATGTTCACGCCGCGCAGCCTGGCGACGAGGAGGCCAGATGGGATGGTGCCGAGGAAGTAGGCGATCAGGGTGGTTACCGCCCCCAGTATTACGTCGAGCACGTGACGCCTCCAGGTGCCGGCACTGAGTGGCGGCCGTGTTCGATTGTAACGGTCGCCATGAAGTGTGTCTGAGCGCCGCGCGCCCGAGGGTGTACCACGCAGCGACCATGCGCGCGGCGGTACCATCGGGGCGATGACAACGGCGACTCTCTTCCTGATCGTAGTGGCGGTGGCGGGCGTCTCGTCGATGCGCTGGGCCACGCGCCTAGCTCCACTACCTAACGAGTTCCCAGCCAAGACGCTGCTCGCCGCCGTCGCCGCCGCCGTAGTCGCTTACGCGACTTACGGCGCGTGGCGCGCGCCAACCTGGCTCCTGGCGGCTACCCTGGTGTTGACGCCGCTCTTCGTCTTCGGGCCCGTCGCGCTCCTCGCCCTCGTGCGTGCGGGCGCCTGGCGCGTGGCCCGCGTCCTCAACCTGCTGCTCTACTGGACGGCGGGTGGTAGGGCGGCGGTGGGGCGGCTCCTCGCGCAGGCAGCTCTGCAACGCGGTGAGGGTGAGGCGGCGCTCGCGCTGACCACCCGCCACGACCCCGTGCTACTTGGTCAGGCGTACCTCCTGAGCGGCGACTACCAGAAGGTGCTCGAGCTCGAGCAGCCGCCAAGCGCGTGGGAGGCCGACAACGCGCACCTCCTTGCCGCCGCGCGCATCGAGGCGTTGCTGGCGCTCGGACACGTCGAGCAGGCGCGGCATGAGACGGCCAACCTGAAGACGCGCTTCGAGGCAGGCAAGCAGGGCCCGCTAGGCTTCCGCGCCGTCGTGCTTTCGCAAGCGCGACTAGCTGCTCGCGAGGGCGACTTCGACGGCGCCAGGAGCCTACTCGAGCAGCCTTTGGCGGGGGTGACGCCCGCAACCCTCTACGACATCTTGGGGACGGCAGCCGAGCGTGGCGGGCGGCCTTCTGCGGCGGTCAAGGCGTACGCGGCGGCGTACATGTCGTCGAGTGGGACGCAACGCACCCGTTACGCGGCGCGGCTGCGTGCGCTTGGCGCCACCCCGCCAACGTCTGCGGCAACGCTCGCGCGCAGGCCGCTCGCCACGTACTTGTTGGCGGCGGTGATCGCGTCCGCGTACCTCGCGCAGGTCTTGGCGGACAAGTACTACGGGGTGCTGTCGGTGAGGGGCCAAGGGATGCACGCGAGCAGCATCGTTGCCGCGTTCGTTCAAGGCATTCCTGGCGTGCCTGACGCGGGCGCCTGGTGGCGCTTCCTCACGTACGCGTTCCTCCATGGGAGCATCTTGCACATCGGCCTCAACCTGTGGGTGCTCTTCGACATCGGGCGGTTGTACGAGCGGCGGCGTAGTTGGGGCGACTTGTTGGCGGCGTT
Organism: Trueperaceae bacterium; assembly: GCA_035703635.1. Taxonomy (GTDB): domain Bacteria; phylum Deinococcota; class Deinococci; order Deinococcales; family Trueperaceae; genus JAAYYF01. The sequence goes on along the minus strand of DASSXV010000044.1, from coordinate 7,792 downwards.
CACGGCTGGCACGGCGCTCGGCGCGGTTGCCACCACCGTGTTCCAGGCCGGCCAACAGCTTGTGCTCGTTGGCGCCTCGGGCGGCATCCTTGGCGTGGCGGGCGCTCTGCTGGCCGAGGCGGCCCTGAGCAGGGCGCCTTCCGACCGCTTGCTGCTGCGCGGTCTCTTACAGTGGGTCGCGCTCCTCATCGTCTTCAGCGTTGCCGTGCCCGGCGTCTCGTTGTGGGGTCACGTCGGCGGGCTAGTCGGCGGCTTCCTCTACGGGGTGGTGCGGTTGCGCTCTGGGCTAGGGCGCCGCTTCGCTCAGGCGACGGGTTGGTTCTGCGTCGGTCTGCTGCTCCTAGCTATCGTGAGCGCCATCACGAGCGTCGGGCCGCACCTGCCCTGAGCCGCGAGCGCTGGGGCGCAACTTGGCCGCGGCCTGAGGTAAACTTGTACTCAGTCCAAGAGTTGTAGCTTGGCCCGGCGAAGCGCACCGCGGCTCGCCGGGAGCGCCAAGGAGGCCACAGATGGCAGATGCGAACAGCAACCCGCAGGTCGTTGCGCCCACGGGCGGCGCCTTCCTGATCGAGCGCCAGGACGCCAACACGGTGCTCATCCCCGAGGCGTTCGACGACGACCTCAAGATGTTCGCGCAGACAGCGCGGACCTTCGTGCAACGCGAGATCCTGCCAGACTTCGCCAAGCTGGAGGGTCTGGATTACGAACTCTCGCGTGCCAAGATGGCAAGGGCAGGTGAACTCGGTCTGTTGGGTGTCGAGGTCCCAGAAGCGTACGGCGGCCTCGGCCAGGGCAAGGCGGCGTCATCGGTCGTCACGGAGGCCATCGCGGCCTCAGGCTCGTTCAACGTCACCTTCAACGCTCACGCCGGCATCGGCACGCTGCCGCTCGTCTACTTCGGCACGGAGGAGCAGAAGGCGCACTACTTGCCCAAACTTGCCTCGGGTGAATGGGTGGCGGCCTACTGTCTGAGCGAACCGGGCTCCGGCTCCGACTCGCTTGCCGCCAAGACGCGCGCCGACCTAGTGGGCGACGAGTGGGTCCTCAACGGCACCAAGATGTGGATCTCGAACGCGGGCTTCGCGGACCTCTTCACCGTGTTCGCGCAAGTCGACGGCGATAAGTTCAGTTGCTTCCTCGTCGAGAAGGGCACCGCGGGGCTGAGCTTCGGGGCAGAGGAACACAAGATGGGCATCAAGGGCTCGAGCACCCGCCAAGTGATCCTCGAGAACGTGAGGGTGCCACGCGCCAACCTGCTTGGAGTGGTCGGCAAGGGCCACCACATCGCCTTCGGCATCCTCAACATCGGACGTTACAAGTTGGCCGTCGGTGCTTCCGGTGGCGCCAAGCAACTCATCGGTCTCAGCCAGGCGTACGCGAAGGAACGCATCCAGTTCAAGGCGCCCATCGCCACCTTCGGCCTCATCAAGGAGAAGATCGGGCGCATGGCGTCCGACACCTTCGCGCTTGAGAGCGCCGTCTACCGCCTCGGCGGGAGCATGGACGCCGCCCTGCGTGGCAAGGACGACGCCGTCTCGCAGCTCGCCGCCCTCAACGACTACGCGGTCGAGTACTCGTTCATCAAGGTGTTCGGTTCCGAGATCCTCGATTACGTCGTGGACGAGGCGCTGCAGATCTACGGCGGCTACGGTTTCTCCGCCGATTACCCCATCGAACTGCCGTACCGGAACAGCCGTATCAACCGCATCTTCGAGGGCACGAACGAGATCAACCGCGAGCTAACCGTCGACCAGTTGCTGAAGCGCGCCATGCGCGGCGACCTCGACCTCCTAGGGCCGGCGCAGGAGGCCATGATGGGCAGCCCCGTGACCTCGGTGGCGGCCACTGGCGTCCTTGCGGACGCAGAACTCGCCCTCGCCAACCTCAAGCTAGGCACCCTGATGGTGGCCGGCATGGGAGCGATGGCGTACATGCAGGGGTTGGCGCGCGAGCAGGAACTACTGGCGCGCGTGGCAGACATGGTTGGCCTGACTTACCTGGCGGAGTCTGGCCTGTTGCGCGCGGAGCGCCTAGCGGGCGCAGGCAGTGGAGAGGCGGCGGCGGTCATGGCGCGGCTCTACGCGTTCGCGGCCGTCGACCGGGCGCGCGACCTCGGCACGGAGGCGTTGCGGCGCATCCCACGCGGCAACGAGGCCATGCCGCGGTTCCAGGCGTACTTGAAGGATCATGGGGTAGACCTCATCGAGTTGCGGCGCAGCGCCGCGGACGCCGTCTATGCCGCGGAAGGGTACCCGCTGAGCTAACCGCGGCGTCACAGGGGCTTGAAGCGCTCGAAGGTCTCGTGGCAGGCGGCGCACGTGCGTATCTCGCGGCACAACGTGGAGCCGAAGGCGTTGCGTAGTCGCGTGTCAGGGTGACCGCACCGCGGGCAACGTACGGGCGCCTCGATAGCCAACTGGACGAGGCCACCGTGCACGGCAGGAGGGGCGATGCCGAAGCGTTCCAGCTTCGCGCGCGCCCCTTCTGTCATGTCGTCGGACGACCAGGCGGGCGCGATGCGCTTCTCGACCACGACCCGCCCGACCCCGGCCGCTTCCAGTGCGGCAACAGCGTTACGTTCGATCACGTGCCAAGCCGGGCACGCTGAGAACGTAGGCGTGATCGCCACCAGCACCCCATCAGGAGCCGAAGTGGCGGTTACTTCGCGGACGAGGCCAAGCTCGACGATGTTGACGGCAGGCAGCTCCGGGTCGAGCACGGTGCTAAGCGCCTCCCATGCCAGCGCGGTGCGGCCGTCGTCCGGCAGCGGTGTCATCACCACGCCTGCGCGTCTGCGTCGGACCGTGCCACCGACTGCATCACGAGAAGCGTGGGCGCGAGGTGCTCGGTTCGCAGCGCGCGCGGGTCGCCGGCTGGCACCGGCGCGAAGGGCGGCAAGGCGAAGCCGTGCCTAACCAACTCTGCGCTAGTAGCGGCCACCACGGACTCCTCCAAGTCACGCGACGAGTAGGTGATGCCGGCGGCCTCCAACGCCGCGTCTTGAGGCAACGGCGCTAGGAGCTGCGCCATGAGTGGCCACGCCACCGCAACCGCTGAAACCAACCGGTCGCGTGATTCGTCCGTGCCGTGCGCCAAGCGCTCGACCCACAGCCGCGAGTGGCGCAGGTGGAAGAGCTCCTCGCGCGCGACTTTCGCTGCCGTGTCTGCGAGCGGCCGGTAGGAGCTGGCGCTGAGGCGCGCGAGGAGCTCGGCCTCGTAGGCGTCGAACAGGTACTGCCGCAGCATCGTGAACGCCCAGTCGCCGCGAGGCTGCTCACTCAACCAGGCGCTGCGGTAGTCGCTTGCTGCGCGGAAGAACACAAGCCGGTCGGGGTCGGAGCCGTCAAGTGCGGCGCGCAGCTCGAGCCACGCAACGGCGTGGCCTATCTCGTCTTGCGCCACGTTGGCGATGGCGATGTCTTCCTCTAGTAGCGGCGCGTGGCCGGTCCAGCCAGCTTGGTGGTGACCGAGCACGAGCTCGTCGTCCGCGTACGCCGTCAGGCGCTCGACGAGGGCGGCGCTGAGCTCGGGGGTGAGGGTCATGACCCCTCGCGCCTTGCAGGGTGGCGCTTGACGCTAACGGCGTACTCAGACTGCTGTTTGTAGCGCTTGTCGCTGGCCGGCGCGAACCAAGCCTCGGCGTCAGCTGGGGCGCTTGCTATGACGGCCGCGTCCTCGACGAGCCACACGCCGAGCGGCAGCTCGTCTGGCGTGGCCGCCCGCAAGGCAGCGCTCGTGCCGCTGGCGACTACCTCTCCTCTGTGCTCGTACGCCGCCATGCTGCGGCGATCGGAGGACTTGATGAAGACGCGGTAGCGCATGGGGGCCGCCAGCTGCGTGCCTGGGGTCGCGAGCGCTTCCGCTAGTTGCTCACGCGTGAACTCATGCACCGCCCAGCGCGGGGCCAACCACAAGCTCACGGCGGAAGGCCGCCGCGCGAACACGCTGCGGGCCATGAGCAGCGCGTGCTCTGCGTCTGCGGCGTGAACCGAGCCCACGGCAGCGTGCGCCTTGCTGCTGGCGTCTTGCTTGAAGACCTCCCAGCGGGGGAGCTGACCGTCGACCGTCATTCGCTTGCCCGTTGCGACGCGCGCGCGGCGTGCGCTGCGAGCGCTTCACGCACCCAGCGGCCGTCGTCGTGCGCGGCCCTGCGCGCGGCGAGGCGCTCCGCGTTGCACGGTCCGTCGCCCTTCACTACGCGCCAGAACTCCGCCCAGTCGATCGGTCCGTGGCGCCAGTGGCCGGTTTCCTCGTCGAAGCGCAGGTCGTCGTCCGGGATGGTGAGTCCGGCCGCCAGTAGTTCTGGTGCGTGCTCGTCGAGGAACTCTTGGCGCACCTCGTCGTTGCTCTTGGTCTTCACGCGCCACGCCTTGAGTTGCGGGGAGTTCGGCGAGTCTGCGTCGTGCGGTCCTAGCATCATGAGCGCGGGCCACCACCAGCGGTCGAGGGCGTCTTGCGCCATGGCGCGCTGGTGCGGCGTTCCGGAGGCGTACGTCAGGATCATCTCGCGGCCTTGCAGGTGGTGGAACGTCTCCTCGGCGCAGATGCGCACCATCGCTCGCGAGTACGGGCCGTAGGAGCATTGGGCGAGCATCAGCTGGTTCTTGATGGCTGCGCCGTCGACTAGCCACCCGATCATGCCGACGTCGGCCCAGGTGAGCGTAGGGTAGTTGAAGACGGAGGAGTACTTGGCGCGGCCTTCGAGCAAGGCGTCGAGCATCTCGGCGCGGGTAGCGCCCAGCGTTTCCGCAGCGTGATAGAGGTACTGTCCGTGGCCGGCCTCATCCTGGACCTTGGCCACTAGGATGAGTTTGCGCCTGAGGGTTGGGGCCGCGTCAATCCAGGCGCCCTCGGGAAGCATGCCGACGTACTCGCTGTGCGCGTGCTGCCCGATCATGCGGATGAGCTGGCGGCGGTATTCGTCCGGCATCCAGTCGCCAGCTTCGATCTTCTCGCCCGCAGCGATGCGCGCCTCGAAAGCCGCAGCTCGTTGAGCGGCCTGCACCTCGGTCATCGTGCCTGTCACGCTACCGCAACGGCAGTGGCCGCGCGGGCGTCGAGGTCACGTGATACCGCGGGAAAGTACACAGGTGGCGCCGCGGAACACTCACCCTGCCGCGGCGCAGGACAACGCGCCTAGCGCGTAAGTCAGCGCCGTCGCTACGGCGCCGCGCATCGTCACGCGCGAGCTCGCGCCGACCCTCACCGTGCGCGCGAGGCTGCCTTCGCGGGCCGACTCGCGGTAGCTTGACGTTACTGATTCGTGGCCGCGGGTACCTACCCGAGGTGCGCCAGTTCGGATGCACCTGGTCGTGTGACTACCGGCGGCAGGTAGGGAGGGGCCAATGGATACGGTCCGCTTCGTTCCCGCTAACGGGGAGGTCGCTGGCTCGTTGCCGCTCGGTGACGAAGAACTGCTGGCCGGTTACAAGGCCGTTGCGCGTGCGCGCCACTTCGACGAGCGTGCGGTGGTGTTGCAGCGCCAGGGTCGGCTTGGGGTTTACGCCCCGTACCGCGGCCAGGAGGCCGCCCAGGTCGGAACGGCGATGGCGCTCGCCCCGCACGATTGGCTTGTGCCGAGCTACAGGGAGAGCGCTGCCGCCCTCACCCACGGCCTGCCGCTAAGTCAACTCGTGCTCTATTGGCGGGCGCACGCCGAGGGTTGGCGCTACCCGGAGGACGTGCGGGTCCTGCCTTTCTACATCCCGATCGCCACGCAGTTGCCCCAGGCGGTCGGGCTCGCCGTTGCCGGACGCTTTCACCGCGAGCCGTGGGTCGTGATGGCGTACGTGGGTGATGGCGGCACTAGTGAGGGGGACTTCCACGAAGCGCTCAACTTCGCGGCCGTTCTCCGCGCGCCAGTGGTGTTCGTCGTGCAAAACAACGGCTGGGCCATCAGCGTGCCGACGGAGCGTCAGATGGCCAACGTGCGCGTTGCTGACCGTGCGCTTGGTTACGGCATGCCGGGTGTGAGGGTCGACGGCAACGATTACGTGGCCTGCCTCGTAACGGCCCGGACCGCCGTCGCTCGTGCGCGGGCGGGCGACGGGCCGACCCTCATCGAGGCGGTGACTTACCGCTTGGCGCCCCATACCACCAGCGACGACCCGCACCGTTATCGCGACGAGGTGGAGACGGCAAGGCGTGAGGCGGAGGAGCCGCTTGGCCGGCTGCGTGCCGTCTTGTCGGCGCGCGGGTTGTGGGACGTCGAGCGCGAAACGGCGTTCATGGCCGAACTGGACGAGGAGCTGGGCGCGGCGCTGGCGGTGGCCGACGCCACGCCTGAACCGCGAGCCGTCAGCATCGTCGAGCACGTGTTCGCGGAGCCGTGGCCGGACCAGCGCCGTGCCATGGAGGCCCTCGATGGCGCCTGAAGCTGCCACTACGCCGCTCCCAGACCGTGCGCAGACGGGCGTGACCATGGTGCAGGCCATCAACGACGCCTTGGCCCTCGCCCTTGAACGCGACCCAACCACGCTCCTCTTCGGCGAGGACGTCGGGTTGCTCGGCGGCGTTTTTCGCGCCAGCGACGGGCTTCAGGAACGCTTCGGACCCGAGCGCGTCTTCGACACGCCGTTGGCGGAGTCAGGCATCATGGGGCTCGCGATCGGCCTAGCGCTAGGCGGCATGCGGCCGGTTGCCGAGCTCCAGTTCGCTGGCTTCTTGTACCCCGCTCTCGACCAGATCATGTCGCACCTCGGCCGTTACCGGCACCGCACGCGCGGCCGCTTCTCGCTGCCCGTCGTCGTGCGCGCACCTTACGGAGGCGGTGTTCACACGCCTGAGCAACACGCCGACTCACCTGAGGGCGTGTTGGCGAGCGTGCCTGGCGTCAAGGTCGTCATCCCGTCGTCGCCTGCGCGCGCCAAGGGACTCCTGTTGGCCGCGATCGCCGACCCGGACCCCGTTTTCTTCCTCGAAGCCATCAAGCTCTACCGCTCACGACGCGAGGTGATCGCTGCCGACTACTACACCCACCCCCTTGGGCAGGCGCGCGTGGTGCGAGCAGGTAACGCCGTCACCCTCGTGAGTTACGGCGGCATGGTCGAGGTGTGTTTGAAGGCGGCCGAGGTCGCGGCCCGCGAGGGCGTAGCGCTAGAAGTGATCGACCTCGAGACGTTGGTGCCGTTAGACGAGGCGACCATCTTGGAGTCCGTCAAACGCACGGGGCGAGTGGTAGTGGTCTACGAGGCGCCGCGCAGCGGTGGCTTCGGAGCCGAGGTCGTCGCGCGGCTGGCGGAGGGGGCGCTCTACTACTTGGAGGCGCCCATCGTCAGGGTGGCTGGTTGGGACGCTCCTTACCCGCCGTTCACCACGCTCGAGCACCACTATCGCCCCGACGCGCAACGCGTTCTTGCTGCCGTACGACGGGTGTTGACTGCCTAGCGCTTCTAGGCAATTGGCGCTTGCGCGACCCCACCCCGGTGCCTTAGTATTTAAGGTATCACTGAGGTAGTGGAGTTGCGGGCACACCGCCCTGCCCACGCCCGACTGGAGGCAGGATCATGGATAAGGAACGCGTTAAGGCCTTGGATGCGGCTTTGTCGCAGATTGAGCGGCAGTTTGGTCGTGGGGCGATCATGCGGTTGGGGGCTGAGCCGGTTGGGGTGTTGGGGTCTGGGGTTATTTCTACTGGTTCTTTGAGTGTTGTTGTGGCGTTGGGGGTTGGTGGGTTGCCGCGGGGGCGGGTTGTTGAGGTGTATGGGCCTGAGTCTGGGGGTAAGACGACTTTGGCTTTGCATGTGGTGGCTGAGGCGCAGGCTGCTGGTGGGGTGGCGGCGTTCGTTGATGC
>DASSXV010000027.1:0-54571 GCA_035703635.1 Trueperaceae bacterium | reverse complement strand
CATGGGCTGGATCAGCGCGAAGCGCTCCAACCCGCGGCGCTCCGAGATCCCGATGGCCTTCATGTACTGCCAAGCGGCGAAGTTGCTGGCGCCGACGTAGAGAACGAGCCCGCGCCTGACGAGGTCGTCTAGCGCGCCGAGAGTCTCTTCGAGTGGGACGTTGGCGTCGAACTGGTGCAGCAGGTACAAGTCGAGCCTGTCGGTGTTCAAGCGCTTGAGGGATGCCTCGACTGCTCGCACGATGTGGCGCCGTGACGAGCCGCCGGAGTTGGGTTCGGGGAAGCTGCGGCCGAACGCCTTGCTTACGAGCACCAGCTCGTCGCGCCGCCCTTTCATGAGTCGTCCTACGATCTCTTCGGTACGGCCGGCGTTGTACACGTCGGCAGTGTCGATGAAGTTGACGCCCGCTTCGAGGCTGCGCCCGAAGATGGCGGCGGCCTCGGCCTCGCTGGCTTCGCCGCCGAACGTCATGGTGCCGAGGCAGATGCTCGAGACTTTCACCCCAGTGCGACCGATGTACCTGTACTGCATGCCGTTCCTCCTAGGGGCGGTTGGGGTGGTTAGTCACTGAACAGGTCTCCGGCGAGGTACTTGAGGCCGGTGTCTACCGCTACCGTCACGACCGTGCTGTCGGGGCCGAGTTCGCGCGCCAACTGCAGCGCCGCGAAGACGTTCAAGCCGCTCGATAGGCCAACGAGCAGCCCTTCCTCGCGCGCCAGGGCACGTGCCGTGGCGCGGGCGTCTTCTTCTTCTACAGTACGCGCCTCGTCGTAAAGCGCCTTGTCGAGCAGCGGGGGGACGATGCCGACGGATATGCCCTCGACGCGGTGAGCGCCAGCTCGACCAGCCGTAAGTATCGGCGATGAGGCTGGCTCGAGCGCGACCACCTTGCAGCTTGGCGCGCGGCGGCGGATGGCGCGAGCGGCGCCCATCAGCATGCCGGCCGTGCCAACGGCGGCGCAGAATGCCGTTACCTCGCCGCCCGTCTGTTCGATGACCTCGTCGCCGAGGGGCTCGTAGCCGATGAGGGCGTCCGGGTTGTGGAACTGATCGCTCCAGAAGTGCCCGGGCTGCTTGGCGAGTTCTGCGGCCCGCGCCATCATGCGCGGCACGAGGTCGGGCGTGGCCTTGCCGCCGTCACTGGCTATCAGCTCGAGGTCCGCCCCGAACGCGCGCATGCTGCGCAGTTTCTCGCTAGCGAAGGCGTCCGACGACACGACCTTCAAGCGGTAGCCTTTGGCGGCGCACACGAAAGCCAGCGCGGTGCCGGTGCTACCCCCGGTGCACTCGACGACGGTCATGCCTGGTTGCAGCCTGCCGCTCGCTTCCGCGGCCGCGATGATGGCGACGGCCATGCGGTCCTTGTAAGAGCCCGTCGGGTTGAACTGCTCGAGCTTGACGAGCACGCGGCCAGACCCGGGTGGCACTAGCCGCTGCAAGGCGACTAATGGCGTCGCGCCGACCGTGCCGCTGACGCCGTCATCAGCTATTCCCTCGCCCACCTCGGCTGACGTCACTTGACGGACCTCACGTTGACGCTTCCGACTCCAGCGTCGATGTTCAAGCGCGCCGCCACCCGCTGCCCAGCGGCCGCGGCCGGGCTGCTGTAGTCAGAGCCGTTCTTCTGGAAGCCGCTGTCGAAGTTGATGTTCCCGACGCCGGTATCTAGGTTGATGACGATGGCGAGGTCGCTTGGGACGTTAACGGTGAGCTTGCCAACTCCACCGTCGATCTCGCCAGTGAAGCCGCCCGAAGCTGGGAGGGTGATGGTCAACGCGCCAACCCCAGCGTCGATAGCGAGGCCGGTGAGGTTGGCGTTCCAAAGGTCGAGGTCGATGGCGCCGACGCCACCGTCGATCACGAGGTCGGTCGCCAGGTTCTCGTTCATCTGCAGCTCCCACGGACCCCCGCCTTTAGCGCTACCGAAGGCGATCGGCCAACCACGTTGCCTGGCCCTTAGGGTCACGGCTACTAGGTTTCCGCGACGCGACGCGTCTTGCGTTAGCCGCTCGCTGCGACCGCCCGTGATGGTGCCCCACACGACATCGGTGCTGCTCGCCGCGGCCGTCAGGTTGAGGGCGTTGGTGGTTAGGTCGAGTTCCAACCGTGCGCTCGTGGCGCCGCCGAGCGCTTGCTTCACGTCGAGTGTTTGCCCGACTCCAGCGGACAGGCCGCCTGACAGCGCCAGCACGACCACGACCCCGATGGCGACCGACACGATGGCGAGGCGGTACTTGCCGCGCGTGAGCATGTCGGCCCCAACCGCGATGAGCGCTACCGGCCAGAACTCCCAGACGTTGCCAATGAAGTTCCAGAGCGGGTCGAAGGTGAAGCCAACGTTGCCTGCGAGGAAGAGCAGCCCGACGACGATGAGGGCGAACGGCCACCAGCCCCGCCCGTGCTCGCGACGGCCATGGCGGTCATGCCCCTCGCCGTTCTGTCCGCTTTGCGGGCTTGAGGCGGCGCCCTGCGCTTGGTTAGTAGCGTTGCCGTTAGGTTGCGGTTCGGAGGGGTTGTTAGCGCCAGAGTCCGTCACTTCGGCTCCACTCTCGCTGGGTTGTTGGCGGATTCTGAGGCCAAATAGCTGCTCCAACCGTCGTAACTGCCAGCCAGCTCAACGATATTGGCGAAGCCGCGGTTCCGCAGTGCGCTTGCCACCACCGCGGAGCGCCCGCCGCCCTGGCAGTGCATGACGAGCGTGCCGCCGCGCGGGAGTTCGTGGCTGTTGGCGAGGAGGCGGCTGGCGGCCAACTGCCGTGCGCCTGGGATGTGGCCAGCCAGGTGCTCGCTTGCCTCACGCACGTCAAGCACCTCTACGCCCGCGCGTGCGCCGCCCCGCAGTGCCGCGAGTTCGCTCGGCGTTACCAGCGGCAGGGGCTGCAGGTCGAGGCCGGTGAGGGACGTGACGTACCCGACGACGTCATCGATGCCCGTGTAGCTGAGGCGGTCGCGCAGGCTGGCGGCGTGCTCGCCGTTGGCCGCGACCACTACTAGCGGGCGCCTCTCGCTGTCTGGATCGATGACCCAGGCGGCGTAGGTGGCGAACGAGTTGCCGCCAGGCACAGCTAGCGCGCCCGGCACAGAGGCCGCCCACTGATCGCGCACCGAGCGGGTGTCGAGCAACACGAGGTCGCGGTTGACGCGGCCGCGCAACTCCTCCGCCGAGAACTCGCGCAGCGGAGCGCGGTCAGCTAGCAGCGCGGGGCCGTCGCGATTGACGCGCTTCATGCGGCCGAAGTAGGTAGGGGCTGCCGGCTGCCCTTCCAGGAGGGCGACGGTGAAGCTGGCCTCGTCACCAGCCGCGAGGTAGTCGGCCCACCAGGCGGTAAGCCGTTCGTAGCCGACCGTCGTGCTTGCCACCGCGCCGAGCGCCTTGCCGCAGGCGCTGCCAGCGCCGTGCCCCGGCCATACCTGAACGTGATCTGGCAGGGTGAGGAACTCGTCGCGCAAGCTGGCGAAGAGCTGGCGCGCGCCGATGAAGCGCGTGTCCTCGCCGCCAGCGACGGCGTCTAGGAGGTCTGGGCGCCCGACGTCACCAACGAACACGAAGTCCCCACTGAGGAGGTGGGATGGCAAGGTGGTGCGCGCCGTGTCTGTGACGAGGAACGACATGTGCTCCGGCGTGTGGCCGGGCGTGTGCAGCGCCTTGAGTTCGACGTTGCCGACCTTGATGATGCTGCCGTGCTTGAGGCCAACGTGCTCGTAGGCGTACTGCCACTCCGGGCCGCCCTCGTCTGACAAGTAGAGCCGTGCGCCGGCAGCATGCGCGAGTTCACGGGCGCCAGACAGGTAGTCGGCGTGGATGTGAGTGTCCGTTACGGCCACGATCCGTAGGGCCTCCGCCACGGCGCAGTCCAGGTAGACCTGAACGTCGCGCCGAGGATCGACGACGACCGCCTCGCCCTTGGCCTGGCAACCGACCATGAAGCTGCCTTGCGCTAGTCCCTGGTCGTAGAAATGCTTGAAGTACACGCGTACCCCCTCTCGCGGTGCGGCTGCCACCTTGGCGGCTGCCGGGGTTACTGCAGGTTAATGCCTATTCCGTGCGGGAGTGTCTCAGAGCTAGGCGCTCGCCTAGTGGAGCTAGGCACCCACCCATATGGCTCGCTATGCGTCAAGTGCATAATGTGGCCATGCCACAACTACCGGACGCCGAGCAGCTGCTCACACTCCTCGCCGTGGCCGAGGCTGGCAACGAGAGCGCCGCCGCCGTCCAACTCGGCGTTGGGCAGTCCTCCGTTAGTCGTAGGTTGGCCGCACTGCAGCAACTCTCGCAGGAGCCCCTAACGCAGCGCACGGCCGGGGGCACGCGCCTAACGGCGGCGGGCACCGCGCTGCTTGGCGCCGCCCGCAACGTGCGCGCCGCGCTCCGCGAGGCGTCCCTAGGCCTCGATCCGCAGCGCAACGCCAGCGCCACCTGGCGCTGCGGCGTTAGCCCCCACCTCGTGGCGGTTCTCGGCGGCCGCTTGAGCAGCAGCGCACAAGCCGACCTCGAGCTAGTGGAGGCGCACTCGCAAGACCTGCTTGACGCCGTGAGGCACGGCGAACTGCCAGCCGCCATCACCTTACTGGCACCAGCAGGCGGTGAACCCGGCCTGCACACTATCCGCTTAGGCGACGAGCAACTCATGCTGGCAACGCACCCGAGCGCCAGCGCACTGCGCGTGGGTGAGGGCGCCAATGAAGCTGCGCTCGCTAGCGCGCGGTGGCTAATGCCGGCGGCGCCGAGCGTCGTAGGCGAGCGTGCGCGGCTGCTCCTACGGCGCGCAGGCCTCGCAGCCGTCCAGCAAACGGCCATGCCGAGCCCAAGCGCGGTCCGGGCGGGCGTGCTGGCGGGTGCGGGCGTTGGCGTGGTGTTGCGCTCTGAACTGCAAGCTGAGGCCGCCGCCGGTTGGCTCGCCCTCACGCCGCTGCCCTTCGCCGCAGAAGGCGATGACCTTCTTCCCGTCTGGCTGCATGTCACCGACTCCATGCCAGCCAACGAGGCCACTAAACTCAGTGAGTTAGCGAGCTCTGTCATGCGTGGCTGACGCGTTCCTGGGCATAGATGCCGGCGGCTCGAGCACCAGGTGGCTGTTGGTCGATGAAGCGGGCACCGAACTGGCGCGTGGCGCGGGCGGCCCGCTCTCCGCCATCCAACTCCGCACAGAAGAGCGCAGCGCCGCCCTGCAACGACTGGAGGAGCTCGCTAGCCGCGCCGCCGCGATCGGCCCAAGGCCACAGAGGGTCGTGGCGGGAATCACGGGGCTCGAGCCGGACTCGCCTGACGCCGAGTTGCTTGCCTCCACCATCGCCACCAGCCTCGCACTGCCGCCTGCGGCCGTACGCGTCATGCCTGACGTTCACACCGCCTACCTCGCGGCCTTCCAGCCGGGCGCTGGCATACTGATCTACGCCGGAACCGGCAGCATCGGCTTCCACCTAGCAAGAAACGGCCAAGCCGTGCGCGTGGGCGGCCACGGTTACCTCATCGACGATGGCGGCGGCGGTTACTGGATCGGGCGCGAGGCCCTCAAGCGCGTGCTGCGCCGCGCAGATGAGCAGGGCGCCCCGCCAGGCGGCGCGTTAGCCAACGGCATCTACGCTGCTCTCGGGGGTAACGATTGGGCCACCGTCCGTCGCGAGGTCTACGCGGGAGGTAGGGCGCGCGTGGCCGCCCTCACTCCGCTCGTGGCGCTTGCCGCCGCGCGCGGCGACGCCGACGCCGCCGCCGTGCTCGCCGCAGCCGGTGCGGAACTAGCGCGCCTAGCGCGCGTCGTCAGCGGCCGGCTCGGGGTGGTCCTGCCGGTCGTGTTGGCAGGCGGCGTGGCCCGCTGCGGCGCCCCGCTGACGTCGGCCCTGGCCGCGGCCCTGCCGTCAGGAACGCACTTCAGCGTCACCACGCGCGAGCCGGTGGAGGCGGCCGCCGAACTGGCGCGCGCCAAGGAGTAGGGCTACGCCGGCGCGGCCTCACCGCGGTCGGTCGCGGCCAGGTACTGCCGCAGGCCACCCTCACCGCCAACGAAGCTGAAAGCGCGCAGCCCCGCCTCACGCAGGCGCTCCGCCACGTAGCTGCTGCGCTGCCCGAACGGACAGAACGCCACGTAAACCCTCTCGGCGTCCAGCGCCCCAACGTTCCCCAGGTCAGATGGTGGCGCCATGACCTCCGGCCAGTCCGGTGCCCACGTGCGCATGGCGGCGTCGCGGCAGTCGAGGAGCACGGCGCCGGCTGGCAGCGCGTTCACCCTGAGGCCGTCGCCCGCGCCAGCCGCTGGGGCAACGAGCACGCCTTCACCCTCCCGCATGGCGCGCAGCGGTATCCGAGACACGCCTAGCGCCACCGGCGCGATGGCGGCGGCCAGCGCGGCGTCGTCCATGCCCTGCTCTTGCCGCTCGAGGTGCGCAGCGCGGCTCGAAGTCGCTGGGCGCACGGGCGTGATGTTGCACTCCTCGACGGCCTTCGCAGAGAGTTCGGCGGTACCGATGCGCTCGGCTAACGCGATGATCTCCGACTTGTCGTACGCCACGAGAGGCCGCAGCACCGGTCGCCGCGCGGCAGCGTCGATGGCGCGCAGGTTCGAGAGCGTCTGCGACGACACTTGACCGATGGCCTCGCCGGTCACGAGCGCGTCGACGCGCCGCCGTGACACGCGCCTGCCGCGTTCGCGAGGGGCGCCCTCGCCAGGACCAGGGCCCGTGACCGCGTACTCCTCGAGGGCGTCCGCCACGGCGTCGGCCGCCTTCACCATCAGGCGCTTCAGGCCGACCTGCCACAAGTTCGACTCGAGGTTGCCGCGTAGCTCGCCCATCGCCGGTCTGAGGTCTATGACGTGAGCTTCGGGCCGCGAACCGGCGCCCCAGGTGTCCGACAGGAGCTTGGCGACGCGCAACGCCAGCCGCTCCGATTCGAGGTCGCCCAGCCGGAAGTGCACGAAGTCGACCTCCACGCCGCGGCGCATGAGCGACCACGCCGCCACGATCGAGTCGAAGCCGCCGGAGAGGAGCGCAAGGGCGTGTCCTGCGGTGCCAAGGGGTAGGCCGCCCGCACCCTTGTGGCGTTGGCTAAGGAAGAGGGCGCGGCGCTCGTCAACCTCGATCTCCACGGTGACCTCAGGGTGCTTGAGGTCGACCTTGGCGCCGGGGTTGAGGGCGGCGCCCAGCTTGCGCTCGACGTCCATCGAGCTGAAGCCGTGGCGCCCCATGCGCTTGCAGCGCACGGCGTAGGTCTTCCCCTGCACGCGGTCAGCGTAGAGCTCGCGGCCAAGCGCCACCATGGACTCGAGGTCAGGCGCGGTCTCGTCCTCGACGAACGAGAAGGTGCCGATGCCGAACACGCGCGCGAGCGTCCGCGTGGCGAGGTCCTGGTCCGGTACGCCGTCCGCCCCGCCGGCGGCGGGGCCCGCGCCGATCTGCGCCATCACGCGGTTGCCGCGCACGAACACGCGCGCCTCGAAACCGGAGCGCTGCAGGGCGTCCTTGGCGGCGAGCCGCAGCTTGCGCATGAAAGTAGCGCGGGTCGTGCGCGCCTTGATGGTCACTTCCGCCGTCGGGCGGATGGTTACGAACAGTGTGTGCTGGCCGCTATCGCTCATGTCATCTCTCAAACCGGCGCCCCTGGCGCACTGACAAGCGCCGCCGCCTGCCCTAGGGTAGCCGCCAACGACCGTCAGCGGTTGTCTTCGGTGGTTGAGACCATGGTGGAGCCCTGAAAGAAAGAGCCGCGCGGTCTCGTCGGTTCCCCCGAACACTGACTCATCCGCGCGGTTGGAGACATACTCACATGCCCTTGCGACAGTTACCGTCGTACTTGTTTGACCTGGTACAACGATTGGACCGGCGCGCTAGCGCCCGCTCCACGGCCGAGCCACCTTGCCAGCCACCACCGGCCACCGCGCGCCCGTCGCAGACGGCAAAACATTAGGTTCGCCATGCACCGCCAGGTAGCCCATGACGGCCATCGCGAGGGTCTCGCGATCCTTGTCGTCATACCCGAGTTCCGCGAAGGAACGCACCGGAACACCTAGCTCCCGCGCCAGTCCCCCCAACAGGGCGGGGTTGCGCGCGCCGCCGCCAGCCACGAGCACCTCATCTATGCCGAGTGGCCGCAGTTCCGCCTCCACCGCCGCCACGAGGCTCCGCACGCTGTACGCGGCGAGGGTCGCCATGAGGGTCGGCAGCGCGGGCGCCGCTCCGGACCAACCGCGCTCGAGCGCGGCGTCGAGGTAGAAGAGCTCGCGCCCAGTCGTCTTGGGTGGCGAGAGCTGCAGGTACGGTTCTGCAAGTAGAAGCCCAAGGGCCCCCTCGTCGACGACGCCCGAGAGCGCCACCTGGCCGCCAGCGTCGTATGGCCGCCCGGCGAACCTCGTCATGGCCTCGTCCATCAGGCAGTTGCTCGGCCCGGTGTCGAAGGCGATAACGCCGTTCGGGTCGCCGTTGGCTGGCAGGTAGGTCACGTTCGCGATGCCGCCGAGGTTGACCACCACGCGCGCCACACCTGGCGCGGCATAGAGCTGCGAGTCCGGGAAGCTAACGAGCGGCGCGCCTTGGCCACCGGCAGCTAGGTCGGACTGGCGGAAGTCGGAGACGGTCGCCACCTTGCAGCGCTCGGTGACGACGGTGGCCTCACCCAACTGCAAGGTGCTCTTGACGCGCCAGCCGCGCGCTTCGTCTGCACGGGGAATGTGATAGACGGTCTGCCCGGACAAGGCAACGAGGTCGAGAGCGTGCTCGGCCTGCGCCGCGGCCACCACCTCGGCGTAGAACTGCCCGACCTCCTGGTGCAACTCCGTAAGGAGAAGGACGTCAGAGGTAGCCGGCTTGAGCGCGAGGTGCAGGCGCCTCGAGAGTTCGGCTGGATAGTCGTGAACCGAGCGCCCGAGCACGCGCCAGGCGAAGCGGCCCGCAACGCGCTCGAGGCGGACGGTGACCGTGTCTACCCCGTCAAGCGAGGTGCCAGACATGAGGCCAAGCACCGTCGCGGCCGGCAGGTCGTGGAGGCCGCTCACGCGAAGGCTTCCGCGACCGCTACGTGCACGGCCCGCCGCAGGCGCACGATGCCGTCCGCCGACCCGCGCCGTGGGTGCACCCGGTTAGTCAGCAGCGTCGCGACGCAACCCAGCTCGGGGTCGATCACGATGCTCGTGCCAGTGAAACCCGTGTGCCCGAAGGCGCTTGGCGTGAAGCCGCCACCGAACGGCCACCCTTCGGCCGCGAGGCGCCAGAGGACGCCGCGCCGCACCCCCTCGCCGTCAGACAAGTCGGTCACGGCGTAGCGCATGGTCTCCGGACTAGAGAACGGTCCGGAGAAACGCAGCCACGCCTGCCCGTAACTCGTGAGGTCTGCCGCCGTGCCGAACAGGCCCGCGTGACCGGAGACGCCCTCCATGGCGTCCGCGTTCTCGTCGTGCACGCGGCCAACGAGCAGGCCGCGCAGGCCGTCATCCTCGGTGGCGGCTACGCCAGCGCCCTCGCCGAGCGGGCCGAAGCGCGTTGCGTTCATGCCAAGCGGCGCGTAGACGTGCGTGCACACGAAGTCGTCGAGGCGCATGCCTGCCGCGCGTTCGATGATGGCCGTGAGCACGATGACGCCGAGATCGGAGTAGACGTTCAAGCCCCTCTCTTCGCACAGACTCGACTGCAGCACGTTGGCGAGCACCATCTCGCGACCACGCACCGTAGCGAAGAGCGGACGCCAAGCGGCCAGGCCGGAACGGTGGAGGACGAGGTCGGCCACGGTCACGCCGCCGAGGGACGGCTCCTGCATCCAGCCTGCGTTACTGAAGAAGCGGTCGACGCGGTCGCTGTAGCGCACGGCGCCGTTGTCTATCAAGTGGAGCAGGGCCGGTAGGCAGGCCGTGACCTTGGTGAGGGACGCGAGGTCGTACGCGGTGCCCGGCTCCACGGCGGCACCCCCGTAACCCTCTGCGCCTACGGCCACCACGGCACCCGCCCCGGCTGGCCCCGCCACCTGCAGCACGGCGCCGGGCGTTACGCGCGCGGCGACCGCCGCCTCGAGCAGAGGGGTGGCTGCGGCCACGGCGCGGGCCGCGGCCTGCGCCTCGGGTGCGAACGCGTCATCAGTCGAGCTTGCTGGCATGCGGCAGGCTATCACCCCATGCATTACTGGTCTAGCAATGGTACGGTACAGAGAAACTACAACGGCGCGCGCCCCCACCAGGGCGCAGTCATAGGCTTCCGGGGAGAGCCCGCGAGCGCCCAAGGAAGGATTCGCACATGAGCAGAACGAAACTCCTCCTCATCGCGTTCGCCGCACTACTCGGCATCGCCTTCGCTCAACAAGGCCGCGTCGAGCTGGCCGTCGATCAGGCGCCGGTCGGCCTCGACCCGCACATCGTCACGGCCTTCTCCTCCTTCGCCGTCATCGGCCAGGTTTACGACGGCCTGCTGGAGGCCAACGCGGACCTCGGCCTCGACCCCGCCCTCGCGACGAGCTGGACCGTCTCGCCAGACGGCCTCACCTACGTGTTCCAGTTGCGTGACGGCGTCAAGTTCCACAACGGCCGCCTCATGACGGCGGACGACGTCGTCTACTCGTACGACCGCATCATGAACCCGGACACGGGCTCACCGCAGGCCAGCCGCTTCACCGAAGTCGACTCCGTCGTGGCTAGCGGCCCACTAGAGGTGACCTTCACCCTCAAGGTGGCGTTCGCGCCGTTCCTAGCGAACCTCACCAACTTGACGGTCGTCCCGCGAGAGGTCGTCGAAGCCAACGGCGGAAGCCTGCAGCAGGTCGCCGTCGGCACCGGGCCGTTCATGCTCAAAGAGATCGTCCCTGACACCTACGTCCTGCTCGTCGCCAACCCCGACTACTACCGCCCGGGCGAACCGAAGGTCGCCGAGCTGCGCTACAACGTGGTGCCCGAGGCGTCGACGCGCGCGGCCGGCATGCGCAACGGCACGTACCACATCATCCCCGACGTCGACCCGGCCACCGCCGAGACCCTGAAGGGCGCACGGGGCGTGACGCTCATGGGCGTCCAGGACCTCGCATACACCCTGCTCGGCTTCAACGTCAGCCGCGCGCCATTCAACGACCCGCTAGTGCGCGAGGCCATCAACTACGCCATCGACCGCGAGGAACTGATCGACGCCGTCTACTTCGGTAACGCCGTCGAGGGCGGGCCCCTTAGCCCAGGCCTCGTCCAGTGGGCGACCCCCGTCTCCAACTTCCCTTGCTACGCCAGCAACCCGGACAAGGCGCGCGAACTCCTCGCCAAGGCCGGTTACCCGAACGGCTTCGACGCCGGCCTCCTCACGTTCGGCACCATCCAGGTCGTGTCGGACGCGGCCCAGGTCCTGCAAGCGCAACTAGCAGAGGTCGGCGTCCGCCTCGCCATCAACGTCGCCGAGTTCGGCGCGTTCGTGCAGGCGTGGCGCAACTCCGACTTCGACACCTTCGTGAGCCTCAACGGCGGCGCCACCGATCCGGACGGCTACCTCTACCGCACCTTCGTGACGGGCGGCTCCACCAACGTCTACAAGTTCTCCGACCCCGCCGTCGACGAGCTCCTGCAACTCGGCCGCACCACCACCGACCGCACCGAGCGCGTCAACATCTACGACCACCTGCAGAAGCGCCTCGCATGCAACGGCCCCATCGCTCACGTGGCGTACGGCACGCTCTTCAGCGCCGTATCCGACCAGGTCACGGGCTTCAAGCAACTCCCGACTCGCGGCCTGCGCTACCTGCGCGAGGTCGAACTGCACTGAAACCCTGAGCCTTGTTCCAGTACCTCGTAAGGCGCCTACTCGACCTGGTGGTCGTGCTCTTCGGAGTGTCGCTGCTAGTGTTCGCGATGGTGCGGTTCATACCCGGTGACGCCGTCGCCATCATGCTTGGCGCCAACACCGACATCACGCCCGACCGCGTGGAGGCGTTGCGGCGCCAGATCGGCCTCGACCTCCCCGTGTACGAGCAGTACTGGAACTGGCTGAAGGCGGCGCTGCGAGGCGACCTCGGCACGAGCATCTGGACCGGCACCCCCGTCCTGCAGGAGATAACCGCGCGGCTGCCCGCCACCTTCGAGATCACGTTCCTCGCGCTCGTCCTCGCTATCGTCCTCTCGTTCCCGCTCGGCGTCCTCGCCGCGCGGGCGAGAGGCACTAGCGGGGACGTGCTCGTGAGGGTCCTCACCATCATCGGCCTCACCCTGCCGTCCTTCTGGGTCGGCGTGCTGTTCCTCTATTTCTTCAGCCTCTACCTGCCGTGGTGGCCGGCTATCGGCTACGTGCCGTTCACCACCGACCCGCTCGGCAACCTGGCGCGCGTGGCGCTCCCGACCGTTGCCGTGAGCTTGCCGATGGTGGCCGGCCTGACCCGCATCTTGCGCTCCGGCCTCCTCGAGGTCCTATCTTCCGATTACGTACGCACCGCTCGCGCCAAGGGCGTCGGCGAGCGCGGCCTCTTCTACAAGCACGCGTTGCGTAACGCCATGATCCCCGTCATCACCGTGGTTGGCGTGCAGCTCGGCTACCTCCTCTCAGGGGTCGTCGTCATCGAGCAGGTGTTCGCCATCCCCGGCATCGGCCGCCTCATGCTCGGCGCCATCAACGAACGCAACTACCCGCTCCTGCAGGGGGTAGTCCTGATCGTCACGGCCGTCTTCGTCGTCGTCAACCTGCTCGTCGACCTCGCTTACGCCTGGATCGACCCGCGCGTGGAGTACTCATGAGCGTGCGGCGCTTCTTCACCCGCCTGTGGCGCAACCGCGTTGGCTTCATCGGCTTCGTCATCGCCGCCATCGTCGTGCTCGCGGCTCTTACGGGCCCGTGGCTGGCGCCGTACGACCCCCTCGCGCAAGCCATCCGCGAGCGTTTCCAGGGACCGAGCGTCAAGCACCTCCTCGGCACGGACAACTTCGGGCGCGACACCCTCTCGAGGATCCTGTACGGCTACCGCACCAGCGTGCTCGTCAGCCTTGGCGCGGTTGGCATCGCCACCATCGTCGGCGGGACGCTCGGACTGCTCGCCGCGTTCTGGGGCGGCTGGCGCGACCGCATCATCATGCGCGTCATGGACGTACTGCTCGCCTTCCCGATCATCTTGCTCGCCATCGGGGTGCTGGCCGTGCTCGGGCCAGGCGCCTTCAACACGGGGTTAGCGATCGGACTCGTCTACACCCCGGTTTTCGCGCGCCTAGCGCGGGGGCCGGCTCTCACGGTGCTGAGTTGGGACTACGTCGCGGCGGCTCGAGCACTAGGCGGCGGGGCGGGCCGCGTCCTCGGCAAGCACGTTGCGCCCAACGTCATGGCGCCCATCCTCGTGCAGGTGACGCTGTCGCTCTCAACGGCGATCCTCGTAGAGGCGTCCCTCAGCTTCCTCGGGCTTGGCACCCAACCGCCGACGCCGTCGTTGGGCCTCATGCTCTCCGAGAGCCGCGGCACCATGCTGCTATCGCCGTGGGTGTCGGTGTTTTCTGGCGCGGCCATCTTGCTGGCGTCGTTCGGCTTCAACCTCTTCGGAGACGGCCTGCGCGACTTGCTCGACCCGACGTTGCGAGACGCCTAAGCGCAACTTGGAGCGGCGCAAGACTGAACCCGAGTGACAACTCTTGCGGCACGGACACATGCAACTGACCGATAATGCATGTAGTTCACGCGAACAATTTTCCCAGCAAGAAAGGCCCACCACCATGTTCACTTCGTCGCGCAACCTCGGCACCGCCGTGCTCACGGCTCTCTGCCTGCTCGTCGGCATAGCGGCCGCCCAGCACCCTACCTTCGAGACGGGCGCCGTCGACGCCATCATCGGGGAAGGCGCCTTCCACGCATACACCTACGCCACCGAGGTGCCGGCAGACGTTGCAGACGGGGAGGAGGACGAGCGCGTGCGCGCCATCCTCGAAGCCATCGCTGGCACCACGCAACACTCGGCCAGTTTCATGCATGTAGACGAGATGAAGCTGGGTACCACGGTGCTTACGCCCCCTACCCTGTACGTAACCCTCAGCACGCGCACCCACCATCCCGAACGCAGCGACATCGGCTCGTTCATGCTTCAGTTCGCCCTCGACCCCGAGACATTGGAGCTCCTCGAGGAGGCGGACGTCGAACTCAAGTTCTATCCGCGTGGCAGCAGTTACGACGACTACTACGCGTTCACGGAACGCGTCTTCGAGCTGCTCGAGGTAACCGTAGTCGACGACGTCACCCTTGCAGTTAGCGGCACGTTCAGCGGCGCTCTCAGTTACCAGACCGATTACGACGTGGTGCACAACCCAGACGACGCCTTGGCGGTCGAGGGGAGCTTCACGGTGGCACGGGTCGTGTCTAATGACGCAGCGTTCAAGCTGCTGATGGCCGAGTGACTCCGAGACCTCCTTACGCAGGCGGCACGCGAAAAGTGAAGCGCCTCACATTAAAGTTTGGGCTTGGGCGCTCTAACGTGAGCCGCCCCGCCAGCCCCTACACTTGGGCCATGATCAAGTTAGGCGTACTACGCGTTAGCATCGTTACCCTCGCCATGGCGTCCGTGCTCTCACTAGCCGCGGCGCAGATCGACCCCCGCGCCCAGGCGCTGCTCGACGGGCTCCTTGCTGGCGCAAGCGGCCAAGCGGTGCACTCCGTCGACCAGTCGACGGTGACCACCATCTACGTCGCGGGCGCCGACCCACAAGAGGTGCGCGGCCGCACCATTATCGACTACGACAACCGCCGCATGGTGGTCGAGAACGAGCTAGGCGAGGGCCTCTCCAGCCGCATGGTGCTGAAAGACGGCAAGGTCACCATGACCATGGCAGGCATGCCGTTCGCATTGCCGGTGCCTCCGGGAACGGCCGAACAGCTCGAGGCCGTCTTCGACGAGCCAACCTCCGTTGCCTTGCGCGACGGCGACACCGCGACCTTCGACGGCCCCGTCGACTACGGCGTGCTCCAGGGCGACCAGGTCACCTACACCACGACATTCCCCGGTTCGGACACGGCGACCACCATCCAGTACGTGTTTCAAGGGAGCGCGCTGGCTGGCCTGCACATGGTGTCGGAAGGCAGCGAGATGGTGATGGTCTACGACACTCCCGTCACGAGCAGCATGCTGACGGGCGCCAACATGACAAGCTACATGCTCGAGGACGGCACCTGGAACAAGGTCAGTCACACGCTCTTCGAGTCGGTCGTCGTCAACGAAGCCATCGACGACAGCTTGTTCGAGTGAGTTCGGCTGCTCCAGCGCTCCGCCCGTAGACGGCTCCGGCGGTGTCGGGCTGAGCCTAGGGGTTCCTAGTCTCGCCCGGCACGGCCCTCCAGTTCTTTCTGAGCCGCCGTGGACGCCGGCGCGGCGGCGCTGGACGTGGCCGCCAGTTTCGACGGCCACCAGATCGCGCGCCCGATATCGTAGGTAAGCGCCGGCACGAGCAGGGAGCGCACGACGAAGGTGTCGAGCAGCACGCCGAACGCCACGATGAAGGCTATCTGCGCGAGGAACAAGATCGGGATCACGCCGAGCGCAGCGAAGGTGGCCGCCAGCACGAGACCCGCCGAAGTGATGACCCCGCCAGTGACCGCGAGGCCCCTGACGATGCCCTCGCGGGTGCCGTGCTGTAACGCCTCCTCACGCACGCGCGTCATGAGGAAGATGTTGTAGTCGATACCGAGGGCGACGAGGAACACGAAGCCGTAAAGCGGCACGGCCGGGTCTGCGCCAGGGAAGTGGAAGACGCCGTTGAACACGAGCGCCGCCACACCAAGCGCGCTAAGGAACGAGAGCATGGTGCTGAGCATGAGCAGCACCGGCGCCACCACGGCGCGCAGCAGCAGCATGAGGATCACGAGGATCACTGCCAGCACGACCGGGATGATCAGGTTGCGGTCGTGGATCGAGGCGTCGTTGGTGTCGATGGCGGTGGCGGTCACGCCGCCCACCAGCGCACCAGTAACCGCGGTCAGTTCGCGGCGCAGGTCGCGGACGGTGAGGGCGGCGGCGTCCGAGTCGGCGGCGCTGTCTAGCGTGCCCTGGAGGAGCACCTGGCCGTCCACCACGGTCGGGGCGGGGGCCGGGGTTCCCGGTGGACCGAAGGCGGAAACGCCGGCGGCGCTCACGGGCGCCGTGCCGCTCAGCGAGGCCGCGGTCTTGACGCTCACCCCCGTAATGCCAGCGTGGCCGAGGAGCACGTCGGCGGCGGGCTGCAGGCGCGCCTCGGGCACGACTACCATCACGGGACTGCCCGAGCCTCCAGGGAAATGCTTGCCGAGGGCTACCTGACCAGCACGGGCCTGCGAGGCGCCGAGCACCAAGTCGGACTGCGGCACCCCATCAGCTTTCAACTGCGTGGCGGCCAGGGCGAGGAGCGCCAGCACAGCAGTAGTCAGCAGCCAGATCTGGCGCGGCCGCGTCTCGATCAAGCGCGCTAGCCAGCGCCAACCGCCGTGGAGCGCCAGGCCGTGCTCGGCCGCCACCACCTCCGGTTCGTACTTGGGGCGCCGGGGCCAGAAGGCGTTGCGTCCGAACGCGAACAGCAGGGAAGGCAGCAGCGTGAGCGCCGCCAGCATGGCGAACACGATGCCAACGGAAGCCACGGGCCCAAGCGTGCTGTTCGAGCGCAGGTCGCTGAGGAGCAAGCACATCAAGCCAGCGATCACGGTGGAACCCGACGCGACGATGGGCTCGAACGCACCTCGGAGGGCGCGCCGGCTTGCAGCCCAGCGGTCTTGCTCCACGCGCAGCGCCTCGCGGTAGCGCGACACGTAGAGCAGCGAGTAGTCGGTGGCGGCCCCGATCACGAGGATGAACAAGATGCCCTGCGTCTGGCCGCTCAGCAGCAGGACACCAGTTTTGGCCAGCCACCACACGGTGAGCAGCGCCACAGTGAGGGCCGACAGGCTGGTGAGCAACACGGCAACGGGCAGCAGAAACGAGCGGTAGACGAGGATGAGGATGACGAACACCGCCACGAGCGCCACGACTAGCAGGAGCCCGTCGATGCCAGCGAAGCCTTTCACTAGGTCGGCTATGAACCCGGCTGGCCCCGTGACGTAGGCCTGGATGCCAGGCGGCACGGCCGCTGCCAGCTTGGCGGTCAGCAGCTCCACGGAGTCTGATACACCGTCGCCCGAGCGCAGCGCGGCGAACGCCTGCAGCGCCATGCCGTCCTGCGACGGGATCGCTGGCGACACGGCGCCGACGCCCTCCACCTCTCGGAGCGACTCCAACGCCGCCTCGACCACGCCGCGCTGCTCGGCGCTAAGCTCCGACTGCCCGACGAACACTATGACGGCAGGCAGCTCGCTCGCGCCGTTGAAGGCGCCGAGGAGCTTCTGGACCTTGGTGGCGTCAGCGGAGTCGGGGAGGTAGCTCGTCTGGTCGTTCGAAGAGACCTCGCCAACGCGACCGAAGTACGGCCCCCCGATGCCGGCGGCCACCAGCCAGGCCAGCACCAACAAGGCCGGCAGCAACGTCCTAAGCCAGTGGCGTGCGCGGTTGTTGGCTGAAGGCTGGCCCTTGTTTACAGGAGCTTGTGCGTTGGTTTCGCTGCGCTTGCTTGACATGTCGGCTGCCTCCCGGGCGGCAAGCGCACGGCCCGGCGCGGGGTCGCATTACGGTCGCCCATCTCTCGGCCAGACTATCACTAGCTTGGCTAGCAGCCAGCCTAGCATGACGAACGTGTGGCGTACTATGACGGCATGGGTGAGGTCGAGAAGTCGCAGCTTGCCTCCCAACCTGACATCTACCGCCTCGACGCCAACGACCCGGAAGGCCGCCTGATCGACCGCAGCGGGTTGGCCGGTCTAGACGTCGAGCAGATCAACCGCGTCATGATCGCCCTCGGCAAGCTCCGTGACGCGGAGCGCCAGCTGTCGGAGGCGTCGCTCAAGTACATGAAGCTCAACGACACCGACATGCGCGCGCTGCACTACCTGATTGTGTGCGCCAACCAAGGCGTCATCGCCACCGCAGGCGGCATCGCTGCACACTTGGGTATTACTACGGCCTCGACCACCAAGCTCCTCGACCGCCTGGAACGCTCCGGACACGTAACCCGTGCGCCGCACCCGAGCGACCGCCGCGCCCTCTCCATCAGCATCACGCCAGCCACGCGCGAGGCGGCCACCAACACCGTCGGGCGCCAGCACGCGCGGCGCTTCCTCGCCGCCGCCCGCCTCACCCCCGCCGAGCGCGAGGTCGTGATCCGGTTCTTGGATGACATGGCGGCGGAACTCTCGTCGCCGCAAACCCATTTCGACCAGCCCCAGCCGACCAGCAACGCGCCAGCGGAGCCGTAGCCGAGCTCTGCCCTCGTCTACAACCGCAGCATCACGCGCCCAGATCGCGCGCCCCACACCGCGCCGTGACCGTCTCGCAACAAGGTGACCGCCGTCCTGCTGTCCGGGTAGGCCAGCGCCACCTCGTCGCGGCCAGCGAAGAACGCGGGCACGTCCACCTCCGGCCAGCCGACCCCGGCGCGCAAGTCACCGGCCGCTCCCAAGTAGAGGCGCAGGCGACCGTACGGCTCGCCGGAGAGGTAATCACCGAGAACCGCCTTCACGTCGCTCAACGCGGGCGTGATCGGCTCGGGGTCGTAAACCGCGGCAGTAAGCGGCAAGCCAGCGCAGGCGTTCACCACGCGCATGAGTAGCTGCTCGGCTGGCACACCGTCTAGGTTGCAGAGCACCACGACGCCCACCCCGAGTTCGGGAACGAAGCCGATGGCGCTGGACACGCCCTTCAAGCTGCCGCCATGCTTCACGACTCGCAGACCGTGATAATCCTCGATGATCGCCAGTCCGAGGCCGTAAGCCGCGCCTGGTGCGCTAGTCACGCGCGCCTCCGTCATGGCGCGCACGTGAGGACCGCCGCGCATGAGGTGGCGCACGTAAGTGCGCAGGTCAGCCAGCGTGCTCTTGAGCATGCCGCCGCCCTGCATGACGCCCGTCGTTTGCCAAGCCGGGGAGCGCAGCACGGCGCCCTCCGCGTCGCGCGTGTAAAGCGTGGAGTGATCGGCATCCGCCATGACGCTGGCGGTGTCGAAGCCCGAGCGGCGCATGCCGAGCGGCGCGAGCACCTCGCGCGCAACAGCGTCGGCGAACGCGCCGCCCGTCACACGCCCTATCATCCCGCCGACCAAGCAGAAAGCATCGTTGCTGTACGAGTACAGTTCACCAGGTTCGGCGAGGGGCGCAGCGTTCTCGCCCAACCAAGCAGCTAGGCCCTCGAAGTCCGCGACGTCAGCGGCCAAGGCCGTCAGGCGCAGACGCGCCTCCTCGTCCTCAAGCGCTTTAGCTGCGGCGTCAAGCCTTGCCAAAGTCAAGCGGCCGGGCTGCATGCCCATGACGCCCGGTACTAGCGTGAGTTTCGCTTCCTCCAACGTCGGCCGAGCCGCCACGTGGTCGTCGACCTGGCTGGCGTAACGCAGCCAGGTCATGCTCGGCGTAGGCGGCAGGCCGCTCGAGTGGCTGAGGAAGTGCTCCACGCGCGGCACCGCACCCTCGGCCCAGAGCGGCCCGAAGTCGAAGTAGCGCCGCACGCCGTCCGCCAAGCGCAACTCGTCACGCTCCTGCAGCGTCAGGGTAGTCAGCGCAGTGAACGACTTCGTGATGCTAGCCACCCCGAAGATCGTCTCTGGGGTAACAGGCAGGCCAGCCTCGCGGTCGCGAGCGCCGAAACCTCGCTCCAACAACACGTCGTCAGCCGTGAAGACGCTGAGGCCGAGGCCAGGCGCGCAAGCGGTGGTCCTCGTGGTTTCAGCCAGGTCGGAGAGCGTGGCGAGCAACTCTTTCGCGGGCGAGAACATGGCGCTCACACATACCACCCTCCCTCGCCACGAGACTCGTTACATGATGCCGGGCAGCGCACTTTAGAATGGAGCGTCGCAACGCCTGCTCAGGGCCCCTGATCGACCAGATCTGATGGATTTAGAAACGACACTCGTCCCCGCGCTAGCGCTGCTGCCGTTCCTCGTCAGTGGAGTAGTGCTCCTGTTGCCACGCGATGCGCGCAACGCGGCGGCCGGGCTTGCAGGCGCCACGGCCTTGGCCGGTGTTGGCATCGCGGCGTGGCTTTACCGCGGCGTTACGGACGGCAAGGTCATCGAGGGAAGCTGGGCGTGGCTGCCGGACATCGGGCTGCGGCTCACCTGGCGGCTGGACGGCCTGAGTTGGCTGTTCGTTCTGCTCGTGGCAGGCATCGGCGCCCTGGTCGTGCTCTACGCGCGCTACTACATGGCGGCGGATGACCCCGTGCCGCGCTTCTTCTCCTACTTGCTAGCGTTCATGGGGGCCATGCTCGGCCTCGTGTTGTCTGGGAACCTGATCCAGCTCGTCATCTTCTGGGAGCTGACGAGCCTGCTCTCTTTCCTGCTCATCGGTTACTGGCACCACAACGAGAACGCGCGCGACGGCGCCCGCATGGCCCTTACCGTCACGGGCTTCGGCGGTTTCCTGCTGCTCATCGGCGCCATCATCATCGGCCACATCGTCGGCAGCTTCGAGCTGAGCACGGTGCTGGCCAGCCGCGACGCGCTCACGGCCAGCCCCCTGCTAACGCCAGCGATCCTGTGCGTGCTGGCAGGGGCGTTCGCGAAGAGCGCCCAGTTCCCGCTGCAGTTCTGGCTGCCCCACGCCATGGCGGCCCCAACCCCAGTCTCGGCCTACTTGCACTCCGCCACCATGGTGAAAGCCGGCATCTACCTCATGATCCGCCTGTGGCCCGTCCTTTCCGGCCACGACGGTTGGTACTACACCGTCAGCCTCGCCGGCCTCATCACCTTCCTCCTCGGCGGCGCGGTAGCGGTGTTCCAGAACGACCTCAAGGGCATATTGGCTTACTCGACCATCAGCCACTTAGGGCTCATCACCCTGCTACTTGGGCTCTCGACGCCGGCCGCGGCCGTGGCGGCCATCTTCCACACCCTCAACCACGCCACCTTCAAGGCCTCGCTGTTCATGGCCGCTGGCATCATCGACCACGAGACCGGCACCCGCGACGTCAGGCGCCTCAGCGGCCTCTTCAAACACATGCCGCTGACGGGCACGCTCGCGATAGTGGCCGCCGCGGCGATGGCCGGGGTGCCGCTCCTCAACGGCTTCATCTCCAAGGAGATGTTCCTCAGCGAGACGTTCGAGTTCCACACTGGCTCGCTGCTCGACCGGCTCCTGCCGCTCCTTGCCACCCTCGGCAGCGCCTTCGGCGTCCTCTACTCCGTGAGGTTCATCCACCAGGTCTTCTTCGGGCCGGAAGCCACCGACCTGCCGCGCAAACCGCACGAACCAGTCTCCTGGATGCGCCTGCCCGTCGAGTTGCTCGTCGCCATCTGCCTCGTCGTCGGCATCATCCCGGCCGCCTCCGTCGGCCCGATGCTGAAGTCCGGCGCGTTGGCCGTGCTGGGCGCAGAAACGCCGAACGTCCAGCTCGAGCTGTGGCACGGCTTCACGCCCGCGTTCCTCCTCTCACTCGTCGCGATGGCGCTTGGCTTCGGCCTCTACATAGCGCTCTACCACCGCCTCGCCAACCGCACCAGCACCGACCGCCCGTGGGCCGGGCGCGTGCGCGGCCGCCGCACCTTCAACGACGTCATGGCCTCGCTCGAGCTCGCCTCCGCCGCCATCGTGCGCTTCTTCGGCACCGTCAGGCTGCAGCCGCAACTCTTCCTCGTCGTAACCGCTGCCGCGGCGGCTGGCGCAGCGCCGTTCGTTTACCAGGCCATCACGAGGCAAGGCTCGCCCCTCACGCTCGGACCCTCGCCGCTGACGCCGGTCTCCTGGTCGTTCCTCGTACTGTGGCTGTTCGGCGTCGTCTTCGCGGTTGGAGCCGCCTACCTGGCGAAGTTCCACCGTGTTGCCTCCCTCATCTTCACGAGCGCCGCGGGGTTGGTCGTGTGCGCCACGTTCGTGTGGCTGTCGGCGCCAGACCTGGCGGTGACGCAGCTCCTCGTCGAGATCGTGACGACCGTCCTGCTCCTCCTCGGCCTGCGCTGGCTCCCGCGGCGCTCGGCGCTATCCGTAACGGACCGCGCCGTGCGCACCCGCGCCAACTTGAGGCGCGGCCGCGACCTGGCGCTCGCGCTAGTTGCAGGCGCTGGCATGGCCGTCCTCGCGCTGGCCGCCATGACGCGCCCGAACGTGAGCGGCATCTCGGAGTTCTTCGTCACCAACGCGTTAAGCGGCGGCGGCGGGCACAACATCGTCAACGTCATCCTCGTCGACTTCCGCGGCTTCGACACCTTGGGCGAGATAACCGTGCTCGGCATCGTCGCCCTCACGGTGTTCGCGCTGCTAAGGCGCTTCAGGCCCGCGCGCGAAGTCGTGGGCAGCACGAGGCAGCAGCAGCGGCAGGACGCATACGACGAGGCCCTGAGCGGGCGCAGCGTCGGCGACACGGCAACCGATTACCTGTTCGTGCCGCGCATCGTCATGCACTTGCTCTTCCCCATCGTCACGCTCTTCGCTCTGCACTTGTTCTTGCGCGGCCACGACCATCCTGGGGGCGGCTTCGCGGCGGGGATCACCATGGCCATCGCGTTCATCTTGCAGTACATGGCGCGCGGCACGCGCTGGGTCGAGGAGCGTCTCCGCGTCCTGCCGCTGCGTTGGATCGGCCTTGGCCTTCTACTGGCCGTCGCCACCGGCGCCGGCTCCTGGTTCTTCGGCAGGCCGTTCCTGACCTCGGCGCATGAAACGGTCGAGCTTCCGGTGCTCGGCAGCGTGCCGCTAGCCTCAGCTGCGCTCTTCGACCTCGGCGTGTTCGCCCTCGTCATCGGCGCCACCATCCTCATGCTCATCGCCTTAGCCCACCAGTCCATCCGCAGCGCCCGCCAAGCGCCAACCGCCGAGGAGCTCGCGGGCGCAACGAGCGACGCGCCAGCAGCGAAGCCCGGCGCCGACGCCGAAGGGGTCGGCTGATGGAAGTCGTACTTGCCCTGGGCATCGGCGTGCTAACGGCAGCAGGCGTCTACCTCGTTCTCCGCCCGCGCACGTTCCAGGTGATCATCGGGATGTCGTTGCTGACTTACGCCGTCAACTTGTTCATCCTTAGCATGGGCAGTCTCGTTATCGGCGGCGCCCCCGTGCTCGCGGAGGGCGCAGACGTAAGCAAGTTCGCCGACCCGCTCCCGCAGTCGTTAGTGCTCACGTCCATCGTCATCAGCTTCTCCATGACGGCCCTCTTCCTCGTGATCCTTTTGGCCGCGCGCGGCCTGACCGGCACCGACCACGTCGACGGCGAGGAGGCACCACCGTGACCGGCCTGCTTGAGAGCCTCGGGCAACACCTGACCATCCTGCCCATCCTGCTGCCGCTAGTGGCTGGCGCCACCATGTTGTTGCTGCACGAACGCCAGCGCCGGGCGAAGGGCATCATCAGCATCCTCGCCGCCGCCGCGTCAGTGGCGGCCGCCACCTCACTGCTGCTCACCGTCAACGACCCCCTCACCTCTGAGGTAGTCGTCTACCGGCTCGGCGATTGGGGTGCGCCGTTCGGCATCGTGCTCGTCGCCGACCGCCTCAGCGTGCTGATGGTGTTGGTCACCAACGTGCTTGGCGCCACCGCGATGGCGTACGCGCTCGGCCGCTGGGCTACCCTTGGCCCACGTTTCCACACGCTCTACCTCCTACTACTCATGGGGTTATCCGGCGCCTTCCTGACGGGGGACCTGTTCAACCTCTACGTGTTCTTCGAGGTGCTACTCGCGGCGTCTTACGGCTTGCTGCTGCACGGCTCTGGCAAGCGGCGCGTCAAGGCCGGCCTGCACTACGTCGCCATCAACCTGACCGGCTCGCTCGCGTTCCTCGTAGGCATCGCCGTCGTCTACGCGCTCCTCGGCACCCTCAACATGGCCGACATCGCCGTGCAGGCCACGCTGCTCGGCCCGGCGGACCTCAGCCTGCTCAAGGCGGGTCTCGGGCTGTTGGGCGTTGCTTTCTTCGTGAAGTCCGGCGCGTGGCCGCTCTCGTTCTGGCTGCCAACTACATACTCGGCCGCCGCAGCACCCGTCGCGGCCATCTTCGCCGTCATGACCAAAGTCGGCGTCTACGTGATACTGCGCCTCGCCACTCTCCTGTGGCCCGCCGGGCAGGCGCTAGAGTTCTACGGCAGTTCCTGGCTCCTCTACCTCGGGTTGGCGACCGTCATCTACGGCAGCTTCGGCGTCATCGCCAGCACAGAGCTGCCGCGAGCCGCCGGCTACCTCACGCTGGTCTCGTCAGGCACGCTACTCGCCGTCATCGCTAGCGGCGACGTCGCGGTGATATCCGGCGCCCTCTACTACCTCGTCGGCTCGACACTCGGCATCGGGGTGCTGTTCCTACTGTGCGAGCTCGTTAGCCGCGGTCACGCCGAGGCGCCCGCTGCCGTTGGGCCCGTGTTCTCAGACGACTTCGAGACGGCGTTGGCCAGCGAGTTCGAGGGCGTCGAGCGCGGCGTAACCCTGCCGCTGACGACCACACTGTTGAGCACCGCGTTCTTCCTCATCGCCATTCAGCTCACTGGACTGCCGCCACTCTCGGGCTTCGTGGCCAAGTTCGCCATGCTCAGCGCAGTGATCACGAGCGGCGCGAACGGCTACGCCAACGCGCCAGGCGCCCTCGCTTGGTGGGTGCTGGGGGTGATCGTGGCGTCAGGTTTCGCCGCGCTCATCGCGCTCACGCGCCATGGCGTCAAGCAGTTCTGGGCCGGGGCGGACACCACCCCAACGGCCGTGCGCCCGTTCGAGGCACTGCCTGTTGCCCTCTTGCTCGTGCTCCTCGTGGCGTTGACGGCGTTCGCGCAGCCGATCATGCGTTACACGGCCGCCACCGGCGCCGGCCTACGGAGCCCCGTCCAGTACCTCAGCAGCGTGCTGCCAAACCCGGAGGCGCCCGCCACCCCAGAGGGTGAGCATTAACGTGCTGCGGCGCTTGATTCCCCACCCGATCCTTGCGGTGTTCCTCGCCCTCTTGTGGCTGCTGCTGCAGGAGTCGCTCGCGCCACTCGACGTGGCGACCGGGTTGGTGCTCGGCCTGCTTCTCTCGCGCACCATGCAAGCGCTCGACCAGACGCCGCCGAACTTCAAGCGCCCACTGACGGCCGTCGGGCTCTTCTTCGTGGCCACGTACGACGTCGTGCGTTCCAACTTCGCGCTCGTGGCGTTGACGCTCAACCGCCGCCGCAAGGACTTCCACTCCGGCTTCGTCAACATCCCGCTCGACATCCGCAGCCCGCACGCCCTCGCTGCCCTCGCGACGATAATCACCGCCACCCCAGGCACGTTCTGGGCGGCATACGACGCGCGCACGCACGTCGTCACCATCCACGTCCTAGACCTCGTCGACAACGAGTACTGGATCTCCACCATCAAGGAACGGTACGAGCGCCGCCTGCTCGCGGTGTTCGAATGACGGGCTCGGCGGTGCTGCACTGGGGCCTCCTCGCGGTGCACGCCGTGCTGGCGGTGGCGTTCGTGCTGGCTGCGGCGCGCCTCGTCAAGGGGCCGCGCGCGCAAGACCGCGTGCTCGCTTTCGACGCCGTGTACCTGAACGCCGCCCTGCAGATCGTCGTCTTCGGCATGCGCGTCGCGGACCCCGGCTACCTCGAGGCCGCCATCGTCATGACCCTCCTAGGGTTCACGAGCAGCTCGGCGCTAGCCAAGTTCCTCATGCGCGGCGAGGTGATCGAGTGATCGCTCCAGACATGCCCGTGTGGGCCGCCATCATCGTCGTCCTGCTCGCCATCTTCGGGGCCAGCTTGGCGCTCGTCGGCGCGTTCGGCATGCTGCGGTTCAGGTCGTTCTACGAGCGCGTGCAC
Organism: Trueperaceae bacterium; assembly: GCA_035703635.1. GTDB lineage: Bacteria > Deinococcota > Deinococci > Deinococcales > Trueperaceae > JAAYYF01. Next base: position 28,861 of record DASSXV010000027.1, on the reverse strand, counting down.
CCAGCCACACTGGCTGCCACGCTCGGCGCGACCAGCATCCTCGCGGCGTGCGTGCTCTACTTCTCGCTCGTCGAGGGGCGCCTGCTGCTCAAAGCGCTGCTGCCCATGATCTTCATCCCGCTCGTCAACCCCGTAGCCAGCATGCTCCTCGCCCGCGCCGCCCTGTCGCGCGATCACTCCAAGGCGTTGGCTGGCCAACCGGTTCCAGGTAGCGAGGACGCCGAATGGCAGCGCAAGGCAAGCGAGTTGGCGGCCGCCAGGGCGGAAGCCGCGCGTCACACGGTCGACGACGAGCCGCCTCACGAAGCAAGCACATGAACCGAAGGTACTTAGGGCTCAACGGTTGGCAGCTCCTCGGCCTTGGCGTCGGCGCCGCCAGCCTCGCCATAACCTGGGGGCTCTACAACATCTTCATGCCGCTCCTCCTGCGCGACTTCGTGAGTTCGAGCGGTATGCGCGGCGCCATCATGGGCATAGACAACGTCCTAGGCCTGATCCTGGTACCCATCATCGGGGCGTGGTCAGACCGGATCGACGGTCGGCTCGGCAGGCGCCTGCCTTTCCTCGTGGTGAGCATGCCCCTCGCGGCGCTCCTCTTCGCCGCGCTGCCGTTCGCCAAGGCGGCGTTCTGGACGCTCATGGCGGTCGATATCTTGTTCCTCCTCGCCATGACCGCCTTCCGCGCCCCGCTGGCCGCGCTGATGCCAGACCACGTAGCTCCAAGCGGCCGGCCTCACGCGAACGCCGTCCTCACCATGCTCGGCGCCATAGGTGGCGCACTAGGCCTGCTCATCCTGGCGCCGTTGTCAGACGTGGCCATGTGGTTCCCGTTCGCCGTCGCGGGCGCCGTGACGCTGGCGGCGCTGTTCGCAGTGCGGGCGGCCACCACCCCTCACCCTGATCACGTCGAGGAGGGCGTCATCCAGGACGATGCGCCGCTCATCGGCACACTCCTGCGCGACGCTGGCGCCCTGCTAGGTGAACGCACCGGCGGCATCCTGCTCATCCTGACGGCCGTGTTCTTCGCGTTCTTCGGCTACTCGGCGCTCGAGGCGCAGTTCAGCACGTTCGCAACCGAACAGTTCGGGCTGACGGGCGGAAGGGCCGGGCTGATCATGGGCGTGACCATCGCGGGCTTCGTGGTGATGGCACTGCCGGCCGCGCGCCTTGCCCGGCGCTTGGGTGAGATGAACACCATGCGCGTCGGCGCACTACTACTCGCCCTGTGGCTCGTCATCGCCAGCTTCGTTGCCTCGCCCGCCAATCTCGCCATCTGGCTCGGGTTGGGCGGCGCTTCCTGGGCGCTCGTGCTGGTGCCCGCCTACCCGCTAGTCGTCAACCGCGGCGGAGACGACCGCGTTGGCTTCTACACTGGCATGTACTACTTGTTCGGCTCGGGCGCGTCCATCTTGGCGCCAGCCAGCGTCGGTTGGGCGATGGACGTCTTGGGTAACCAGGTGCTCCTGCCGGCAGTCGCGATAAGCATGGTCGTCACCGCCGTGGCGCTGACGTTAGCCTTGAGGCAGAACGTGACGGCCGTCGCCACGAGGTGATGGCATGACGCCAGCAGAACACGCCCACGAGCACCATGACCACGGCGGTGGCCACCAGGGCCACGACGCGCACGCCGGGCACGACAAGCACGCCGGGCACTCCCCCGAGATGTTCCGCGACCGCTTCTGGCTCTCGCTGGCCCTGACCATCCCGATCCTGTACTTCAGCCAACAGTTCCAAACGTGGTTCGGTTACCAGGCCGTCAGCTTCCCAGGCTCCGCGTGGGTCAATCCCGTGCTCGGCACCATCCTGTTCGTCTACGGTGGCCTGGTCTTCCTGCAGGGCGCCCGTCACGAGCTTGCCGACCGCCAGCCGGGCATGATGACCCTGATCAGCCTGGCCATCAGCGTGGCTTACGTCTACAGCATGGCCGTCGCCTTCGGCGCTCCAGGCATGCCGTTCTTCTGGGAGCTCGCCACCCTCATCGTCATAATGCTCCTCGGGCATTGGCTGGAGATGGCCAGCGTGCAGGGCGCCTCCAAGGCACTCGAGCACCTCGCGGCGCTCGTCCCAACCACCGCCCACCGCGTCACCGACGGCCAGCTGGCGGAAGTGCAGGTCTCCGACCTCCGCCACGGCGACAGCATCCTTGTGCGGCCAGGCGAGCAACTCCCTGCCGATGGCGTGATCACAGAGGGCCGCAGCAGCGTGAACGAGTCGTTCCTCACCGGCGAGTCGCAGCCCGTGCCCAAGGTGGAAGGTAGCGAGGTGGTGGCTGGCGCCGTCAACGGCGAAGGCGCGTTGACGGTCGAGGTCTCACGCGTTGGCGGCGAGACGACCCTCTCGCAGATCCAGCGCCTGGTGGCCGAAGCGCGATCGTCCCGCAGCCGCTTCCAGAACCTCGCTGACCGCGCCGCTGGCTGGCTCTTCTACATCGCGGTCGGCGCTGGCGTCGTCACGTTCGTGGCGTGGCTGGTCGCAACCGGCGATATGCAGCAGGCCATCACCCGCACGGTCACGGTCCTGATCACCGCGTGCCCGCACGCCCTCGGATTGGCCATCCCGCTCGTGATCGTCAACGCCACCGGCATGAGCGCGAAGAACGGCATCCTGGTGCGTAACCGCGAGGCCTTCGAGCGCGCCCGCGACATCGGCACCGTCGCGTTCGACAAGACCGGCACCCTCACCGAGGGCAAGTTCGGCGTCCGCGCGACCTACACCGACCAGACGGCAGAAGTCGACGCGCTGCGGTTGGCGGCCGCGCTCGAGGCGCGCAGCGAGCACCCCCTCGCCCAAGCAGTCGTCGAGGTCGCGCAAGGACGCAACCTACGGCTTCCCCCAGTCGAGGAGTTCGAGGTGGCGGCAGGCAAGGGCGTAAGCGGCCGCGTGGGCGGCGCCCGCTACACCGTCGGCCGACCAGAGTGGATCGAGGAACAGGGCCTGGAGTTCGCGCCTGGTTTGCGGCGCGGACTCGAGGAGGCTGAGGCGCGGGGCGAGAGCGTCATCGCGCTTATGGATGAGAAGCGCGCCATCGCCCTGATCGCGCTCGCCGACCGCGTGCGCCAGAGCGCCACAGACACCATCCGCGCCCTCAAGAAGATCGGCGTCGAGGCCGTGATGATCACGGGCGACGCCGAGGCCGTGGCGCGCACGGTGGCAAGCGAACTCGGCATCGAGCGTTACTACGCGCGCGTGCTGCCAGGCGAGAAGGCGGAGAAAGTGCGTGAACTGCAGCGGGGCGCGCCGACCGCCTTCGTTGGCGACGGCATCAACGACGCCCCCGCCCTACTGGCTGCCGACCTCGGCGTCGCCATCGGCGCTGGCACCAACGTCGCCATCGAATCCGCCGACCTGGTGTTGGTCGAGAACGACCCGCTCGACGTCCTCGCCGCCCTGCGGCTCTCGCGCGCGACCTACCGCAAGATGATGCAGAACCTAGCCTGGGCGACGGGCTACAACGCCATCGCGCTGCCGCTTGCCGCCGGCGTGCTCGTCGGGGTTGGCTTCGTGCTCTCCCCCGCGGCTGGCGCCGTTCTGATGAGCGCCTCGACCGTGGTGGTCGCCATCAACGCCATGACGCTTAGGCGCACTAAGCTGGGCTCGTGAGGCCCGCTCGCGCCCTAGGAGGACGAGCTAGCAACCGGAGGGGCAATGTCCAAAGTCTTCGTGAACATCGCGCTCAGTCTCGACGGCTACCTGGCGCCTGAAGGCATGACGCTCGAGCACTGGGAGACTCCCGAGTACAAGAACTGGGGCGCCAACTGGGGCGCGCTGATGACCTGGCTGCTGAACAGCCAGTACTTCCGTGAGAACCTCCAGTTCGGACCCGGCGGGGAGACCGGCCCCGTAAACGACGAGATCCGCGAGACGTTCGAGCGCTCCGGAGCCAGCGTCATGGGCAAGCGCATGTTCGAGCAAGGCGAACGCAGCTGGCCCGAGGAAGCGCCGTTCCACACGCCCGTCTACGTCCTGACACACGAGAAGCGCGAACCGTGGGCGCGCCCGGGCGGCACGACCTTCTACTTCGTCAACGACGGTCCGCGGCGCGCCCTAGAGCTGGCACGCGAGGCCGCAGGCGACCGCGACGTACGTATCTCTGGTGGGGCGAACGTCATCCAGCAGTACCTGAACATGGGCGTCGTCGACGAGCTCGAGATCGCCCTGGCGCCGGTCTTGTTCAACGGCGGGCGGCGCCTGTTCGAAGGGTTGAGTGGGCCCGGACCGCGCTTTAGGATCGGTTCCGTGCTCGCTGGGCCCGACGCCACGCACTTGCGTTACGTGCGGGCCGGATAGGACCCCAACACCGAGGCACCCGCGGGGCGTAGCGACTTCAGCCCCCACTGCGGTCGCCGCGCCTGCCCATGCCAGCCTCTAGGGCCATGAGCATCAGCCGCGCCCTGTCTACGGCCTGCAGCTTGGACAAGATGTTGGACACGTTGTTGCTTACCGTCTTGCTACTTATCCCCATGCGCTCAGCGATCTCGGCGTTCGTCAGCCCCTCGGCCAACGCTTCGAGCACGGCGCGCTCGCGGCCCGTGAGCCCCTCGAAATCGGGGCCGGGCTCGGGGCGCGAGCTGACGCTCAGGTAGTGCATTACCGTACTGGCGATGCCAGGGCTGAAGATAGCGCCGCCGCGGGCGACGGTCTCCACCGCCTGACGCAGTTCCTCGGCCGCAGCGTCCTTGAGCAGGTAACCGCGCGCCCCGGCGCGGATGGCGGGGAACACCGAGGTGTCATCCGCGAAGACCGTGAGCACCAGGATGCCTACGTGCGGCTGAGAGCGGTGGATGCGGCGGGTCGCCTCGATACCGTTGAGAACGGGCATGCGTAGGTCCATGAGCACTACGTCTGGCTGCGTCTCCTCCGTGAGAGCGAGGCATTCTGCGCCGTCCTTCGCCTCCCCCACGATGTCGATGCCGCCAGCGGCGGCCAGCAACGCCTTCAGGCCGCTGCGCGTGATGGCCTGGTCGTCGGCGATGAGGACCCTGATGTTCTCGCTCATTCCGGCACCCGCGCTGGCGGAAGCGGTAGCGGCACCGCGAACCTAACGAAGGTGCCACCGCCCGGCGCCCGGCCGACGCTGAGGGTGCCGCCAAGCTCGCGCACCCGGGCGAGCATGGAGGCGATGCCAAGGCCCGCCGCGGCCTCGTGCTGGCCCGGCCCCACGCCGTCGTCGCTCACCTCGCCACTCAAGCTGGGGGTGGCGAGGAGCGCAGAGCTGCCTGAGGCGGCGTCGGGGGCAGTCTGCGGGTAGCCGGAAGGCCCGCCTGGCACGCTCATGCTGAGGCGCACGCTGCAGCCGGTGGCCTCGGCATGCTTCACCACGTTGGTAAGTGCCTCCTGGACGATCGAGTAGACGCCCAGTTCCACCGCAGCTGGTAACTCCCCGAGGTTGTCAGCCTCAAGGTGAACCCGCAGCCCGTGGCGGGCGCCAAGCGCGGTGAGGCGCTCCCTGACAGCGCCGACCAACCCTAGGAGCGCCAGCTCGGGCGGATGAAGCTGATGGGCGAGCGTCCGGACGCGCGACGCAAGCACCTTGACGTCGGTCACAAGATGTTCAAGTGACCTCTTCGATCCGGCCGGATCTCCGTCGATCTGCAGCCCGACACGCTCGGCCTGCCGCACGAGGTCAATCAAGCGGCTGCCGACGTCGTCATGCAGGTCGCTGCCGAGGCGCCTGCGGGTCTCCTCGCGTGCGTTGAGGCTGGCAAGGCGAGAGCGCTCTAGCTCGGCCTGCAACAAGAGCGCATGCACGGTCCGCGCCACCTGGCCAGCGAGGACGCGCAGGAGCCCGCTGTCCACTGCTGGCAGCCGCTCCTCCCCCCGGCGAGGCGACACCACCAGGGCGCCGAGTCGTTCTCCGGATTGCAGCATCTCGAACCGCTCAAACGTTGCTCCAGCCACACCGTGCGAGGCGAGCGTGGTGCCGTTCACCTCCACCGCCACGTGGGGCAGCCGCAGCGCCTCACCTATCGCTCGAGCTGCCGTCTGCAACGCCGAGCTAGGCCCTGAGGGCGACTCGAGCCAGCGGCCCAGATCGCGCAACACGACGTACGGCTCGTCGCGGTAACCATAGACCAGGCGGTTCACCAGGCGCTGCAACCGCGCCCGCAACGGATCGAACGCCAGCGCCAGCACGCCAGCGGCCGCGAGAGAGAGCGGCACGTCTGCGCCACCGCCGACCAGCCGCCCGCCCCCGCTCACCAGCACAACGTAGACGCCGATCACGCCAAGGGTGAGCCCAAGGAAGACGAGTGTCCGGCGGATGATGACGTCGATGTCGAACAGTTGGTGACGCAAGAGCGCGATGGCGATGCAAGCGACGTACAGGAGTTCGCAGACGCAGTGTTCGAACAAGGCGCTCGGGACGCCCATGCCCTGCAGTAGGGGTGCGGCGAGGCCTGCCCAGAACAGCAGCGAGAATACGCCGCTAAGGCCAAAGCCGAAAGCCAACCACCGCACGCTCGCGCGCTCCGCGCCATTCCCATGCCTTGCCACCAGCACCAGCGCAGCCACGATGTTCGCCACGCTGTATGCCGCCCCCGAAAGGGGTACGAGCACCGCCATGCCCGTCGTCCAGACAAGTGCGAACACCAGCCATGGGGCACCGTAGATCAGCGGCAGCACCCCTCTGGCTATGGGTCTGGCGTCCGGAAACGCGAGCAGGAAGTGAAGTGCGAGCGGGGGCAGCACGAGCCAGGCGAGCAGTTCTCCCCACACCCGTGCTGCGTAGAAGACGACCGGCGAGAGGGTATCGGCGACGGTCACGGGCGCAACTAGCGCAGTTATGGCCATGGAGGCCGTGAGCGACTCCAGCATGAAGAGGAGCCCGACGGCGAGGTTCCTAGGTCGGCGAGCGAACAGGTACGCGGCGAGCAGCCACGTCAACCAGCGGTACGGGCCACCGACCGGCGTATTCGAGAGCGTCAGCCAAGCCGCGCGCAGCACCCCTGCACGCGACCAGCCCTCCAGCGGCACTTGCACCTCCACCGGTTCACCGTCGCGCAGCACGGTGTAGGTGGTGACGGCGCCCACTCGATAGTCGAGAGAAGAGGCATTGCCGTCGACTGCGTTCCCAACCAACTCCACGTAGGGCACGCCGTCGACGGCCACCAGCACATCGCCAGGCTGCAAGCCAGAGCCGCTGCGTAGCAGGTCGCTGCCGAACGAGGGGGCCACCACGCTACCCCTGAGGGCCCAGCCGTCGGTGGGCAGCGTCAAACGGTACGCAGTAAATGCAGCCGCCCCAAGCAGCACCGCCGCGGCTGCCGCCAGAGTGAGGCGACCCTGGCGCCCGAACCTGCTTGCGGATCCTAGGCCCGCCCCGTGTTCATTGCCATGGCCATGCGCCCTTCTGGCGCGGCCGCTGACGGTCGTGACCGACATAGCGCCCTCCACTGTCGGGTGGCGGCGAGGCGCTGGCCCATGCACGGCACGCGAACTCCCCGTTCGCGGGGCGACCATCGCCGCGGTGGCTCATCCCTCGCCGAACCACCCTTGAGCGTAGTTATCGGCGGCAGTTTAGCGGCTCGGCGCGCCCCGCACTAGGCGGAACCGTCACCGTTGCCCAAGAGCAAAGGGGCAGCGCCAGCGAGCCCTCACTGCACTTTCACCAGACTGACCGTCAGCAGCACCCCGGCGGGGAGCTGGCCGCTAGCTGAGTAGAAGTCCGCGTAGACGGTGTCTGGCGCCGCGATGGTCGGCGTAGCCAGGCCGACGGCTGCCCCACACCGGCAGGCCACGAACGCTTCGCCGCTGGCCCCCAGGAGGTTCGGCGCCTCTGGTTTCACCCATAGCAGGGGCTTCGTCGCGAGAGCCGCCAGAGGGTGGGTGGGAACGGCGCGTATGAACGCCTCTCCGCTCTCCTCCGACATGCACACGCCTGCCGCGCCAGCGTTCGGGTCGGGTGGAGCGACTGGAATGTGGGAGGCCTGGATGTCGCTACTCTGGACGCCACAACCGAAGTCCTGAGACACCCGCCCCGCGCCGCGGGCGACGGAAGCGCCGCTGTAGCGCATGCGCGTACCGTCGCTCCGCAGGCGCGCCACGAAGGTGAAGCTTTCCTGCCCGTCAGGCAGGAGCTGGGCCCCGAACGCCACGGCGCACGCTTCAGGAGTCACGCACCTCAAGTCCATGGTCCACGAGTACTCGCCCACTGGCAGAGCGCCACCCAGCAGGCCCTGCGCCTCTCGCTCCATGCGGTAGGCGATCAGCCGCGAGCGCTGGTACTCCAACTGGGCGTCCTTCACGTACTGCTGCGCGTTGCTCTGTGCGATGAGCGCCGCAAAGACCACCACCACGTACACCAGCCGCAAATGCCAAGTCCCAGACATGGCCACTCCCTTTCCGGGCGCCTTGGTCAGGCATGCCCGAGGGAGAGGCTAGGCCCCGGCCAAGTGGGTCAATAGAGGCGCGGTTCCCGGGCGACTTCGGGAAGCACGGTGCGCTAGGACGCAGGCCGGAGCGGTACGGGCAACGTGCCGGTGGCAGCCTCACCGAAGAGGACGTCGGTTACAGCGGCAGCGGCGGTCCCGCGGTACCCGAATGCCAGCAGGGCAGGGCCAGGCACGAGTTCGGTCGAGTACGGGTTCCAGAGCGCAACGTGACCGAACGCTGCGCCCGCGTGGCGCGCCCACGCGGCCGCCGCGCGTGCGGCGGTCACTTCGCCTGGCGCCACGCGGGTGCGGCTCGTCGAGACGTAGATGACGGCGTCTGGCACGAGGCCGAGCCCACCTAGCCACGGCGTTGGGTCGTTCGCCTCGCCCCAGAGGAGGTCGTGGCGTAGCACCTGCGCGCCCCGGCGCGTTAGCTCGTCGACGAGGGCGTCCGCAGGCCTGGCGCTCAGTTGGCTGGCGGCGTTGGCGCGCACGGCCGACATAGCGAGCAACGCTACCCGGTCACCTGGCCGCAAGCGCGGCAAGGCGCCGATGCTGACGAGCCCGCGCTTCGTCGCGGTGGCCATGGTGGCGCGGTCGGCGACCTCGACGGGGCCCAGGTTGCCGCCACTCGGACTAGCTGGGTAGGCGCTGACGAAGGCAGCGATGCGCCCACTGGCGACGGCCACCTCGCCTCTGCCTAGCGTGCCGGATGCCACGGCCGCCTCGATCGCTGTGACGGTCGCCCGGTGCTGCTCGATCGGTCCGAGCGTGAGGGGCAGGTCGACCCCCGCGGCCAACGCCATGACGCTGGCGCGGCCGGCGTCGTAGCGCTGGGCTATGGCTTGCATGTCGAGGGCGTCCGTGACGCTTAGTCCGTCGAAGCTGAGCTCGTTCCTCAGCAGCCCGTACATCGCGCGGCGCGAGAGGGTGGCAGGCAGGTCAGGGTCGAGGCTTGGGAGCACGATGTGGGCGCTCATGACGGCGGCGGCGCCAGCAGCTATGCCAGCGCGGAAGGGCACGAACTCGGTTGCCCGCAGTTCAGTTAGCGAGCGGTCCACTACGGGCAGCGCGAGGTGAGAGTCGAGGTTCGTGTCTCCGTGCCCAGGGAAGTGCTTGAGGGTGGCGCCCACCCCGGCTGACTGCAGGCCGCGCACGAAGGCGGCGACGTGGCGGGCGACGAGGGCCGGGTCCGCACCGAACGACCGGTCGGCGATCACGGGGTTGAGTGGGTTGGAGTTGACGTCTGCGACGGGCGCGAAGTCGAGGTTGATGCCAACGGCCGCCAACGCTCGGCCGGTGGCGGCGGCGACCGCCTCGGTCAACGCCACGTCGTCTGCGGCGCCGAGCGCCATGGCCGGGGGTGGGAAAGGCACGTCGAGCAGCCGCAGCACACCACCGCCCTCCTGATCGACGGCCACGATCAGGTCGCCGCCAGCCACCTGCTGCACCTCTGCCAGGTAGTCCGCGAGCTGATAGCGGTCGATAACGTTGCGCCCGAACAGGCAGATGCCTGCCACGCGCCCCTCTGCGAGGAACTCGCGCTCGGCCGTGGTGAGGGCGGGCGCGGACAGGTCGATCATCAGCGGCAGCTTGTTCACTTGGTCACCTCGATCTCACGTCGGCGGCGTCCCGCAGGGCGTCGCCAACGAAGTTGAACGCCAGCACCGAGATGACGATGAGGGCGCCTGGCGCCAACAGCCAGGGGTATAGCCGCAGCGACTCGAAGTTCTGCGCGTCCTTGAGGAGCAGGCCCCACGACGTCATGGGCTCCTTGACGCCGAGGCCGAGGAACGACAGCGCGCTCTCGCCCAGGATGTAACCGGGCAGCGCGAGGGTGGCGGCCACGACGAGGTAGGAGGCGAGGTTCGGCACGACGTGCTTGATGACGATGGTGAGGTCGCGCACGCCGAGCGCCCTTGCCGCCGTCACGAACTCCGTCTCGCGCACGGCCAACACCTGCCCGCGCACCACCCGCGCGAGCCCGGCCCAGCCGATGGAGGCGAGCACGACGACGATGCCAAGGTAGACGTAAGTAGACGGCCAGGTAGTGGGGATGACGGTCGCCAAGGCTAGCAGGATGGGTATACGCGGGAAGCTGAGCAGCACCTCGACGAGGCGTTGCAGCACCTGATCGACCCAGCCGCCGTAGTAACCGCTCAGGCCACCGACGAGGATGCCGATTCCGAACGAGATGATTATCCCGATGAGCCCCACCGTGAGCGAGACTTGGGACCCGACGAGCATGCGTGAGAAGAGGTCGCGCCCGAAGCGGTCCGTGCCGAGCGGGTAGTAGTCGCCGCCGACGGCGCCGAAGAGGTGACGGTCGGTGGCGAAGAGCCCCAAGAAGGTGTACTTCTCTCCCTTGACGAACAGGCGCAGTGGTAGCGGTTCCTCCAAGTTTGGGGCGAAGATGCGCCGGAAAGTAACGGGGTCGCGCTCTTGCTGCATGGCGTACGTGAACGGCCACGTCAACCGCCCCTCGTGCCACACCCTGATGGGTTGCGGCGGCTGGTAGACGGCGCGGTGCTGCGTGGTGACCTCGTACGGGGCGAGGAACTCCGCCGTTGCCGCCGTCAGGTAGAGGAGCACGAGGATGACGGCGCCAATGACGCCAGTGCGCGAGCGCGTGAAGCGCCGCCACGCGAGGACGCGCTGGCTGGGCCCGAACTCGGTCTTGACCGCTGCCGGCGCGGCCGCCTGGGCGTCAGTCATAGCGGATCCGCGGATCGACCCACGCGAGAGCCAGGTCGGCGAGGAGGTTGCCGACCATGAGCAGCGCGCTGGCGAGGAGGAGGAGCGACATAGCGACGTACTGGTCTTTCGCGAGGAGCGAGTCGTACAGGAGCGGACCGATGGTCGGCAGGTTGAGGACGATACTCGCGATGATGGTGCCGTTTATGAGTTCCGGGAGGCTGAGGCCGAGCATGGAGATAAGGGGGTTGATGGCGGTGCGCACTGCGTGGCGGTTGATGACGCGGCGCTCCGGGAGGCCCTTCGAGCGCGCGGTGCGCACGTAATCGGCGTTGAGGACGTCCAGTAGGTTCGCGCGCATCTGCCGCATGACGGAAGCCACGCCGGTGGTGCCGATGGCGAGGATTGGGATCCACATGTGGTTGAGGAAGTCGAGGAACTTGTCCCAACTCCATGGCGCGCCGATGTACTTGGGGCTGAACAACCCACCGACTTGCGTGCCGCCCGTTTGCAGCACGAGGGCGATGAGCAGGAGTGCGATAAGGAAGTCGGGAACGGCGAGGCCGACGTAGCCGATGAAGCTGGCGACGGCGTCCGTGAACCCATTGCGCCGCAGCGCCGTGAAGATACCGAGCGGAACGGCCACCAGCCACGAGAAGAGCATGGTTATGCCCGCCACGACGACGGTCCAGAAGAGCCGCTCGCCGATGACGGTCGAGACTGGGCGGTTCGCGAAGAAGCTGTAACCGAAGTCGAGGCGCGTGACGATGCCGCTGACCCAGCGGAGGTACTGCTGCGCGAGGGGCTTGTCGAGGCCGAGTTGCGCGTTGATGCGCACGACGGCCTCTGGCCCCATGCGCGGGTCCTCCAGGTAGCGGTCCGTGAACGAACCGGGCGCCGCTTGGATGACGATGAAGCAGACGACAGACACCAGGAGGATCGTCGGGAGCATGATCAGCACGCGTCTGATCAGGTAGGCGAACATAAGCTGGTCTCCACTCTAGATGAGCCGGGCCGACTGGCTTAGTAGTCGGCCCGGCTTGGTGTTGGTTAGCCAGTCGTTATTCGACGAAGTAGAGCGGGACGGGGTTGTACCCGGGGATGACACCCAGGTTGTAGACGTAATTGCCGATGCTGGCGTGCACGGCGGCGATGTTGGCCGGCTTGGCGATCATGATGACGGGCACCATCTCGGCGTTGATGCGCTGCCATTCCTTGTAGAGAGCTATGCGCGCGTCGCGGTCGACGAGGGTAGTGCCCTGGTCGAATATGTCGTAGATGCGCTTCTCCCAATCGGCCATGGCCGCGAAGTTGGCTGGGCCGCCCGGCACTGCTGGTTGCGTGGAGCGGTGCCAGTAGTAGAGCGAGCCGCCAGGCTGCCAGATCGGCTTGCGGAGTTCCGGGTCGGGCTGGTTGCCTAACGCGATGATGATGGCCTGGTAGTCGCCTGCGAGGCCAGTGGAGAGCAGGGCAGAGCCCTGCACGCCGACGAGGTTGGCCTTGACGCCGATCTTGGCGAAGTCATTCTGCAAGATGGTGGCCATGTCCGTGAAGGTGCTCGAGTCGGAGTTGTAGGTGAGTGAGAACTCGAGTTCGGCGCCGGAGGGCACGTTGCGCACGCCGTTATTGTTGGTGTCCTTGATGCCGAGAGCGTCAAGGGCGGCGGCGGCGGCGGTCAGGTCGAACGGCAACATGAGGCTCTTCGTGTCCTCGTAGAAGGTGCCGTCTGCTGGCGCCGTTGGGGTGCCTGGGATCTCGGCGAGCCCGTTGTAGACGTCGTCGATGATGCGCTGGCGGTCCACGGCCTGCTCCATGGCGCGACGGAAGGCCACGTTGGAGAACTCGGCTGCGAACTGCGAGTCGTCGAAGTTGAAGGCGATATGGGGCGGCGAGCCGAAGAGGGCGGGGCTGGTGACGACGCGGAAGTCCGCACCGGCAACTTCGCGGCTCTTGAAGTCTGGGAACTGGGCGCCAGAGATGTTCAGCGTGGCGAGGTTGCCTGCGAGGAACTGCGCAGCTTGCGCTTCGTTGCCACGCACGACGAGGTAATCGAGGCGCTCGGCGTACGGGAGGCTAGTGCCGGCCGCGTCTACCTTCCAGTAGTTCGGGTTGCGCACGAGGCCAACCTTCTGGCCAGCCACGTAGGTGTCGTACATGAATGGCCCGGTGCCGACGATCTCGGACAAGGGGGTGTCCGTCGCCCAGCCGTTGTTGATGTCTGCCTGCGCTGCGCCGCCCTCGACCGAGAACTTGACGAGCTTGTGCTTCGGCATGATCGGGAAGCGCTGCTGCAGCAGGAACGCCGCCGCTGGCGCCGGGAGCGTCATGACGACGGTGGCGTCGTCTGGGGCGTCGAACGTGACGGGGCGCTGTTCGCCGTCAACCGTGAACACGAACGCGGCGGCGTCGCCGGCGCGCGCCTCCGGGTTGGCGATGATCTGCGTGTACGTGAAGATGACGTCCGCCGCGGTGAACGGCGTGCCGTCGTGCCAGGTGACGCCCTGACGCAGGTGGAAGGTGTACACGGTGCCGTCCGGGCTGACGTCCCAGCTGGCGGCGAGGCCAGGCTCGATGGCGTAGGTCTCGAGGTTGAACTCGACGAGCGAGTCGAACACGACTCCCGTCAGGGTCTGGGTGTTGTTGTCGATCTGGGCGTAGTAGAGGAAAGTGGGCGGCGAGTCTGCGAGACCGAGGGTGATGGTGCCGCCCACGTTGCCTGGCGTCATGCCGAGGCCGGGGTAGTCGACTACCTTCGGTTGCGCGAACGCGGCTCCGCCCGCGACGAGTGTCAGGGCGAGAAGAAGCGTGGTGAACGTCTTGCGTGGCATTCATGCCTCCTTGTTCCTACGAGCCAGAAGTACTACCTCCAAGATAGGCCACTTAGAGACCACTGAAGCGCTGCCCGGGCGCCGATCAGTAGTCAGGGAGCAGCCACTCTTGCCCCGCAGCGTCACCATAGACGCTAACGAGAACCGCGGAGGTTGACTGATGGTATAGCAGTGGTACGCTCCAAGGCAATTCACTCACCCGTTCGGGCGCCCCCGCGCTACTGGAAGGGACCACGGCAAGTCATGAGGCTCAGCGAGATCCGGATCGACAAAGCGCTGCCAACACCCGCGTACCTGCAGCTGAAGGATCAGCTGGTTCGCGCCATCGAGCTTGGCCACATGAGCCCTGGTAGCGCGCTGCCATCTGAACGCGGCCTAGCCATCGGGCTTGGGTTGTCTCGCATGACGGTGAGGCGCGCGTTCGAGGAGCTCTCGAAAGCTGGCCGTGTCGAGCAGCGCCAGGGTTCAGGCACGTACGTGAAGGGACAGCCGCTCGAGCAGATCATCGACCGCGTGCTCGGCTTCACTGAGGAGGCCCGCAACTTGGGCCTCAAAGCAGGCGCGCGCATCGTGCGGGTCGAGCGCGTCGTGGCGGACGAGCCCACGAGCGCCGCGCTCGAGCTGCAGCCTGGCGCCATGGTCTTGCGCGTAACCCGCCTGCGTACGGCAGACGGCGAGCCGCTTGCGCTGCAGGAAGCGCACCTGCCTACGCAGCTCATCACGCTCTCTACCACCGAGCTGGAGCGCACGGGTTCGCTGTACCGGACCCTCGAGCTGCAGTTCGGCATCCGGCCGGTGCGTGCGCGCCAAACCATCGGCGCTCGCCCACCGACGCGCAGCGAGGCCGCTACCCTCGGCATCGGCCAGGGCGTGCCGGTGCTTGCCCTGGAACGCACGACTTACGGAACCGACGAGCGCCCGTTCGAGTACGTGCGCAGCGCATACCGCGGCGACCGCTACCGCATGGCGCTTGATTTGAGGGCGCAGTGACCGAACAGCACGCCAACTCAACCAGCGCTCGGCCTACCGCCGCGACCATCCGCGAGCTAACGCCAGCCGAGGCGGCCACGGTGCCAGCGCTATGGGCCTCCGCCTGGGGCCAGGTGACGCTGTACCCGCTTGAGGAGCGCGTCTGGCGCGAGCGCCTCGCGCTTCACCATCAGCCTGACCTGCTCATCGGCGCCTTCGAGGCGGACGAGCTGGTTGGCGTGGCTTACGGCCGCCTGCCGACGGCGGCGTGGCAACCGCAGGACGTCGGGTGGGTGACGCTACTGGCCGTCGCCGCGACCCGGCAGGGCAGGGGGATCGGCACGCGCCTACTCGCCGAGTTGTTGGCGCGGCTGCGCGCCGCGGGCGCCACGCGCTTCAAGTTGGGTAGCGACGCCAACCACCTCCTTCCTGGGCCGCCGCAAGAGTCCTCAGCCGCGCTGTGGCTGCTAGCTCGCCGCGCGGGTGCGCGTTTCACGGCGGCGGAGCACGACCTCCACATCGACCTGCGCCGCCCGCTGCCGCCAGCGCCTCTCGCGCCCGGTTGGCGGGTACGAAGCGACGACCCGGACGGCGCCATGCGCTTCGTTGCCCGCACCTTCCCTGGCCGCTGGACCCACGAGCTGGAGGCTTACATCGCGGCCGGCAGCACGGTCCTAACCATAGCGAGGGAGGCCGACACCGCCGCCGGAGACTCGGCAGAAGCCTACGGGTTCTGCGCAGTCTTCCAGGGTGAGGAGGCTTTCCTTGGTCCCAGCCTCTACTGGCGCAGCGCGCTAACCAGCGACGTCGGCCCCGTGCGCGTTGCCGGCATGGGGCCGCTAGGGGTCTCAGGCGAGGTGCGCGGCGCCGGCCTTGGGTTGGCCATCGTGCGCGCGGGCGCGCAGTGGCTACAGGAGCGCGGCGCCACCGACTTGCTGATCAACTGGACGACGCTAACGACCTTCTACGGCAAGCTTGGAGCCCGGGTGTGGCGCACGTACCAGCGCACGGAGGGGGAGTTATGAGCGATGCGGCGCGGCCCATAGCTCTAGACGCCCACGCTGCCACCGAGGCCGCCGCCGCCGACTACTCTGGCCTCGATGCTTGGCCGGCCGCCGACATCCTCAGGGCCATCACCGCTTCGAACCGCCGCGCCGTCGACGCCGTCGAGCGCGCGCTACCTGAACTCGAGCGCGCGGTCGCCGGGGTCGAGGAGCGCCTGCGGCGGGGCGGCCGCCTCATCTACGCTGGCGCTGGAACGTCCGGCCGGCTCGGACTGCAAGACGCAGCGGAGCTCGCCCCTACCTTCGGCTTCGATCACGCCACCACCCTCCTAGCTGGCGGCAGTACGGCGCAGAGCCGCGCACAAGAAGGCGCCGAGGACGACGTGCTCGCTGCGGCAGAGGACGTAGCGGCCATCGGCGTCGGCGCGCTAGACGCACTTGTCGGCGTGGCGGCCAGCGGCGCCACGCCATACACCGTAGCGGCAGTGCGGCGCGCGCGCGCTTTGGGCGCCTTCACCGTGGGCATCGCCAACAACCCTGACACCCCGCTCCTCACCGCAGGCGAGGTCGGCGTGCTGTTGGAGACGGGACCTGAAGTCCTTGCTGGCAGCACGCGCCTTGCAGCCGGCACGGCGCAGAAAGTAGCGCTCAACGCGCTCTCGACCACGGCGCTCGTTCGTCTAGGCGGCGCTTACGAGAACCTCATGGTCGGCATGCGCCCCGTCAACGCCAAGTTGCGCGTGAGGGCCGTGAAGATCGTGGCGCAAGGCGCCCAGGTGGACGAGGCGGCGGCATCTACTGCGCTGGAGGCGTGCGGGGGAAACATCCGCTGCGCCATCGTGGCAGCCAAGGCAGACGTGAGCGCCGAGCGCGCGCGAGCGGCGCTAGCCGACCACGCTGACAACGTGCGGCTTGCGCTTAGGAGTCTAGGGGCGGAGTGATAGGGCGAAGCGCGCCATTAGCCTCAGTCGACGGCGGCCGTGATCGCCGCCAGCGCCGGGTCTAGCGCCACCCCGAGGCCCTCGAGCCGCGCGGCTGGAACACCGGCAGAATCTAGGACCGTCACGATGTTGCTGTGCGCGAACACGCCGTTGCCAGCATCGCGGAACTGCACCCCGAGCAGGGTAGCGAGCTGGCGCGTGAGGAGCGGGCTGCCGATCAGCCAATGCCAGCGGTCCTTGTCGAGGCCCTTCTCGTCACCGTAGGCGCGCAGCTTGTCTGGAGTGTCGCGAGCGGTGTCGAACGACACCATCAGGAACTGCGTACGGGCGGCCACCTCCGGGCTGAGCGCGGCCTCGATGTCCTGGGCCGACTTCACCAGCAGCGGGCAGGCGGTCGTGCAGTCGCCGTAGAACATCACCACCACAGTCGGGTTGCCTGACAGTTCGGCGAGGCGGAACTCCGTCCCGTCCTGGGCCGTGAAGGCCCCGGTCAGGTGGAAGAGCGAGCTGCCTGGCATCTCGGCGGCCGCGAGGGTTTCGGGATGGTCGGCGTGGGCGTCGTGGTCCACGACCGCATGGTCGGCGACGGCGTGGTCAGCGACCGCGTGCTCGACGACGGCGTGCTCGGCGTGATCCACCGCGGCCGCGTGCTCGGCGTGCGCCGCCGCCGGCTGCGGGCTCGGCGCGACCGCAGCGGGTTCGCGCTCACCGCAAGCTGCCAGCAGGAACGCCAGGAGCAGCGTGACCGACATCGTCAGGATCTCCTTGTAAACCGTGGCGAACTTCACCTTGGTCGTCACTTGGTCCTCCTTAGCCGGCGCAGCGGAAGCCTAGGCCGCTGCTGGAGTAGTCACCGTCTAGCCCGCTCCTGAAGGCGTAGCGGAGGAAGGCGGCGTAGTCGCTCTTGTCGACCGCGCCCGCGCTACCGCCGCCGCACACGAGTTGGAGGCGGCGGTCGCCGTCGCTGCGGCTGTCGCCCGTATTGAAGCTCGAGCCGATGTCGAAGACCCACTCCCACACGAGTCCGTGCATGTCCTTGACGCCGTAGTAGTTGGCTTCGCCCTGCCCGACGGGGCCTGGGTTGGGGCGGCGGTTGGCGGTCAGGGTGAGGACGCGTTCGTTGTAGCCGACCTCGTCGCGGCCGCGCGGTGCGTTGAACCCGGCGTTGGCCACGAACTCCCACTCAGCTTCGGTCGGTAGGCGCCCGCCGCGCGCCTCACAGTAGGCGGCCGCGGCGAACCAGGAGACGTCCGTGACTGGCGCGTAGGGGTCGAGCTCGCCGAGGTCGAGGTCGGCTGGCCAGGCGCGCAGGTAACCCTGTCCGGCGAACACCTCCGGGACTTTGGAGCGCTGCCACTCGGGGTGCGTCCCTAAGAAGGCGAGGAAGTCAGCGTTGGAGACGGGCACGATGTCGATGCTGAAGGGGGCTACTACGGTGTTCTCCTCGCCCTCGATGGGGAAGAGGAGCTCGACCTCACCGCCTTGCAGGGCAACCATGGTGGCCGCCGTCGCGGCGCCGCACAGCCACAGGGCAACTAGCGCGACGATCAAGCTGAGCGCGGTTCTGCGGGTGCGAGTGGTCATGCTTGGCTGCCTCCTTCCTTAGGCTGGCGCGGCGCCCACTTGCGGGAGGCGCCGCGCCCTAACTTGCGGTTACTGGTCGGCCGCGGGGTTGTACGGGCGGATGTCGGTGCGTTCGGTGAAGACCGCTGGGTCCTTCTCGCCGACTACTACCAGCTGACCTACCGCGCCCTTGTTGAACGCCCTGAAGATGGCGTGGTCTACGAGGTTGTAGGTGCCGGGGACGTTGACTCCGAACTCGACCATCACGGCCCCGCCTGCCGGCACGCTGGTGGTCTGCACGTCGTGGTTGATGAGGCGCCCGCCTTCTACGTTGACGGTGTCGAAGATCTCGCCGATGACGTGGAAGGAGCTCGTGAGGTTCGGGCCGCCGTTGCCGAAGAAGATGCGGACCTTGTCGCCGACGTCTGCGAAGAGGGCGTTCTCGCCGACCAGTGAGCCGACGGAGCCGTTGAACACTACGTAGGCGGCGTCTTCGTCGATGGCGCGCTGCATGTCGAAGTCCTGGAGGCCGCGCTCCCCGAAGTCACCCTTGGTGTAGAAGTCGCCCTGTACGACGTAGAACTCCTTGTCGACGGGTTCGTAGCCGCCCTTCGGCTCGACGACGATGAGGCCGTACATGCCGTTGGCGATGTGCATGCCGACCGGCGCGGTGGCGCAGTGGTAGATGTACACGCCGGGGTGGAGGGCCGTGAAGGAGAAGGTCGCCTGCTGCCCAGGGGAGATGAGGGTGGCCTCTGCGCCGCCGCCCTGGCCGGTTACGGCGTGCAGGTCGATGTTGTGCGGCATGAGGCTAGTCGGGTGGTTCTGCAGCGTGAAGGTGACGTAGTCGCCGTGGCGAACGCGGATCATGGGTCCTGGGACGGAACCGCCGAAGGTCCAGAAGCGGTATTCGACGCCGTCCGCAAGGCGCAGCACTTCCTCAGTCGTTTCGAGTTCGACCTCGACGTGGGCGCGGAAGTCGCGGTCAACCGGCGGCGCGACGTTAGGTGCGTAGCCCAGGACGCCCTTGACTACCGGTAGTTCTTCGACTGGGAGGAGGTCCTCCGGGTCGGTGAGGACAGTTGGCGCGAAATCGGGTTGGTTGATGGTCAAGTCGTGGGCGTGGCTTGCGGCCGTGTTTGGGCTCGTGGCGGCCACTACCCGGCTGCCGAAGAGTGCGACGCCGACTGCGAGCGCGACTATGACTGCAGCGATGGCGTATATGGCTCCTAGGGGTACGTTTCCTCGCTTGTCTCGCATTGTTAGCTCCTTCTGGATCCGTTCTCGTTTCGGTGGCGAGGGTCACCACCAAACCCGGATGTGTGACTCCAAGTTAGCTCTGGCTGGTGGAAGACACCAAGGACAGATGTCCTAATCGGCTGGCTCAGGTTAGCCGATTAACCTCCATCCTAGACGGCGCGTGTGTGCCCGCTGTTTACCTGGATGCAGGAGTCCTTGTTTCCTGCTACCGTTATGTCGTGGCCGACCCAATTGCAGATTCCCCGTACCGCACCGTCCTCCGCAAGGAGGAGAGCTACGCGATCCATGCGCTCATCTACGCTGCGGAGCACCCCGGCGCGGCGGCCGCCAAGATCGCACTCGACCTCAAGATGCCCCCCGCCTTCCTCGCGAAGGTCCTGCGGCGGCTAGCGCAGGCCGAGTACGTTGAGAACCGCCAGGGACGCAATGGCGGGGTAACCCTCCTGATCGACCCAGAGGACGTCTCCTTGCTCGACGTCGTCGAGACCATGTCAGGCCCCCTCGTCGTTGACACCTGCCAGACGAAGACCCGCTGCGCCACCCAAGAGCGCAAGGGCTTCTGCCGCCTCAACGTCGCCTGGGTCAACGCGTCCATCGCGATTCGTGAGGTTCTCTCCGGCGTGCGGCTGTCGCACCTCATCGACCCGCCGCGCAGCCAGACGGGCGGTAAGGCGGCCGCGGCCGCTGGGCGCTTGAGCGCCGACGCCTGACGGGTACGGGCTAACCTGGGCGGGTGACCGACGCCACCAAGATGACTTACGCCCGCGTAGGCCGCTCAGGCCTCCTGCTCCCCAAAGTCTCGCTCGGCCTGTGGCATAACTTCGGCGATGACCGCCCGCTGGCCACCATGCGCGCCATCCTCACGCGCGCCTTCGAGCTTGGCATCACCCACTTCGACCTCGCCAACAACTACGGCCCACCAGGAGGTTCGGCGGAGAAGAACTTCGGCGAGATCCTCGCCACCGACTTCGCTGGCCTGCGGAACCGCCTCGTGATCTCAACCAAGGCCGGTTACGACATGTGGCCGGGGCCGTACGGGGAGTGGGGCTCCCGCAAGTACCTCCTGTCGAGCCTCGAGGAGAGCCTCAAGCGCATGCGCCTCGACTGGGTCGACATCTTCTACAGCCACCGCTACGACCCCGACACGCCGCTCAGCGAGACCATGGGCGCACTCACGAGCGCCGTGCAGCAAGGCCGGGCGCTATACACGGGCATCTCGTCATACTCCGCGTCGACGACGCGCGAGGCGGCCGCCCTCCTCAGGGAGGCAGGCACGCCGCTCCTCATCCACCAGCCGTCATACTCCATGTTCAACCGCTGGATAGAAGGCGGGTTGCTTGACACGCTCGAGGACGAGGGCGTCGGCTGCATCGTGTTCTCGCCCCTCGCGCAGGGGCTCCTGACCTCTCGCTACCTTGACGTGAAGCCGAGCGACGTGCAGCACACCCTCCCGGCTGACTCGCGCGCCAGGCGCGGCGGATCGTTCAAGGAGTCGATGCTCGCCACGGAGAACCTCGAGCGGGTCCACGCGCTAGCAGACATCGCGAAGCGGCGCGGCCAGACCCTGGCCCAACTCGCGCTCGCCTGGTGCCTGCGCGATCCGCGTGTCACGTCCGTGTTGATCGGCGCATCGAGCGTGGCGCAACTGGAGGAGAACGTCGGCGCTCTCGCGAACTTGGAGTTCAGCGCCGCGGAACTCGCGGAGATCGAACCGTTGGCAGTCGATGGCGCCCTCAACATCTGGCGCCGCTCGAGCGAGGCAGGCGGCGAGCCGCCCGCCCAGAGGAGGTAACTCATGGCAGGTCATCCCGAACGGAGCAGCGACGCCTGGGAAGCGTTGCGCCACCACCAGCGCCTGCTCGAGAGAGTTCAACTCAAGGACCTGTTCGCGGGTGACCCTCAACGCTTCGAGCGCCTCTCCCTGCAGGCAGGCGAGCTGTTCATCGACTTGAGCAAGAACCGGATCACGGACGAGACCGTCGAGTTGCTGACCGCCCTAGCGGAGGCGAGCGGCGTCTCGGAGCGTAAGCGCGCCATGTTCGCAGGCGAACGCATAAACACGACCGAGAATCGGCCCGTCTTGCATGTGGCGCTGCGCAACCGCAGCGACGCCCCCATGTACGTGGACGGCAAGGACGTGATGCCGGAAGTCGATGCCGTGCTGGCGCAGATGCAGCGCTTCTCCTCCGCCGTTCGGCAAGGCGAGTGGCGCGGTCACACGGGCGAGCGCATCACAGACGTAGTCAACGTCGGCATCGGCGGTTCGCACCTCGGGCCGCAGATGGTCGTAACGGCGCTGCGGCCGTACATGACGGACGCGCTAGACGCGCACTTCGTCTCGAACATCGATGGCGCCGCGATGACCAACGTGCTGGCCGGACTGCGCCCGGAATCGACCATGTTCATCATCTCCTCCAAGACGTTCACGACGCAGGAGACTATGACGAACGCGCACACGGCGCGGCGCTGGCTCGTCGAGCACCTGAAGAGCGAGGAGGCGGTCGCGAAGCACTTCGTGGCCGTCTCGACGAACCTCCCCAAGGTGGCGGAGTTCGGCATCGCGCCAGACAACGTGTTCGCGTTCTGGGATTGGGTCGGCGGTCGCTACTCGCTGTGGTCGGCCATCGGCCTTTCCATCGCCTTGGCCGTCGGGTATGAGCGCTTCGTCGAGCTCCTCGAAGGCGCCTACGAGATGGACCGGCACTTCTACGAGGCCGAGCCGGCGCACAACGCCCCGCTGCTAATGGGCATGCTAGGCGTCTGGTACGGCAACTTCTTCGGCGCACAGAGCTCGGCCGTGCTGCCGTACGACGAGTCGCTGCGTTACCTCCCTAGTTACTTGCAGCAGGCGTTCATGGAGTCGAACGGCAAGGACGTCGACTTAGCGGGCGGGCCAGTCAGTTGGCAGACAGGCGCCGTCATCTGGGGTTCCCCTGGCACGGACGGCCAGCACGCTTACTACCAACTACTCCATCAGGGCACGAAGCTGATTCCCGCGGACTTCATCGCCCCGGCACGCCCGTGGCACCACCTCACGGAACACCACGACATCCTCCTCGCCAACTACCTCGCCCAGACCGAGGCCCTCATGCTCGGCCGCAGCCCGGCCGAAACGCGCGCGCTGCTCGAGGAGCAGGGCGCACCGGCCGAGCGGCTCGAGTTGCTGACGGCCGCCAAGTCGTTCCCCGGCAACCGTCCGACCACCTCGATCCTCATGCCGCAACTCACCCCACATGCGCTGGGTAACCTGATCGCGCTTTACGAGCACGCCATCTTCACGCAGGGCGTGGTGTGGGACGTCAACTCGTTCGATCAGATGGGCGTCGAGCTCGGCAAGGAACTCGCGACGCGGCTCCTCGGCGAGGTGAAGGCCGGAACGGCGGCTCCGGGCGCGCATGACGCGTCCACGACTGGGCTACTCGCTCACCTAGGGGAGTTGCGCGGACGCTCGACCACCGAAAGGTGAAGACTGAGTTCATCTACCTGTCACGGTGAACGCCGGCAGGTGCGATATCACGGTTCAAACCGCCGCACCCCAGGCACTTCGCGGCACGTGGGTACGGCGTGAACGGAGCACCGACCATGAAAAGGGACGCTAATCCGACTACTGGCGTGACCGCTAGGCGCACGCGGCCCTCGAGCGTGCTGCCGCGGCGCGGGCGGCGCTTACCTGCGCTGCTCGGCATCATCGCCCTCGCTTTGCTAGCTGGCTGCTTCCAGTCGGGTCCGCCGCCAGAAGTGACGCTGGCGGCACCAAACCGCGTCATGCACGGCTTCACCCAAGCCCAAGTGCAGGTGACCGCGCCTGGCGCATGGACCCTCGAAGTGCTGCCGACCGATACGACGCTGAGTGGCGGCTTCACCACCTCCCCAAGCGGCGGCAACGGCGCCGGCACGGCCACGGTCATCGTGAACGCCGCTGCCATGCCGCGCGTGCCCGTAACGTTCAGGCTGCGCTTGACGGCAACGGCCGCTGGCAAGCAGATCGTGCGGACCAGCGAAGAGTTCACCTTCTCCTACCCGGACGTGAACGGCGTGGTCGAAGGTGGTCCGAACGCGCTCGGCGTGCTCGGAGGGCTTGGCGTTAGCTCGCGAGAGGCGCCGATTACCCCCGCGTCCACTCCAGACCCCCGGCTCCAGGCGCTGGAGACCACCACGCTCATAGTGGGGCTCGAGCCGAGAGGCGTCGTTCTCGGGATCGAGGGCGTCTCAGGGGCCAGGCTCGAGAGCGCGAAGCTCGAAGTGGCCTCAGCGTTGACTAGCCTCGGCCTAGCCACCACAAGCGACCCGTTCGACGAGGCCAACCTCACCCTAGTTACCGTGCCGACCGGCAGCGCGGAGGCGGCAGCCGCTGCACTGCGCGCAACGCCGGGCGTGCGTTACGTCGACTTCCCACGCCTCCTCGAGCCGGCGAGCAACGACCCCTTACGGTCTCAGCAGTGGAACCTCGACCAGCTTGGCGTAGAGCCGTTGTGGGGTGTAGCTGGGGGCGGTGGCGTGACCATCGCGGTGCTCGATCAGGGCTTCATGCCCCACCATCCCGACCTGTTCGCCAACGTGGTCGGCACGTACGACGCCGTCCTTGGCGGTCCGATCCAGGCGCCGGTTGCGGCCTGCGCAACGCACGGAACGCACGTCGCGGGCATCGCAGCTGCCGTGACCAACAACGGCGAGGGCGTAGCTGGCGTGGCGCCTTACGCGAAGCTCTTGCTCGTGAACCTTGGCGACGCGCGGCTCGCAGACTGTGCCATGAACACCTCGACGCTCATCAACGCCATCCAGTACGTCACGAACAACGGCGCTCCGCGGGCAGAGGTCATCAACATGAGCCTTGGCGGTGCAAGTGACTTCGGTAGCGGCGTAGGCGATGCGCTCGCTGCGGCAGCCGATCTTGGCATCAGCCTAGTGGCGGCGGCCGGCAACACCGTCGACAACGGCAAGTGCCCGCCGGCGCCGCGGCCAGTCAACTACCCCGCCGCCTATCCGACGGTGCTCGCGGTTGCCGCCACCGATCCAGACGGGACGCACTCCTGCTACAGCAACGTTGGGCCGCAGCTGTTCATCGCAGCGCCGGGCGGCTCTCTCACCGAGGGAGTGCTAAGCACCGTCGTCACGTTCCCCGGCGCGATCCCCGATTACGGCCCTGAGACTGGCACCAGCATGGCCGCCCCGGCCGTCGCTGGCGTAATCGCCATGCTGCGCAGCGCCATGCCAACCGCATCGGCCGCCCAAGTAGCCGCCGCCATCCAGGATAGTGCCAGCGACCGCGGTGCGGTAGGGCGCGACTCGCAGTACGGTTACGGCTTCATCAACCCGGCGGGGGCGTACGACGCGCTCATCGGCAGCCCGCCACCGCCGCCCGTTCCCGTCACCGATCTCATCCTCCGCGTCCCCGGTTACCCAGACGCGATGCTCGACGCCGACGGCATCTTCACCCTGCTGTACGCCGCTCCTGGCCCACTGAGAATCGAGGTCGGTAGTGACGACAACGGCAACGGCGTCCTCGGCGAGCCGGGCGAGTGGTACGGCATCCAGACTATCGACGTAGGGTTCGGGGTGTTCGCGCCCGACCCCGGCAACGTCGTGAACATCGTGGTCGCGTTGGTTCCTTAAGGGCTGAGCCTCCCATTACGGCAGCGGCACCGCCTACGTCTTGGCGGTGCCGATGCCGTTGCTTCCTGGTGACTAAGTTACGGGTTGAGCTGCGCCTTGTCGGTTGCGGCGTCAACCAGGACCAAGCGGATGTGATAGTGCGGTTCCGCCATGCCCGGGTGGCCGCCGTTGTACGTGATGTCGACGTGGTCAACGGTCATGCCAGTCTGGGCTAGCAGGCCAGTGGCTAGGTCGCTCCAGTTGGCGGCCTTATCCAATTGGCTGACGGGGATCATGAAGAGGACCTCGACCAGGCCGCCGTCCTTGCCGTACACGAGCCAAGGACCGTTGGGCGCAACGGCCGGATCGATGAACAGCGCGCCAGCACCCGGGATGAAGGCTGGCAGTGGGAGGATGGTATCGACGCCAACGTAAGGGGCGGGAGGCGGCGACTTCGTGAGGTCCGCCGTCTGCGCGCTGGCCATCGGCAGGGCGAGGAGCGCCAAGGTGGCGGCCACGCCAGCCGATCGCCGTAGGAGGGGAGCTGCTGACAGATTCCGTAGGAAGTGCTTCATTGACTGAGGCTCCTTTCCGCTTTCGCGGAGGGCGCTCTCGTTCGGGGGCGCCCTTACCAGAAGAGGCTACACCCTTGGTGGTAATAACACAGGTCATTTGTGTCATTGTTGAAGCTAGACTGTGATTAGACCCTGCCACCGCAGAGTCAGCGATTGTTTCACGTGAAACAATCAGGCTGGAGGAAGAACATGTCGCAGGGACCGGTACCCAAAAGCGCGCTCGGGGGCACCCCCCGGGGCGACGATGCCTTGGGTGCACCGCCGACGACGCGCCAAGCGCTACTCGACGAACTACTGGGTGTTAAGCCAGACGGCCTCACACTCGACGAGCTGGCCGACCGCTTGAACGTGGCCCGCAACACCGTGCGCCAACAAGTCACGGCACTCGAGCGCGATGGGCTAGTGGCGCAGAACGGCCTGCGCCCAAGCGGCAGACGCCCCAGTCGCACTTACGGCCTAACGGAGTACGGCATGGAAGCGTTCCCAAGGCGCTACGACCTCCTGTCGCTGACCATGCTCCGCGCCATCCGCCAGCGCGTTGGGGAAGAAGCCGCGGAAGACGTGCTCATGAAGATGGCGGAGGGACTAGCCGCGAACTGGCTCCCGGCGCTGGAGAGGCTCGAGGCGCGGGAGCGCACTACCGCCGTCGTCGAGATCATGAACCAACTAGGCTACAAGGCCGCCGTCGCGCAAGACGGCGAGTCACTCGCGGCGATAAACTGCGTCTACCACCACGTGGCGCAGGAAACCCGCGCCGTCTGCCGCTTCGACGAGCGGCTCCTCTCGCTGCTTCTTGGCAAGAGCGTCCACTTAACCTCGTGCATGGCGGAAGGTCAGGGCAGTTGCGTTTTTGCGACGCTGACGTCTGGAAGCAAGGCTTGATGACGACCGGCGAGGCCGCGCGGCTGCGCGCCGCGTACGACGAACAACTGCGCGGCGCCCCCGAAACCCTTGGCGCGCTTGCCGTTACTCGACTCGGCCCTCTCCACCTCGCCAACTTCCAGCGCGGCTTCGGGTTCATCACCTATCGCGACCTTGGCGCAGCGAGCGAGCACGCGCTTCGGCAACTAGTACAAGAGGCCCTCGCTCATTTCATGGCCGCCCGCGACGTCAACCGCGTCGAGTGGAAGGCCCGCGGCCACGACCTCGCGCCCAGGCTGCACGAGGTGCTCATCGAGAGCGGCTTCGTCCCTGGGGAGCCTGAAGCGATCATGGTTGGCGAAGCAGAGAAGTTAGCCGTAGAGGTGCCGCTGCCGGAAGGCGTGACGTTGCGCCGCGTCACCACCGCCACAGACGTACTCGCCATGACTACGCTGCAAGCGGAGGTGTTCGGCGACCCCGACCCTGAGGTGATCGCCGAAGACATGCTGCATCGGCTCTCACTCCATAACGGCGTTGAGTTGTGGGTGGCTGAGCACGGCGGGAAAGTCGTCACGGCCGGGCGGCTAGAGCCCGTGCCAGGAACGAGCTTCGCCGGAATCTGGGGTGGCGCCACGCATGAGCGGTGGCGCGGGCTGGGCATCTACCGCGCACTGACCGCAGCGCGTGCCAGGTCCGCGCTTGCGCTTGGCAAGACGCTGATCAACAGCGACTCCACGGAGTACTCGCGGCCGATTCTGGAACGCTCTGGGCTCCTCAAGGTAAGCACGACGACGCCTTACCGTTGGCGGCGCTGAAGCATAGCGGTGTTGAGCTTGTTGCAACCTACGGTGATAATGCCCGCATGCAGACAAGCATTCGAGTGCTGCGCACCAGCACCTCAAAGTTTCCCACTACGGCGCGCCGCGCCCTAGCGTTCGTAGCTACTGTGGCGGGCATCATGCTGGCGGCCGTGGCGGCCGCCGATGACGGCACCGCCTACCGCCATGACCTTAGGCCCACCGCCATAGCTCAGGTGGCTGGCCCAGGAGTGCCCATCGACCTGTTCCAGTCGGACACACGCTTCGCAAAGCAGTCGACCGCAGGCAGCGTCGAGCCTGACCTAGAACAGGCGCTCATCGGGACGAGGTCCCTCAGGGTTTCGACCGACGGCGACGCTCAGCAGGTGAACCTCCGAGCGAGCGGCCTTGCCCCGCTCGACCTCAGCCAACAGTTCGTGAGGCTGAACCTGAAAGTCAAAGGGTTGGCGCACCTCGATTACCTCACGCTCTACCTGAGCGGCGACGGCTACGAGACCTACGACTCCTTCCCGGTCCTCGTTGGCGGCCTGAACTCGGCGAACACCTACGGGGACGAGGACAGTTGGTTCACCATCACCGCCGGTCTAGGTTTGACGGTGGCGGATGCTCCCCCCAGCATCGACCTTAGGAACGTCACAGACGTGCAGTTGAGCATCAAGGACAACGGCACGGGGGCCGTGACCGTCTGGTTCGACTCGCTTGAGGCAGTCGCGCTGCCCCAGCGCGGGAAAGTCTCCCTCGTGTTCGACGACGCCCGCGACGGCGTCTTCGATTTCGCGCTGCCCCTCGCCCAACGCCTAGGCCTGCAGGCCAGCATCGCCGTCATCGTCGACCTCGTCGGACAGCCGAGCTTCATGACCGTTGATCAACTTAGGGTCGCTGAGCGTTTCGCGGGTTGGGAAGTGATGGCCCACCACGTCACACCCCTCGAGAACGGCGGCTTCGACACCTTGGAGGCCGACGACCTAGTCGCCGAGCTGGCCGGGGTCAAGACGTGGCTATTGGACCAAGGGTTCCAACGCGGGTCCGAGGTGATCGCCTACCCGTACGGCGGCTTCGACAAGGCATCGATTGCGCTGGTCAGAGAGTACTTCGCCGCTGGCCGCACCATCATCCGCAGTCACGGGATGGAGACGTGGCCTCCCGCCGACCCGTACCGCATACGCGCGGTGAGCGTCGTGCCGACCGACACTCCAGCCGTCTTGAACGCATTGATCGACCGGGCGGCTAAGGAGCGTACCTGGTTGATCCTCGTGTTTCACCAGGTGTATCCACGCGATTCGGAGTTCGATACCTACTACTACACCGAGGACTTGGCTTCGGTGCTAACGCACGTCGTGGCGGCCGACGTGGATGTAGTGCTCATGTCGGACGCCCTATTCGGGCG
>DASSXV010000048.1:0-2651 GCA_035703635.1 Trueperaceae bacterium | reverse complement strand
GACCACGCCCGCCAACACGAACCCCATGATGGTCCGCCTGCGCGGAGCCCTGATGGCTGGCTCGCCACGCATGACTCGCGCCCTCACCCTGAAAACGAAGATGAACACGACAAGCGTGATGACGGGGCCGATTAGGAAAGGCAACAAGGTTAAGAGTAAGGAGCCCATGCGTGACAGCAGTCTGACCACTCGCCCCGCTAACTGCGGATGATATCGGCCACAGTCGCACCCATCGTCGCCCCCGGCCGCGTGTTCGCCCCGCCATCACAGACCGCCGCGCACGGCAGGCTGTTACATGAACCTCGCTGCAGCGCCACTGTCTGGGCTACATGGATTGCGCCAGGAGCAGGGATGCTGGTACTAGCGCCTCACCGCAGCACTTGCCACCGAGGAGGTATCCAGATGATCGGAAGTAGCGTTAAGCTCGCCTTACTTGACAACATCGCCCCGCAACATGGGCCACTATTGTCGCTGTACCTAGACGTCAACCCAGCGAACCCTGATAGTACCGGCAAGGCGTACGTGCTCAGGGCCGCCAGCGCCCTGCGGGAGCTGAACCTCGACAAGGCCTACGTGGCGCAGGTAACGGAGAAGCTCCGCCAGGAGTTCTCGCGCGTGGAGGGCCGTAGCCTCGTCATCTTCGCGGGCCCAGACCTGAGCACCGCCTTCGACGCCTACTACCTGCAAACCGAATTGCCGTTCCTGGCGGCAGAAGGTGGCGCCATAGCGCACTGGGGCAAGCCGCTGGTGGCGCCCCTCTTGTTCGCCCTCGACCAGCGCGAGCGCCACGCAGCCATCTACGTAGCCGCCGACCGCGTGCGGGTATTCGAGGTCTTCCTCGGGCAGATAGCAGAGATCGCAGACTACGTGCGCAGTGTCGACACGGACGAGTGGGTCTCGTACCGCCATGCGCGCCGCAGCCACGGCATCGGCATCGGGGTGGCTGGGCGTGGCGGCGCCGACGTGGACACGTTCCGCGCGCGGCTAGACGAGTCCACGGCGAGGCTTTACCGCACGCTGTTACCCGAGGTGGAGAAGACCCTCGAAGAGGGGCGCATAGACCGCGTCATCCTCCTCGGCCAGGAGTCAACCCTGAGCACCTTCGAAGGCGTGCTGCCGGCCGCCATCAAGCAGCGGGTTATCGGCAAGCTTTCCGGCCCGGCCAACCCAGACGCCCCGGCGCACGAGTGGTTGCCTCTCGTTAAGGGCCTGGTGGCCAGCGCCGAGGCGGCGCACGAGCAGGCGCTCCTCGACCGCATCAAGGAGAGCGGCGTGTGGGGCGTGCAGGAGGTGCTCACCTTGCTGCAGGCGAACCGCCTGCACACCCTGGTGGTGCCGTGGAGCGAGCTGGGCACGGGTTTCCTAACCGACGGTGGCCTCGTGACCGCCAGCATGGCCGAGGCCAACGCGCTGCGCCCCGACGAGACGGTGCAGGAGGTCAGCCTCATGGAGGTGCTCCCGGAGATCGTGCAGAGCAGCGGCACCATCCTCGAGTTCGCAGAAGGGGCCGCGGAGGCGCGGCTGATGGCAGAGTTCGGCGGCATGGCGGGCCTGCGGCGCTGGTGACGGCTGCACGAGAGTGGGCCGTGTGAGCCCGTTGATATGTGGTTAGGTGTCTGGGGCACGAGGGCGGGGTACCCTGCCATGGGCTAGCTTCTTCAGAAGCCTGTTCTGGAGTTCCAGTAGCCGGGCCTCCGGGACAGATGTGCCACGGCGAAGATGATAATACCGTCGTCATCGGGGCGGTATACTACTGCAAAAGGAAAATCTCTTACGAGAACCCGCCTCATGTCGCTTTGCATCGGCGTGCCAGCCAAAGGGAAATTCAGTGCGAGCAGAGTGGCCTCCTCAACGGCGGTGGCAAGTCGTCTGCCGAGGCCCGCTTCCTCGCCCTCGTAGAAACGCACGGCCCCGAGGAACTCCTGCTGGGCTGGCGCGATGAATCGCGCTTTTGTCACCTAGTAACTCGGCGTACCTCGGCGAACACATCCTCGGCGGGATGCGTGGTCAGTTCTCCACGATCGAACGCCTCGACTCTTCGGTCGATCTCGATGGTCCACGCCTTTGCAGACTCGGCGTCGTCCGCGTGAAGGGACTCAAGGATGGTTTGGACAAGCCTCGCCCGGTCTGAGGTGCTCAGCGATATCGCCTCGTCTTCGATCTTCTTCAATAATCCGGGCATGTTCAACCTCCGACACCACGTGGCATAGTAGACGGCACTTGAACCAGCTACCACAATAGACGTAAGCCTAGCCTGGCCGCGTTGTGACGCCAACACTACACTGCTCGGCGACCAAGCACGCCCGAGCGTGCCTGCTAGAGCAAAGTTCGGCCCCTGCGGAGGTGCCGAGCACCGCAGGGGCCAACCGACTAACGTGCGGCTCTAGCGCTTAAGGAACGAGCGCCGGGAACGCAGTGGCGATCCAACTCGGCACATAAGTGCCTACCGTTGCCGCCGGGGAGAAGGAGTTGGCGCTCATGAGCGCGCTGAGGTCGTACGACCCGGTGTAGTCCGTGACGTACGAGGCGTGACCTGCCCCGAAGGTGTTGCCGGTCACGCTGTTGCCAGCGGCGCCCAGCCCAACGCCCTCGACGTTGTTCGTGAACGTGTTGCCGGTCACGTTCTGGCCGCCGGTGTCGATGCCAACGCC
>DASSXV010000087.1:0-90654 GCA_035703635.1 Trueperaceae bacterium | reverse complement strand
CAAGATCGGCACCGAGTACCACGCCCTCATCCACCCCCTCTTCCAGGAACTCCTCGAGGAGCACGCAGCACATCCCGACTACAGCAAGGGCGGCGCCTGGGATTGGGACAAGGTCGTGGCTGCCGTGCAGTCCAACCACGGCTCGGTGCGCGGCCTCCACTTCATCCCCGAGCAGGTGAGCAGGGTCATGGCGTGTGCGCACGACATCGCGCCAGCCGATCACGTGCGCATGCAAGGCGTGGTGCAACGCGCGTTCGACGACGGCGACCGCGTGGCCAACTCCATCTCTAAGACCATCAACTTGGCCAATGAAGCGACCGTGTCCGACGTCTTCGACGCTTACCGCCTCGCTTTCGCCACCGGTTGCAAGGGCATCACGGTCTACCGTGACGGCTCGCGCGACTTCCAGGTCCTCTCCACCTCCAGCACGGCCAGCAAGACTCCGGCCTCCGAGGCAGCCGCGCCTTCGTCGCACACCTCCGACGTGGTCTCCAACGTGCCCGTCGGCAACACGCCGGCAGCGCCCTTCGCCGCTGCCGCCAGCGCCCAGCCCGTGGCTGCAGTCGCAGTGGCAACCGCCACTCAGGCGAACGCCAGCTACCTCGGTCACGCCGCCGCCAAGCCGCGCGTCGAGAACTTGCCGGGCGAGCCGCTCTTCGCCCGCCCAACGCGCCTCGCCGGCTTCACGGACTCGGTCAAGCTCATGCTCCCGAGTGGTGAGAAGCGCGGCTTCTTCGTGACCGTCAACCTGCAAGACGGCCTCCCCGCCGAAGTGTTCATCGTCTCAGGCAAGGCCGGCGACGAGGCGAACGCGGACAGCGAGGCGCTAGGCCGCGTGGTCTCCATCGCCCTGCAGTACGGGGTGCCAGCAGAGGCGCTCGTCAAGACGCTGCGCGGCATCAACGGCGGCATGTTCGGTACCTACCAGGGCCGCATGGTCGCCTCCAAGGCCGACCTGCTCGCCGTGGCGCTCGAGACGGTCGGCGTCGAGAACGTACTCAACCGCGGCAAGCTGTGCCCCGACTGCTCTGGCCCGCTGCGCTTCGAAGAAGGTTGCGAGAAGTGTGAGCGCTGCGGCTACAGCAAGTGCGGTTGAGGCCGCGGTAACAGCGCGCACGCTTCTGCGCACTCATCCAGGAATAAGCTCGCGGCACGGCGTTGATGGCCCGTGCCGCCGCTTTCTCGAGAGGCGAAGGTAGGGAGTAACTGGTGTCAAAGGCCGTCGCGGTCCTAATCGGCAGTCTGCGAGCGGAATCGCTTAACCGCCGCCTCGCGCTTGCTCTCGAGAGGCACGCGCCAGCAGACTGGACCTTCACCCACCTCGACCTCGGCGGGTTGCCGCTGTACAACGAGGACCTGCAGCCAAGCGAACGCACGGGCGTTGCTGCACTGAAGGAGGCCATCGCCGGCGCAGCGGCGCTCCTCATCGTCTCACCCGAGTACAACCGCTCCATGCCTGGCGTCCTCAAGAACGCCATCGATTGGGCGTCGAGGCCGCCCGCCGAGAACGCCTTCGCTGGCAAACCAACGCTGATAGCCGGCGCCTCCACCGGACGCATCGGCACGGCAGTCATGCAGGGCCACCTCCGCACCTCGCTCGCTTACCTCCAGGCGCTACCCATGGGTCAGCCGGAGCTGTACCTGACCTTCCAACCACGGGACCTGATAGACGAGCGCGGGGTCGTAACCGTCTCCTCGACCGACGCCCTGCTGGCGGACGCCATGAGTAGATTTGCAGCGTGGGTCGAGAAGCTCACGAGCAAGTGAGGCATGACTAGGGTTGCAGCGGGCGCAAGGTCTATCCTCACGCCATGATCAAGATGAAGCGGGCCTACGCAAGCGCGGCAGCCAGCGACGGCACGCGCGTCCTGGTGGACCGAATCTGGCCGCGTGGCGTGACGAAGGAAGAAGCCAACGTCGATTGGTGGGCGAAGGACGTGGCGCCAAGCACGGAACTGCGCAAGTGGTTCGGCCACGATCCAGAACGCTGGCCGGAGTTCGAGAAGCGCTACAAGAAGGAACTGAAGGGCAACGCCGAGTTCGAGCGCCTGAGCGCCATGGCCAAGCAAGGCGACCTCACGCTCGTCTACAGCGCCAAGGACGAGGAACACAACCAGGCGCGCGTGCTGTACGACCTCCTCACCGCCTGAACTTGACGCCTAGCGCTCGTCTCCGCTGCCAGAGATCACTCCTCGGGACCTGCGGCTCTGGAGCTTCGCCAAGTTCACCGCGGCCACGTGCCCGAGGCTCACGCCGAGATCGGCGGCGAGGTTCGCCACGTACCACAGGACGTCACCCAACTCGGCAACAAGCTTGTCGCGCTGCTCGGCGCTCAGCTCATCACCCGGCCGGTAACCCTCGTCACGCATGTACTTACCCAGTTTCTCGGCAACCTCACCCGCCTCGCCCGCCAGCTTCAATGCCGGGTAGAGGACGCTGACTTCCTGCGAATAGAGGGCCGTCGTGCGGGCGCCTGCCTGGTAATCGTCGAGGGTCATGAGCGGATGCTACCCGACCGCCAAGGCTGGCGCGGAAGCGTGCCAGACGCTTGTTGCCAACCCCCGCACCCTCTGGTAGACTACGCTTCGCTTCGCCTGCCCAGGCACCGGAGCGCGTGTTCGGCGGTAGCTCAGCGGCAGAGCGATCGGCTGTTAACCGATTGGTCGTAGGTTCAAATCCTACCCGCCGAGCCAAACGAGAAGCCCGACCCAGACGAGAGATCGCGGGGTCGGGCTTCTTCGGTTCCCTGGCGCGGGCGTCACGACGCGCAACCTGGGGCACGCTGGGCGGCGCTCCAGGTAATAAGTCCCTGCTCGGCTCACGTAACCTTGAGTCAAGGAGTGTGACGGTATGAGAGACAAAGTTGCATTGGTGACGGGCTCAGGGTCAGGTATCGGCCGGGCGGTGGCGCTCGAGTTCGTCTCGCGCGGCGCTAGCGTGATGGTGGCGGACTACGCTGAGGAGGGCGGCGCCGAAACCGTTCGGCTCATCGAGGCGGCGGGTGGGCGAGGCAAGTTCGTGAAGGTCGACGTCGGCAGCGAGGAGTCGGTAGCCGCGATGGTGGCTGCCACGGTCGCGGAATTTGGCGGCATCGATTACCTCGTCAACAACGCGGGCATCTCGGCTGCGGGGCCCAACGTGCCGCCGCACGAGGTGACGCTGGACGCTTTCCGGCGGGTGTTGGACGTGAACGTCGTCGGCACGTTCCTCGGGATCAAGCACGCAGCGCCTGAACTCCTGAAGCGGGGCGGCGCCATCGTCAACCTGTCGAGCACCATGGGCGAGCGTGCCAGCGCAGGCGACCCGTCCTACTCGACGAGCAAGCACGCGGTGCGCGGCCTCACCCAGTCGGCGGCGCTCACATACGCGCCGCAGGGCGTCAGGGTCAACTCGATCGGACCGGGTGTGGTGAAGACGGGCATGACTTCGGCCATCTTTGAAGATGAACAAACCACGGCCTGGCTCAAGAGCGTTACGCCACTGAAGCGCTTCGCCGACCCGAGCGAGATCGCCAAGCTGATCGTGTTCCTCTGTAGCGATGACGCCTCGTACATCACGGGCGCCTACTACCCGATCGACGGCGGTTGGCTGGCGGGCTGAGGGCCGCTGATCACCGCCGGGGCGGCGCTAGCTCAGGACCCTTGCCGCTTACGCGCCGCCCCGAGCGGGTTAGACACCGCGTGCCTCGCCGCCGCCCAGGCACGCTTTAGTTCAAGCTCCTGGGGGTCGAGAGTGGCGTCGACAGAGTCCGCGAAGCGGGCAACCTCGTCGCTCTTGGCGTTGAGCACGGTGTTCAGCACGGCGTGTAGTGACGCGCGTACGGCGAGGCCCTCGCGCAGCATGTCCTGGCACTCCAGCACGCGGTTGACGAGGTCTTCTTGGCTCATGGCTTCTAGTTCGGCGCGGGTGCGCTGCATGGCAGCATCCTACCGCGGCCGCTGCCGTCAGCCTCGCGGTATCCTGCCGCATGCACCAGCACATCACGTCGCTGACGCTCAGCGAACTAGCGCGGCGTTACCGCGATGGCTCACTCGACCCAGTCACCGTCACCGAGGCTTACCTGGCGGCCATAGAGCAGCATCCGGAGGGCAACCGCATCTACCGCACGGTTTCCGCGCAGCGGGCCCTTAGGCAAGCGCGTGGCGCCAAGAGGCGCTTCGAAGACGGCCTTGACGGCGGCCCGCTCTTAGGGGTGCCGATCGCCATCAAGGACCTCGTCGGCACCGCTGGCGACGTCACGGCCGCCGGTTCCACGGTCATGGCGAGGCGGGCTCCCGAGACGGACGACGCGCCCGTAGCCGCCCGCCTAGACGCGGCCGGCGCCGTGTTCCTAGGCAAGACGAACATGACAGAGCTCGCATACTCCGGGATCGGCATCAACCCGCACTTCGGTACGCCGGGCTGCGCGCTTGACCCGAGCCGCATCCCCGGCGGCTCCTCGTCAGGTTCCGGCGTGGCGGTAGCGGCCGGTTTGGCGGCAGCGGCGGTCGGGTCGGACACGGGCGGCAGCGTGCGCATTCCAGCCGCCGTCAACGGCGTCGTGGGTCTCAAGGTCACGGACGGCCGCGTGCCGACCGATGGCTGCATGGCGTTGTCGACCACCCTGGACACCCTGGGACCGATGGCTAGAACGGCTGCGGATGCCTGGGCGCTCTACCTTGCCATGGTCGCTGAGCCGCCGCGGGCCCTCGAGGCTCAGCGCGGCAAGCTCACGTTCTTAGCCCCAACGACGCTGCTGACTGACGACCTCGACGCCGACACGGCCGCAGGTTTCGAGTCTGGCTTGGCTAAGCTCGAGGCCCTCGGTCACGAGGTGCGCCGCGCGCCGCTCCCACTCTTGCTAGAGGCGCCTGGCGCTTACGACCGCTTCGGTTCGTTCGCTAGTCACGAGGTCTGGGCCCTTTACCAGGAGGAGTTCGAGGCGCAGCCGGATGAGTTCGATCCGCGCGTGCTGCAGCGCGTGCTGCGCTTCAAGGGCAGGCCGTCGAGCGATTACATCAGGCTCGTTTACGCCCGCGCAAGCTTCCAGCGGCGCTTCTGGAGCGAACTCACGGGCGTCGACGCCCTGGTTGCGCCAACGATCCCACACGTTGCGGTGCATACGGCCAGCATCCTCACGGACGACAATGCGTACCACCGCGAGAACAACCTCATCTTGCGCAATACCGCGCCTTTCAACTTTCTAGGCAGCCCTGCAGTTAGCGTGCCGTGCGCGACCACGCCCGCCGGCCTCTCGATCGGCCTGATGCTGGTCACGCGCCCGCACGAAGAGGAGCTCGCGTTGGCTATCGCCGCGGCGGTCGAGGGTCAGGCTACGAGCAGGTAGAGGACGTCGGCGACGAGCGCGGGCGTGGTGGCGCCTTCGGCCTCCACGCGGCACGTCAGGGTGGTTAGCCAGCGCCCCTCGCCCTTCGGCTCGAGCTTGGCGAGGAGGGCCGTTGCGCGGACGTGCGAGCCGACGGGAACAGGCGCAGGAAAGCGCAGCTTGTCGATGCCGTAGTTGACGATGAGACTCAACCCGGGTGGGAAGAAGTCCATGTTGGAGATCATGTCGACCAGCAGCGACAACGTCAGGTAGCCGTGCGCCACGGTCTTCCCGAACGGTCCGGTGGCGGCCCTGACGGGGTCCACGTGAATCCATTGGTGGTCGAGGGTGGCGTCAGCGAAGGCGCTGATGCGCGCCTGGTCGATGCAGACTGAGGGTGATGGCCCGAAAGTGGTGCCGACGAGCCCTTGCAGCTCGGCGATGGAAGCTGGTGCCATTTTCGTCCTTCCGGTCAACGCGCTTAGGCGGCTTGGTGATGAAGCGAGACTAGCACGGCCCCAAGTGGCGTCAAGCGTCCTCGACGGCGCGCCCAGGGAAGACGCCGCGCACGAGTGCGATCATGCCGAGGGCGGCCACGATGCCGCTGGCGTACTTGACGAGCAAGTCCGTGACGATCACTTGAGATAGCCACGCCGTGGTCGCGAACTCCTCGCCCCAGAACGCCAACAGCGTGAAGATCACCGTGTCGAGCGGCGCGCTGACTGCGTTCGACGCCGCCACCCGCGTTAGCCACGGGCGCTTCAAGAGGCGCTGATAAACCTCGGTGTCTGCGGTCTCCGCCACCAGGATCGTGAAGAACGACACCGCCACGTACCGCAAAGGCGTGCCGAGTGCCGCCGCCAACGCGACGTTGGCGCAGGCTGCCACGACGATCATGCTGTAAACGGCCTTGCGGCCATGCCGGTGAACGCGGTCGCGTTGCGTGAACGTCAAGCCGAAGAACAGCGTGCCGACGTTCAGGAGGAAGAAGTCGCCGAGGGGAATGAACGAGTCAAGGGTGAAGTTCGCCATGAGCGTGGCGGCGACGTAAGTCGTGGCGGCCGCGACTAGGCTCACGCGCGGCGCGAAGCCGCCTCGGTGAGACGCGCCCGCCAGGAGCACGAGCGCCACCGCGAGGCTGGCAGGCGCGAGGAGATACTCCCAACGCCCGACGCCCGCCGCCGCCAGCACAACGCCCACTGCGAGGCCGCAGGCGAGCACATCGCGAGCGGTCGCGGACCCGGTGCGGCTGGTGGCCACGCTCCGCAGGTCCGTCACGGCGCCAACGAAGAGCAGCCCGAAGAGGACGAGCGCGAGGAGCGGCAGGCGCGCCACTGGCGTCGGTCCGAAGGTGGAGAACCACGCCAGGGCGGTAGGGCCGCCGCCCAAGGCCACGCCCAACACGATCACGGCCAGGAGAGACCTCCAACTCCGGTGATTGTCGATCGCGAGTTCCATGAGTAAGGCCGCGGCTCCGACTTTCCTGCCGCGCGCCGTCTACTCTACAACCGCGTGGCCGCCAGCCGCCGCTCGCAACTCGTGACGTATGGTGCGGCATGACGGCAGCACACGATGAGGCCAACCGCGCCGCCGCGCTGGCAAGCGCCTTACTCTCGCAAGCAGAATCACTCATGCGCACGCTCGGCATCGACATCGTCGAGGTATCCCTCGAGCGTGTCGTGGCGACCATGCCAGTCACTGCACGGCACCATCAACCTCACGGCATCATGCACGGTGGGGCCTCGGTGGCGTTAGCGGAAACGGTCGCGAGCATCGGTGCAACGGCGGCGCTGAAGCACGAGGGGCAACGGGCGGTGGGGCTCGAGATCAACGCTAACCACTTGCGGGCAGTGACTAGCGGAACGGTAACGGCGACCGCCACGCCCATCCACCTTGGCCGCAGCACGCACGTGTGGGCGGTCGAGATCCGCGATGAGGAGGGGCGGCTAGTGTGCGTGTCGCGCTGCACGTTAGCCGTGCTGGACGGCTAAAAGAATAGCGGCGGGGCTCCAGGGGAGTCCCGCCGATTGGTCGGGGCGAGAGGATTTGAACCTCCGACCCCATCGTCCCGAACGATGTGCGCTACCAGGCTGCGCTACGCCCCGACGCAACTTGTGAGTCTACCGAGGCGCTTGGCGCGGGTCAAGCGGCCCCACGGCAATGTGCGCACTGCAGCGTCGCGCCGATGCGCGACGCACGCCCTTCCTCGGTGAGCACCCACTCGCGCGTAACCAGCGGCGGTTCGTGCCGCACGTGTTGCCTGTGCCCGCACTCCAGGAGCGCAACCCAATGCCCGTCATCGTCTTGAGTGAACCCGACTATGCGCCGTGACCAGTCGCCTTCAGTCGTCATCGTCGAACCAACCGACCGCAGCGATGGCGCCACTGACGGCGTCCGCCGCGAAGCCCCTGCGTGCTAGGAACGCGAACGCCTTGGCGCGGGCCTTCAGAAGCAGCTCCCTGTTCGCTCCTGATTCTGGAGCAGGCGGGCGGTAACGCCAAGCGTTCTTCTCGAGCAGAGCGGTGGCGGAGGACAGCTGCGCCTCTGGCGTCAGTTCGGCCAAGCCCTCGTCCACGAGTTCAGGAGCGACGCCTTTACGTCTCAGCTCCTGCCGCAACCCGAGCCGCCCACGTGAGGCGGAGCGCGAGCCGATGTACATGGTGGTGTAAGTAGCATCGTCCACTAGTTGGAGCTCGGCTAGTCGGGCGATCAAGCGCTGTGCGTCTGGCTCCTCGACGCCGCGCCGCCTCAGCTTCTCCACGAGTTCCGCGGTGGTGTACATGCGGCGCGAGAGCAAAAACAGCAGGTAGTCCCAGGCGCGCTCTGGCTTCAGTGGCCCAGGCGGCCTGCGGCGCTTGGCGCCAGCCATCAGCGCAGTACCGCTACGGGGTCGAGGCGCGAGGCGCGGCGTGCGGGCAGCAACCCAGCGATGACGCTGGTGGCTAGCGAGACGGCGCACACCCACAGGACGTCGAACGCCTGCAGTTGCACGGGCAGCTGGGTGATGAAGTACAGGTCGCCAGGCAGTGGGTACGGTTGGAACTTGAAGTACGCGGCGACGAGCAGGCCGAGCACGGCGCCTAACAGCGTGCCGGCCCCGCCGAGCATGAACCCTTCTAGTGTGAAAGTCGCCAGGATCTGGCGTTCGGAGGCGCCAAGCGCCCTGAGGATGGCGATGTCCTCCGTCTTCTCCGACACGGTAAGGACGAGCACGTTGGTGATGCCGAAGGCCGCCACGATGACGATGAGGAACACCACGACGCCGATCACGGCCTTCTGGAGCCGGAGTTGCGAGATGAGGCTCGCGAAGAGGCTCTCCCAACTGATGGGGCGCAACGAGTACTTGCCTGCGAGGTCAAGGCCGACGGAGTGCGCTGCAGTCGGGTTCGCGAGCCGCAAGTGGTAGCCGGTGATGGCGTTATCGACGCCGAGGTAGTCCTGCAGGTTAGCGAGGGACATGTACGAGGTCACGGAGTCTATGAGTTCGTTGCCTACACGGAAGGTGCCTGCCACCGTGAACTGCGCGGTGGCGCCCGTTATGTCGCGCAGCATGACGGTGTCGCCAACCGCAACGCCGAGCGACTGCGCCAGGCTGGAGCCGAGCACCACCCCTCCCGACCGAGAGAGCGCCTCCGCTTGGCTGGCTAGGACCGGAAGGTCGAGGACGGCAGTCTCGAGGTCGGTGTCTATCCCGATCACCTGCGTGAACCCTTGCCTTGCCGTTACCCCGAGCGACTGGCTGGCGCGGCGCGCTATCAGCGCCTGCCCGGAGAGGAACGGCGCGGCCGCGGTCACGCCCGGCTCGGCGGTGAGCGCCGCCAACAGGGAAGGGTCGTCCGGCAACGTGTCTCCAGGGATGAAGCTCTGGAGGGTGAGCATGGGCGTGGCGCGAAGCGTGCTCGAGATCAGCTCATCTATGAAGCCGTTCGTCAACGACAGCGCGATGATGAGCACGGCAACGCCCACGGCCACCCCAGAAACGGTGAGGGCAGACTGCAGGCCACGCCGCCGAACGTGACGCCAGGCTAGGTAGGGTACGAGCGTTCGCACGCCTGAGGTTAGCGCGAGGCGAGCAGTGTTGGTACCGTCTGGAAGTCAGTTGCTACCGCTGGCATGAGCTCGGAGCCTGAACGA
The DNA here is from genome assembly GCA_035703635.1 of Trueperaceae bacterium. Taxonomy (GTDB): domain Bacteria; phylum Deinococcota; class Deinococci; order Deinococcales; family Trueperaceae; genus JAAYYF01. The sequence continues at coordinate 81,215 of DASSXV010000087.1, read as the reverse complement.
CCGTAGCGAATGAGCTCGACTTCTACCTTGCGTACGCCCCAACTGACCGCTTGCGAGTAACTCTCGAACCAGACGTCCACCTGCAGCGTCTTGCGCGCGTGCATGGTGTCCTCCACTATGAAGAGTTGGTCGTCTAGCAGCGCCTGGAAGGAGCCTGCTCCCCTACCAGTGTGATAGTTGCCGAGGTCACGGATGCGCACGAGCGAACCGTATGGCAGGCTGCCGCCTAGCAGGTCGCGGCTTACCGCCACGATCCCGAAGCGCGTCCTCGCACCCGTGGAGGTAGTGAACGGCGACGCGTCTGTCTGGCTCTCGTGAGAGTTGTAGCCCGTTGCCCTCAAAGTCATGCGAGGGTTAGCGTCAGGCCCTTGAAGCGCGAGGCCGACTGGTGCGACGACCGAAACGGTAAGAACCTCAGCGAAGGGGGCGACCGCGAGCTCCACAGGAACGACGGGTTCCGTGCGTGGTGCGCTGAAGGCGGTGATGAGGGCAGAGATCACTAGCCCGAGGGCCAGGAGCTTGCCGCTGATGTGCAGAGCCATCTGCACCTCCCAATCGCGGCATACTAGCAGACGAAGTGTGAGAGTTCGCACATAATGCTCACTGCGTTGGTTAAGGCGAGTTAACTTCGGCGGCCTCGCTAGTGGGTGGAGGCGACGTGTTCCGCTAGCCACCTATTCTTACGTGCAGCAGTTAACCTGTCCCGTTCGATGTGTGTATGAAGCGTGTAAGTTTTGGCGTGATATAGCAGAGTCGGAAGGATTACCGAACCCATGCCGTTCATCCCTGGCCTCTTCGCAACCCCGACGGTGATCGCGAACGCCTTGTTAAGCCTAACGAAAGACTCGTCCGTGCCCGTGATCGGGCCGGACCGCGTTGGCGTCGTCTCGCCCATGTTCAACGAAGAGGCGAGCGCCGCAGCCGCACTGTCGTCGCTCCTGAGGCAGAGCTCGCCGATCGACGAGATCGTCGTGAGCATCAACGGTGGCTCCGACGCGACGGGCGAAGTCGTAAGGCGGACCTTGACGGAGTACGGTTACAGGGCCATCGACAAGGGTCACGTGCCTGGAGCGACCGCTACCTACGAGCGCTGGCTGCTCACGAACGGCCCAATAGTCGCGGTCGTGGAGCACGCCCAGCCGATCTCGAAGTCAGACAGCATCAACGTGGCGCTCGATGGCGGCTTGCTCAACACGGAGCGGGTGCTCCTAGTTGACGGCGATACCGTCTTTCACGAGGACTTCCTCGCCGGCCTCAAGGCGAACTTCTACCGCTTGAGGAAGCTGGGGCGAGGCGCTAAGGCGCGCTTCGTGCTCGAGGACTACGCCATCCAGTCTGGCGCCGTACTGTCGTCCAGTCCGGGCCGAGGGAAGCCCGTCGGCGGCCTGATCCACCGGGCGCGGTCGGCCGAGTACGCCATCTCGGCGGTGCTGCGCAGCGGGCAGACGGCGCGGTTCGGTGCGAGCAAGATCTTCGGTAACTCGCGCCTTTACACCGTGGTTGGCTGCGGTTTCACCACGCGGCGCGAGTGCTTCCCGATGCCGTCTGACACCCTGACGGAGGACCACGACTTCACGCTGGCGGTGCAGAACGGACCCGTCACGGAGACTGCGATCAGCGTCGACGAGCTGCGCGAGCGGGGGTTCAGTGCGCTCGTAGCTGGTGAACTAGTGGACGTCGGGACGGTGACGGGTGAGTCGCCCATCACCATGCGGCGCGGCGGCAACGCCAGGTTCGTCAGCGAGGCGCTCATGTTCACGGACGACCCGCTGAGCCTGCCAGGCTACCTCAGGCAGATCGAGCGCTGGAACGGCGGTGGGGTGGAGAACGGCCTCAAGCGCTTCTTCGTGCCGGAAACGTGGCGCGGGCTGCGGGCGAACGTGCGCTTCACCTTGTTGGCCGCACACTTCGAGAACCTCCTCGGCCTCCTCCTGCTCCTCGTGATGCTTCCGTTAGCGATGGGCCTGAACTTCGCGCTGCCAGGTCACGGCATGCCATTGGAGGCGCTGCTCGTCTGGTTGGGTGTTGACGTGTTCATGACGGGCCTGCTTGCGGTCTGGGGCTTCCTGCGCCTTGGCGTTGGCCTGGGGTTCAAGAACTGGCGGCTTGGAGGGTGGGTGGCGCGCCAGGGGGCTCGCTCCGTGCTTGCGCTTGGGGTGCTGCGCATCTTCAACGCGATCACCTTCGTGACTGGGGGAGTGCGCGCGGTACGCAGCTTCTCTAAGCGCCACGAGTTGGATCCGCGCACCACCATCACGTGGGAAAGGCCGCATGCCAAGACCACGGGCAGGACGCAACTTAGGTTCTTCGGCGGCACGGGAGCGCTGTTGTTGGTTGCCTCGAGCGTCTTCGTGGTCACCGCTTGGAGTGCTGGCGAAACGCGTCCCGGTTACCGAGACACGTGGCGGCTCATCAACGGTTCCGTCCCGGTGCTACGAAGTGAGCACATGAACCTGCCGTTGTCCGTTAAGGGGAACGACCTAACGGACGCTGAGCCGGACGTCGGCGGTAGTAGCCCGGCAGGTGAGACCCCTGTAGCTGCCGCGAACGCCGCGCCAGAAGGCGCTGCGGGCCAAGCGGAGCTAGGCGCCGCTGGCGCAGCGGATGTAGCGGATGTAGCGGAAGTAGCGGAAGTAGCGGAAGCAGCGGAAGAGACGATAGCGTCGAGCGAAAGTGCCGCCGTCACCGAAGTAGACGTTCCGAGCGAGGCGGTTGCCCAGCGCATCGACGACCTGCTCAACTCGCCGTTAGCGAGCCTCGGCCTGCAGGTGACCGGGGCCAAGCAGGGTCCGCGGCGCGTGTCGGCATACTGCGGCGTCGACGCCGTAGCTCGCCCAGCCAGCGGGCCACGCCTGCTCGACGGGCAGGTGGCGGACTACACGCCGCTGTCGGCTTGGGGCCTGCTCGTGCTGGCGCGCCTAGCGCCGCTCGTGGCGAACATCGAGCTGGCTGCTACGGCCTACGACGTCTCGCCAGACCTGCTCCTGCGCGTGCTGTTGAACGAGTCGTACCTGGATCCGTTGGCGATCGGACCCACGGGCGACCTTGGGCTCTCGCAAGTCACGAACGACGCCCTTACCCTCATCAAGGCCATCTCGGTCGATCCACTGTCTCCGTTCGCCAACAGCACCTTCTTCGCGGGCACGTTCTCCGTGTTCGATCCAGACTTCTCCATCTGCGCGGGCGCCGCCAAGCTCGCGTGGGCGCAGGCGCAGCCGGACGGCGACGACGAGCACTTCGCCTACGCCCGCTACATCAACCCGCTTGAAGGGGTGGTCAGGGGCAAGATCAGCCAACGCCACAGTGAGCTGGTCATGGCCATCGACGACCTCAAGCCGCTCGCCAAGGCGTTAGCTGCCACGATCGCGGCTTTCCGCGAGGACCCCGCCAACGTCACGAACGAAGAGCGTGCGCTGCTAGGTGTCACCAACCTCGTGGCAGACGGTACCGTCACGGTTGGTCAGGCCTACTTCGTGACCGCCGAGTTAGTGCAGAGCTTCCAGATCAAAGACGTGCCGCTCTACGACTCCATCAGGAACAGGCTGTACGGCGAGAGCTACGTGCCAACCATGCCGCGCTCCACCCCTGCCGACCAGACCTAAGCCACCGAGTAACGTGGTGGGGGCGCTAATGCACTTCGCGTATGCGCGCGAGGGTGCCATCAATCAACGTGACCAAGAGGGCGCCGCTCGAGTCGTTGGCGAAGCTTGAGATGGCGCCGACTCCCTGCATGATCAGGTTCACCTCGCTGGTCGCCCTGTCTAGCGTCCACATGCGTCCCGTGACGAAGTCTCCGAACACGTACTTGCCAACCAGCGACGGCAGCGTCGGGTCGATGACCTCCACGCCTCCGGTCACGGAGAACCCCCCGCTAGGATCTATCGCCGGGTGGCCGTAAGAGGCCGCGGGCGCGACGAGGTCGAGGTCCTCGCAATCAGGCGCGACAGGGGAGCCGTCCTCGAGATGCAGGAGGCACTCTGGCCCCTCACGGGCAGGCCAACCGTAGTTGCCGCCTCTGACGACCACGTCGATCTCTTCCCAGCGGTCCTCACCAACGTCCGAGAGGAGCAAAGCGCCGTCAGAGGCCGCGAAGCTGAACTTCCACGGGTTGCGGAACCCGTACGCCCAGATCTCGCCCCGCGCACCTGCTGAGGCGGCCTTCGGATCGCTTTGCGCGGTGAAGGGGTTGTCGGCCGGGACGGTGTACGCACGGTTTGCGCCGCCAGTGAACGGATCTATGCGCAGTACCTTCCCGCGCAAGGAACGCAGGTCCTGGGCGACGTGCGGCTGGACGTGCAGGTATGCGACCTCGCGCTGACCGTCACCGATGCTTACGTACAGCAGGCCGTCCGGGCCGAACGCCACCTGGCCGCCGTGGTGGAACGGCTCCGGAACGGCTTGGCGCAGGATGATGGACTCGGCTCCCCGCAGCGCCCCGCTTAGGTCTGCGAGGAGCGGGTACGCAGCGACTACCAGATCGTTCGTGCCCGCCTCGGTGAAAGCGGCGATCAGGTGGCGGGGACCGCCGAGCGCGGCGGCATGCTTGGCCGGCTCGAGGGCGATCGAGAACAGGCCCTGCTCCCCGAGCAGGCCAGTCACGCGGCCGGTAAGCGAGAGGAACGGCCGCGGGTCGACCTCACCATCTTGATAGCGCATGACGGTGCCGTCGAGGGTGACGACTAGGATGGCGCCAGTGTCGTCCAGGGGCACGGCGTCGACGGGGGCGTAGATGCCGGAGGCGAGCACGTCGAGCTGGTAGGTGGTGCGGCTCAGCGGTCGCGGGGTGAGGTAAGCAGGGTCAGGCGCGTGTGCCTGTGCCGCCGCGGCCGGGACCCCCAGCAAGACGGCTAGCCAGATACAAAGACCGCGACCGAGCTGGTTACGGCGACGGCGGTTGCGGCCAGTTTCGTTGTTCATTTGCGCTCAATGTAACGCCCATCGCCCCCTGCTCCTGCGCGGACGCTTGACGTAGCCAAAGTTCCGCCTACCCGAGTCGCCTCGAGGCCCGCCTCTTCGATGGCCTGTTCCGCCTCCGCCAGAACCTCGAAGTGCTTCCTGAAAGCGTCGAGCGATCCGGCTGAACTCTCCATGCGCCAGTCGGTTTCTTTGTCCTCGTTGAACCAGACGATGGCCTTGATGCGGGGGAACGCCGTCGAGGTCAACATGTCATCGACCCAACCGCCCTTGTCGCCACCGAGTTCGGCGGACGCGACTTCTGCTAGCCACACGGGTTGGTCGCCCAGGCTAGTGATGCGGTCGTAACCCGCCTCGAACACCTCTTCGTATGTGCGCCACCCGATGTTCGGCCTAGTAGTTCCCCAGTTGTAGCCGTCGAGGCCGATCACGTCGACGTAGTCTGCGCCAGGGTAGTAGAGCTCCATGGCGTTCTCTGGCACGCGCGGCTCGTCGGTGACGTTAGGGGTGAAGACCCACTTGACGTTGCGGACGCCTTCGGCCCTGAACAGGTCGACGACGTGCTTCCAGGCGGCCTTCATGGCCTCCGGGTCGCCGTTCCACGGGGCCCAGTCGCCGTTCATCTCCGGGAAGATCCGCACGTAGACGACGCCTGCCGCGTCGCGGACGCCGTGAGCCCAGGTCTTGATGTAGCTGTCGTAACGCCCGGAGATGATGTCAGGCAACGATTGACGGTGCGCTTGCCAGGTGACGAACGGGATGCGGCCGTGGGCGAGCAGGTTGTTGACCGGCACGGGATCGTACGGGAGGTCCCAAGACGTGTACCAGTGCGCTAACGCGAACGACCCACCGACGCGCGTTTCCAGCGCCTTTAGCGGCCTCAAGTCGTTCCACACCCCGGACGGCACGAACGCTCCGAGCACTGGAGTGTCGCCAGCGAACACGTCCTTGTGGACGCGGGTTGGTTCCGAGCATGCCGCCAAGATCAGGGCCGTCGCCAGGCCAGTTGCCACGATGCGCAACCGTAGGGCCCACTTGGGGCGGGGCCACAACAGCCTGGTGGGGGTGATAGCGGTCTCTTTCATCCAGTCCGGTTGGCGGACGGAGGTCCGCTGTGAGGTTCCATACGAAGGTAACACCTCACACCGTTGGTTCTCAAGACGCCTGCGTTGAGAAACTGGCTAGGTGCTTTGCGCGTTTATCAGCGCGTGCTGGCTAGCACGGTGCCGCTTGACAGCGAGTCGCGGAAGGCCTGGAGCGTGGCGGCGTCTGAGTCTATCCGCCAGTCGGCTTCCTTGTCCTCGTTGAACCAGATGAGCGCCTCGATGCGCTGGAAGCCGGTGGTCGCGAACATGTCGCGCACCCAAGCGCTCTTGTCGCCACCCTCGTCTGAACTAGCGAACTCGGCGATCCAAACTGGTTGCGGGCCGATCGCCGTGATGCGGTCGTAACCCACGCGGAAGACGTCCTCGAACGAGCGCCAACCGCCGGTTTCAGGAAGCGTTTCGCCCCAGTTGTAGCCGTCCAGGGCGAGGACGTCGACGTAATCGTCGCCCGGGTAGTAGAGCTCCATGGCGTTCTCTGCGGTGCGTGGCGAGTCCGTTACGTTCGGGCTGAACACCCACTGCACGTTGTAGGCGCCCTCCTGGCGGAAGAGGTCGACCACATGGCGCCAGGCGGCGGCCATCGCGGCTGGGTCGCCGTTCCAGTTCGTCCAGCTGCCGTTCATTTCGGGGAAGAGCCGCACGTAGATCGGGCCGCTTGCCGTGGCTGCGCCGCGAGCCCAGTCGCGGATGTAGTCGTCGTAGACTCCCGCAGCGATGTCAGCGTTGGACTGGTTGTGGCTCTGCCAGCTGATCAACGGCTTGCGTCCGCCTTGGGACGCCAGGGTGACGAGGTCGGGGAAGTAGGGGTTCTCCCAGTTCGTGAACCAGTGCACGACATCGAGGCGGCGGCCCAAGTTTAACTCGAGCTGCAGGATGGGCTCGAGCCCTTGCCATACCCCGCCGTACGTGAAGGCGCCGAACATCGTGCTGCTCTGGAGGCTAGCGGTGCGCGTCTCAGCGTCGTGGTTGGTGGCAGTAAGGACTTCCGTGGTGCTGCAGCCGCTAAGCACGAGCATGGCGGTAATGATAAGCACGGCGAAGCTGAACCGAGCGCCGTACGCCCGTTCGTTGGAGTGACCCGCGTTTCGCTTAGCTCGTCCCGTCATGGCATCCCTGGACCCGCTTGGTCCTGGGCGCTCGTCCGGCTCCTCCGCTATATAGCAACGCTATGGTTGCCTGTTCGCGTGTCCCTTGGCCGGTTGCGCTACTCGCTCCATCTGTTCCAAGCGCCCAAATGCAGAACAGACTTCATAGCTTCCAAGTCCGACTAAGCGTCGGTGCCCGAACGACTCGGGCTGCGGGTCATGTGGGACCCGCGCTCGGACGTTGACGGCTTTGGTAGATGAGGGGACACTCACCTGGCCGGTTGCGCTACTCGCTCCACCTGTCTCAAGCGCCCACATACGAGGCAGGTTTCTCAGCGTCCAAGCAGAAGGCAGTTGCCCTCTAGCCGGAGACTATAGCACATGAGGGCGACATGTGAGTGAAGAACCTACCAGTGCTGTCTGATAGGATGACAGGCCCGCGAGGGGCGGAACCATGCCATCTGCTTCGAGCACCACGCCAACCGAGACGCCAGCCGCTGGACTTGATTTCCAGGTAACGCAGACACAGGCGACGGCGCGCGTTGGGCGCCTCACCACTGCTCACGGTTGCGTCGACACGCCTGCCTTCGTGGCGGTAGGTACGCAAGCGACCGTCAAGAGCCTCACGCCCGCTGCCGTGGCGGAGACGGGCACGCAGGTACTTTTCGCCAACACCTATCACCTTTACCTGCGGCCAGGAGCCGAGCTCGTAGCCGCTCACGGGGGCTTGCACCGCTTCATGAACTGGGACGCGCCGATCCTAACGGACTCGGGCGGCTTCCAGGTCTTCTCCCTCGGCGCCGCGATCGAGCACGGGGTAGGGAAGATCGGCAACATCTTCCCTGGTGAGGACCAGAAGGCGGGGCAACGGCGGCTAGCCGCGGCGGCTGGCATGGTCAAGGTCGACGAGGACGGGGTCGAGTTCAAGAGCCACATCGACGGCTCGAAGCACCGCTTCGATCCCGAGACTTCTATCAGGGTTCAGCGCCAACTCGGGGCAGACATGGTCCTCGCCTTCGACGAGTGCACTAGCCCACTGCACGACGAGGCGTACACCAGGCGCTCGCTCGAGCGCACGCACCGCTGGGCGCAGCGCAGCCTAACGGCGTTTCGCGCTAGCGCTCCGTTGCACGGGTACCGCCAGGCGCTCTACGGCATCGTGCAAGGCGGCGCGTTCCGCGACCAACGGATCGATAGTGCCACCGTCATCGGCGCGATGGGCTTCGACGGCCTCGCGGTGGGCGGGAACCTCGGCGCCACGCGGGCGGATATGTACGCCATCCTCGACTGGACGCTGCCGCTCCTGCCGCCTGACAAGCCTAGACACCTGCTAGGCATAGGTGACGTTCCGAGCATCTTCGAGGCCGTGGCACGCGGCATAGACACCTTCGACTGCGTGATGCCCACGCGCAACGCCCGCACGGGCACGCTGCTAGTGCGCCCCAACTTGGGCGACGGCGGGCGTAACGGCCGCCTCAACATCATCAACGCGCGATTCAAGGACGACCTCGGCCCCGTGCAGAGCGGCTGCGACTGCTACACGTGCCGGACCTTCACGCGCGCCTACCTGCGCCACCTCTTCAAGGCGGGCGAGGCGCTCGGGCCGCAACTAGCGACCATCCACAACCTGCGGTTCATGGCGCGCCTCATGCAAGACATCCGCGAGGCGCTGGTCGCTGGCACGTTCGACGAGCTGTGGCGTCGCGTCGTGCCGCAGGGGGCCTAGAAGCTCTTCTCGATCAAGTCGATGGTCGTGCCGTCTTGCGTCACGAAGCGCACGATGCCGACCGTTGGAACGAAGTAGATGTCGAGCAACGTCTGCCCGCCGTTGCTAGTCAGCGTCGTCTGGCGGATGAGCAAGGCGTTGAAGCGCCCAGCTTGCGTCGCTACCCCGCGCAGGCCGACGACCTCGGAGTCGAGGGTGAGGCTGAACCCGGGGAGTTGCGTCGTGCTCGTCCACTTGCTGCCGGGCGCGAGGGGTTCGGCTGGGTAGACGAGGATCGGTGGGTCGTAAGGGAAGAGCTGGCCGCCGGAGGCAGAACCGTAGCTGATGACGCCATCGGCGCGGTAGGCGAGGTAGTCCTCCGAGACGGGCACGCCCTCGAGGTAGTGCGTTAGAACCATGACGCTGCGGCCCTGTAGGTCGCGCGGGCCGGTCATGGACTGCGTCTCGCCCGACGAGTACGTCCAGCTGTAGCCGGCAGCGGCGGGGTAGTAACTCTGCGCCGTTGCGCCGCCGCCGAGTAGCAGCGCTAGGAGTAACGCGGCGAGGTGCGGCCTCACTTGCTGCCCTCGCCGCTTAGTTCGCCTGCCCGGCGCGTTGCTTCCTCGATGGCGTCGATGAGCGCGAAGCGCAGGCGGTGCCGCTCGAGCGTGCGCACCCCCGCGATGGCGGTACCGCCCGCCGACGAGACCTCGTCCTTGAGTTCGCTAGGGTGGCGCGTCTCGAGCAACTTCGCCGAGGCGAGCAGAACTTGCCGCGCCACGTCGCGCGCGAGCGAGCGGTCTAAGCCGACGCGCACGCCGCCGTCGGCTAGCGCCTCCGCCATGACGGCCACGTACGCCGGACCGGAGCCAGCCATGCCCGTGAACGCGTCGAAGAGCTCCTCGCGTAAGTCGTAAACGCGCCCAACCGAGCCGAAAAGGCGGCGTGCGAGGGCGACGTCGTCTGCGGTTGCCTCTGGTAGCCAGGTGAGCGCGGTGGCTGCCACTCCGAGGCCGGCTCCCAAGTTCGGCATGGCGCGGATGACGCGCATCGAGCCGACGCGCCGCGCGATGGTCTCGGCCGTTACGCCTGCCATGAGCGAAATGAATGAGGCGTGGCGCTGCGCCACTATGGGAGCTACTTTCGCGAACGACTGCGGCTTGACGGCCAACAGCACGTGCTGCGCGTCGTGAAGGCCAGCGTCGTCGACGCCGGCCACTCCAAAGCGTTCCGTTAGTTCGGCAAGGCGCCTGGGGTTGGGGTGGAAGATGGCCACCTCGTCTTGTTTAAGGGCGCCCGCAGCCAGCGCACCTTGCAGGACCGCCCCTCCCATCCGGCCGGCACCCACGAACACGATGCGAGGGCCGCGGGAGCTCTGGTTATCTGCGTTCATGCCGTCATTGTAATGACCTGCGGTGACGCCGGCGCGCAAGGAACTCCACGCCGAACGCACCGACGGCCCCGCCCACGGTGTCCGCGAGCAAGTCGAGGACGTCAGTGGCGCGCTCAGGCACGAACCATTGGTGGATCTCGTCGCTGGCGCCATAAGCGAAGGCGAGCACGATGCCAAGAAGCGGGTTGCCGCTAGCCAGCGTCACGAGGGCACCTAGCAGCCCGAACGCGCCCGCGTGGACGATCTTGTCGCTGCCTGGTGGAAACGCCGCGAGGAACGAGCCGGCGGTTGATGAACTCGATTGCAGGAAGAGGAACGCTGCCCACAACACGGCGGCCGACCAGCCGGCCCACCGCACCCACGCTGGCCGCTCGCGCCACGGACGCGCCTTGGCATCAGGTGAACCAGCAGCCATCAGGTGGGCGGGTATTCGACTAACTCGACGAGCACCCCGTCAGCGAAGCGGGGGTGGATGAACACGACCCTCGTGCCGTGAATGCCAGGCCGCGGCGTTGTATCTATGAGTGGGACGCCCTCGCCCTGCAGCCGGACGATCTCGGCGTCAAGGTCTTCTACGCGGAACGCCAAGTGGTGCAGGCCGGGACCGCGCTTGGCGAGGAAGCGCGCCACCGCCCCTTGGTCGCTCACTGGGGCGAGTAGTTCGATGAGGACGTCACCTGCCCGCAGCGTGCGCACGTGCACGTCTTGGCCCCGCACCAGCTCGTCCTGACCCTCGTGCCCCAAGCCGAGCAGCTCGAACGGCGCAGCGCCATCAGCCAAGTGCGCGACGGCGATGCCAACGTGATCTAGCTGAGCGCCGTCGAGGGAAGGCAGGCCCGAGGTGGCAGCGGCGATGTCGTCGTCGAACACGAACCCAGCATAACCGTGGACCGCGCCAGCGCCGTGAGCGGCGTGCTAAGCGGGCGTCAGTTCCCCGCGCAAGTCTTGCGTGATGGCGGCCCGCGTCGCTTGCGGGCCGATGTCGCTGCCGAGCAAGTAGATGAGCTTGCTCAGGGCCGCCTCGGGCGTCATGTCCGCGCCGCCAACGACGCCGGTCTCTGCCAGGGCGGCGCCGGTCGCGTAACCAGCCATGTCGACTCTGCCGCGCAGGCACTGCGTCGTGTTCACCACGACCACGCCGCGTTCGACGGCGCGGGCCAGCTCGCGCAGCAGTTCGAGGTCGCGCGTCGGTGCGTTGCCAGCCCCATAAGTCTCGAGCACGAGGCCCTCGAGCGGTTCCCGTAACACGTGGCGCAGGAAGCGCGCACTCATGCCGGGGAAGAGGCGCACCGCGGCGACCGTCACGTCTCGCAGTTGTCGCACGCGCAGCGGCCTCGCCTGCGGAGGCCTAGCGGCGCCCGGCCTGAGCGTGATGTCGACGCCGACTCGCCCTAGCGGCAGTTCGTTAGGTGAGTCGAACGCGTCGAAGCCAGCTGCCGAGACCTTGGTGGCGCGGTTGCCGCGCAGGACTAGGCCGGAGAAGTAGACGCACACCTCGTGCAGGTCGGGGCGGGCAGCGAGTTGGAGCGAGGTGACGAGGTTCTCGCGCGCGTCGGAGCGCAGCTCGACGAGAGGCACCTGTGACCCCGTGACGATCACGGGCTTCGATAGACCCTCGAGCAGGAACGAGAGGGCGGACGACGTGAACGCCATGGTGTCAGTGCCGTGAAGGATGACCACGCCGTCCACGTCGTCGTGTCGCCGAGCTACTTCCTCAGCGATGCGCGTCCAGTCTGGCGGGGTCATGTCGGCCGAGTCCAGAAGCGGCGCGAACTCCACGAGCTCGATCCCCGGCATGCGCGGGTCCGCTAGCTCGGGCATCCGCCCAAGCAACTCGGCCAGGTGGCCCGGGCTCGGCGCGTAACCGCGCGCGCCGCGGCGCATGCCGATGGTGCCGCCGGTGTGCGCTAACAGGACTTTGGCAGTCACGGCTCGACTATACCGGCCGCGCACGGCTCGCCTGCGCGGCCGGTAATGGGCGTTAGGTCCTCAGCGGATGCCGGGCGGCACTTGCGCTGGCGGCGGCTCCGGGAGGTTGTGTGGCAGCGGGATGCCGTCCAGGCGCTTGACGACACCGTTCTCGTTGCAGCCGACGTAGAAGGGGCACCGGAGGCACTCGGACCACACGCGCGGGTGCAGGTCGCGGGTCTTGTCGATGAGGTTGAAGCCGCAACGCTCGAAGAACTCGACTTCGTAAGTCCAAGCGAAGAGCACGGGTATGCCTACGCGCCGCGCCTCCTCCTCGCACGCGGCTACAAGCGCCTTGCCGACGCCGCGCGAGCGGACGTTCGGTGCGACCGCCAGCCCACGGACCTCGGCGATGTCGCCCCACAGGATGTGCATGGCGCCGTTACCCGCGAACTGCGGGCCGTTGCCCTCGTCCACCTCGGCGACGAAGAAGTCACGGAGGTTCTCGAAGATGTTCTGCATGGGGCGAACGAGCATGCGGCCTTGCCCAGCCCAGTAGCCGATGTTCTCGAAGATGAGCGGGACGTCCTCGGCGCGGGCCGGGCGTACGCTCAGTTGCACCGCTGGCTTGGCGTCTGGCGCGGTAGGCAGGGGTTGTGGCGTCGTGCCAAGGAACTCGCTCATCCTTGCTCCTCCACGTGGTTGGTGGGCGCTAGCGGCTTGATGGCCTCGAGGTTGGCGTTGGCTGCGGCGACCTGTTCGAGCACGCGGGCGCGTGCGGTGCCTCCGTAGGACTTGCGGGCGTCAACCACCGTGTCGAGCTCGAGGGCGCTGAACACGTCCGCGCCGATGACTGGCTCGGCTTCCTGCATGTCAGCAAGCGACAGTTCCTCGAGGGCGACACCGCGCCGCACCGCCAAGGCGACCAGGCGACCGACTACGTGGTGGGCGTCGCGGAAAGCAAGGCCGCGCCGCACGAGGTAATCAGCGAGGTCGGTGGCGTTCGAGTAGCCGCGCCCTGCCGCGGCCCGCATGCGGTCAGCATGCACGCGCATGCGCGGCAACATGCCGACGTAGAGGCGCACGCAATCGCGTGCCGTGTCTAGTGCGTCGAACAGGCCCTCTTTGTCCTCCTGCATGTCCTTGTTGTACGCAAGTGGCAGGCCCTTCATGACCGTGAGGAGCCCGATCAGGGAGCCGTACACGCGGCCCGTCTTGCCCCTGACGAGCTCGCAGACGTCCGGGTTCTTCTTCTGCGGCATGATCGAACTGCCGGTCGTGTAAGCGTCACTGAGGGTGACGAAGCCGAACTCGGCGGACGACCACAAGATGAGCTCTTCGCTTAGGCGCGAGAGGTGCATCATCAGGATGGAGAGGGCGGAGAGCGTCTCGAGCATGTAATCGCGGTCGGAGACGGCGTCGAGCGAGTTGGCCGCGACGCTGCCGAAGCCGAGGAGTTCCGCCGTGAGGTCGCGGTCGATAGGGAACGTCGTGCCAGCGAGGGCGCCCGCGCCCAGCGGCGACACGTCCGCGCGCTCGAGTGCATCCTCCATGCGGCCCTGATCGCGCTTGAACATCTCGTGGTAGGCGAGCAGATGGTGCGAGAACCGCACAGGTTGCGCCACCTGCAAGTGCGTGTAGCCGGGCATGATCACGTCGATGTGCTCAGCGGCCAACTGCACGAGCACGCGCCGCAGCTCGACGATCAGGTCACGCAGCTCGCGGCCGCGGCGCGCTAGGTAGAGGCGGGCGTCGGTAGCGACCTGGTCGTTGCGGCTGCGAGCGGTGTGGAGTTTCCCGCCAACGGCGCCGAGGCGCTCTGTGAGGAGCGACTCGAGGTTCATGTGCACGTCCTCTAGCTCCTCGCGCCACGTCACCTTGCCAGCCCGCACCTCCGCCAACAGCTCGCGCAGGCCGGCGACGATGGCGTCGCCCTCCGCGCTCGTGATGATCCCCTGACGCGCCAGCATGGTCGCGTGAGCGATGGAGCCGAGCAGGTCATCCTCGGCCATCGCCGAGTCGACGGTGATCGAGGCGTTTACGCGCTGCACGAGCGCGTCGGTTGGCTCAGCGAACCTGCCGCCCCACATGCGGGCGTCGCGCGGCTTGTCAGACGCGCCGCTCATGATGTGCTGCTCCGCCGCTGCCATACCCCACCGACGCGCTTGACGAGGTCGAGTTCGTCGTCCTCCAGCGGCCGGTAACCAAGGCGTAGGTAGTAGGGGAGCACCGCAGGGTCGCTGAGCTTGAGGGCGAGGTAAGGCACGTTGGCGCGGATGGCTTCCGCCTCGAGCATCGTCATCAGCCAGCGCCCGTAACCTTGGCCGCGGTGGTCTGGGTCGGTGACGATCGGCTCTACGCGCCACCCCTCCGCCTCCTCGCCGTAACGGAGCGCGGCTACGACCTCGCCGGCCGCGTCCTCTACCAGCAGCGCGCTGTCAAGCGAGAGCCACTCACGGAAGTCGGCGCTACTAAGCGCCAGTTCGGGGCGCGCGACGGCGTACAGCCGCGCTAGCGAGGCGGCGTCTGACGCCCTCGCGTCACGCAGGCGCGGCGGAGCGTAATCGGCCCCTGGCTTCTTGGGGAGAACGGCGGGGCTGGCCACTGCTCCTAGCCCTCAGCCCTGCGCCGTTGCCGACGCGAGCTGCTTGGCGATCCGGAGCCTGAGGGCGTTCAGCTTGATGAAGCCGTCCGCGTCGGCCTGATGGTAGACGCTGTCTTCCTCGAAGGTGACGACGTCTTGGCGGTAGAGGCTGTTGGGCGAGCGGCGGCCGAGCACGGTGACGCTGCCCTTGTAGAGCTTGATGCGCGCTTCGCCGTTGACGACCTGCTGGATGTCGTCCATCAGGTTCTGCAGCGCGACGCGCTCTGGCGCGAACCAGAAGCCGTTGTAGACGGCGGCGGCATAGCGCGGCACGAGATCGTCTCGCAGTTGCAGGACTTGGCGGTCGAGGGTCAACGACTCGACGGCCTTGTGAGCGTGGAAGAGGAGGGTGCCGCCCGGGGTCTCGTAGCAGCCGCGCGACTTCATGCCGACGAAGCGGTTCTCGACGATGTCAACGCGCCCGACGCCGTGCTTGCCAGCGATGGCGTTCGCCTTGGTGAGGAGTTCTACGGGCGAGAGGCGCTCACCGTCGATGGCTACTGGGTTGCCGTGCTCGAAGGTGACGGTAACGACTTGCCCTTCGTCGGGAGCGTCTTCCGGGTCGACGGTGAGTTTCCACATGCCGCGTGGCGGCTCGGCCCACGGGTCCTCGAGGACGCCGCCCTCGTATGAGATGTGGAACAGGTTGGCGTCCGTGGAGTACGGCTTCTCTTTCGTGACGGGAACGTCGATGTCGTGGTCCTTGGCGTAAGCGATGCAGTCCTCGCGGCCCTTCAAGTCCCACTCGCGCCACGGGGCGATGACCTGGATGTCGGGCTTCAGCGCGTAGGCAGACAGCTCGAAGCGCACCTGGTCGTTGCCCTTGCCGGTTGCGCCGTGCGCGACGGCGTCGGCGCCCTCCGCCTCCGCGATCTCGACCATCTTGCGGGCGATGAGCGGCCGGGCGAAAGAGGTGCCGAGGAGGTAGTAGCCCTCGTAGGTTGCTCCCGAGCGCAGCACGGGGAACACGAAGTCCTCGACGAACTCGTTCCGTAGGTCGACGGCGTAGGCGGCAACGGCGCCGGTGCGGAGGGCCTTGGCCTTGGCTTCTGCCACCTCGTCGCCCTGGCCGATGTCGGCCGTGAAGGCAACGACCTCGGCGCCGTACTTCTCCTTGATCCAGTGGAGGATGACCGAAGTGTCGAGGCCGCCTGAGTACGCCAGGACGACCTTCTTGATCTGCTTCTCGTTAGCGTTCATCTCTGCTCCTTAACGTTCTGGCGCTAGTGCGTGGCGCTTACCCGCTATGCATGCATAATGACGACCGAGAATCACGGCCGCCACCTCATGGGAGCGGCCGTGATGGCTACGCTAGCGAGGTGGCGTCAGTGCGCTCAGCTACGTCGGGCTCGTAGGTTCTTCTGGGTACTGAGGTGGTGGGGGCGCCGAGTGCTAGCCATGATGTGCGGGTTAGTGACCGAGCGGATGCTTATGCATTACCGCTGATAACGTTGCAATGCTAGCACTAGCGTACGAGGTCGTCAACGCCCGGGTCGGCACCGACGGGCTCGTGGGCGCGCGAGCGCCGACCGCGCTCCGGGAGGGCGGAGAGCATGGCCGCTCCCACCACTAACGCCCCGCCGAGGATGCCGAGGGTGCCAAGGCGCTCCCCGAAGAGCCAGGCGGCAAGCGCCGCGGCAACGACGGGCTCTATGGTCGCGACGAGCACCGCCCTCGACGCCTCGACGCGCTTCAACCCCGTGTAATAGACGAGGTAAGCGGCATACGTAGAGAGGACTGACATGAGGACGAGGTAGAGCCAGATCTCCAAGGTGGCGTGCTTCACGGCGGCGAACGGCGTGAACGGCAGCAACCCGAGCGCGCCGAGGGGCATGACGAACGCGTAGATGGTGGCTGGCCGGTAGCGCCTGAGGATCCACTTGCCGAAGAGGTAGTAACTCGCGTACGAGGCGCCAGCTATCAGGCCCCAAGTCACGCTCCTGAAACTCACCGTCATGCCAGATTCGCCGCCCTGTGCGACGAGCGCCACCCCCACGACCGCCACGGCAACGAGCAGGCCCTTCAGGCGCGTTAGGCGCTCGCCAAGCAGGAGGGCGGCGAGCACAGCTACGAACGCCGGCGCCGAGTAGAGGAGGATGAACGCCAGGCTCACGCCGCCAGCCTCGATGGCGATGTTGAGGGCCGTATAGAAGAGCGTCACGCCAACGAGCGCGAACGCCACGAACGCCAGGGCGTCGGACCTGCGCTGGAGGCGCAGGTTCCCCTCCACCATGGCGTGCACTACGAACAGCGCGCCGCCGATCGCGGCGCGCCAGAACGCTATCTCGGTGGGACCGACCCCGGCGGCGAGGAGGTTCTTGGAGAAGACCCCCAACAACGCCCAGAGGAGCGCGGCGAACGCGACGAGGGCGTACCCGACTACGCGCGTGCGCTCCTTGGTGGTTGAAGTCTTGGTCAGGCGGCGACTCGCATGCCGTACTCGCGGGCCGTTTGCGGGTCGTTGACCTTGAGGGCCTGCATGCGCCTGTTGTACGAGGCCAACTCCACGAAGAACGTCACGAGGTTGATGAGGTAGATGACGCCTAACGCGATGAGGTCCGTCATGTAACTGATGGCGGGTCCGACGCCCATTGGCACGTAGTGAAGCAGGAGGTCGACGCCGAAGATGGCCCACGGCACGGCGAGCAGCAAGCCCCAGAACTCGTCAGCCTGACCGGTGCCGGGTAGGAGCACGGCGAGCACGTGATAAAGGGGTGTGCGCGGCGCGTTGCGCGCTAGACGCGGCCGCGGCAGGACGAGCTGGATGAGGTTGAAGAGCACGACGATGAGGAACGCCACGACGATGACGAGCCACACCCACTGCGCGACGCCAACGCCAGCAACGCCGGTTAGGGCTGCCCACGGGTTGGTGAAGACGTTGGCTAGCGCCTCTAGGAAAGTGCCAGTCACGGCGCTGCGCAACCGCGTCTCGTCCGGCACGACGAGCGCCTTGTCGTCCGGAGCGAACGCCGCCATGAGCCGCGAAGGGTTGCTGCCCTGACCAAGATTGAAGTTCGCGGCCGGCAGGCCTGGCTTGAGGTCGAGTGCACGCTGGTAGAGGGCCGGATCGTTAGTGAGTACGCCAAGGTTGTTGACGGCGTCTGCATCGTTCGGCGCCGTGCGGTACGCCTCCGCTGCCGGATCTGTCAGGCCAGCGGTCTGCTCCGCGTAGCCCCTCACGAAGCCGATGTCTGGGCCGCTACCGCTGGTGCGGGCCAAGGCGTCGAGTGACGGCACGGACGCAAGCGAGCCAGAACCCCAAGCGGCTGGCAACGCGTCGCCGTCACGCGCCCAGCCTTGCAAGCCGGTGAGGGCCATCGCCGCTGCCAAGAGTAGGACGGCGACTAGCCGCTCGGTGAAGGTGGCGTAGCGCAAGAAGAAGAGCCGCGCCCCGCCGCCCTTGCCGGAGTTGCGGCGCAGGTTCAGGCTCTGCGCCCGCCAGTACTTGGCGGCTAGGGTGACGTACAGCGCGATGAGGGCGACGAGCAGCGCAGCTACGCCGTACCAACCCGTGCGGCCAACGTCCAGCGCTGCCTGCCTGATGGCGGCGGCCAGGTCGAATCCTGCGCCCTCGCGTGAACGCTCGAGCCACTGGCTCGCGGCCTCACGTTGACCGTCCGCGCGGAGGTAATCGGCGTAATCGCGCAGTGCGGCTTGTGTCGCGGGCACGGCCGGCGTGGAGAGAGGGTAGACCCAGTCTGCCCAGAAGCCGGCGGCCTGGATGTCTCCGCGACCCAAGGCGGCCTGCAGCGCGCCGAGCGGGAAGCCGTATGTCTCCGCCAACGTCTCATCGAAGAGGAGCTCGGCGCGGTAACCGCGCGCCACGAAGTCTGAAAGGGCGCCGTACATGGCGCTGGCTGCCGCCTCGCGCTGCGGCGGCGAGAAGCGCATGAGTTCACGCGCGAGCTGCGCCCGCTCGTAGAACGTGGCGGCGTTCGCGAGCGCGCCGTCGATGTAGCGCGCCTCGTCGTTGCTGCCTGGTTGGGCGGCCCTGGCGGCCTCCAGGTAGAGCCACGGGTTAGTCGGGTCCTGCCGCAGGCGCTCGGTTGGGTTCTCGCCAAGCGCTTCCGTGCGCAGCCAACCGTAGAGCTTCGGATCGACGTCGAACGGCTCGCTGGCCTCAGGGCCAGAGGAGAGGATGGCGATGCGGCCCTCTGCGCCGTTCGAGTAGGTGATGGCGGCCAGCGGCACGCCAGCAGAGTTGGTGATGGAGGTTACCTGCGCAGGCAAGCGGTAGCGCTTCTGGACCACGCCGGTGCGGGCGTCGACGACTAGCACGCTGTTGCCGTGACCAACGTAGGCGTCTGTTCCCGCCTGGAATAGCCCCGCCGTCTCGCCGCTTCCTACGGGAAACGCCAACGTCCACAGTGCCTGGCCGTTCTGCATGCCCTTGACTGCGCCGTCAACGCTCTGCACCACGGGGTAGCCCAAGACGGCCGGCGGGGACGCCGGGGTCGCCTCCTGCGGCGTCTGAGTGGCGGCCGGCGGCGTTGCGCCGCTCTGCGGTTGCGTGGGAGCGGGCTCCGTGGGCGCGGACTGTGCAGGAGCGGGCTCAGTTGGCGCGGGCTGCGTGGGCTCTGGCTGTGCGGCCGGCGGCCGCTCAACCGCAGGCGGGGCGGGGGCGGCCTCTTGCGGTGCGGCGCCTTGAGGTTCACCCTCGACGGCGCCGGGCGCCGCCCCCGCAGGCGCCGTTGGTGCGGCCGTCACCGCCACGGTGAACGTTGCGTTGATGTCGGGACCGGCGACGTTGACGCTGTGGTCGCCCGCTTCGGTGAGAGGGGCGCTGAAGCGGATGGCCCCGAGGCCGTTGGCGATCTCCATGGCAACGAGCGGCACGCTGCCTGCTGGCGTCACCGAAACGCGGTAACTGGCGCCCGGCGTGAGCCCGTCACCAGTTAAGTGGAGGACGTCACCGACCTTGTACTCGTAGGCGTCCACGCCGACGACGGGCGCGCTCTGTGCGCTCGCGAGCCCCCCGAGGAGCGCCACTAGGGCGAGGGCGGCGCCCACAAACCTAACTGCGGCTCTAGCGTGCGGCCCCTTGGCATAGAGCACGCCTGCACGGATCTGGGCGGCGCGAGAATTGGACATGCGCTCACATTACCGCACGCCGTGCGCGTTCCCCAGGCGCTTGTCGGGCGTGGTTTCCTTCGCCTTGCCCGCGCTAGGGACGCTGCTATAGTGTCGGCGTGCAGGTCGAAGACGCCGCCAGACTTATCGAGGTGCTGGCCCCCGCTGCCTTGAGGTGGTGCGCCGTTGAGGCCGAGCCTGGAGGCGGCAGAGTACGCATGCGCCCGTATGCGGCCCCGGAGGCGCTCATGCTGCGCTTCGACTCCGTGTGCGGCAAGGGCGGTTGGTCGTTCGATCTGGCGCCACTGGGTAGCGACGCGCTCGTGGCCAACTTGAGCCTGCTCGGCACCACGCGCGCCGCCGTCGTCAAGGTCGGTCCTGCGCCGGCGCCGCAAGCCGCGGACCTCGCGCTCGCCAACTGCGCCGCCATGTTCGGCCTAGGCTTGCCGTTCGCCGCGGAGGACGAGAGTTACTGGGTCGAGTTCGACCCCGAAGCGGGCGAGCCGCTCTACTTACCGGAGCCAGTCGCGCGAGAGGCAGAGGCGCCTGAGCCAGCCATGCGGCCTGTGACGAGGGCGCCAAGCACGCAAGGCGCGCCCGCCCTAGCGGCGCCCGTTGCCCCGATGAACGACGTCGCAGTGGCAACTCCTGCCGTCACGGCCACGAACGCCGGACATGAGGTCATCGAGCGCTTGCTCGAGCGCCTCAAGGACGAGGGCATGGGCAAGGAGGCCGCACGGTTAGTTGTCAGGTACAACGGCTACGGCCGCACGGCGGAGGAGTCTCGCGAACTGTACGGCCGCTTGCGGTCGTTACTGATGAATAGCGGCGCAGAGTCAACGTGATGCACGGCGACCGGAGGGCCGCGTGATCAAGGTGATCGCCGTTGGAGACGTGCACGGCCAGTGGCCGGAGTTGTGGCGCGTCCTCAAGGCCGCCGCCGCGGCCACCGCCACGCTCGAACCAACGCAGGCGGTGGTGGACGGGCGCTACCGCGTCGTGTGTGTAGGCGACCTCGTGCACTTCAAGGAACCGCGGGACTACGCCAACGCCGTAGGGGCGGAACCTTACGACACCAACGACGTAGATCACTTGCGGCGCGCGGCCAAGGCGCAGATCAGGGAGCTGTACCGCTTCAAGCGCTACGTCGACCAGAGCAACGGCAACGTGACGGTGATCCTAGGTAACCACGACGAGGCAGCAAGCGATCACCGCTACGAGTTGACGACGCGTGGAGGCATGCGTCACGTGGAGTTCGACCCGACGAAGGGCGGCGTCGAGCTGCCTGACGACCTGCGCGAGTGGTTCGCGAGCATGCCCCGCGAGGTCGTTTACCACGGGGTGCAGTTCGCTCACGCTGGCCCACTACCAGGCATGCAGGTCTTCGACGATTTCTTCTATCACGATCCAGACACGAAAACGTGGTGGTACAACAAGCCCGAACTCGTCATACAGGCAGGGCACCGCTTCGGGGTCTACGGTCACACCGTCATGAAGGAGGGCGTCTACGTCGACCGCGACAACTGTTTCGCGATGATAGACGCTCTCGGTAAGTTGCAGTTCCTAGAACTGCTGCTCGACGACGATCGCCTCGACCTAAGCGTCATGCAGCTCTAGGCAGCAGTCACAGGGAGTAGCCGCCGCGTGCATCGTCGCGTACTAGTTCACCGTTGCGCAGCACGAGCGTGCGGTGCTTGTAACTATCGACGAGGTCGCGCGCGTGGGTGGCGAGCAAGATGGTCGTGCCGCGCAGGTTGATGTCGTCGAGCAACTCCATGATCTCGAGAGCCGTGTCAGGGTCGAGGTTGCCGGTAGGTTCGTCCGCCAGCAACAGGGGCGCGTCCGTTACCATGGCCCGCGCTATGGCCACGCGCTGCTGCTCACCCAAGCTCAACTCGATCGGGTAGGCCTTGCGCTTGTGAGCCAGCCCGACCTGCCGCAGTACGTTCATGGCGCGCTGCTCGTGGTTGCCCCGAGCGGCAACGGCCCGTAGCGCGAACGTTAGGTTCTCGAGCGCGGAGAGTCTGCCGAGCAGGCGGTGGTCCTGGAAGATCATGCCGATGCTGCGCCTGAGGTGAGGCAAGCGCGACTCCGGGAGGCGCGCCACGTCCTGCCCGCCGACGGACACGCTGCCTTCGGTCGCCACGATGCGCCTCAGCATGAGCGAGAGCAGCGTCGACTTTCCAGCACCGGAATGCCCCGTCACGTAGACGAACTCGCCCTTGGCGATGTGGAAGTCGACGTCCTTGAGGGCGTGCGTATGGGTGCGGGGGTAGGTCTTGGTGACGTGACGGAACTCGATCATGGCCGAGCGCTGCGGTTGCGCCGCAGTCCGCTGCCGCTCGCCAGGAGCCGACCTCACTGCGAGGCCCCCAACGCGTCCATCAAAACCTGGAAGGCGGCCCCGTCGTCGATGGTCGTGAGGAGCGTCGTGTTCGGTGGCTGAACGCGGCCGCCCGTGCGGCAGTCGATCACGGTCATGCCGCGCGTGAGCTCGCCGGCGCACTCGACTGCCACGTGCCGCCGCTCAGACTTGAACAGGTGAGGGTCGGTGACGGCCAACACGGAGCACGGGTCGTGCAACGGTCCCTGCGGCGCGCCGCCGTACGCCTGGGCGTAAGCGGAAGCGAAGTGGTCGAGCAGGTCAGCCGAGAACCTGGCCGTGCGCGTGCCCAACGCCCTGATCTGCGCTATGCGCTGGCGCTCCATCATGAACTGATGCGTGAGGTCCAGGCCGGCAAGCACGATGTTGGCGCCCGACTCGAACACGATCGCTGCTGCCTCCGGGTCGGCCCAGATGTTGAACTCGGCGGCGGCGGTGACGTTGCCGGGCCCGAATGCGCCACCCATGATGCTGATGCCCTTGAGGCGCTTAGCTAGTTGCGGTTCGAGGAGTAGCGCGGTGGCGACGTTGGTGAGGGGTCCGATAGCCACCAGCCACAGGTCGTCGTGCTTCTCAGCGGCCTGCAACAGCGCCTGAACGGCGGGTAGCTTCTCTGCGGTGCGGGTGAGTGGCGGGATGACGGGCCCGTCCAGCCCGGTCTTGCCGTGGATGTACTCAGCGTGCTTCGCAGCCCGCAGCAGGGGCTTGGCCGCGCCGACGTATAGCGGGGTCGGTAGGTCGGCTACCTGGCACGTAACCAGGCCGTTGCGTAGCGTCGAGGTGAGGGGGGCGTTGCCGCTAACGACGCTGATGCCGACGAGGTTCGAGCGTTGCGCCGCCAGGAAGATGGCCAAGGCGTCGTCGTGACCAGGATCGCAGTCCAGCCAGATGGGAACGGACACCCCGGCATACTACCAAGGTGTCCGTCTGCTAGCGGCATGCGCCGTTGCCGTGGTGGCCAACGGCGCGCCGGCTGCTTACTCGATCTGGTCGAGCTCGGCGTCGCTCGGCATGACCATGGCGGCCACGACGCAGTCGCCCTCGCCGATGCGCATGATGTTCACGCCCTGCGTGGAGCGGCCGTACGAACTGACCTCGCTAACGCCGGTGCGGATGAGGATGCCGTTCTCCGAGAGCACGAAGAGCTCCTCCGTGCCGGTCACGGGCTCGAGGGTGACCATGGCGCCCGTGCGGTCGGAGAGGCGGTGCCCGATGACACCCTGGCCGCCGCGGCCCTGCACCGGGAACTCGGCGAGTGCCGTGCGCTTGCCGAGGCCTTCCTCGGTGACGCTGAGGAGTTCCGTGCTGGCCTGCTGCGCCTCAGGGATGGTCGCGAGGCTAACCACGGCGTCGCCCTTGCGCAACCTGATGCCGATGACGCCTTGCGTTGCCCTGCCCGTGTCGCGCGCGTCGTCCTCGGCGAAGCGGATGGCCTGCCCGTCGCGCGTGCCAAGCACGACGTCCGCGTTGCCGTCCGTGATGCGCACGGCGACGAGCTGATCGCCATCGAGCAGGTTGATGGCCACGAGGCCGGAGACGTTGATGTTGCCGTACTCGCGGATCAGCGTGCGCTTCACGAGGCCACCGCGGGTGGCGAACACGAAGTAACCGTCCTGGTCGAGGCTCTTCAGCGACAAGACGGTCTGCACGCTCTCGCCCTCCGCTAGCGGCAGGATGTTGCGGATGTGGTTGCCACGTGCGGCGCGCTCGAACTCGGGCACGTCGTAGATCTTCTCGCGGTAAACGCGGCCGCGGTCAGTGAAGAACAGTAGGAAATCGTGGGTGCTGCCGACGAGCAGGATGGAGTTGACGTCGTCGTCCTTGGCCTTGGCGGCCGTAGCGCCGCGCCCGCCGCGCGCCTGTTGGCGGTACGACGTGATGGCGGTGCGCTTGATGTAACCGCCGCGCGTGAGCGTGACGGCCACCGTCTCCTCGGCGATGAGGTCTTCCTTGCCGATGTTGTCGGTCAGGTCGGTGATGACCGTGCGCCGCGGGTCCGCGAACTGCTTCTTGACGTTGAGCAGCTCCTTGCGGATGACGCTCCAGAGCTCGGTGTCGTCGTTGAGGATCAGCTCGAGGCGCGCGATCTCCTCTTGCAGGTTGCGGTACTCCTCGTTGATCTTGTCGCGCTCGAGGCCGGTGAGGCGCTGCAGGCGCATGTCGAGCACGGCCTGCGCTTGCGGGTCTGAGAGCCCGAACTCACGCATGAGCGCGGATTTCGCCTCTGGCCCGTCCTTGGAGGCGCGGATGAGGGCGATGACGGCGTCGAGGTTGTCGAGGGCGATGAGGTAGCCCTCGAGGATGTGCGCACGCTCGCGCGCCTTGCGCAACTCGAAGTCGGAGCGACGCCGCACGACGACGACGCGGTGGTCGAGGTAGTACCGGAGCATGTCGCGCAGCGAGAGGATGCGCGGGGCGTTCTCGACGATGACGACGTTGTTGACCGCGAAGGTGGTCTGCAGCTGCGTGAACTTGTAGAGCTGGTTGAGAACGAGTTCTGCTATGGCGCCACGCTTGATCTCGAACACGATGCGCATGCCGTGGCGATCGGACTCGTCGCGCAGGTTGGTGATGTCCTCGATCTTCTTGGCGCGCACTAGCTGCGCGACCGTCTGGATGAGAGAGGTCTTGTTCACCTGGTAGGGGATCTCGGTGACGATGATGGCCGTCTTCTGGTTGTGGTTCTCGATGCGGGCGCGGCCCCTCACCCTGATGCTGCCGCGGCCGGTCTCGAAGGCCTGCCTGATGCCTTCACGGCCGATGATGCCGCCGGTGGGGAAGTCGGGGCCGTGCACGTAACGCATGAGCTCCGACGTGTCGATGCTCGGGTCCTCGATCATCGCCACGAGCCCATCGACGATCTCGCCCAAGTTGTGAGGCGACATGTTGGTCGCCATGCCGACGGCGATGCCTGCCGCTCCGTTGACGAGCAGGTTCGGCACAGCGGATGGCAGCACCGACGGCTCCTGCAACACGCCGTCGAAGTTGTCGCGGAAGTCGACGGTTTCCTTGTCGATGTCGAGGAGCATGGTCTCCGCAAGTGCCGTTAGGCGCGCCTCCGTGTACCGGTAGGCGGCCGCCGGGTCGCCGTCGATGGAGCCGAAGTTGCCCTGCCCGTCGACTAGGGGGTAGCGCAGGTTCCAGTCCTGCGCCAAGCGGACCATGGCGTCGTAGATGGCGCTATCGCCGTGCGGGTGGTACTTGCCAATGACCTCGCCAACCACGCCGGCGCTCTTCGAGTGCTTGCGGTTCGACGCCAGCCCCATCTGGTGCATGGCGAACAGGATCCGCCGCTGCACCGGCTTCAGTCCGTCGCGAACGTCGGGGAGCGCACGCTCCACGATCACCGACATGGCGTAATTGATGAAGCTCGTCTTGATCTCGTCCGTGATCTGGACGGGGACGACTTGACCTTCGTTCAACGTGACCTCCGTTGCCTGCTGGCTGGCCCCACGGCACGTCCAACGCGCGTACTGACCAGGGTGAGCTTGGGCCAGCAGAGTTGCGGTAGGAGGTTACTTGGGGCCGCGCGCCGGTAGGCGGCCTGACAGACGATTCTACCACTTGCGCCGACCCGAACGACGAAGCGGACGGCGGTCAGGTCCGCTGCTGGGCCCGTGTTAGTTTGCTACGAGATGCTAGAACGCTACAGCACCCCAGACATGCGGCGCCTGTGGAGCGAGGCGGAGCGCTACCGGACCTGGTTGGAAGTGGAGCTCGCCGCGACCGCAGCGTGGGAGGACCTAGGCGAGGTGCCTGCCGGGACCGCGGCCGCGTTGCGCCGTGCGGCGGAAGCCAACCCGCTCGACGACGCGTTCGCCGAGCGCGTGGCGACCATCGAGGCGGAGACGCGCCACGACATCGTGGCGTTCACCCGCGCCCTAAGCGAGCGGCTCGGTGACGGCGCGCGTTACGTCCACTACGGGTTGACGAGCACGGACGTGGTCGACACGGCGCAGAACATCGTGCTTACCAAGGCGCTGTCCACCATCCTCGAGGCCACTAGTGAGGTCAAGCACAAGCTGCGGGCACTCGCGCAGCGCTACCGCCACTTGCCGTGCATCGGTCGCACCCACGGCATTCACGCTGAGCCGATGACGTTCGGGCTCAAGTTCCTCAACTTCGCGGCGGCCTTCGAGCGCGACGAGGCGAGGCTCGAGCGCGCCAAGGAAGCGGTGAGCGTGGTGATGCTCTCCGGCTCGGTTGGAACATACGCGCACGTCCCGCCGGCAGTCGAGATCGCGGTCGCGGAGGCGCTCGGCCTCACGCCAGACCCCATCACGAACCAGACGGTGGCGCGCGACAGGCACGCCGAGGTCATGGCGGCCCTCGCTATCCTTGGCACGAGCATCGAACGCGTTGCCATCGAGATCAGGCACTTGCAGCGCACTGAGGTGCGCGAAGCGCAAGAAGGCTTCACGGTCGGGCAGACGGGTTCGTCTTCGATGCCTCACAAGAAGAACCCCATCGCCAGCGAGAACCTTACTGGCGTCGCGCGGATCATGCGCTCCAACTTGCAGGCGGCGCTCGAGAACGTGGCTTTATGGCACGAGCGCGACATCAGTCACTCGGCAGCAGAACGCGTGATCCTCCCAGACACGACCACGCTGGCCGTTTACGCCCTGAGACGCTTGAGCGGTGTGCTGGACGGACTCGTGGTCTACGAGGAGCGCATGGCCGAGAACCTTGACGCCCTCAATGGCCTCGTTTACTCGCAGCGAGTGCTTCACCTCCTCATCGAGGCAGGCATGAGCCGCGAGGCGGCGTACGGTGTCGTGCAGCGCGCCAGCTTGCGCTGCTGGGAGTCTGGCGAGCACCTGCAAGCCCTGCTCGCCGCCGAACCAGACATGCCGTTAAGCGCCGCCGAGCTGAGCAAGGCGTTCAGCCCCGACTGGTACCTACGCTTCGTGGATGACATCTTCGCCCGCAACGGCCTGTGAGCGCCTGATATCATCCTGGCGTGAGCCCACAACGCACTGAACTGCGCTACGAGGGCAAGGCCAAGAAGGTCTTCGCCACCACCGACCCGAGCCTCTACCTCGTCGAGTACAAGGACGACGCCACGGCTTTCAACGCCCAGAAGCGCGGGACCGTGGCTGGCAAGGGCGTGATCAACGCCGAGGTGTCGGCGCACATCTTCGCGTTCCTAGCCAAGGCAGGCATTCCAACTCACCTCGTGTCGTTGGTTGCGCCTGGCGAGCAGTTGGTGACGGCCGTGGCCATCGTGCCTCTCGAGGTCGTCGTGCGCAACCGCGCTGCCGGCTCGTTCGCGCAACGCTACGGCGTGCCAGAGGGCGGCGAGCTCATGCCCGTCGTGGTGGAGTGGTGCCTCAAGAACGACGCCCTTGGCGACCCACCCATCAATGACGCGGCGGCCGTCGCGCTTGGCGTGGTCGCGCCGGAGGTACTAGAGGAGATGTTCGAGTTGACCGCCGAGATCAACGAGCTCCTCAAGCCGTTCTTCGCGGCGCGCGGCCTCGACCTCGTCGACTTCAAGCTCGAGTTCGGCATCGACGAGGACGGCAACGTCCTATTGGCTGACGAGATTAGCCCCGACACTTGCCGCCTGTGGGACTTAGTTACCGGTGAGAAGCTAGACAAGGACCGTTTCCGGCGCGACCTCGGCGGGGTGGAGGAGGCGTACCAGGAGGTCGCTAGGCGCGTCACGCAACTGACGGAGCAAGACGACGCCATCGTGAGCGGCCACCTCGAGGCCGCCGCGCACGAGCAGGGGGCGTGGCAGACCGTGGACCACGACCACGACCACGATCACGACCACGCTGGCCCCGCCGCGTTACGTGCCGAGGTCGACGTCATGCTCAAGCGCTCCATCCTCGACCCGCAGGGCCGCGCGGTGGAGGCGACCCTCAACCGCTTGGGTCACGAGAACGTGAAGAACGTGCGCGTCGGCAAGCGCATCCTCCTAGACGTCACGGGCGCGCCGAACGCGGTCATGCGACAGGTGAAGGAGCTAGCCGCCGACCTGCTCTCCAACCCCGTCATGGAGGACGTGAACGTAGTGCTCCTCGCGGACGAAGACTGACGATGACGATGCCGACCCGGACGACCCTCACGGCCAGCGACGGCGTCAAGCTCGCGCTCTACCGTTGGCCGGTTGAGCATCCGGTCGGCGCGTTGATCATCGTTCACGGCTACGGGGAACACGCCACGCGCCACGCTGGCCTGGCGCGCGCCGCGCAGGAAGCCGGCTGTGACGTGTTCGCTCTCGACTTGCGCGGTCACGGCGAGAGCCCTGGCGTGCGCGGCAGCGTGCCAAGCTTCGCGCCGCTGATCTCCGACCTTCACGAGCTCTTCAGGCTGGCGCGCGCCACCGATCCAGAGCTGCCCGCACTGCTCTTCGGTCACTCGATGGGGGGCGCCATCGCGTTGCGTTACACGCTTGAGCACCCGAACGACGTGACGGCGCTAGCGTTGTCCTCGCCGTTCCTCAAGGACGCAGTGCAGCGCTCCGCGCTCCTTAACCGCCTGGCCGGCGTGATCTCTCGACTGGCCCCCAACCTGCCCGTCGCGGCCCTCGATCCCGCGCTCATCTCGCGCGAGCAGGCGGAGGTAGAGCGTTACCGCAACGACCCCCTCGTCTACCATGGGGGCGTGCGCGCCAACGCCGGGCACACCATGCTCGAGCAGGGCAGTCACTTACGCGGCCGCGCGGCCGATCTCAGCACCCCAACGCTCGTGATCGTGGGTAGCGCTGACGGTATCGCCGACCCTGCCGGCGCCCGCGAGCTGGCGGCGGCCAACCCGCTCGTCCACCTCGCAGAGCTTCCCGGCGGTTATCACGAGTTGCACCACGACGACCCCGCCACGGGCACGCCGCAAGAGTTCAAGCGCCTGCTGGTCGAGTGGCTTCAGGCCAACACGCGCAGCACCATGAACTTCAAGTAACGCCCCTCAGGGAACGAGAGCGGCACCGGGTGATCGCTTGCGTGACCGTTCTCGGCCACGACCTGCGCCCGCACGTTGGCGGCCAGCGCCGCCTCCGCCACGACTTCCTTGAAGGCGTCCGGTGCCACTTGAGCCGTGCACGAGGCCGTTACCAGCAGCCCGCCCGGGCTGACGAGGCGGAAGGCGTCGCGGTTCAGCTTGAGGTACGCGCGTTGCGCGCGCCTACGCTGCAGCGCGCTGTTAGCCAACGATGGCGGATCGAGGATGACGAGGTCATAACGCGGTTCCGCTTCCGCCCATACCGGCAGGGACGCGAAGATGTCGGTAGCCAACGCGCTGTGACTGCCCGCGAACGGACCGTTGAGGCTGACGTTCTCCTCCGCCGCCTCGAGGGCGGCGCGCGCCTGATCGACGCTGACGACGGACTGCGCGCCGCCCGCGAGCGCGTAGACGCTGAACCCGCCTTGATAGGCGAAGAGGTTGAGCACGCGCTTGCCCGCTGCCAACTGCCGCACGAGCTGGCGGTTATCGCGCTGATCGAGGAACATGCCCGTCTTCTGGCCGCGCCACGGGTCCGCGACGAAGCGCAGGTGGTTCTCGGTGACCGTCAGCTCGGGTGGCGGTAGCTCGCCCCACAGGGCCGTCAGTCCCTCGCTCTGCCTGCCTGCTTCGCCCGCTTGCGCTTCTTCCTCGTCGGCCAACTCGCCGCGCAAGACGACGCCCTTGAGCTTGAGCCGCGTGCCCACCTCCTTGGCGACTTGGGGGAGGAGCCTGTCTAGGGACGAGGCGTAGCGTTTCATAACGGCGTAGCGCCCGTAACGGTCGCACACGATGCCAGGAAGGTAGTCGCCTTCGCCGTGCAGCACGCGGTAAGCGTCGTTGCCTGCCGCCGGCAGGTGCGCGCGCAATAAGATGGCGTCTGCAACGCGCCTCGCGATGGTGGCTGCCGTCGGCAGTTCTGACCCGAAGAGCCTGACGCCGATGGCGCCGTTGGCGTCGTAAACACCGTAGGCCGCCGCCCTGCCTGCCTCGACCCGCACCCATTCGCTGCCCCGCAGCGCGTGGTCCGGGAGGTGATTCCTGTACACCCAAGGGTGCCCGGAGCGCAGCGCAGATTCCAGCCCAGGAGCGAGGCGCAGTGTAGGGACGGTGCTCACGTGCCTCGCCTCCGAAGGTGAATGCGGCCGCTGGTCTTCGTGGTCAGGCCCGCTGGTTGATGGTGGCGGCCATGCGCTCGAGCGCCTCTTGCAAGATGGCGCGCGAGGTGGCGAAGTTGAGCCGCACGAAGCCTTCCCCGCCAGCGCCGAAGTCTGCGCCCTCGTTCAGGCCGACCTTGGCCCGCTCGGCAAGTGCCGCACCAGGCTTGGCGCCAAGGTCGGTGCCGCGCATGTCGAGCCAACCGAGGTAGGTGGCGGCCGGAACGTGAACGGCGACCTGCGGTAGGTGCTCCCTGACGTAATCGATGAGCAGATCGCGGTTGCCGCGTAGGTACGCGAGAGTGTCCGCCAGCCACGCGTCGCCGTGCCGGTAAGCGCCGACCGTGGCGACCTGGGCGAGGACGTTGGGGCCCGGCACGAGGCCGCGGCCGACGGCCGTGAGGCGCTTGAGCAGCGCCGGGTTGTTCGATACGGCGAACGAGATCTTCAGG
Source organism: Trueperaceae bacterium (assembly GCA_035703635.1). Classification (GTDB taxonomy): domain Bacteria; phylum Deinococcota; class Deinococci; order Deinococcales; family Trueperaceae; genus JAAYYF01. Next base: position 50,453 of record DASSXV010000087.1, on the reverse strand, counting down.
CCGGGGATGTTGAAGGCCTTGGTTGGCCCGTACAGCGTGACGGTGCGTGCCGCTACCGCGGGCGCGAGGCTCGCGATGGGCACGTGCTTGCCGTCGAACAGCAGGTCGGCGTGCAGGTCGTCACTCACGATCCACAGGTTGTGGCGCAGCGCGAAGTCAGCGAGGCCCTCGAGTTCGGCGCGCGTGAACACCTTCCCGATGGGGTTGTGAGGGCTGCACAGCATGAGCATGCGCGTGGCTGGCGTGACTGCGGCTTCGAGCGCGTCGAAGTCGATGACGTAACCTTGGTCCTCGCGGCGCAACTCGACCTCTACTGGTACGCGGCCCGCCGTCTCGACGGCGTTCTTGAACGGCGGGTAGAGGGGCGTGAGGAGCAGCACCTCGTCGCCAGGCCCTGCGAAGGCGCGTGTCGCCAAGTTGAGGCCGGTGCCGGTAGTCGCGAGCGGCTCGACGTTATCCGCCTGCAGCTTGAGGCCGTGCTTGGCTGTGAGCCGCTCAGCTACCGCCTCGCGCAGGTCAGGGACGCCCTTGGCGACTGGGTAACAGAGGTCATCCGCCTGCAAGCTAGCCGTGATGGCGTCCTTGACGGCGTCAGCGAGGGGGAAGTCCATCTCTGCGACCCACAGGGGCAACACGTCGGGTGGGAAGTGACGCCACTTGGCGCCAGGCCTGGCCTGGAGCGCAGATAGCGAGAGGTCATCGTAGCGGTCATGCGTCATTCGCCGAGTCTAACCCCGCCGCGCTACCCCGGCCAGGAGGCGCCCCGAGCTAGACTCCCCGCATGAGAGTGACTGTCGCCGTCCCCGATTGGGCGCAGCAACTAGCTTCAGACGACACGGACATGGAGCGCGCACCAGTACCGCTAGAACCGAGCGAAACGCCGACCGTTGACTTCGAGGTGCCAGACGACGGTTACTTCGAGTACGGCTTCGTTGATGCCCAAGGCAAGCTGCGCGCCGACCCTAGCAACGGTGTCAAGGCGGACAACCCTTGGTACCCGAGCGCCAGCGCGCTGAGCGGCCCCGATTACCGACCCGATCCGTTCTCGACGCCAGACAGAGAGCTCGAGCGCGGGCAGCGCGACCGCTTGCGGCTAACGAGCGCCGCGCTTGGCGGCCAGTTGCGCCGCGTTAACGTCTACACCCCGAGAGGGCATGAGGGCGCGCCACTACCGCTCGTGGTCGTGCAAGACGGCGTGGCCTTCGACCGCCTGGCCGGCATCCACCTCGTCGGCGAGGCGCTGGTAGCCCGCGGCGAAGCGCGACCAGCGCGGTACGCGTTCGTGGAACCCGTCGACAGGCGCGAGGAGTACGGCTACTCGGACGCCTACCTGGAGTTCTTGTTGGCTGAGCTGCTACCTGCGGTCGAGGCCGTTGGGCCAGGCACGGGTGAGAACGTGTGGCTCGGGGCGAGCTTAGGCGGGTTGGCATCGGCCAACGCCGCGCTGGCACGACCGGATCTGGCCGCCAGCGTCGTTACGTTCTCCGGCGCGTTCCTCGGCGAGCCGGAGCACAAGGAGTACTACGCGACCCGTAACTCGCGGCTGCTCGAGCGCCTCCGCGATCGGCAGACGGAACTGCCTGCGCGTTGGTACCTCGAGGTCGGCACCATCGAGTGGCTGACCGACATCAACCGCAGCGTTCACGCTGCGCTCGAGGCGCGCGGGGTCGAAACGGCCATGGTCGAGCGCCACGCCGGACATAACTGGACCAACTGGCGTAACGGCATGGCGCCGGCACTCCGCTTCGCGCTCAAGCCCTAGCTCCAAGCTTCCGAGTCGCGGGGGCGCAGGCGCGGTTCCTCGCGCGCGGTTCTCACTGGGGGAGGCGCTTGGGCGGTAGTAGGTAGCATGGGAGCAGCCCGCGGTGGCCGCAAGCGCTCACCGCGTCCATATGGAGGCAAGACCGATGGCATTCCGCATAGAGAAGGACACGCTAGGTGAGGTGCGCGTTCCGGACGAGCGTTACTGGGGCGCGCAAACGCAGCGCTCGCTCGAGAACTTCAAGATCGGCGGGCAGCGCATGCCAACCGAAGTCATCAGGGCTTTCGCCGTGCTCAAGAAGGCGGCCGCCCTCACGAACGCCGACCTCACAGACTTCCCGCGCACCAAAGCCGACATGATCGCCCGCGTGTGCGACGAGATCTCTTCAGGTGCGTTAGACGAAGAGTTCCCTCTCGTCGTGTGGCAGACGGGTTCGGGCACGCAGTCGAACATGAACGTCAATGAGGTCGTCGCCAACCGCGCAAGCGAGTTGAGCGGAGAGGCGCGCGGCAGCAAGAAGCCCCTCAACCCGAACGACGACGTGAACAAGAGCCAGTCCTCTAACGACACCTTCCCGACCGCCATGCACATCGCTGGCTACCGCGTCATCGCGGAACGGACCCTGCCTGAGCTCAGGGCGCTGCAGGCCTCCCTGGAGGCCAAGTCGCGGGAGTTCGCTGGCATAGTCAAGATCGGCCGTACGCACCTCATGGACGCCACGCCCCTCACCCTCGGGCAGGAGTTCGGCGGTTACGCGGCGCAGGTGCGCAAGAGCATCGAGGCCGTCGAGGGCGCGCTGCCGCACCTCGCAGAGTTGGCGCTCGGCGGCACCGCAGTAGGAACTGGCCTCAACACGCCAAAGGGGTTCGCGCCAGCGGTTGCGGACAAGATCGCCGAACTGACGGGCCACCCGTTCCGCACCGCCGACGACAAGTTCGAAGCGCTCTCGGCGCATGACGCCGTCGTGGAGGCGTCCGGCGCCCTCAAGCGCACGGCCGTCGCCCTCTTCGCCGTGGCGAACAACATCCGCCTGCTCGGCTCCGGCCCGCGCTGCGGCATCGGCGAGTTGCGCTTGCCTGAGAACGAACCGGGTTCGAGCATCATGCCTGGCAAGGTGAACCCCACCCAGGCGGAGGCCCTCACCATGGTGTGCGCGCAAGTGATCGGCAACGACGCGGCCGTGACCATGGCTGGCACGCAGGGGCAGTTCCAACTCAACGTCTTCAAGCCCGTGATGATCTACAACCTCTTGCAGTCAGCGAACCTGTTGGCGGACGCTTCCAACAGTTTCCGCGTTCACTGCGTCGACGGCATCGAGGCGGACGAGAAGCGCATCAGGGAGCACCTCAGCGACTCGCTCATGCTCGTTACGGCGCTCAACACGACCATCGGTTACTACAAGGCCGCCGAGATCGCGCAGAAGGCGCACCACGAGGGCACGACTCTCAAGGAGGCAACCGTTGCGCTCGGTTACCTCACGGCAGAGGAGTTCGACGCCGCCGTCGTCCCCGAGGACATGGTCGGTTGAGCCGGCGGCCGGCCCAGGGGTCGGTCAGCGGTGGCGATTGTCTATGACTTCGGCGTCCGCCGGGAGTTGCCTCACCTTGGCCGGGTCGAGGCCAGTGTCGATCTCGAGGTTCTCGGCGTTGAGTTCCGCCAGCACGTGGCCGTCGGCCTGCATGAACACCAGTTGGCGCGGCAGCCAGTCTGAGGCGTCGATCCGCGCCGTGACGTCGAGCACCAGGGCACTCGGGTCCTTGTTGGCGAACTTCACGACGTAGACGTCGCCGTTCGCGCCCTTCTCAACTGAGTCGAGGCTGGCGTCGTAACCCGCGAAGATGGTGCCAAGGTCGAGCGAGATCTCGGCGCTGGCACCGTCCTCGCCCTTGGGTAACAGCCCACCGAGGGCGTCCGGATCGTCGGCGTCGAAGACCATCACCTGGTTCGTCAGGAACGTGTAGTTGTATACGGCGGGGCCGTCCAGGACTATCTCGTTGTCCGCGAGGGCGTCCGGCTGCACGATGTACGCCCGCGCCAGGCTCTCCGGCGGGACGACCTCGATCTCGATCTCGAGGGTGATGGTAGTGCCGTCGGTGTCTACTAGCTTGCCCGTGAGCAGGAACGAGGCGTCCTTGAGTGCGCGTGCCGCGGCCGTTACGTTGGCCAAGACGGTGTCGACGTCGAGGGCCTGCGCTAGCGCCGGCGACGCCGCCAACGCAAGAACTGCCACCATTGCAGCGGCGCGGCGCATGAAGCGGGCTCGCCAAGCGGGTTCACGAGTGGGTGTCTGCATGAGCCGATGTTATCCGGAGGCGGCCCTCATTCCATGAAGAAGGCTTTAAGGCCCCCATCATGCCAGTCAGGAGCACGGTGCTAGGCTTCAGCGAGAAAGGGGGCAGGTCATGAAGAGACTCTTCGGAGCCATCCTGCTACTCGGGCTAGCATCAACGGTATTCGCGCAAGGCTTCGTAGTGAGCCCTCAGGCAATCGTCGTCAACCCAGCGCCATCCTTCGGGGTGCAGGTCTGGTTGGACCGCGACACATCAGGGCAAGGAACGCCCACCTACCAGGTCGGCGAGGAGATAAAGATCAGCGTCCGCCCCGACGCGTCCTCGTGGATCTACGTCTTCGATGTGCGGCCTAACGGCGAGATCACCCAGATCTTCCCGAACAGCTACGACAACTCCAACTACGTGAACGCCAACGAGACCCGCACCTTCCCACCAGCTGGCGCACGCTACGTCTTCAACATCGCGCCGCCGCTCGGCCTCTCGAAGGTCATCGCCATCGCCAGCAAGTCGCAGCTCGACACGTCCACCCTCGCCCGTTTCCAGCGCGAAGGTGACTTGTTCGCGCAGAGCACCATCGGCGAGCAGGGTTTCATCCAGAGCTTCGCCATCGTCGTGCGCCCCGTCACGCAGAACGACTGGGTCACGGACACGGTGCTTTACAACGTCGGCACCCAACCGTCCCAACCGCAGTTCGGCAACATCGACTTCCAGTCCAACCCTAGCCGTGCGTCCGTCTACCTTGACGGGACCTTCATCGGCTACACCCCACTGAGCTTCGGCGCGGCCATCGGCCGGCACAACGTGAGCATCGAGCGCGACGGTTACGACACGTTCACCACCACGGTCGACGTGCGCGCCGGCCAGACGCAGAGCGTCAGCGCCCGCCTCTCACAACAGCGGCGAGCGGGCACCGTCTCGTTCACCAGCTCCCCTAGCGGCGCGGACGTTTACGTGAACGGCAACTACGTCGGCACCACGCCGACAGGGCAGGTCCGCTTCGAGGCTGGCAGCTACACGGCGCGCTTCGACTTGGCCGGCTACCAGTCGACTTCCGTGAGCTTCGACGCCCGCAGTGGTGAGAACCGCAGCGTCAACGCCCAGCTCCGCGCTCAGAACGCCTCCGTGACCATCCAAGGCAACATCGGTGGCGCAGTGGTGTTCATCGACGGCCGCCAAGTCGGCATGCTGCCCAACGGCAGCGGCCGCCTGCAGGTCACCGACGTTGCGCCAGGCAGGCACGAGCTCGTCGTCGTTGCCCCCGGCTACGCCACCTACGTGACGACCTTCAACGTCAGCGCTGGCCGCGACGCGGAACTGAACGTCCGCCAGTCACGCTTCTAACGCCAAGCTGCAGGTAAGCGTCGTGGCCCGCTGCGCAACTGCGCGGCGGGCCACGTTCGTGGCGGCGCGGTAGAATCCGCCCATGCAAGAACCAGGCAAGCGGGTCGCCATCGTGCTCGCAGGTGGCGGCAGTAGCGACCGCCTGGCGCGGACGCTCGGCGTGCCAAGCAAGGCACTAGTGCCACTCGGTGGCAGGGCGCTCGGCGAGTACGTCCTCGCCGCGCTACGTGAGTCTGGCGTGATAGACCGCGTCGTGTTCGTCGGGGAAACTCACGGCCAGTTCGAGGGGTTGTACGACGTGAACGTACCAGCTGGTAACAGGTTGGTCGACTCGTTGGCGCTCGGACTCGGCGCCGCCTTGGCGGAGCCGGACGCCACGGACGACGTGCTGCTCGTTACCGCTGACATCCCGTGGCTGACGAGCGCGGCCGTCGCGCGCTTCGTCGGCGCTGCCAGCGAGTTGGTCGGCGCCGATGGGCGGAAGGCGCAAGTCGTCTACCCGGTGGTGAGCGAGGCGGACGCCACGGCCCAGTTCCCGCAGCAGAAGCGCACCTACGCCAACCTGGCGGACGGGCGCTTCACAGGGGGCAACATCGTCTTGCTGCGCCGCGACGTCGTGCCAGCGCTGCTCCCGTTCATCGACCGGCTCTTCCGTGGCCGCAAGAACCCGTTCGCCCTGGCCAACATCGTGGGGCTCGGCACTCTCCTTCAGCTGCTTAGCGGCCAGGCGCGCATAGCCCGACTCGAAGCCCGCGTCAGCGCGCTTCTCGCCGCCCCCGCCCGCGCCTTGCCGACGTCGGACGCCTGCGTTGCAGCAGACGTCGACGATCCCGCTCACTTGCCGGGCACGATCTCGCCCGAGATGCCGGTACTTGCCCTCAGGAGGGACCCGTGAGACGACCAGCCCAGCTCCGCGTAGCTGCCTTGCTAGGCGCTTCAGCTGCAGCCGCCTTCGCACTCCTCATCGCACTGCTACTCTTCTGGGCACTGGGCCGCGGCGGTCGCCTCGGTTTCGGCGACTTCAACGCTGCCGGCATCCTCGAAGGCATCGTCTTCCTGCTCGCCTACTCTGGCGCGCTCATCTACGTGCGCAGCGCCCTGCGCCTGCCGAGCCCCACGCTCCTCAGCTTCGGGTTGCTCTTGCCGCCAACGACGGGCCGCGCGGCCGCCAAAGTGCCGGTGGTCGACGCCGCTCAAGTGGCGCAGACGATGATGGCTAACCGCATCGTCATCGTGCAGGACGGCGGCGTGCCTGTCGGCGTTACGGGCCTCCACCACGACCGCATTACCTCATGGGAGGAACTCGTGAAGGTCGAGGCTGACATGGCCGTCACCGACCTGCGGCGACTCCTGGCGCACGAGCAACTCGTCGTCGTGCTAGACGGCAATCAGGTGCAGGGGATAGTCACCCAGGAGATGTACTTGGCTGGCCTGTGGGGCAGCGTGCGTTAGGCGCCAACGAGTGGCAGGTACGGTTCCGCGTCAGCGGTGAAGGGCGCGGGCGGCAAGCGGCCACTTGCTAGCCTCTGCCCACCGGCCAGCGCGATCATCGCGCCGTTATCGGTGGCTAGCGCCGGCGGGGGGAAGGCAACGTCGATGCCCGCGGCCGCGAACTCGCGTCGCAACCTAGCGTTGGCCGCCACGCCACCTGCCACGACGAGTCGCTGCATGCCCGTCTGGCTGAGGGCGCGCGCCGCGCCGTTGACTAGCGAGGTGACCACCACGCGTTCGAAGCTGGCGGCAACGTCTGCTGGCCGCGCGTCTGGTTGGCGTTCAAGCAACTGGGCAACGGCCGTCTTGAGGCCGCTGAACGAGAAGTCGAGCCCCTTGTGGCCCTGCATCGGCTGCGGCAGAGATAGTGCCTGGTCGTCGCCAGTGGCGGCTAGCTGCGCTAGGGCCGCGCCACCCGGATAACCGAGGTCGAGCAGCCGCGCCACCTTGTCGAACGCCTCGCCAGCAGCGTCGTCACGACTGCGGCCGAGCTCCTCCACCTGGCCCCAGGCGTGGACAGCGAACAGCGCCGTGTGCCCGCCGGACGCTAGGAGCGCGATGAACGGAGGCTCTGCGCCGCCTGCCGCCGCCAGGTGCCCCTCTAGGTGGTGAACGGGTACGAACGGCACCCCGAGGCCCCAAGCGAGGGCCTTGCCGTAACTGAGCCCAACGAGGAGCGCGCCGACGAGGCCTGGCCCGCGCGTGGCCGCCACCGCGCCTAAGTCTGCCAGTGTCACGCCTGCCTCGGCCAAGGCACGCTGCGCGACGTCAGCGATCACCTCGAGGTGCTCGCGGCTCGCGAGTTCCGGCATGACGCCGCCGAAACGCGCGTGCAGCGCCGTCTGCGACTCGACCACGTTCGCGAGGACAACTGGGCCTCTTGCCACCCCAACGCCGGTGTCGTCGCACGAGGTGTCGATGCCGAGGACGAGGGGGGCGCCGCCCTTGGACTCGGCGGGGCCGGGCATCAGTAACGCTCCGTTACGTAACCGGCCGCGGCGCCTAGCTCGAGCACCTCGCCACCCGCCCCAACGAACGCCTCGAGGTTGGCGCGGCAGGACGGCAGCACAGCGGCGTCGACGACCGCCCCAACCGTCGGACCAGCGCCGGAGAGGAAGGCAGCGTAAGCGCCGGCCTCACGCAACGCCGTGATGGCCGCGGTGAACCCTGGGACGAGGCTTGCCCTGTACGGTTGGTGAATGACGTCGAGGGCTGCCGTGCGCAGCAGTTCCGGACGCTCGAGGGCAACGGCCGCCACCCACAGGGCCGCGCGAGAGGCGGTCAGGACGACGTCGCGGCGGCTGTAACTGTCTGGCAATGCGGCCCGCGCTTCCGCCGTAGACAGCTCGAAGGCTGGCACGCCGAACAGGAAGCGCCAACCGGCGGGCACGGGCAGGGCGGCCTCGAGGAAGGCGCCCGTCTCGTCACTTGCCGCAACGGTAAAGCCGCCGAACACGCAAGGCCCGACGTTGTCGGGGTGACCTTCGAGGGCGGCAGTGAGCTCGAAAACGCCGCGCCTGCCAAGCGCACCGTTCGTCATGGCGTCGGCGAGGGCCGCGCCGGCGACTAGCGCAGCGGACGATGAGCCGAGACCGCGCGCGAGTGGGATGGGGTTCACGACGCTTAGCGCTACCGTCGGGGCAGTCAGTCCTAATCGTTGGTAGGCGGCGCGGAAGCCGCGGTGCACGAGGTTGTCTGGTGTCTCTGGCACGCTATCGCGGCCGCGGTAACTGAACGAATCGCTAGCGGCTTCTTCTAACGTGACTTCGAGTTGAAGGTCGAGGGCGAGCCCGAGGGCGTCGAAACCCGGCCCGAGGTTGGCGCTGCTGGCCGGAACGCGTGCGCGGAACATGTGTGGCACGCTACCATCCGGCCGATTGGCGCTGCGTCTGCCGCCTACTCGGACGCCATGTCAGTGGCAGCGGCCCTGGCGGCCGCCAGTGGTAACGCCGCCGCCAAGTCGCTGGCGACGAGGCCAAGCCCGGCCGTGGTCGCCGCCAGCTCGCCCGCCACCCCGTGTAGCCACACGCCGGCGCAGACGCGCGTGAACTGCTCTTCGCCGCCGCCAGCGGGCGCGAGGAGCGCCCCGAGCACTCCGGCGAGCACGTCGCCCGTTCCGCCGCTCGCCATGCCTGGGTGGCCACGTTCCGAGATGGCGGCGCGTCCGTCTGGCGCCGCGACGACAGTTGTCGGCCCCTTGAGCACGACGACGGCCCCGAACTCGGCCGCCAACGCCGCCGCCGCCCCAAGCGGGTCTCCGGTAACCGCCGCCGCGGTGGTACCCAAGAGTTGGGCCGCCTCCCCCGCATGCGGAGTCATGGTGGCCCCGCCCTTGGTGCGCAACGCCGAGCGTTCCGCCCGCGGCCACACGCGTGGGGTGAGAGCGGCCGCGTCGATGACGACCGGGCCGGGGGCCAAACGGAGGAGTTCAGGCAAGTACGCGAGCGCGCGCTCGTCGAGCCCGGGCCCGATGACGGTCGCGGCGGCGCGCTTGGGCACGAACGCGCCGCGCAACTGGGCGGCGCTGCCCTCCGACGGAGTCCAGAGTTCGAAGATCGTCTCCGGCCACGCTGCGGGGTGGCGGGTGGGTCCGATGATGGTCACCAGCCCGGCGCCCGCGCGCCACGCGCCGCGGCTAGCGAGTTCTGCGGCGCCTGAGTAGCGCGCCGAACCGCCCACCACGGTCACCGTGCCCGCCGAGTACTTGTGCGCGTCAGGCGCGCGCCGCGGTAACCAGGCCGCCACCTCCTCACCCGTGACGACCTGCACCGTGCCGCATTCGGCCAGCACGGCAGGCGGAATGCCGATCGGCGCGAGGACGCGTTCCCCGTAAGCGGCCCGCGTCGGGTAGAAGGCGCCCGCGACCTTGTGTCCGGCCAGTTCGACCGTCAGCGTGGCCCTCACGTGGGGGCCGAACAGTTGTGGGACGTCGCTTGGCACTCCGCTGGGCACGTCGACGGCCACGACGGGAGCGTCATGCTCGTGGAGGCGCGCGAGCAGCTCGCCTAACCACCCTTCCACCGGGCGGTTGAGGCCACTACCGAAGAGGGCGTCGACGATCACCCCGGCCTCGCCGAGGTTGGTGCCGGCGTCGAGCGGCGCAGCCGATCCGGCGCCAACGAGATCGGCGCGTGCGCGGCGCGCGTCGGGCGTTCCGGGCTCTGCCGTCAGCTCGAGCACCTTCACGTCCCACCCGCTCGCGGCTAGTTGGCGAGCGCAGACGTAACCGTCGCCACCGTTGTTGCCCTTCCCGCACAGCACCGTGGCGCGCCCGGCGTCCGGGTAACGCGCCGCCACGAGCCGGGCAACGGCGCCGCCGGCGGCTTCCATGAGGCGCCAGGTACTGATGCCAGCAGCCGCGGCCGCGCTGTCGGCCGCTCGCAGCTCGGCTGCGCGGTAAAGCTTCACGACGCCGCCGCGAACACGGTCAGGGGCCGCCTAGCCGAGCGCCTTCTCGATGCGGCCGAGCAGTTCTTCGTCGAGGGTTACCGTCGCCGCGCCAACGTTCTCCTCGAGCTGCGCGACGCGCGTCGCTCCCGTGATGACGGAGGAAACGTTCGCGTTGCGCAGCACCCAAGCCAGTGCGAGCTGGCTGCGAGTGACGCCCAAGTCGTCGGCTATCTCCTTGAGCGCACGCACGCGGGCGACGTTCTCCTCGGTGAGAAAGCGCTCCTTGAACGTCTCGAAGTGCGCGAAGCGCGAATCGCTAGGGACGCCGGCGTCGTACTTGCCGGTCAACATGCCTTGCGCGAGAGGGCTGAAGGCGACCAGGCCAACGCCCTTCGCCTTCGTTACCGGCATAATCTCGGTCTCGACGCGTTCGCTGCGCAGCATGGAGTACTCGGGTTGCTCGACGATGGGCGCAACGAGCCCGTTCGATTTGGCGTAAGTGACGGCCTCCGTGATCTGCGCCGCCGTCCACATACTCGTGCCCCAGTAGTGAGCGCGGCCTGAACGAACGACGTCGGAGAATGCCTCGACGGTCTCCTCGAGTGGCGTCTCATGGTCGTAACGGTGAGAGAAGTAGATGTCGAGGTAGTCGAAGCCAAGGCGATCTAGCGAGTTATCGATCGACTCGAGGATGTGCTTGCGGCTGAGGCCGCGGTCGTTCACGTTGTCGGACATCGGCCAGTAGACCTTGCTGCTCACGACGAGGTGGTGACGCTGGCCGGCCTCGCCGAGCGCTTCGCCCATCATCTCCTCGCACTTGCCCTTCGCGTAAACGTCGGCGGTGTCGAAGAAGTTGACCCCTAGTTCTAGGGCGCGGTCGATGATGCGCCGCACCGTGTTCTGCTCCTCCACGGTCTGACCGAAGGTCGTCCAACCTCCGAGGCTGACGCTGCTCACCTTGAGGCCACTGTTGCCAACCCTGCGATAGGTCATCTTGGTGCTGTCCATACGGTCTAGGCTACCCCCTCGACGCCACACGCGGCGGCCTGAGCGCGCCCCGCACGTATGATTGGCCAATGGAGCCTATCTACGACGCTCCGCCGCCGCGCCTCACTGAGCGCCTCGGTCGGCCAGGCGAGTTCCCGTTCACCCGCGGCGTTTATCCGGCGATGTACTCGGGCGGCAAGCTCTGGACCATGCGCCAGTACGCCGGCTTCGGCTCGGCGCGGGAGTCGAACGAGCGCTACCGCTACCTGTTGAGCCAGGGCGTGACGGGGTTGTCCGTGGCGTTCGACTTACCGACGCAACTTGGCCTCGACCCAGACGACCCCCTGGCCAAGGGCGAAGTTGGGCGCGTTGGGGTGAGCATCGCGACCATCGACGACATGCGCGAGCTGTTCGCGGGCATCCCTCTTGACCAAGTCACGACCTCCATGACCATCAACGCGCCAGCCATGATGCTCCTCGCCCTCTACGTCCTAGTGGGTGAGGAGCAGGGCGTTGCGCCGTCGCGCCTCGGCGGCACCGTTCAGAACGACATCCTCAAGGAGTACGTTGCGCGCGGCACTTACATCTTCCCGGCTGGCCCGAGCATGCGCCTTGTTACGGACATGTTCGCGCATTGCGCGCGCGAACTCCCTAACTTCAACACCATCAGCATCTCCGGTTATCACATCCGCGAGGCGGGAGCCACGGCCGCTCAGGAACTAGCCTTCACCCTCTCGAACGCGCGCGCGTACGTGCGCGCCGCGCGCGACGCTGGCCTGGCGGTTGACGAGTTCGCACCGCGGTTGTCGTTCTTCTTCGCCTGCCACAACCGCCTCCTCGAGGAGGTGGCGAAGTTCCGCGTTGCGCGGCGCATGTGGGCGCGCCTCATGCGAGACGAGTTCGGCGCCAAGGAGCCCAAGTCGCAGATGCTGCGCTTCCACACCCAGACTGGCGGCAGCACCCTCACGGCGCAACAGCCGAACAACAACGTCGTGCGCACCGCTTACCAAGCGCTGGCCGCCGTGCTCGGGGGCACGCAGAGCCTGCACACGAACGCCCTCGACGAGGCCCTTGGACTGCCGACGCCAGAGAGCGCGAGCCTGGCGCTGCGCACGCAGCAGATCCTGGCTTACGAGACGGGCGTGCCTGACGCCATCGACCCGCTCGCAGGCAGCTACTACATCGAGCAGCTGTGCGACGAGCTCGAGGCCGAGGCCCTCGCGCTCATGGGGCAGGTAGAGGACCTCGGCGGGGCGGTGCAGGCCATCGAGGCAGGCTTCGTTCAGCGTGAGATCGAGGAGTCCGCCTACCGCTTCCAGCAGGCCATCGAGTCAGGCGAGCGCGTAGTGGTCGGCGTCAACCGCTTCGCTGAGGCGGGCGGGGCAGACGTGCCCATTCAAGTAATCGACCCGGAACTCGAGCGCAGGCGCACGGCCGACCTGGCCGCGTTCCGCGCAGCGCGTGACGGAGTGAGCGTCTCCGACTCGCTCCTTGCCTTACGGCGCGGGGCGGAGGGGGAGGGCGGCGGGGCGCCAGGCGGAACCACCTTGTTCGTGCTCGTGCAGGCCGCCTTGGCGCGCCACGCTACCCTTGGCGAGGTGTGCGGCGTGCTGCGCGAAGCGTGGGGCGAGTACCACGGCTGAGGCCGCCCCGCTCGCGCGCTAGCGGTGACTGTGATCGAGGAGCGGTCCTAGCGGCCGCCCGCCCAACAGGTGCATGTGCAGGTGGAAGACTTCCTGGTGAGCGTGCTCTTTGCAGTTGACTATCAGGCGGTAGCCGTGGGTGAGGCCTTCTTGTTCGGCCACCTTGCGCGCGACGGTGAACATGCGCCCTAGCGCCGCCTCGTGCTCCGGTTCGACATCGTCAGCCGTTGGCACGATGGCGTTAGGCACGATCAGTATGTGAACGGGGGCCTGTGGGTGGAGGTCGCGGAAGGCCGTCACCAGGTCGTCCTGGTAGACGATATCGGCAGGGATCTCGCGCCGCACGATCTTGGCGAAGAGCGTGTCTTGGGTCATGCCACAGTCTAGTGCAGGCGCTCAGGCGGCCTTGAGCTCGGTCATCGTGAAGAGCGCAGAGAGCTTGACGCCGGCGGCGGCGAGGGCCTCGACCCCGCCAGCTTGACGGTCGATGACGCACACGGCCTGTTCGACGACTGCGCCGGCTTCACGCAGGTCGCGGGTCGACAGCACGACCTGACCGCCTGACGTGACCACGTCCTCGACGACGAGGATCCTCTTGCCAGCGACGTCGCCGCCCTCTGCGAAGCGCCGCGTGCCGTACTCCTTCGCCTTCTTCCTCACGAACAGGCTGGGTATGCCGGTGACCTGCGAGAGCATCACGGCCAGCGGCACGCCGCCGAGTTCGAGGCCAGCGAGCGCGTCAAGGTTGGCTGGCACGAGTGGGGCCATGGCCTCCGCGATGGCGCGCAGCAGCGTGGGGTCTGACTCGAACATGTACTTGTCGAAGTACTCGCTGCTCGTCGCGCCCGAACGGAGGAGGAACTCGCCGTGGAGGAGCGAGCGCGAGGTGATGGTGCGGGCTAGGTCTTGGCGTTGCATGGGGCGATGGTACACCGGGCACCCGAAGCGCCCGAGCCCGAACCCGGAACGCCTGGCGCCTTGCAGTCTCGGGGCGGTGTGCTAAACTCAAGCGCTTACGAGCGGAGCCACCAATGCGCGCCGCTACTTAACCTAAGAGTGATGAGGGGCAGCCTAGCGCCCCGTAGTAATGGAGGAAGTCATGCCGCGCGTCTGTGCCTTAACCGGGAAGCGCACCCGCAGCACCACCACCAGCACCCGCAAGGGTTCCGCCAAGCGCAAGGGCGGCGTGGGTCTCAAGCAAGTTGGCGTGCACAAGCGCACCCTCAAGCCGAACTTGCAGAAGCGCACCGTGTGGCTCGACGGTCGTCCGTCGCGCGTGTGGTTGAGCGCCAAGGCCATCCGCCAGCTCGACCCAACGGTGTTCGTAAACCCGAACAAGCCCGCCTGAGCGAGCAAAAAATGTCGGTTGCGGCGCCGCTCCCTGTGGGCGGCGCCGTCTTGCTGCAGTTCGACGGCGTGACGGTGCGCTTCGGCGACTTCGTAGCCCTGAGGGACGTGACCTTCGCGTTGGAACGGGGCGAGTCGTTGGCCATCGTAGGGCCGAACGGCGCCGGCAAGTCGACGCTCGTCAAGGTGGCACTAGGCCTTACCCAACCGCTGAGAGGGAGCGCCAGCGTGTTCGGTGAGCGCCCAGGGAGCAGCCCGGGACGCATCGGGTACGTGCCGCAACTCAAGACCTTCGATCGCACGTTTCCCGCCACCGCGCTCGAGCTCGTCGTCACCGGGTTGCGGCGGTCATGGCCGTGGCGCGTGCCGCCCACCGAGCGCGAGCGCGCCACGGCCGCGCTTCACCGTGTCGGGGCGGAGCAGTTGGCGATGCGGCCCCTATCACGGCTATCTGGTGGCGAGCTGCAGCGCGCTTTCCTAGCCCGCGCCTTCGTACGCGAGCCCGAGTTGGTGTTGCTAGATGAGCCAGCTACCGGCGTGGACTTCCTCGCCGAGCGCGACATCTACGACCTGCTAGAGGAGTACCAGGCGGATAGTGGCGCCACCGTCGTCATGGTCACGCACGACCTCACCGCCGCCCGCTACCACTCCGACAAGGTCCTCGTCCTCAACCGCACCGTGCGCGGCTACGGTGGGCCCGAAGAGGTCATGCGGGAGGAGTGCCTGCAGGACGCGTTCGGTCACAGGCGCCACGAGCACGGCATCACGCTATGAGCCTCCTCGAAGCACTGACGCTACCGTTCTTTCAGCGCGCCGTGATCGCGGGGATACTCATCGCCGTCATGTCAGGCGTGCTTGGCGTGTTCGTCGTGCAGCGGCGCCTGGCGTTCCTCGGCGATGGGCTGGCGCACGCGGCGTTCGGCGGCATGGGCATCGGGGCGTACGTGATCGTCACGAGCGGGCTGATCGGCTCGAGCGTCGCCCTGCTGCAGCACCCGCTCTGGATAGCGTTGCCGTTCAGTCTGCTAGCTGCCCTCGTCATCGCGGCGCTGCGCAAGCGCACGCGTCTCAGCTCCGACACGGCCATCGGGGTGTCCTTCGCGGTGAGCGTCGCGCTCGGCGTCATGTTCTTCTCGCTCATACCGCCGGACGTGAACCTCGGCGTGTCGGTCCTCGACCTGCTCTTCGGCTCCATCCTCGGCGTGCGGCGAGGCGACCTGCTCGCCATCTCGATCGTGGCGGCCTTGGCGGTCGCCGCGCTGCTCGCCGCCTGGGGGCGCTTGAGTTACGCGACCTTCGACGACGAACTCGCCCGCAGCGACGGCGTGCGCACAGGCGCCCTCGAGCTGGCGCTCTTCTTGCTGGCAGCGGTAGTTATCGCAGTGAGCGCCAGCGTGGTCGGCATCGTGCTCATGGCCGCCTACCTCGTGATACCGGCAGCGGCGGCAAGGTTGTTGGCGCCGACCCTCGCGCGCATGACGCTACTCAGCGTGGCGCTCGGTGTGACGAGCACCGTGGCCGGCTTGGCGCTCTCCTTCTACCTAGACGTGCCGAGCGGCGCCACCATCGTTCTCACCCAGGCGGCCCTGTTCGTGCCAGCCGCCCTCTTCGGCCACCGACGCTGAAGCGCAGACGGGGCCGGACTCAAGCTCCACTCGCGCTGGCGTCACACCCCTCGCCCGCTGATCTCCGGCCATAACTCGTCGACCCGCGCCTTGACGGCGCTAGGCATGGTGAGCTTCTCGGGCCAGTCGCGATCGAAACCTTCCGAGCGCAGTTTCGGGGTGGCGTCGATGGCGAACAGCGGCCCGACACCGGCCGGGTCGGAGATGATCTGCGCGTCGCGCTCTGGGTCCATGTTGTTCAGGAGGGTCCACATGCAGTCCTCGAAGTCGCGCGGGTCGCACTCGTCGTCGAGCACGGCGATCAGGCGGACGCCTTGAGCGGCTGGTTGGCGCGCGGCCCACTCACCCAAGTGCCGCCCTTGCCCAGGCCGCTCCTTGCGGGTGGTGATGAACCAGAACCCGCCCGCTACCTGGTGCTGGTCGACGATCTCGGCGTGACTAGGGAGTTGCGCGGCCGTCCGCTCTTGGTTCGGGGTGAAAGGCGCGTCGCCGCCCTCCTCTGGGGACTTGCGGGTGCCGTCGATCAGGAGCTTGGAGCCGTAG
The DNA here is from genome assembly GCA_035703635.1 of Trueperaceae bacterium. Lineage (GTDB taxonomy): Bacteria > Deinococcota > Deinococci > Deinococcales > Trueperaceae > JAAYYF01. The sequence continues at coordinate 34,033 of DASSXV010000087.1, read as the reverse complement.
CTGAACGCGCGGCTTGAGTGATCGAGCACGTCGCTTGGGCCCTTGGCGAACTGGCTGTCGCGGCCAGGCAGGGCGTTCGCGAGGACGTGACGCCAGAAGCCGATATGGTTCTTCGGATCGGCCGCCCCGTCGTCCGCGACCAAGATGACCTTGGCGAACATCATCTGCCCGAGGCCGAGCAGGCCGTTGGCGACCTTGTAAGCGTGGCCTGGGAAGCTCTTGTGGATGGTCACGTTGACGAGGTTGTGTGCGATGCCAGCTGGCGGCATGTGATAGTCGCTGATCTCGGGGAGGATGAAGCGCGCTGGTTCTAGGAAGATGCGCTCGCTCGCCTCGATGAGGTACGCGTCCTCCATCGGCGGCCGCCCGACGACCGTGGCTGGGTAGATCGGCTCGTCGCGCATGGTGATGGCGGTGACGTGAAAACGCGGGTAGAGGTCGGGCAGCGTGTAGAAGCCGGTGTGGTCGCCGAACGGCCCCTCGACCACCAGCTCCTCTTGCGGGTCGACGTAGCCCTCGAGCACCAGCTCGGCGTGCGCAGGCACGTCGAGGTCGACCGTCACGCCCTTCACGACCTCGAGCGCCTTGCCGCGGAGGAAACCCGTCAGCGAGTACTCGTTGAGGCCTGGGATGGGCGGCAGCGGCGCGGTGGAGCCGTAGATGAGCGCTGGGTCGCCGCCGATGGCGACGGCCACCTCCAGGCGTTGCCCTAGCCGCCGCGCGCTTTCGAGGTGGCGTGCCCCTGTCTTATGACGCTGCCAGTGCATGGCCGTGCTGCGCTCGTCGAGCACCTGCATGCGGTACATCCCGATGTTCAGGTCGCCGCGTTCAGGGTCACGCGTGACCACCAGCGGCAAAGTCACGAACGGCCCACCGTCCTGCGGCCAAGTCGTGAGGATCGGCAACTGGCGCAGATCGACTTCCGCACCGCGCAGCACCCGCTGCTGGGCGGGCGCGTTGCGCACGCGCTTAGGCGGCAGCGTCTTCACCTCGCGCAGTTTCGGGAGGTTCGACATCAGTCCGAGGAGGCCGCCGCCGAGCTTAACGTCGAGGAGCGCCCTGATGCGGTCGCCTACCTCGTCGAGCTGCTCGAGGCCAAGCGCCCACGCCATGCGCTGCCTGGTGCCGAAGAGGTTCATGACCACTGGCATGCTTAGCACCTTGCCGTCCGCGGCAAGGGGGCGTTCGAAGAGCACTGCTGGCCCCGCGGCCTTGACCAGCCGGTCGGCGATCTCTGACATCTCGAGGTAGATGGCAACCGGCTTGGTAACGCGCACGAGTTGCCCGCGCTCCTCTAGCAGCGTCACGAAACTTCTAAGGTCGGTGAAACTCATGCCTCATGCTACTAGTCACCCCAGCTACCGTCGGCATTGGCTCCTTCCAGCTGCCACGGCTGGCTCGTAACCACGGTGCCGGAAGCCAGCAGCGTGGCGGCCAGCTTCGAGCGCAACTCGGTTAGCCCTGCGCCCGTAACGGCCGACACCGCTGTTGCCGAGTAGCGCCGCTCCAACTCCTCGACGACTTGCGGGTCGGCGGCGTCGAGCTTGTTGAGCACGACCTGACTTGGCACTTCCAGCTTGAGTTCCTCGAGCACGCGCGTCACGGCGTCGACGCGGTCCGGCGCCCCGGGGCTGGCGCCGTCGACGACGTGCAGTAGCAAGTCGGCGTCGTGCAGCTCTTCAAGGGTGGCGCGGAAGGCGTTGATGAGTTCCTCAGGGAGGTCGCGGATGAAACCGACCGTGTCGGTGAACACGACCTTGCCGCCATGCGGCCCCAGGTCGGGTAGCCAGCCTTCGCGGCTCGTCGGGCGCAGGGTGGCGAAGAGCTTGTCGCGCGCCAGCACGTCCGACTTGGCGAGGGCGTTGAACAGCGTCGACTTTCCCGCGTTCGTGTAGCCGACCAGAGCGATGGTCGGGGTGGTGCCTCGCACGCGCTGCTTACGCGTTTCACTGCGGCGCCGGCTGATGGCGTCGACCGCCAACTCCAGGCTGGTGATGCTGTCGCGGATCTTGCGCCGGTCGACCTCGAGCTTCGTTTCGCCTGGGCCGCGCGTGCCGATGCCGCCACCCAGTCGGCTCATGGCGACGCCGCGCCCAGCCAGGCGCGGTAGTTGGTAGTGCAGTTGCGCGAGCTCGACTTGGACCTGCGCCTCGCGGCCACGAGCGTTCTGCGCGAAGATGTCGAGGATCACCTGCGTGCGGTCGAGGACCTTCAGCTTCGTGAACGCCTCGATCTCGCGCGCCTGGGCGGGGGAAAGCTCGCGGTCGAACACGAGCAAGTCGGCGTCCTCGTGGAAAGCCAAAGCGATGATCTCCTGCAGCTTGCCTTCACCGACGAACGTGCGGGTGTCGGGCTTATCGCGGGGTTGCAAGGTGGTGGCGACCGCGTCTGCGCCAGCGCTCCTGACCAGCTCAGCTAGTTCGGCCATCCGCGATTCCGTCTCGGCGGCCACCTCGCGCCCAGCCAAGCCTACGAGTACGGCGCGCTCCGTGCTGGTGCGGTGAACCTCGCGCACGGCGGCGCCCCGCGCTAACTCCTCTTCGAGGGCATGCAAGCGCTCGAGGAAGTTGAGGTCCTCCAACTCCCGCACCGTCATCGGCGCCTCCACCAACCAGTCCTCCTCGTCGCTGCCCGCCGGCGCGACGAACGCCAGGTGGGCGGGCCCGACCGTGAAGCCGGCGGCCGCGCCGCGTGCGGCTCCGACTTCGAGCGCCACCATGGCGTCTAGCCGGTTCACGAAGAGGGTAGTGAGGTCGCTGCCAGATAAGCCGCTTGGCTTGACGTGCGTGTGTACAAGGCGCAGGCCGTACAAGCGCGATTCAGCCTCGCCGTGCATCGGCGGGAGGGGGGTGTCCGCCGCGTCGCCGACGGCGACCGTGACTACGCGGCCGCGGCGGTCGATGAGCAGGCTGACGCCGCGCCCGAACTCATCGGTAAGCTCGCCAAGCGCACGCGCCAAGTCGACCGTTACCGCCGCTTCTGGCGGCACGCGTCTGCGGTACAAGTTGCTTAGGCGCTTCAGTTGGTTGCTCTTGAGGCCCGATGTGCGGCCGTGAACCTTCTCTATGGTTTAGGGCTCCTCTCGCAGGTGCTCCTGTGCAACAGATGCTGCAGCGGACGTGAATAACGGCATTCTAGCGCCTTGCCGCCACATGCTAGGCTCGCCACGATGCCATCCAAGCGCCGCATTATCGCTGCCTTGCTGCTCCTTGCGCTGCCAGCGGCAAGCGTGGTGGCGCAAGGCGGTAGGAGCGTGCGAGCGGCGCGGCACGCAGGCGCAGCCTATGCCGAACTTACCGACTTGGCGCGTGCAGCTGGCGCGGTGGCAACGGCAGTGGACGGCGTGCTCACTTTCCGCGGCGCGCTCGGTGTCGTCACGTTCTTCGCAGGTTCGACCGCCGGACTCATGCAGCGCCCAACTGGAGGCGGACCGATCGACGTTTCGTTCTCGGCTCCCGTCATTCAGTACGGGGCCGAGTGGTGGGCGCCGCTCGACGCCCTCGAGTACCTTGGCGTGGAACCGAGCGCCTCAGGCGCTGCGCTGTGGCTAGCCAACGGCAGCGAGGTCGCGCTCGCCAACGAGGCGTTCCCAGGGGCGCCCCCACCCGCCCTGGCCGCCAGCGCGGACGCGGCTTGGGAGGTAACGGAGCTGGGCGCGGGGGTGACGGCATTGCGCTTCTACGATGGCGCCGTGGCCCTCACCCTGCTCGACCTTGCACTACTGCCGCTCGCGCGGCCCGAGTTGACGACAGCGGTCGACGCCGCGCTTGACGCGGCCTGGCTAAGCGGCGCAGCAAGCGACAACGTGCTGCTGCTCCAGCTCGTGGCGGCGGAGGCGACCACCTGGGAAGCCACGCTGCGCTTCTCCCAAGGCAGCCGTGAACTCGAGGTGCGCTACCCGTACCGCCTACTGCTGCAGGAGGGTACCGCCGACAGCGTGGCGCCGGACTCACCCGTAGCTGGGGTGATCCTGCTGCCTGCCGGTTTCGACCTCTACAGCCCGCTCGGTGTCGAGTGGGGCGGAGTATCCGCCCAAGTCTCGTTCAGGCGGTGAACGAGACGTTGCGCCCTGTACCCTATGCATCAGTTGGGGCGCCCGCTTCGGGTTAGCCCGCCGGAGGTAACACCATGAAGCTGGTCATCTCGAGTGCAGTGCGTACGCCGATCGGCGCGTTCCAGGGCGCCTTCGCTAACGTGCCTGCCGCGCGCCTCGGAGGCGCCGCCATCCGCGAGGCCGTCGCGCGCGCGGGCGTTGCCCAGGACGGCGTCGACCTCGCACTCGTCGGCAACGTACTGCAAGCAGGTCAGGGTCAAGCGCCGGGGCGGCAAGCCGCGCTCTACGCTGGCCTCGCCCACGCCACCGAGGCCGTTACCCTCAATAAGATGTGCGGGTCGGGGCTCGAGGCCGTCATCCAGGCCGGCCGCGCCATCTTGGCAGGCGACGCGGAAGTCGTCGTGGCTGGCGGCATGGAGTCCATGACGAACGCCCCCTACCTCGCCCCTGGCGCCCGCGCAGGCTTACGCCTCGGAGACGCGAAGTTCGTGGATTCCATGGTGCACGACGGCCTGTGGGACGCCTACGGCGACAAGCACATGGGGTCGTGCGCCGAGCTGTGCGCCACCAAGTACTCCTTCAGCCGCGAGGCGCAGGACGAGTACGCCAAGCGCTCCTACCTGCGCGCGCAAGTCGCGAGCGAGGACGGCACGTTCGCGGCCGAGATCGTGCCTGTCGAAGTAGCTGGGCGCCGCGGTAGCGTCACCGTCGAACGCGACGAGGGCCCTAGCCAAGTCGACTTCGAGAAGATGATCAAGCTGAGACCCGCGTTCGAGGGCAGCGGGACGATAACCGCGGCGAACGCGAGCACCATCAACGACGGTGCCGCCGCGCTCGTGATCACCTCCGAGGAGACCGCCGCCGCGCGCGACATGCCCGTGCTTGCTCACCTGCACGGCTGGGCCGGGGCAGCGCTAGAACCTGAGTGGTTCACGGTGGCGCCCGTAGCAGCCATGCGCAAGCTCTACGCTCGCTTGGGGTGGACTCCCGAAAGCGTCGACCTTTACGAGGTTAACGAGGCGTTCAGCGTCGTGCCCATGGCCGTGATGCACGAGTTCGGCATCTCCCCAGACGTGATGAACGTGCATGGTGGCGCCGTGGCGCTAGGGCACCCGATCGGAGCGTCAGGCGCGCGCATCCTCGTAACGCTCCTCAACGCCCTCAAGCTGAAGGGCAAGAAGCGGGGCGTTGCCAGCATCTGCATCGGCGGCGGCGAGGGGTTGGCCTTGGGCTTGGAGCTAGTGTGAGAAGCCGTTTAGGCTGGACCGTCTCCCAAACCGTTGGCTAGCTTCTCGGGCAGGCGGCCCATCTGAACGGCTTCAGCGACCATCGGCGAGATGCCCCACGCAACGATGTCGAAGGCAACGGCCGCGAAGTCGTACTCGACTTTGTCCATCTCGATGTCTATCCCACCGTCGCTGATGTTCAGGAGCGCGTAGTCGGCGCCCGGCTCGCCGTTGAGCGATAACCCTACTGAGCCTGGGTTGATAACCACGCCGCTCGGGCCGACGCGGCGGAAGAACGGCACGTGCGTTGCGCCCGAAGCGAGGATGGCGCAACGGTGCCGCTCGAGCATGCGCGCAAGCGAGTGCGGGTCCTGGTTGAGGGTCAGTCGTTCCGCCGTGTTGCTCACCGTGCCGTGGAAGAAGCGCAGCCAGCCTGCCGGCGTGTTAAGGCGCCGCTGCACTGGCAGGCTCTGAAGGAACCGCAGGTGGGTAGGTTCTAGAACGCCCTTGGTCCAGGCGAGGATCTCGTCGGCAACGCCGCGCCGCCGCTCACCGCTAGAAACGAAGCCGTAAGCAAGGCGCTCGTCGGATGCTCCGAGTGTGCAGATGACACCCTCTGACCTGACGAGGTCGATGGCTTCGTTAGGTGCGGGACCGTAACCGACGAGATCGCCGAGGCAGACGATAGTGTCTACGTTGCGCCGCTTCATGGCCGCTATGGCGGCCTCCAGGGCGATGACGTTCGCGTGAACGTCGCTGATGAGGCCGATGTTCACCGCGCCGACGCCCCAGAAGTGGGTCGGCACGCGCTCGCGCGTCGCCCCGACACGCGCGAGCGCGTCAGGGCGACACTTGACGAGCGGTGGTCAGTCGCGGCCACCGAGCTCGACGCCCTCTTGCACGAAGGCGGTGAGGAGCTTGACCGCCCCCTCAAGGTCTGACTTGGAGACCATCTCGGTGACCGTGTGCACGTAACGCGACGGCGTCGAGATGGTGAACGACGGCGCGCCAGCACCGCTCTTCTGGAGCGCGGCGGCGTCGTTGCCGCCGAGGGGTAGGACCTCAAGTTGGTAGACGATACCGTGGCGCTCCGCCAAGTCGATGAAGTGATCGAGCAACCAGCGCGTGCTGATGATGCTCGAGTCCATCACCTTGAGGGCCGTGCCGTTGCCGAGCTGCGTTACTCGTAGGTGCTCGCCGATCTCGGGGGTGTCGACTGCCAGCGTCGTGTCGAGCGCGATGCCGACGTCCGGCTCGACGCTGAAGGCGCCGGTCTGCGCACCGCGAAGGCCGACCTCCTCCTGCGTGGTGAAGACGGCGTAGAGGTCGGTGTTCATGCTCGTGCCCTGCAGGCGCTTGATGGCCTGGATGAGGATCCAGCAGCCCGTGCGGTCGTCGAGGGCCTTGCCGGTGACGACGTCACCAAGGTCAAGGAACTCCTGCCGCAGCGTGACCATGTCACCTACGCGCACCTTGGCCTTGACCTGCTCACCGGTCATGCCGAGGTCGACGTAGAACTGGTCGAGGGTCGGCACTTTGGTGCGCTCTTCCGCCGTGCTGATGTGGATGGGCTTGCCCGCTGGGTTCATGACGCCGAGGAGCTGCCCGTCCGCCTTGGAAGCGTGCACGATGACTTGGCGAGCGAACAGGTTGCGCGGGTCGAAACCTCCGAGTTGCTGCACGCGAAGGAAGCCCTTGTCGTCGATGTGCCGCACGAGGAAACCGATCTCGTCCATGTGGGCCGCGACCATGACCTTCGGTGCGTTCGCCTTGCCGCTGCGCTTGATGGCCGTCAGGTTGCCGAGGGCGTCGACGGACACTTCGTCGACTAGGCCAGCCAGCTCGGCCCTGATGATGGCACGGATCTGCTCCTCGCGCCCCGGTACGCCGTGCGCCTCTGAAAGTCGTTTTAGTAGCTCCATGACGAGGAGTCTACCGCGTGCTCAAGCCGCTTGACTGGAGCCAAGCAGCCGTCGCGTCCAAGAACTGTTCAGGGCACTCCTCTTGCGGCAGGTCCCCGCAGGCAGCTAGCTGCTGAAGCGTGGCATGCGGAAGTTCCTGCATCAGGCGCTCGGCCTCAGTGAGTGGAACGCTGCCTGCGGCCGCACCCGCCAGCACGAGCGTCGGCGCGCTGACCTGCGCGACGCGCCCTTCGAGGCTGGCCGGAGTGCCGGCCAGCGTTACCTGCCACAACGCTTGGTCCCAGCCGTCGACGGTCGTGCCGAGCATGCGGGCGGCGCGCTGAGCGTCCGTCATGCCTGCTGGCTCGTACCAAGTGCCCGTGTACATCTGCTCACCTGGTTGGCCAGCCAACTGCCGCATGAGGACGGGCCCAATGCGCTGCAGTTGCGGCGTGGCGAGCACCCACTTCGGTGCGCCTCCGCCTTGGCTGAGGAGGTAGGCGGGGGTGCCGATCAGCACGAGGCCAGACAACAGCTCTGGGTGACGGACCGCTAGTTCAAGCGCCAGCACGCCGCCAGAGTTCTCACCTACCAGCACGAGGTCATGCAGCCCGAGCCTAGTTGCGAGCGCTAACGTCTGAGCAACTTGCGCGTCCTGGCTGTACGGGTTCTCTGCCCCATGAAAGTCGGCTGGAGCGGGTCGCGAGGCGAGGCCGAAGCCTGGCCGGTCGAAGGCCACCACGTCCCCGTACGCGGCCAGGCCATGCCTGATGGCGTCGAAAGAGAACGCGTTGGAGGCGTAACCGTGGAGGAGGAGGAACGTTAGCGGCGCGTCGCCCTCGCCGCTGTATGGGGTGCGCACGACGTAGAGTTCGACCCCGTCCGCGGCGACCAACTCCGCATCTGACCGCGCGACCTTGGCGACCGCCTCCGCGAGGGGAACCGTGCCCTGCGGCGGGGAGATCGGCACGATGAGCGGCACGAACACTACCGTCGCCACCAGCAACGCGATGATGGCGAGCGAGACTTTTATGCGAAACGGCATGCCCCATGTTACGCGGGGCATGCCGTTAGGCTTCGTTCGCGGTCAAGCCTAGCTGTCTGACCACTCGGCCGCGCGCTTCTCGAGGAAGGCGGTCGTGCCCTCGCGCATGTCAGCCGTGGTCGAGACGAGGCCGAAGAGGTCCGCCTCGATCTCGAGGCCCTGCTGCAACGTGACGTCGAGGCCGCGCACGACGGCCTCCTTCGCGAGGCCAAGCGCGATCGGGGCGTTCTTCGCCGCCAGGCGCGCGAGCGCGACCGCCTCGGCGAGGGCGTCGTCCGCCACGCGGTTGACGAGGCCCAGTTGCAGCGCCTCTTCGGCCGTTACGTGCCTGCCAGTAAGGATGAGGTCGAGCGCGCGCCCCTGCCCGATCAGGCGCGGGAGGCGCTGCGTGCCGCCGAAGCCAGGTATCAACCCAAGCCCGACCTCCGGTAGTCCCATGCGCGCGCCTGTGGCGGCGACGCGCAAGTCGGCTGCCAACGCCAGCTCGAGCCCACCACCTAGCGCGAAGCCGTTTATGGCCGCGACCGTCGGGAACGGGAGAACGGCGAGCGAGTTGGCGACGTCCTGCCCACCGAGGGCGGTTTCGCGGCCGGCGAAGGCGTCACTGAGGTCGCGGAGCGCCGCGATGTCCGCGCCAGCCACGAACGCCCGGCCGGCACCCGTGAGGACAAGCGCACGTACGTCGGTGTCTGAAGAGGCCAGGTCGAAGGCCAAACCCAACTCGAAGAGCACCTCTTGGTTGAGGGCGTTCAGCGCCTCCTGGCGGTCGACGGTGATGATGGCTACTTCGCCGTCTACCTCGTAGCGCAGGTGGGTGAATGAGTCGAACTCGAACTCCTGATCGTTCAGGTCGTTGCCGTGCTCGTCGGTCATGGTGTGCCTCTCCGCCGCGGGCAGCTAGGGCCTCGCGAAAGCATGGGTAGCGTCAGTAGCTGTAGAAGCCCTCGCCCGTCTTGCGCCCGAGTTTCCCCGCCCGCACTAGTTGGCGGATGAGGGGCGCCACGCGGAACTTCGGGTCGCCGAACTCTGCCACAAGCGACTCGGCGGCCGCCAAGCAGACGTCGAGCCCTACCAGGTCAGCAAGCGCGAGCGGCCCGATGGGCATGTTGGCGCCTAGCTTCATGGCCTTGTCGATGTCTTCCGCGTTCGCTACTCCCTCTGAGAGGGCGTGGACGGCGTCGTTGATGTAGGGGACGAGGAGGCGGTTGACGATGAAGCCCGGCTTGTCCTCGCACACGATGGGCGTCTTGCCGATGCCTTCGGCGAAGGCGCGCGCTTGCTCGACGGTCTCCTCGCTCGAGCGCAGGCCGCGCACGACCTCGACGAGGGCCATGACGGGCACGGGGTTGAAGAAGTGCATGCCGCAGAAGCGCTCCGGCCGCCCGCTGAACTCGGCGATGGCGGTGACTGAGAGGCTGGAGGTGTTCGACGCGAGCAGTGCTCCATCCGAGGTGACCGCCGCGAGTTGACTCCAAACCTCGCGCTTGACCTCGAGCGACTCGAAGACGGCCTCGATGACAACTCCTGCGCCCTCCAAGCCACTGATGCCGTGGCGGATGGTGACGCGCTTGAGAGCTTCTTCCGCGGCTTCTTGGCTGATGGTCTCCTTCTTCGCCATCCGCGCGAGGCTGTTACTCATGGCGCCTTCTGCGCGCTTGAGTGCCTCGTGGCTGGTGTCGAGGAGCGCGACCTCGTGCCCCGCCAATGCGCAGGTCTGCGCGATGCCGGACCCCATGGTGCCCGCCCCGATGACCGCTACCTTCATTGCTGTCTCCTCTCGGTTTGCACTAGTTGTCGTCCTGGAGGCTAACACTGGCGTTGAGGGTAGCCTCTATCATGTCCAGCACGGCGTCATCCAAGACTTTCGGTTCGACGAAGGCGGCGTCGCCGATGCGGTTGCTTGCCACGAGCATGCAGCCCGTTCGCACCTGGCGCAGTTTGCCGAGTAGGAAGAGAGCGGACGCCTCCATCTCGAGGGCGAGCACGCCCTTGGCGGCAAGCGCGGGCACGGAGGCGGGTGAGGAGGCGTAGAACGCGTCCTCAGTTTGGATGAGGCCCACGTGGGTGTTGGGGCGCAGTCGCCGCGAGGCCGCCACCAGCGCCGCCGTTACAGCGAAGTCCGGCACGGCGGTGTAGGGCTCCGCGCCGAGGTACTGGCGCGTCGTTCCTTCGTTCGCGACGCTGCCGCTGGCGACGATCAGGTCGCCAGGCACGATGCCGTCAGCCACCACGCCGCTAGTGCCGATGCGCACGAGCGTTTTGGCGCCGAGGCGTACGAGCTCCTCGACCACGATGGCGAGGCTGGGGCAACCCATGCCGGTAGCCTGGACGCTGACGCGCACACCCTTGTAGGTGCCCGTGTAGCCGTAGAGGTGACGATAGGAGTTGTAGAGTTCGGCGCCCTCGAGGAAGCGCTCCGCCACCAGGGTGGCGCGGTCGGGGTCGCCGGGTAGTAGCACGGTGGGGGCGACCACCCCGGCAGGCGCGCGCACATGTAGTTGAGTCATTGGCCCAAGGATAGCAAGCCTGGGGTATGAACAGCCGCACGTCACGGGGCAGACGCGGGTGCTAGAGTGCCGCCGATGACGGACCTAGAGGACATTCTCGCCCGGCTCTGGGCGCAGCTCCCCGGCTGCCGCGTCGTGGCCGTCGTGGGCATGGACGGGCTCCTCGTCGAGCGCCACCCAGTGGATGGCCAAGCGGCCGAGCTCCGCTCCGCGCCAGACGCAGACGAGCTCGAGCACGTCGCGGCGGACCTCACGTCGGTGCTTACCCTCGTCGGCGGTGAGTTGAGTCACCAGCTTGGCGGGCGGGTAGATGAGTTGATAGCGCTCGGTGAGGCGGGCGGCTACTTGGCGCGCCGCATCGATAGCGAGCTGTTCGTGTTCGTGGTCGTCGGTGCCTCGGCAGATCTGGGTGCGGTCAGGCGCGAGACGGCCGAAGTATGCAGGCAGTTGGCGGGCGCGTTCGCGTGACAGAGAGCGTCGAGATCGGCAATGCTCTAGACGAGCTGCTGGGTGTCAGGGGCGCTACGTTGGCCGCGCTAGTCGATGGCGCTGGTGACTTGGTGGCTAGCCGCAGCCGAGATGGTGCCATGCTCGAGCGCGCAGCCAAGGTGCTAACGAGCGCGCTGGCCGCGGCCACCGCCCTCGGCGAACTCGTGCCTGTCGAGGACGGAGTTGCCGAGTTGGAGCGACCGAAGCAGGTCATGCTCAACCTCGACACTGGCCCGCTGCTGTTCGTGCCGTTGAGCAACAGCGACCGCGTAGTCGTGGTCGGCGTGGCGAGCGACGCTGATTTAGGTAGGGCGCGCCTGGCCGTCAAGGGGCTACTCTCGCGGTTCGAGAAGCTGGCGGCTGGCGCCTGAGGTCTCACCCGACAGGCCACCCGCGGTTAGCCTAGGGGCATGAACCCCCTGAAGTTCGAGATCGACAAGGAGACAGCCAGAGGCAGGCCGACGAACGGCGCCGTTATCGCGCACACCCCGGACGAGTTCCTCCTCGACTTCGTGCTGGTCATGCCTGGTCAGCAGCCGGTCGTGACGGCGCGGCTAGTGACGAGCCCGCGCCACGCTAAAGCGCTCCTTCGCAGCTTGGAGGACAACATCCGCCGCTACGAGGCGCGTTTCGGCGCGATAGCCGAGCCGCAGGCACGTGACGACAACGCGCTCCCAAGGCTCGCTACTGACGAAGATGGCTCCGACTCGAACTAGACCGCAATGCCGGGCGCTGTGTCCGCGGCTACCCAAGAGCGCCCGCCTCGATGATGCAATGGCCGCATGCGCGAGCGGGTTCAGGTCTACTTCGATTACGTGTGCCCATACTCGTGGCGCGTCGCGGAACTCATCGACCTAATCAGCGAGCCGCTGAACCTAGACGTGTCGTGGGAGCACTTCTCCCTCTTCCAGAGCGAGCACGCGAGTACGGCGGCGGGGCGAGGGCAGGACTGGCAACTTTGGAACGAACCCCTCGACCACGCCGATAGGTCGGGATGCAAGGGGCTACTGCCGTTCCTAGCTTCCTCCGCCGCCCGCAAGCAGGGGCCGGAGGCTCATGGTGCGTTCCGCCTCGCCTTGCAGCGCGCCAACCACGCGCGTTACCAGCCGTACGATTACGCGACCGTAACCGGTGTGGCGCGCGAGGTCGGCCTTGACCTAGCGCGCTTCGAGCACGACCTTGCCAACCCGGAGGGGCGCACGGTGTTGGCGCAAGACCACATGCGCGCTGCGTCCCACGACATCTTCGGAACGCCGACGCTCGTGTTCCCGGGTGGCCAGAGCGCATACTTGCGCCTGCAGGAGGTGCCTAACGGCGTGGCCGAGGGCGTCGCCCTGTTCCAGGACGTGCGCCGCATGCTCGAGCGTTATCCGTACTTGCAGACCGTGCGCCGCCCGCGCACGAAAGGCAACTGAACCCTAGCGTGGCTGCACAATGTAGACTCGGGGCGTGCGTCTCGGTCACAACGTAGGCCACGGCTCCGACGTAGGGCGAGTCAGGCCGTTCAACGAGGATTTTCACCGTGTGTGGCGGTTCCCGCTGGAAGGCGGCGACTTGACGTTGCTCGCGGTGGCGGACGGTATGGGCGGTGCGGCAGCAGGAGAAGTTGCCAGCAAGCTAGCCACCGAGGTGCTCGACGAGTCCTTCTCGCGTTACGCGGAGGAGGCGCGCAGCAACCGACCAGTCGTTGGCATCGGCAGCCTGATAGACAAGGCGATGCGCTTGGCCAACCGGCGCGTTTACGCCGCAGCGATAAGGCAGCCGAACCGGCGCGGCATGGGCAGCACCCTCACGTGCGTTGCCATCCTGAAGCGCCGCGCCTACTTGGGGCACGTCGGCGACTCGCGCGCTTTCCTCGTGCGTGGCAGCAAGATCTACCAGTTGACGAAGGACCACTCGTGGGTCGAGGAGCAACTCGAGAAGGGTCTGCTCAACGAGGCCGAGGCCGAGAACCATGAGTGGCGCAATCTCATTACGCGGGTGCTCGGCACGCGCCCACAAGTGGCGCCCGACGTCATCGAGCTCGAGGTCCAAAGCGGCGACGTGCTGGTCCTGTCGACGGATGGCCTCCACGGGCTTGTCAAGCCGGAGGAGATCCTCGCAGAGATCCAGAGCAACGCGGACAGGCAGCTGAACGTCGAAGTGCTCATCGCTTTGGCCAACGAGCGTGGCGGTCCGGACAACATCACCATGATCGTTTTCGGGGTGGACGCATGATCGTCTTGTGGGTCGTCGGCGCCGTGTTGGTGGCGCTACTGCTGCGCGCGCCCGCTTGGTTGCTCGGCGCGCTCCTCTCCGTTGCCGTGCTGCTCACCATGGCTGTGCTGTGGCTCGGCGGCGCAGACAGGGCGCTGGCCCCCATCATCCTTGCCGTGCTCGCCCTCGGGCTGCTCGTGCCTGCAACGGTGCAGGTCGCCAAGAGCAGCCGCGTGGCGCCAGCTAGCCGTAGGCGGCGCCCCGCCTCTGAGGTCAGGGGTGGTGGAGCTGGCGGCGCGACACCGCAGTTCGACGCGGCAGACGTGCCAGGCTACTCGCTGCTCGAGAAGGTCGGTTCCGGTGGCATGGCGAGCGTTTACCGCGCCCGGCGACTGTCCGATGGCCAGGTCGTCGCGCTCAAGATCCCTATGGAGCAGTACGTTGCGGACGCCAAGTTCATCCGGCGGTTCCACCGTGAGGCCGAGGTGGCGCAGCGCCTCAACCACACGAACATCGTTCGCACGTTCGAGCACGGCGCCGTTGGGGTGCAGCACTACATGGTCATGGAGTTCGTCGATGGGCGCTCACTAGAGGGTTACATCGAGGGCCACGAGCTTGATACCCCTCTGGCCGTGGAGATCATGCAGCTCGTCGTGCGGGCGTTGCAGCACATTCATTCCTCCGGCATCATCCACCGCGACATCAAGCCGGCCAACGTCATGATCACGCGCGGTGGCATTCAAGCGGCAGACGGCGCGCCAGGCGGCAGGCTGAAGCCAGACGCCGTCAAGCTCATGGACTTCGGTATCGCGGGTGGCAAGGTCCTCTCACGCCTGACCATGACCGGCGCGCGCGTGGGCACGCCCGTCTACATGTCGCCTGAGCAGGCCCGCGGTCTAAAGATCGATCACCGGTCCGACATCTACTCCCTCGGGCTCGTGTTCTACGAGATGCTTACTGGCCAAACGGCCTTCAAGGGCGGCTACGAGGCCATCGTCCACCAGCAGATCTTCCAGACGCCGCCCCCGCCGAGGCAGGTGGACTTGCGCGTGCCGAAGGCGCTCGATCAGTTGGTCATGCGCATGATCGCCAAGGACCCGGATGAGCGCCCGACGCTCGACGAGGTTTACGACACGCTGCAGACGGTTGACCTCGACGTCGACGAGTCAGGCAACCTACCTACGCGCCTGCTCATCACGGTCTCCGCCCGCCAGGGAGTGCTCCGCATCCTCGACCCGGAAGGCAACTTGCATACGTCCATCGGCGACATCGGGGTCGGACCAGGCAACTTCTCGGCTGCGCCGCTATCGGTGAGCGTCGATTCCGGCGGGGACGTGTTCGCGGCGATCTTCGAGTACCGCGTTGGGCAGCAGGCGCACAAGATGATTCACAAGCTCGCGCCGGACGGGAGCACCAAGTTGTCGTTCGGGCCTTACGGCATGCAGCCCGGCGAGTTCCTCTACCCGGTGGCCCTGGCCGTGGCGCCGGACGACACGGTGTACGTGCTCGACAGTGAGACGCACATGGTCTCGCGCTTCAGCAACGACGGTCGTTACATCGCTGCCTTCGGCGGGCGCGGCAAGGGCCACGGCACCTTCAACGACCCGCGTGACTTGAGCGTTGACCCGCGTGGGAACGTGTACGTCCTGGATTACGGGAACAGGCAAGTGCAGCGCCTCAGCGCCGACGGTGATTATCAGACGCGCTGGGCCTTCAAGGTCTCGGCCGAGCAGCCTGGTCTCAGGTTGCTTGACGGCATGGCGGTCGATGACGCTAGTAACGTGTACATCTCCGACGCCAGCGCAGGCAAGGTGCGCAAGGTGACTGCGGACGGCAAGGTCGGGGTGTCTTTCACCCTCGAGGCGCGGCAGGGCGAGGCCACGGATACGCTCGTCGACCTTGGCGTTGACGACTCCGGCTACCTCTACGCGGCGCGGCGCGGCGGGCACCTCATCCGTAAGTTCGACCCTGCCGGGCGCTTGCTCGAGACGTTCGAGGCTTATGCGCCGCTAGTGCAGATGATCGTTGACGTTCGCGACCGGCACGTGGCAGCCGAAACCAACGCCTGACTTCTGGCGGTTGGCTACCGCTTACAGCCCTGGGATGAGTCCGATGATGCGGGAGAACAGGCTCTCTACGAGGAACATCAAACGCCCGACCACGCCGGTTGCGTTGAGCACGAAGAAGAAGACCATGAAGCCGAGCACGCCGAACTGCGCCAACTGCATGATCACGCGGCGCACGTCTGGGTGACCCCACGCAAGCGCTGCGCGGCCCATGTCTAGGGGCAGCAGCGGGAAGAGGTTGATCACGGCATGCAGCACGGCGTAACTGGCCGCAACCTCGAACGAGAACACGAGGATGGGGCTGTTCAGTGCGCGGAAGATGGCGCCCAGCAGGAGGCTGACGAAGGCTACGGCGAGGTAAGCACCGATGCCGGACAGCCACACCCAGGCCTCTGCGCGGCCCCGCCCGCGGTAGTTGCGGGAGTTGACTGGTACTGCTCGCGGCCAGCCGAAGCCGAGCAGGAGGAGGAAGAGCACTCCGAAGGGGTCGAGTTGGCGTTGCGGATCGAAGGCAGCGAAGCCCGCTAGGCGCGGGCTGCGGTCACCTAGGCGGTCAGCCACCAGCGCCTGCACGATGTTGTGGAGGATGAGCGCCATGATCATCACGATGGCGGCGATGACTAGGGCGGTTGGTTGGCTGATGAGCCTCAAGAACATGGGGTTACTCCAGACCGCCGGCGTTGCGTTGTTCGTTTATCAACCGCTTCGCTAGGTCGAGTTCTTCTTCGAAGGAGGCCACCTCGCGCTCGGCGCGAGCACGAGCGACCTCGTCCAGCACGCGGCCGACGCGAGGTCCCGGCAGCAGCCCCAAAGCTACCACATCGCTACCGCGGAGCCTCCGCTGGGGCGGCGCGGTCTCGAGGCGTTCGACGCGCAGCGCCAACTCGGGGTCGATGACGCGTAATAGCCACCGGGCAGGCGGATCGAGCGCCTCGAGGTCTTCGTCGCGTAGCGCCTCCGGCCGCCCTTTATGCCTCGGCCTAAGGTCGGGGTCGATGATCTTGTGGAGGCGCTCGATGTTCGTGTGGTGGCGGCGCGGCCAGTTGAACTCTTGAAGGTGGGCGGTCAGGTCTGGTGTGGGCACGCCGATGAAGAGCGCGAGGAGGTACGCCTCGCTTGGCACGGCGTTCGCTTCGCGTAACACATCTAGGTTAGCGGTGAGGGTCAGCGGGTCGAGTTGCCCTGTTGCACGTGGTAGGCCGAACATGGCCTCCAAGGCGTGCAGTTCGGTGAGAATCCCAATGGCCGGGGCGACTCGCGGTTCGTCGAGGGTTATCTCGAGCTCGGCACGCAGTCGTGAGCGGCTGACGTTCCCTAGGAAGCGTTGGTCGAGAGCTGCGTTGGCTTGCGAGCCCGTGCCGCGCTCGAAGTGGAACCCCAGTCGGCCCGCTAGGCGCGCACCGCGCAGAATCCGCGTTGGGTCTTCTACGAACGAGAGCGGGTGCAGCACGCGCAGCTGCCGTGCTTCCAGGTCGGCCGCTCCGCCGAACGGGTCGATCAGTTGGTGGGGGAGGGGCTGGAGCCTGAGCGCAAGTGCGTTGACGCTGAAATCGCGGCGGGCGAGGTCCTTGCGTAGTGAGCTGGGCGTCACTGCGGGTAGCACCCCTGGACGGGCGTACGTCTCCTCGCGGGCGGTGGCAAGGTCGAGCACGACGCCGTCCTCTAGCGCGAGCGTGCAGGTGCCGAAGTCGACATGGCAGGCGAGCGTGCCACCGATGTTGGCCTGGAGGCGGGTGCCGAAGCGTTCGGCCGTCTCGCCCTCAACGACTAGGTCTATGTCTTTGACGCCTGCTCCTAGCATGAGGTCGCGGACCGTTCCGCCCACCAGGTACAGCGGCTTGCCAGCCGCGGTGGCGGCTGCCTGGTCGAGCACGCGCTTCACGCTGGTCGGCAGGCGTTGCAGCAGCCGACTGGCGAGGTCCGTTGCGCCCGCGCTCTGGTGGCGTGCGCCGATGAGGTCGGTGCGGGTGACGATGCCAGTCAGCCGCCCGTCCTGCACGATGGGTATGCGTCCGATGTTGTGGTCGAGGACTAACCCCTCGAGTTCTGGGAGCGTGGCCGTGGGTGAGGCACTGATGACTTCTCGTGTCATGAAGCCGCTTACTGACGAGTTGGTGAGGCCGAGGCGGTTGGCGCGGTCGAGGTCGCGGCGGGATACGACGCCGAGGACTCGCCCGCTGTCGTCTAGCACTGGCATGCCGTTGTGCCCGAAGAGGAGGAGCCTGTCCGTGGCTTCCGCGACGGTGGTGTCGTGGCGGACGCTGCGAACGGGGGTGCTCATGAGGTCGCGTGCCGTGAGCGCGGGGGCGGCGTGGTGCGCTAGGGCCTCCAGCACGCGCTGGAGTACGGTTTGCGGCTCGTCATCTGACTTTCCGAAAGCTGCTCCTGGATGGCCGGCCCCGCCGATGGCTTCGGATAGGGCCGCTGCGCAGTCGAAGCGTTCGTTGCTTCGAGCGAACACCAGGGTGCGTGAGTCCATGCGCACCGCAGCGATGGCCGCGTCGGCGCCGTACAGGTCTAGTAGGTCGTTAACTGTGCCGCTGACGCCGCCGACGTACGTGGGGTACTCGAATGCGGCGACTGCTACTTGCCTGCCTGCCACGGTCGTCAGTTCGGTATTGGCGAGGAGGGCGCTGCGGAAGGCTTGTTGGTCGGTATCGAGCGTGGTGTGGGCGAAGCGCCTTACGACTTGGAGATTGGCACCGCTCGCCCAGAGGTGGGCGGCGGCGCGGTAGTCGTCTGCGCTCGTTTGGTCGAAGGTCAGGTTGCCGGTGTCCTCGTGGATTGCTAGTAGAGCGAGGGTTGCCACGGGTGGTGGGATGGTGATGGCGGTTGCCATGAGTTCGCGGGTGAGAAGGGTGGCCGTTGCACCGATGCGTTCGCTGATGCCTCGCGCCGCCGCGATGCTGCCTGGCGTTTGGGGATGGTGGTCGTAGACGGTGACGGGCACACGGTCTAGGAGCGCATCGAAAGGCTTGATGCGGGCGGGGTCGTTGGTGTCAACCACTATGAGCTCAGTTACCGCTGCCTGATCGAGCTGATCGGCTGGCGTGAGGTCGAGTTCGTCCCGGTAGAGGCGCAGGAAGGCGCTGAGTTGGCGGCTAAGTGCGCCCTGGATCGTGGCCGTAGAGCCGGGGAAGAGGAGCTTCGCGAGGGCGAGGCTGGCGAGGGCGTCGAAGTCGGGTTGTTCGTGCGTGACGATCAGGCGCATCTGCGACCTGCGGTCCGCTGGTGGCTGGGGTGCGGCCCGTTCGTGCTGGGCCGCACCATTCGGTAGTCAGGGAGCGCCGTCATTTGGTTTGTCGACTGCACGCCTCAGCCGTGCTCCTGGTCGCGCTTGGGCGGCGGGGTGACGCTAGTGCTGGTGGTTCGGGTCGTTGGCTGTGTTGGCGCGGTGACTTTCGGTGCGCCGCTCGAGCGGTTGCGTGTGTTCAGGTAGAGCATAATTGCACCCGCGATTATCAGCCCGATCGGCAGTAGCCACCTGACGAAGCTGCTGCGGCTACCGAAGATCAGGAACTCGAAGAACAGGCCGAGTATGACGAAGCCGGCTACGCCGTAGATTGCGGTACGCATGCCGCTGCTACGGAGTTGGGCGTTGTCCGAGAGGTTTCCTTGGATGTACGTGCCGAGGCCTGAAGCCGCGACGATGAGAGCCCAAGCGTACGCCCAGCCCTGCCAATGACCGTTGAGGGAGAAGATCAGCAGGATGAGGCCGATGGTAGTTAGAACCGCGCCTGGGATGGCGAGCCCACTGTTGGTGCCAGGCATGCTGAACGCTAGGAACAGAAGTGCAGCGCCGGGCACGATCACGAAGAATGGCCACCCAACCTGCGCGAGGTCAAGTGAAGGGCCGACCAGGAATAGCAGGCCGAGCACGATGAGTCCGAGTCCGATCAACAGGTCGCGTTGCTTCATTGCTCCGACCTCCTAGCTCGATTCTAGCGCCCCGAACGGCAATAGAGAGGCTTAGGCGTCAGCCTTCGATGGCCAGGGCCGCCCGTTTAGCGGCTGGTGCCGTTAGCTTGGCGCTGCTGAGCTTGGACAGGCGGCTGGCGATGGTCGTGAGTGCCATGTTGGCGTGTACGAGGCCGTTCTCTATGAAGACATCCGACGTGCGAGTTCCGGATCCAGCGGAGCCCACCACGAAGAGGCCAGGAATGTTGCTTTCGAATGTTGCTGGGCTCAAGGTGGCGGCGAGCGTGTTCGGATCGACCGTTACTCCAGCCGCTGTGAGCAACTCTGGTGGGGCGAAGTAGCCGGTTAAGGCGAAGACCCGGTCGGCCGGAAGGCGGAACTCTTGCCCCGCCTGAGCGACGACGACGTCGTGCGGCGTGATGGCCTTGACGACGGCTTCGAAGTGCGCCTGGATCGAGCCTTCTTTGACGCGGTTCTCGAGGTTGGGCCTAACCCAGTACTTGAGGCTGTGCCGGAAGTCATCACCGCGGTGAACGATCGTTACCTTGGCGCCGGCGCGGTAAAGATCGAGCGCGGCGTCTGCGGCACTCGAACCTGCGCCGACGATGACTACGTTGCGCCCGTAGTGCTCGTGGCCCTCGTCGTAGTAGTGCGAAACGTGGGGCAGGCCCTCGCCAGGCACGCCCAGTAACTTGGGGTTATCGAAGTAGCCGGTTGCCACCACGACGTAGCGCGCCCGAACAGTGCGCCCCGCGCTTGCGGGTGCGTGGCGCCAGCTTTCGGCCGGGCGGACGTTGAGATCGAAGGCGCTACTGCCGTCAGGACACCTAGTTGGTGAGATTCTCGTTACCTGGCTGTGCGTTTGCACCTCGAGAGCCTCGTTGGCCACGACCTTGCGGTAGTAGTCGAGCGCCTCCTTGCGGGTAGGCTTATCGCCGGTAGTAACTAGCGGGTGACCGCCAACTTCAAGGCGCTCAGAGGTGGTGAAGAACAACATGCTCGTTGGGTAGCGCCTGATGGCGTCTACCACCGCGCCTTTTTCGAAGACAAGGTACTCGAGCCCTGCCCGTTTGGCCAGAATGGCTGCCTCGATGCCGATCGGGCCAGCGCCGATTATCGCTACGTCGATCATGCGTCCACGCTACCAGCCGTTCGCGGGGCCTGGAGGGCGTGGCGGTACTTTCGCCTACATTCTCTAGGCAACAGCCAAGTCGGGCCGCGGCCGCTTGCTTAACACGTGGCACCCTGCCGCCATGAGACGCGTCACAATCGACCGCATGACGGGCAATCGTCGCACAGAGGGCAGTGCGTGCAGTCGGGCTTGCGTGCCGTGCACACGCGCCGCCCATGCAAGATCAGTGCGTGGTGCAGGAAGACCCACTCACTCTCCGGGAACGTCTTGGCCAGGTCCAGCTCCACCTTGTCCGGATCTGTGAGTTTCGAGAAGCCCAAGCGCCGGGCAAGTCGCCCAACGTGGGTATCGACGGCGATTGTCGGGATTCCAAACGCGTTTGCGAGCACCACGTTGGCAGTCTTGCGGCCAACGCCCGGCAGGGCCACTAGCTCCGCCATCGTCCCTGGTACGGCGCCACCGTGACGTTCGACTAGCAGTTTAGCGGCCGCCACAGAGTTCTTCGCTTTGGTGCGGTAAAGGCCGATGGACTTGATGAAGGGTTCTACCGCCTCGGCGGTGGCCTCCGCCATCGCCTCAGGTGTCGGAAATGCCGCGAACAACGCAGGGGTAGCGAGATTAACGCTCACGTCGGTGGCCTGTGCAGACAGAAGGGTCGCGATGAGGAGTTCGAAAGGTGTGGAGAAGTCTAGCTCGGTACGGGCGTCAGGATAGAGGACCTTTAGTGAAGTCAACACCCTTAGCGCGCGTTCACGACGTGCCTTCATTGATTCCCGTGTTGGAACCGCCATGGTTCGCATGCTACCCCCGGGTGTGGATAAGTGACCTATCCACCAGCTTTCGAAGCAGCTGCTCGGGTAGGCTACTTGCGGCCGGGTCGCGTGGTTCTCGTTTAAGTTCGAGATAGCGTCCGCGCTAGCGTCTAGGGAGGCAGGATGGCGGTTTTCGAGTACAAGGTCCGTGACCGTAGTGGCAAAGTCATCACGGGCACAACGGAAGCGCTTTCCGAGCGCGACGTGGCCAATTCCCTGCGCCAAAAGGGCTATTTTGTCACCGAAATCAAGGCCCCGAAGTCGGGCCTGCAGACCGACCTAAAGCTACCCAAGTGGTTGGATATCGGTAGTGTCCCGAACGTTCGTGACATCACCATCTTCTCCAGGCAGTTCGCTACGGTCATCAACGCGGGCTTGCCAGTCGTGCAGAGCCTCGCCATCCTGCAGCGACAGGCGCCGAAGGAAGGTCTTAAGGACGCCCTCAAGCAAGTGCGCGAAGACGTCGAGACCGGCCAGCAGCTCTCGAACGGTCTAGCCAAACACCCTAGACTCTTCAACAAGCTCTACATCTACCTTGTCAAGGCGGGTGAGGTGTCTGGCAACCTCGACGGCATCCTCGACCGCATCGCCGCCTACATGGAGAAGCAGGCGGCCTTACGCGGCAAGATCAAGACGGCTCTCACATACCCAACGGTCGTACTCGTGATCGCGCTTGCGGTGACTTGGTTCCTGCTCACGGGCATTGTCCCGCAGTTCGCGACCATCCTCGACCAGTTGGGTGGCGACCTACCCGTAATCACCAAGGCCCTGATCGCTGTATCGGACTTTCTTCGGTACCAGTGGTACATAATGATCGGCCTGATCGTGGCCGTGGTGGTTGGTCTCGGCTTCTACTACCGCACTAAGAGCGGTAGGCGGGTGCTTGACGGGTTCGTGTTGCGCATGCCTGTAGTTGGCACACTCGTGCAGAAGAGCGCAATCGCGAGCTTCTCGAACACCTTCGGTTTGCTCCTTCGGTCGGGCGTCAACATCATCGAATCGATCGAGATCACCAAGGGCACCGCTGGCAACGCCATAGTTGAAGACATCCTAGACGAAACCAAGGACTCGGTCCAACGCGGTGAGCAGATCAGTCAAACACTAATGAAGTACCCGCGTGTTTTCCCGCCAATGGTGTCCTCCATGGTGGCCATCGGTGAAGAAACCGGCGCTGTGGACGGCATGCTCCAAAAGGTCGCCGACTTCTACGAGCGGGAGGTTGACGAGGCAGTCGACAGCCTCACTGCCGCGCTAGAGCCCATGCTCATCGTGTTCCTCGGTGTCATCGTCGGCTTCATCGTTGCTGGCATGTTCCTGCCGATGTTCTCGATTATCGGGCAGCTTAGCGGGTAGGCTGTTGATTTGTAGAGCGGAAGTTAGAACTGAGAACACGGAAGTTCAGTTGAGAACGAACTGAGAACGGGCGGCAGTTGACCTGAGAACCCTGAATGGCGGGCCTCAGCCCAAGGTTTAGGCTGGCGTTCCGTAAGGTGGATGGGTGAGCGGCACAGGCTAAGCGAGGGACCATGGCGCGCCTTCACCCCTGTGGGGGCGGTGGCGATTTCATGGGGTCCGGGGGTGCGGCTGCCGCGTTCTGGCCGTCAGCGCGCGGTGCCGGGCGCTCACCAGCCCCGGCGGGCCAGAAGCTGGTCCTCCGCGAGCGACTCCATGCCGATGCCGACCATGGCCTCCCCCAGGTTCTTGGACAGTTCGGCGAGCGCGGCGGGGTCGTCGTGGTGCTTCACGGCCTTGACGATAGCCCCGGCGCGGCGCGCCCAGGCTGCCCGCCGGCGGCTCTCATCGGTCTCGCTAGCGGCCGCCTTGAAGATGCCTGATCCAACGAACACGCCGTCGACGCCGAGCTGCATCATGAGAGCGGCGTCGGCCGGGGTGGCCACGCCGCCTGCCGCGAAGTTGGCCACCGGCAGCTTGCCGTGCGTGTGGACGTAGCGCACGAGGTCGTAGGGGGCGCCGTGCTCCTTGGCGTAGCTCATGAGTTGCTCGCTGGCCATGCTTTGCAGGGCGCGGATCTCGCCGATCACGCTGCGGGCGTGGCGCACGGCTTCGACCACGTTGCCGGTGCCGGCCTCGCCCTTTGTCCTGATCATGGCGGCGCCCTCGCCGATGCGCCGCAGGGCCTCGCCGATGTTGGTGGCGCCGCACACGAACGGCACGCGGAAGGCGCGCTTGTCGATGTGGTAGGCCTCGTCGGCGGGGGTGAGGACCTCGGACTCGTCGATGAAGTCGACGCCGATGGCCTGCAGGATCTGGGCCTCGACGAAGTGGCCGATGCGCGCCTTGGCCATCACCGGGATCGACACGGCCTCGATGATCTCTTCGATGAGGCCGGGGTCGGACATGCGCGCCACGCCGCCTTGGGAGCGGATGTCGGCGGGCACGCGCTCGAGCGCCATCACCGCCACGGCGCCCGCCTGCTCGGCGATGCGCGCCTGGTCGGGCGTCACCACGTCCATGATGACGCCGCCCTTGAACGTTTCGGGAGATCCCGCCTTGCTCGTGCGCGCGCTGGCGGTTGCGTGCGTTGCGCTCCCCGCCCCGTTTTCCTGGTGCATGTTTACCTGCCCTTCTGGTGATCATGCTACGCCCTGGCCGCGCTGGGCGGCGCCGGACGGCGCCGGCTGGTGTGCGGGCGAGGCAACACAAACTTTGCATTGGCCTTGAACGGCCTGAACACCCGTAGGGGAACATGGGGCATCGGCGGCGGGCTCTTGCCCGGCCGCCCGGGGGAGGCGTCCGGAAGGTCGCGCCCGCGACGCTCCCACGTGACGCCTATCCCCGGGGTCGCCGCCCACCCTTCGGATCGACGAGCGGGACGGAAAAGGAGCTGAACTGCTATGAACGTGCGCCACCTGCACCGGCACCTCGCTTGGGCTATCGGGACGGTCGCGCTGTTGGCCGTCCTCTTCACGCGCGAGTCGCTGCCGATCTGGGTGCCGCTCGCCCTACTCGCCCTCTGCCCGCTCGCCGTGCTGCTTTTGATGAGGGAGGCGCGCGGTTCCGACCAGCGGCTTCCCGAGAGGCAGCCTGCCGAGGCCCCGGCGGGGAAGGCGCGGACGGCGCCGCACCATGACGGCACGGGCCGGCGGCGCGGACTCGGCGCCGGGCGCCGCGGAGGAGGGAGCGGGCGCTAAGCCTACGCGCCGGACCATCCGCCCTGCGAGCCCCTCGCTCCAGTCGCGCGCCGCGCCTACCACCGCGGCCTGAGGCGCA
Organism: Trueperaceae bacterium; assembly: GCA_035703635.1. Taxonomy (GTDB): domain Bacteria; phylum Deinococcota; class Deinococci; order Deinococcales; family Trueperaceae; genus JAAYYF01. Next base: position 9,456 of record DASSXV010000087.1, on the reverse strand, counting down.
TTTGGCGGGAACGCACAGCACCTAGGGCGCTTGGGGGTGGGAACGCCAGCGCCCACTCGAAAGGAGTCCTGCTCATGAGCATTGCGGCGTGGATAGGCAATGGCGACAAGCAGGACGGCTGTCGAGGCCGGGGTGAGCCGGCGGCGATCAGGCGCGTTGCTGGTAGAAGGTGATGAGGTTGCGGTCGGGGTCGAGCACCCCGAACTCGCGCGCGCCGTACCACTCGTCGCGCAGCGGCGCGTTGGGGTGCAGCACGCCCAGCGGCCGCAGCGCCTCGTGCAGCGCGTCCACGTCCGTGACGGCGATGCGGCAGCTCGCCGTGCCGGCCAGGAACGACTCGGCGCCCGACACCAGCGGCGCTGGGGCGTGGCGCTGGCGCCAGGCCTCGTCGGCGGCCGTCCACAGGTGCAGCTCGACGGCGTCGCGCCGCAGGACGGCGAAGGCCGCCTCGTCGTGAAGCAGGGCGAAGCCGAGGTGGTCGCGGTAGAAGGCCACGCTCCGCTTCAGGTCGCGCACCGGCAGGGCCGGTATGGCGTGCAGCATCAAGTCCCGCGCCTCCCTCGTGAACCGGTCGACCTCGGCATCCTACCCAGCCCGGGCGCCGGCCCGGTGGGCGGCGCGCGCCTCAGGCGCAGCAGGAGAGCCTGGTCACGTCCTGGGTGAACGCCTGGGCCGCCAGCTTAAGTCCCTCCGCCCACGTCAGGTAGGGGTGGAGGGTGGTGGCGAGGTCGGCGCTGGTGAGGGCGAAGCGCAGCGCCAGGGTGGCCTCGCCGATGACGTCGCCGGCGTTGGCGCTCAGGAGGTGCGCGCCGAGCAGGCGGCCGCCGGGCGCCTCCGCCACCAGCTTGATGAGGCCGCGGTCGGAGCCGGTGACGGCCGCGCGCGGGATGGCCGCCGCCGGCAGCGTCGCCACTTGCACGGCGTGCCCCGCCGCCCGCGCCTGCGCTTCCGTCAAGCCCACGGCGGCGAGCTGCGGGTCGGTGAAGGTGACGCGCGGCACGGTGCTCGCGTCGAGCGGCGCGGCCGGCGCGCCCGTGAGGTCGGCGAGGGCGGCCTCCGCCGCGACCCGGCCCGCCGCGGCGGCGAGGTAGACGAACTGGGGCGCGCCGGTGACGTCGCCGGCGGCGAAGACGCGCGCGTTGGAGGTGCGCATGAAGCCGTCGACGCGCGCGAAGCCGCGCGCGTCGACCTCCACCCCCGCGCCCTCCAGGCCGAGGCCGGCGGTGTTGGGCCGGCGGCCGGCGGCCACCAGGAGCTGCTCGGCGTGCAGCGACTCTTCCTTGCCGCCCTGCTCGACGTCGAGGTGGTAACCGGTCTCGTCGCGCGTCACGCCCGTCACGCGCGCGCCCGCGCGCAGCTCCAGCCCCTCGGCGGCGAGGGCGTCCGCCAGCGCGCGCGTCAGCTCGGGGTCCTCGCTGGGCAGGATGCGCGCCTCGGCCTCGAGCACGCTGACCCTGACGCCGAAGCGCGCGAACGCCTGGCCCAGCTCCAGGCCGACGGCGCCGGCGCCGAGCACGATCAGCGACGCCGGCAGCGCCTTGAGCTCCATGGCGCTGGTGCTGGTGAGGGCGCCCGCTTCTGCCAGGCCGGGGACGGGCGGCAGGGCGGGCGCCGCGCCCGTGGCGAGCACCACCCGGCGCGCGCCCACCACCGCCTCGCCCACGCGCACGCGCTCCGCCCCCAGGAGTTCGGCCGCCCCGCGCAAGAGCGTCACGCCCTCGTAGCCGGCGAGCACGTCGAGGTACTTCTCCTGCCGGAGCCTCGCGACCACGGCGCCCTTGCGCGCCTGCGCCCTTTCCCAGGCGGCCTGCGCCTCGCCGGCGAGGCTCGGGAAGCCGGTGCGGGCGGCGTGGAACTGGGCGGCCGCCTCGAGCAGGAGCTTGGAGGGGATGCAGCCGACGTTGACGCAGGTGCCGCCCACCGCCGCGCCCTCGGCGATGGCGACGCGCGCGCCCAGTTCGGCGCCGCGGATGGCGGCGGCCGTGCCCGCCCCGCCCGCGCCGATGATCAAAAGGTCGTAATCGGAGTTCTCGGCTCTGGCCATGCCCGCAGGCTAGACCCTCCCGTAAGGGGGAGGGTCAAGCGGCCGCGCCCGGGCGGGCGGGCGTGTCGGCGAGGTAGACGCAGCCCTCGCCCTCGCAGGCGGGGCGCGGGTGCGCCTCCGCCCACGCCAGCCGCTCGGCGAGCTCCGCCTCCAGGCGCGCCCACTGCGCCAGGCGCTCGCGCACGTCGCGCAGGTGCCGCGCCAGGACGGCGCGCGCCGCCTGGCAGGGCGGGTGCTCGTGCTCGCGCGCGGCGAGGACGTCCCTTATCTCGCGCAGCGTGAGGCCGAGCGCCTGCGCGCCGCGGATGAACCCCACGCGCTCGGCGGCGCCGGCGCCGTAGTAGCGGTAGCCGTTGGCGCCGCGCTCGGCCGCCAGCAGGCCCAGGTCCGTCCAGTACCTTAGGGTCTTCACCGACTCGCGCGTGCGCCGCGCCAACTGCCCGATCGTCGTCATGCCCCATGGTAGCGGTGACTCCGTCGTCCGCACGTCGCCGGCTCATGCGGCTCGCGGCTCCTGCTGCTACGTGCGGTCCAGGGTGCAACCGGGCGGGCCGACCGTCATGTTCATGAACCGCTACGGTCACGATCGCTGCCGCGCAGCCCGGCTTTGACTTGAACGCCGCGTCACACTTGAACAGATCGAGTTTGCACAACGCGGCGGCCGCCGCCTTGTGGGCGCCGCTTCCCAAGCGCACGCTGATGCCGGAAGCGTCGCCCGCGGTCGTGCCGGCCAGGTAGCCGTAAGCCAGCGGGTAGATCAGCTATGTGCCGCGGGGGCGACGCGCCCTAGGGGCAGTCGATAATGACGGCGCTGCCGTGGACAAGCGTGTCGCGCGCCTCGATGACAACGCCATCGTGGCCGGTAGCGGCAATCTCTTCGCCGACCTCGGCCGCCCTAGCCCGGGGAGCGCCGCCTCGAGGCGCGCGGGCGGAGCCTCAGGCGGCGGAGAGGTCGGTGCGGCGCAGCAGCATGGCGTTGAACGCCACCACGACTGTGGAGACGCTCATGAGCACGGCGCCCACCGCCGGGGAGAGCAGGAAGCCGATGCCAGCCAGCACACCGGCGGCGAGGGGGATGGCGACGGCGTTGTAGCCGGTGGCCCACGCCAGGTTCTGCATCATCTTTCGGTAGGTGGCGCGTGAGAGCTTGAGGGCGGCAAGCACGTCGAGCGGGTCGTTCTCGATGAGCACCAGGTCGGCCGATTCGATGGCGACGTTGGTGCCGGCGCCGATGGCGATGCCCAGGTCGGCCTCGAGCAGGGCCGGGGCGTCGTTGATGCCGTCGCCCACGAAGGCGGTGCGCGCGCGTTTCTGCAGCTCACGCACCTTCTCCGCCTTCTCGCCCGGCAACACGCGGGCGTAGTAGCGCTCGATGCCGAGCTCGGCGGCGACGGTTCGCGCCACGGCCTCCGCGTCGCCGGTGATCATCACGGGCTCGACCCCGGCGGCCTTGAGGGCGCGGATGGTGTCCTTCGCCCGCTGGCGCACGCGGTCGGCGAGGCCGAACACGGCGAGGGCGGTCTGCTCGTTCATGAGGACGATGGCGCTCTCGCCGCGCGCCTCCGCCTCCGCCAGGGCGCCCTTGAGCGCCTCGGGGAACGCTAGCCCCTGCTCTTCGACCCACTCGGGGCGGCCGACGGTGTAGGTGACGCCGTCCACGCGCGCCTTGACGCCCTTGCCGGCCACGACCTCGAAGTCCTGGGACGCGGGCAGGCTCAGGCCGCGCGAGCGCGCCTCCTCCACGATGGCCTGCGCCAGGGGATGTTCGCTGCGCGTCTCGAGCGCGGCGGTGACGGCTAGCGCGTCGCGTTCGTCCATGCCGTGGACGTGCGCGGCGTTGACGCCGAACTTGCCTTCGGTGAGGGTGCCGGTCTTGTCGAAGGCGACGATGCCGATGTCGCGGGCGCGCTCGAACGCCTCGCGGTTGCGCACCAGGATGCCGTTGGCGGCGCTCATGGCGGTGGCGTTGACGGTCACGAGCGGGATGGCGAGGCCGAGGGCGTGGGGGCAAGCGATGACCAGCACCGTGACGGTGCGGGCGATGGCCTGCTGCAGGTCGCCGGAGGCGGCCAGCCACGCCACGAAGGTGATGACGCCCGCGGCCACGGCGATGTAGAAGAGCCAGCCGGCGGCGCGGTCGGCGAGGTTCTGGAACCGGCTGCGCGACGCCTGCGCCTCCTCGACGAGGCGCTGGATCTGCGACAGGGTGGTCTCGCCGCCCGTGCGGGCGACCTCGACAGTGAGGGCGCCCTCACCGTTGACGGCGCCGGCCACGACCTCGGAGCCTTCCTCCTTGGGCACGGGCCTGGACTCGCCGGTGAGGAACGCCTCGTTGACGCTGCTGCGCCCCTCCGTCACCACGCCGTCGGCGGGGAGCTGCTCGCCGGGGCGCACGAGGATGCGGTCGCCGTGGCGTAGCTCGGCGACGGGTACGTCCTCCATGGCGCCGCCCGTGATGCGGTGGGCGGTGTGGGGGATGAGCGAGGCGAGGTTCTCGAGCGCCCGGGAGGCGCCCTGCACGCTGGCCATCTCTATCCAGTGGCCCAGGAGCATGATGGCGATGAGGGTGGAGAGCTCCCAGAAAAATGGCATGCCGGGCACGCCCAGCGCCACCGCCATGCTGTAGACGTAGGCGACGGTGATGGCGAGGCTGATGAGCGTCATCATGCCCGGCTGCCTGGCGGCGAGCTCGTGGCGGGCGCCCTGCAGGAACACCAGGCCGCCGTAGAGGTACAGCACCGTGCCGAGGATCGGGTTGACCCACTCGCTGCCGGGGAAGCTGACCGCCTGGTAGCCGAACCAGGCCTGCATCTGCTCGCTGAAGTAGAGGATGGGCAGCGTCAGGATGAGCGCGACCCAGAAGCGGTCGCGGAACATCTCCGGTGAGTGGCCGGCGTGCTTGTCGTGCCCGCCGTGGTCGGCGTGAGCGCCGTGCCCGGCGTGGTTGCCGTGGCTAGCGTGATGGCCGGGGGCGAGCTGGGCGTCGTGCTCGGCGTGGTGGACGTGCGGCTCGCTCTCGATGGCCTCGGTCCAGGGGTCCTTGGTGCTCGTGCTGGTGGCCGCGCCTTGCTTGTCGTGGTCGTGGTGGTCGTGGTCGGTCACGGGGCCTCCTCGCGGGCGATGTCTGGGGTAAGGGCGGCGGGCGCGTGCGGGTGCGCTTGCGGCCTGAGGAAGTCGTCGGTGAGGCCGAGGGTCTCGTCGGTGAGGCGCATCGACTCGTCGGCGTCGGCGGTGGCGGTGAGGGCGCGCAGGGCGTCGATGGTTTCGGGCACCACGATGGCCTGGTTGTCGACCTGGTAGCTGTAGTAGAGCTCGTTTCCCTCGACGGTGAGGACGTCCTCCCAGAGGGCGACCTCCCACATGTCGCCGCGCGGGCGGTGGAGGTCGCGCATCAGCTCGATGGTGCTGTTGAGCGCGACGATGCCGTCGCCCATGCGCATGAGCGCGATGCGCGGCGCGGCCCTGAAGGCGTCCAGCACCTCGTCCCTGCTCGCTTCGCGGGTGAGTTCGGCGATCCAGAAGTGGCCGTGGCCCTGGGTGTGCGCCGCCTTGGCGGCGATGGTGACCACGTCGAGCGCGGGCATGACGGTGCGCGCGTCGGGCCCCTGGTGGCTGGGGATGACGCGTTCGGGCACGACGGTGTTCATGATGCCGGAGTGGTCCGACTCCCACGGGTCGGTGGCGCGGCGCACCAGCACCCCGCGCGCCTTCTTGAGCAGGCCGGCTTCGTGCAGCGCGCCCAGGGTGCGGACGGTGCTGGTGGTGTTGCAGGAGACGACGCGGGTGAAGTCGCGGCCGACGGCGCTGGCGTAGTTGGCTTGCGCCACGAACGAGTGGCCCGTCACGTCGTGCTTCTCGCCGCCCTGCAGCGCTGCCTTCACGCCCGCGCGCCGGTAGAGTTTGAGGTTGCTGGCGCCGACGCCCTTGGGGGTGCAGTCGGCGACCACGTCCACGCGCTCCAGGAGCGCGCCCAGCTCGCCCGCCACGGGGATGCCGGCGGCGCGCATGGCCTTCGCGCCTTCAGGCGTGGAGGCGTAGACGGGGACGTCCTGGAGGGCGGCGGTCTGGAGGCGGTAGTCGGCGACCACGTCGGCGACTCCCACGAGCTCCATGTCGGGCTGCAGGCGCACCGCGTCGGCGATGCGCTTGCCGATCACGCCGTAGCCGTTCACCGCCACGCGCGTTCTTGTCTGGGTCGTCATGTTGTCGTCCTTTCCGGGCTCGCGCCCTGGCCGGGAGTCAGGCGAGCGCCTGGCTGATCGCCGTCAGCAGCTCCTCCTTGCGGTCGTAGGAGGGGCGCAGGAACACGAGCGTCAGCGTGGTCCAGTCCTGCACGGCGGCGATCTCCTGCCCGCCGTCCTCGAGCTTGAGGTGGGGGTAGGCGCCGTACTCGACGAACATGCCGAAGCGCGCGGCGGTCTGCTCGAGCCGCTCGAGCTTCGCGTCGTCGAAGCGCACCACGTAGGGGAGCTGGAAGCCGGGCTTGCCGCAGCTCCCGCCCAGGCCCAGCATGGGCAGGCCGGCGAGCTGCGGGACGTCGTGCTTGCCGGCGCTGCGCTTGAGGAAGGCGTGGCGGTCGCGCACGAGCTCGCGGGAGCCCTTGAAGCTGCCAACGAGTTGTCCGAGCGTCTGCGGTGCGGTTTGCATGGTGTCTCCTTCGGGGCTTGGGTCCGTCACGGCGTCACGCGGCGGCCAGCCGCGGCTCCGGTGCGCCCGGGTGGGCGGCGCTGGTGATGGGGGGCGTGAAGTTGCGCAGGCGCAGGGCGTTGGTTAGCACGAAGACGCTGGAGAGGCCCATGGCGGCGGCGGCCAGGATGGGGCTGAGGAGGATGCCGAAGGCCGGGTAGAGCGCGCCGGCGGCGACGGGGATGAGCACGGTGTTGTAGAAGAACGCCCAGAAGAGGTTCTGCTTGATGTTGGTGATGGCCTTGCGCGAGAGGGCCAGGGCGTTGGTGATGCCGCGCAGGTCGCCGGCCATCAGCACCACGTCGGCGGATTCGATGGCGATGTCGGTGCCGGTGCCGATGGCGAGGCCCACGTCGGCCTGCGCCAGCGCGGGCGCGTCGTTGATGCCGTCGCCCACGAACGCCACCTTGCCGCCCTGCGCCTGCAGGCGCTTCACGGCCTCCACCTTGCCGTCGGGCAGGACTTCGGCGAGCACCTCGTCGATGCCCAGGCGGCGGGCGATGGCGCGGGCGGTGCGCTCGTTGTCGCCGGTGATCATCACCACGCGCAGGCCGAGCGCGTGCAGCGACTCGATGGCCTGGGGGGTGGAGTCCTTGATGGGGTCGGCGACGGCGATGACGGCGGCGAGCCGGCCGTCGACGGCGGCGTACAGGGGCGTCTTGCCCTCGTCGGCCAGGCGCCCGGCGTCGCTGGCGAACGCCGTCACGTCGACGCCCAGGCGCCGCATGTAGCGGTCGGCGCCCACCTGCACGAGGCGGCCGTTCACGCGGCCCTCCACGCCGTAGCCCGGCACCGCCTCGAACGCGTCGGCGCCGCCTAGGGCGGCGCCCTGCGCCTTGGCGGCGTCCACGATCGCCTGGGCGACCGGGTGCTCGGATGCCTGCTCCACGCTGGCGGTCAAGGCCAGCACCTCGAGGCGGTCGAAGCCCGGCAGGGTGACGAGGTCGGTGAGCTCGGGCTTGCCCTTGGTGAGGGTGCCGGTCTTGTCGAGGGCGACCTGCTTGGCCTCCTGCAGCGTCTGCAGGGCGGCGCCGTTGCGGAAGAGGATGCCCAGCTCGGCGGCCTTGCCGGTGCCGACCATGATGCTGGTGGGGGTCGCGAGGCCCATGGCGCAGGGGCAGGCGATGATCAGCACCGCCACCGTGTTCACCAGCGCGAAGGTGAGGGCCGGCTCGGGGCCGAACAGCATCCACACCCCGAAGGTGATGAGGGCGATGACGATGACTATGGGCACGAAGACGCTGACGACCTTGTCGGCCAGCGCCTGGATGGGCAGCTTGGAGCCCTGGGCGTCCTCGACCATCCTGATGATCTGCGCCAGCACGGTGTCGGCGCCGACGTTGGTGGCCTCGAAGGTGAAGGCGCCGGTGGTGTTCACGGTGCCGCCCACCACCTCGTCGCCCTCGCCCTTGCGCGCCGGGATCGGTTCGCCGGTGATCATCGACTCGTCCACGAACGAGCCGCCCGTCAGCACGCGCCCGTCGACGGGGATCCGCTCGCCGGGGCGCACCAGCACGGCGTCGCCGGGCACGACCTGGTCGATGGGCAGGGTGAGCTCCTCGCCGGCGCGCACCACGCGCGCCGTCTTCGCCTGCAGGCCCAGCAGCTTCTTGATGGCCTCGCTGGTGCGGCCCTTGGCGATGGCCTCGAGGTACCTGCCCAGCAGGATGAGGGTGATGATCGCCGCGGACGCCTCGTAGTAGACGTGCGCCGTGCCCGCCGGCAGCAGGCGCGGCACGAAGGTGGCGACCACCGAGTAGCCGTAGGCGGCGCTGGTGCCGAGCATCACCAGGCTGTTCATGTCGGGGCTGCCGCGGCGCAGGCTGTTCCAGCCGGGGCGGTAGAAGCGCCGGCCCGGCCCGAACTGCACCACGCTGGCGAGCACGAACGAGACGAGGTTGATCGCCTGGGCCGGCACCAGCGCCAGCAGCCGCGCCTCCAGCGCCGGCACCAGCATGGGCAGCATCACGAACACCACCAGCGGCAGCGTGAGGGCGCCAGCGAGGACGACGTCGCGCCGCAGGGCGCGCACCTCCGCCTCACGCGCCTGGCGCTCCCGGTCGACGCGCTCGCCGCTCGCGGCCGCCTCGCGCGCCTCGTAGCCGGCCGCGGTCACCGCCGCGCTCAGGTCGGCGGGGGTCAGCAGCCCGGGGAGGTAGGTGACGCTGGCGCGCTCGGTGGCCAGGTTGACGCTAGCGTCGACGACGCCGTCGAGGCGTTTGAGGCTACGCTCGACGCGCGCCGTGCAGCTCGCGCAGGTCATGCCGCTCACCGCCAGGCTGGTGCGTTCGGTCACCGGGTCGTAGCCGGCCCGCGCGACCGCCTCGAGCAGGGCGGGCACGCCCGTCTGCTGGGCGTCGAAGCGCACGCTGGCGCGCTCGGTGGCCAGGTTGACGGTGGCTTCGCTCACGCCCGCCACCTTGGTCAGGGCCCGCTCGACGCGCGCGGTGCAGCTCGCGCACGTCATGCCGCGGATCCCCAGGCTTACGCTTTCCATGACTTCTCCTGTTCACTATGCGAGGCGGGCGACGCTTTCACGTCGCCCGGCGCTCAGGTGCGGTACTTGAGGGCTTCCATCAGTTCCGTGACGATGTGCTCGGTGTCGCCGCGCTGGCTGGCGGTGGCGACGTGGTCGCGGATGTGCGACCTGAGCACGGCGTCGCTGACGCGCGCCAGCGCCCCCTGCACGGCCTTGACCTGCTTGAGGATGTCGACGCAGTAGACGT